>NZ_CP013373.1:685475-1370950 GCF_001522585.2 Burkholderia sp. NRF60-BP8
GCGCCTTCAGCGCGCCCATCACCTGGTCGCTCTGCTGCGCGGACGTGAGGCCTTCCTTCAGTTGCAGGCGGATCAGCACGTTGCGCGACGTGCCGAAGTTCTGCACCTGCGCATCGGCATAGCCGAGCTTGCCGAGCGTCGCGCGCACGGGTTCGAGCTGCGCGGCCTGCTGGTACTGGACCTCGATCACCGTGCCGCCGGTGAATTCGACGGACAGGTGCAGCCCGCGGTGGAACAAGAAGAACACGGCGGCGAGGAACGTGACCAGCGAGATCACGTTGAACACCAGCGCGTGCCGCATGAACGGAATGTCTTTACGGATGCGGAAAAATTCCATGGCTTCGTCTCCGGCGCCTTATTGGGTCGAGCCCGGTTTCTTCGGCGACACGCCTTGCTGCGCGCGGTTGCGCAACTGCGGCTTGCCGGCGCGCGGCGCGTTGCCCTTCGCCGGGGCGGCGAGCTTCGCGGCGCGGGCAGTGTCGGTCGATTCGTCGGCCGCGTCGAACGACGCGCCGGCGGCACCCGCCGCGGCGCCTTCCGGCTTCCACACCTGGCCGATCGCGAGCGACTTCAGCTTCTTGCGGCCGCCGTACCAGAGGTTGACGATCCCGCGCGAGAAGAACACCGCGGAGAACATCGACGTCAGAATGCCGAGGCAGTGCACGATCGCGAACGCGCGAACCGGGCCCGAGCCGAACGCGAGCAGCGCGAGGCCGGCGATCAGCGTCGTGACGTTCGAGTCGAGAATCGTCGCCCACGCGTGCGCGTAGCCGGCCTGGATCGCGAGCTGCGGCGGCTGGCCGGCGCGCAGTTCCTCGCGCACGCGCTCGTTGATCAGCACGTTCGAGTCGATTGCCATGCCGAGGGCGAGCGCGATGGCCGCGATGCCCGGCAGCGTCAGCGTCGCCTGCATCAGCGACAGCACGGCGACGAGCAGCAACAGGTTCACCGACAGGCCGATCACCGACACCACGCCGAACAGCATGTAGTACGCGACCATGAATACGGCGATCGCGCAGAAGCCCCAGATCACCGAGTGGATGCCCATCTTGATGTTGTCGGCGCCGAGGCTCGGGCCGATCGTGCGTTCCTCGATGATGTCCATCGGCGCGGCGAGCGAACCGGCGCGCAGCAGCAGCGCGAGGTCGGCCGCGGCCTGCGGCGTCGGCTGGCCCGTGATCTGGAAGCGGTCGCCGAGTTCGGACTGGATCGTCGCGACCGTCAGCACTTCGCCCTTGCCCTTCTCGAACAGCACCATCGCCATCGGCTTGCCGATGTTCTCGCGCGACACGGCGCGCACCGCACGGCCGCCCGCCGAATCGAGGCGGATGTTGACCGACGGACGCTGGTGATCGTCGAAGCCGGCCGACGCGTCGATGATGCGGTCGCCGGTGAAGATCACGTCCTTCTTCAGCAGCACGGGCGCCTGGTTGCCCTGCGTGAACAGTTCCTCACCCGGCGGCACGGGGTCGTTCGGGTTCGGGTGCGTGTTGATCGGGTCGGCGAGGCGCGCCTCGAGCGTCGCGGTGCGGCCGATGATGTCCTTCGCCTTCGCGGTGTCCTGCACGCCCGGCAGTTCGACGACGATGCGGTCGCTGCCTTGCTGCTGCAGGATCGGCTCGGACACGCCGAGTTCGTTCACGCGGTTGTGGAGGGTGGTCAGGTTCTGCTTGAGCGCGGCGTCTTCCACGGACTTCTGCACGGCCGGCGTGAAGGTGCCGACCACCTGCGTGCCGCCGCCGCCGGGCTGCGTCGCCCATTGCAGCTCGGTGATCGACGCGGCGAGCACCTTGCGGGCGTCTTCCGCCGTCTGCGCATCGCTGAAGTTGACGACCACGGACTGCTCGACGCGGCTCACGCCGCCGTCGCGGATGTTCTTGTCGCGCAGCAGCGTGCGCGCGTCGGACGCGTCGGAGTCGAGCTTCTTCGTGAGCGCGCCCGTCATGTCGACCTGGAGCAGGAAGTGCACACCGCCGCGCAGGTCGAGGCCGAGATACATCGGCAGCGCGTGCAGGGCGGTCAGCCAGCGCGGCGACGCGCTCTGCAGGTTCAGTGCGACGACGTACTGCGGATCGTTCGGGTCGGCGTTCAGCGACTTCTGCAGCAGGTCCTTGACGCGCAGCTGCGTATCGGTGTCCTTCAGGCGCACGCGGATGTTCGCGTTGGTCGCCGTGTTCTCGAAGGTGACGTCGTCCGGCGCGATCTGCGCGGACGCGAGCGCCGATTCGACCTGGGTCAGCGTGGCCGAGTCGAGCTTGACCGTGGCCTTGCCGCTCGACACCTGCACCGCCGGCGCTTCGCCGAAGAAGTTGGGCAATGTGTACAGAAGGCCGATGGCGAGCGCCACGACCATCACGACATATTTCCAGAGTGGATAACGATTCATGAGGGGGCCGAACGGGTGGTTGGCGTGAAAGCGTCGCGTCCGGCGCCGCGGCGGCCCGCGCTCTCAGGCGGGCACGGCGCGGGGAGCCGGACGCTCGGTATAAGCCTTACAGCGACTTGATCGTGCCCTTCGGCAGAATGGTCGTGACGGCAGCCTTCTGCACGGTGATTTCGGTGCCTTCGGCGATTTCGACGCCGATGTAGCCTTCGGTGACCTTCGTCACCTTGCCGACGAGGCCGCCGCTCGTGACGACTTCGTCGCCCTTCGCCATGGCCGCGAGCATGTTGCGGTGTTCCTTCTGGCGCTTCATCTGCGGACGGATCATGATGAAGTACAGCACCGCGAACATCAGGATGAGCGGCAGGAAGCTCATCAGGCTCGATTCGGCGCCACCGGCACCTTGCGCGAAGGCATTGGAAATGAACGGCACGTTGGTCTCTCCGTAGGGGAAGATCGAAAAATAAGCCGGTTATTCTACCACCGGCCCCATGCGCAAACGGCGCGGCAAATGCGCTTTCGGATCAAGCTGTTAAAGCGCGAACCGATACCGTTGCGGCTTGCTTGGAAAGGCAATTGTAATGTTTGATGGCTCGGTTCGGCGGGCGGGCCGGGGTTTTTTAGTGCGTGTCCTATTGGATATCGTTTTCTTTCAGGTCGTGTCCTACAGGGGCCGCCCGCCGGCCAGTCAGTCGACTCCTCTCGCGCGATCCTCCGCGAAGCGCTGCCGGAACGCGTCGAACGTGTGGGTCTCGATCGCTTCGCGGATCTCGCTCATCAGCTGCAGGTAGTAGTGCAGGTTGTGGATCGTGTTGAGCTGCGCGCCGAGGATTTCGCCGACCCGGTGCAGGTGATGCAGGTAGCCGCGCGAGAAATTCTGGCACGTGTAGCACGTGCAGCTCGCGTCGAGCGGCTTCAGCGAATTCTTGTGCGTCGCGTTGCGGATCTTCACGTCGCCGAAGCGGGTGAAGAGCCAGCCGTTGCGCGCGTTGCGGGTCGGCATCACGCAGTCGAACATGTCGACGCCGTTCGCGACGCCTTCGACGAGATCCTCCGGCGTGCCGACCCCCATCAGGTAGTGCGGCTTGTTCGCCGGCAGCTTCGGGCCGACGTGGCGCAGCACGCGCATCATGTCCTCCTTCGGCTCGCCGACCGACAGCCCGCCGATCGCGAGGCCGTGGAAGCCGAGTTCGGACAGGCCCGCGAGCGATTCGTCGCGCAAGTCCTCGAACATCCCGCCCTGCACGATCCCGAACAGCGCGTTCGGATTGCCGAGCCGGTCGAATTCGTCGAGCGAGCGCTTCGCCCAGCGCAGCGACATGCGCATCGAGTCGGCCGCTTCCTTGTGCGTCGTCGGCACGCCGTTGGTCGCGTACGGCGTGCATTCGTCGAACTGCATCACGATGTCCGAGTTCAGCACCTTCTGGATCTGCATCGACACTTCCGGCGACAGGAACAGCTTGTCGCCGTTGATCGGCGACGCGAACGTGACGCCGTCCTCGGTGATCTTGCGCAGGTCGCCGAGCGAGAACACCTGGAAGCCGCCCGAGTCGGTCAGGATCGGCTTGTTCCAGCCCATGAAGCCGTGCAGGCCGCCGTGCGCGTCGATCGTGTCGAGGCCCGGGCGCAGCCACAGGTGGAACGTGTTGCCGAGGATGATCTGGGCCTTGATTTCGTGCAGTTCGCGCGGCTGGATCGCCTTCACGGTGCCGTACGTGCCGACCGGCATGAAGATCGGCGTCTCGACCGTGCCGTGGTTGAGCTTCACGCGGCCGCGGCGCGCGTGGCCGTCGGTCGTCAGCAGTTCGAATTCGAGCCCGTTCGCCGGGCGGTCCTGCACGGGGGCGTGCGTATCAGCGGGCGTATCGTGGGATGAACCTTCGGTCATCGCGTCATTCTCCTTGCCACCGGAAAACAGTCCGGCGCATGTTGGTAACGCCGCCGGGAAACCGGCGGCGGGGAAAAGCGGGTGCGCGCAAAAGCGTAGCGCGCGCAGCGGGAATACGGGCGTCGCGATGCAACGGCGGCCGCGCGGTGCGTGGTGCGCGGGCCGTCGCGCCCGCCGTGCTTTACGCGCGCGGCGCCTCCGGCGTGTCGCGTCGCGTGAGCAGCATCGCGTCGCCGTAGCTGAAGAAGCGGTAGCGTTCTTCGATCGCGTGCCGGTACGCGGCGCGGATCGTCTCGACGCCCGCGAACGCGGACACCAGCATCAGCAGCGTCGACTTCGGCAGGTGGAAGTTCGTGACGAGCCGGTCGACGACGCGGAAACGGTAGCCGGGCGTGATGAAGATGTCGGTCTCGGCCTGCGTCGCCGCGAGCGGGCGGCCGGCTTCGTCGGCCGAACGCGCGGCGGCTTCGAGCGCGCGCATCGACGTCGTGCCCACCGCGATCACGTTGCCGCCGCGGGCGCGGGTCGCGGCGATCCTGTCGACGAGCGACTGCGGCAGGTCGTACCACTCGCTGTGCATCTTGTGCTCGGCGATGTTCTCGACGCGCACCGGCTGGAACGTGCCGGCGCCGACGTGCAGCGTCAGCGTCGCGCGCTCGACGCCCATCGCGTCGAGCTTCTCCAGCAGCGTCTGGTCGAAGTGCAGCCCGGCCGTCGGCGCCGCGACCGCGCCCGGGTTGCTCGCGTAGACGGTCTGGTAGCGCGTTTCGTCGGTCGCGTCGGGATCGTGCTCGATGTAGGGCGGCAGCGGCAGGCGGCCGTACTGCTCAATCAGCTCGAGGCACGGCGCGGGGAAGTGCAGCGTGAAGAACGGCTCGACGCGCTCGCCGACCGTCACGTCGAACGCATCGGCCAGGCGCAGCGTCGTGCCGGCGCCCGGCGACTTGCTCGCGCGGATCTGCGCGAGCGCCGTGTGCGTGCCCGTCACGCGCTCGATCAGCACCTCGATCTTGCCGCCGCTGGCCTTCTGGCCGAAGAACCGCGCCTTCAGCACCTTGGTATCGTTGAACACGAGCAGGTCGCCCGGCGCGATGCACGACGGCAGCTCGGCGAAACGGCGGTCGACGAGGCGTGCGGGCTCGGCGGTGCCGTCGACCTCGAGCAGGCGGCTCGCGGTGCGATCGGGCAGCGCGGTCTGTGCAATCAGCTCGGGCGGCAGATTGAAATCGAAATCGGAAAGCGTGAACATGCGGGCTGGTTCGAAACGGCCGGCGGGCGCCGCCGACAGGGCGGAAACGCGTAAACGGCGCGCGCGAGCCGCTATGATGGCGGGATGCGCGGCCTGGCCGGCGCCGTTCGTTCGGACGACGTGAAAGCCGCTATTGTACTTGCCTTGCGAAGCACCCAGACGATCCGATGCCCGTATCACCCCGCCGCTCCTCCGCCGCCGTTGCCGATTCCGCCGATCCGTTCGACGCGGACGATGCCGTGCCGCCCGCGCAAGCCGCGGGCGAGCGCGCCGCGCCGCGTGGCGCGGCATCGCGTCGCGCGGGCCCGAAGCGCGGCGCCGACGGGCGGCTCGCGCAGCCGGCCGCGGCCGCGCCCGGCGTCGAACCCGGCGCGGACGGCGACGAAGCGGCGGAAGCGGGCGCACCCGGCGCACCCGGCACGAAGCGCAAGAAGAAACCGGCCGCGGACAAACCCGTGAAAACCGCCGACAAGCTCGCGAAGCTCGGCCTCACGCGCTCGATCGATCTCGTGCTGCATCTGCCGATGCGCTACGAGGACGAAACCACGCTCACACCGATCGGCGAACTGCTGCCGGGCGGCATCGCGCAGACCGAAGGCGTCGTGTTCGACAACGAGGTCGCGTACCGGCCGCGCCGCCAGCTCGTCGTGAAGATCCAGGACGACGACGGCGAGCAACTCGTGCTGCGGTTCCTGAATTTCTATGGCTCGCAGGTCAAGCAGATGGCCGTCGGCCAGCGGCTGCGCGTGCGCGGCGACGTGCGCGGCGGCTTCTTCGGAATGGAGATGGTGCATCCGGCCGTGCGCGTCGTCGAAGCCGATGCGCCGCTGCCGCAGGTGCTCACACCCGTCTACCCGAGCACGGCCGGCGTGTCGCAGGCGTATCTGCGCAAGGCGATCGAGAACGCGGTCGAGCGCACGCCGCTGCCCGAGCTGCTGCCGCCCGAGATCGAGCGCGACTACCTGAAGCCGCTCGGCGTGCCGACGCTCGCGCAGGCCGTGCGGATCCTGCACCACCCGGGCGTCGATTCCGACGAAGCCGCGCTGATGGACGGCTCGCATCCGGCATGGACGCGCATCAAGTTCGAGGAGCTGCTCGCGCAGCAACTGTCGCTCAAGCGGGCGCACGAGGAGCGCCGCACCCGCGCCGCGCCCGCGATGCCGCGCCGCGCCGCGACCGATACCGATGCGTTGACCACGCGCCTTTACGCGGCGCTGCCGTTCACGTTGACCGGCGCGCAGGCGCGCGTCGTCGACGAGATCGCGCACGACCTCACGCTCCCGCACCCGATGCAGCGCCTGCTGCAGGGCGACGTCGGCAGCGGCAAGACGGTCGTCGCGGCGCTGGCCGCCACGCAGGCGATCGACGCCGGCTACCAGGCCGCGCTGATGGCGCCGACCGAAATCCTCGCGGAACAGCACGCGCGCAAGCTGCGCGCATGGCTCGAGCCGCTCGGCGTCACGGTCGCATGGCTCGCGGGCAGCCTGAAGGCGAAGGAGAAACGCGCGGCGATCGAGGCCGCCGCGCTCGGCACCGCGCAGCTCGTGATCGGCACGCACGCGATCATCCAGGACACGGTCGAATTCGCGCGGCTCGGCCTCGTGATCGTCGACGAGCAGCACCGCTTCGGCGTCGAGCAGCGTCTCGCGTTGCGCGCGAAGGCCGCGAATGCCGCCAACGGCGCGCGCGACTTTCAGCCGCACCAACTGATGATGTCGGCCACGCCGATTCCGCGCACGCTCGCGATGACGTACTACGCGGACCTCGAGGTATCGACGATCGACGAGTTGCCGCCCGGCCGCACGCCCGTGCTGACGCGCCTCGTCGGCGACGCGCGGCGCGAGGAAGTGATCGCCCGCGTGCGCGAGGCCGCGCTGACCGGGCGCCAGGTGTATTGGGTGTGCCCGCTGATCGAGGAGAGCGAGACGCTGCAGTTGCAGACGGCCGTCGAAACCTACGAGACGCTGGCCGCGGCGCTTCCCGAGTTGAAGGTCGGCCTCGTGCACGGCCGCCTGTCGCCGGCCGACAAGGCGGCCGTGATGGAAGCGTTCACGCGCAACGAAGTGCAGTTGCTGGTCGCGACGACCGTGATCGAAGTCGGCGTCGACGTGCCGAACGCGTCGCTGATGGTGATCGAGCACGCGGAGCGGTTCGGCCTCGCGCAGCTGCACCAGTTGCGCGGCCGCGTCGGGCGCGGCACCGCGGCGTCGGTGTGCGTGCTGCTGTACACCGGACCGCTGTCGATCGCCGGCCGCGAGCGGCTGAAGACGATGCGCGAGACGACCGACGGTTTCGAGATCGCGCGGCGCGACCTCGAAATCCGCGGCCCCGGCGAATTCCTCGGCGCGCGCCAGTCGGGTGCGGCGATGCTGCGCTTTGCGAACCTCGAGACCGACGGCTGGCTGATCGATCCTGCCCGCGAGGCCGCGGCGCGGCTGATTGCCGCGTATCCGGAGGTCGTCACGCAGCATCTCGCGCGCTGGCTCGGCGCGCGCGAGCAGTACCTGAAGGCCTGATCGACCGGCTTGGGGCCGGATCGGAGGCCGCCACTCGACGCATCGCGATGCAGAGAAACTTGGCGAACCTGGGTCAGAGGGTGTATAAATTAAACCTATCGCCTGTATATCTCTGATTGACCCACAATGACCCTGACTGAATTGAAGTACATCGTCGCGGTCGCGCGCGAGCGGCATTTCGGTCGCGCGGCCGAAGCGTGCTTCGTGAGCCAGCCGACCCTGTCGGTGGCGATCAAGAAGCTCGAAGACGAGCTCAACGTGCAGATTTTCGAGCGCGGCGCGAGCGAAGTGAGCGTGACGCCGATCGGCGACCAGATCGTCACCCAGGCGCAGCGCGTGCTCGAGCAGACGTTCGCGATCAAGGAGATCGCGAAGCAGGGCAAGGACCCGCTCGTCGGCCCGTTCCGCCTCGGCGTGATCTACACGATCGGGCCGTACCTGCTGCCGACGCTCGTCAAGCAGATGATCCAGCGTGTCCCGCAGATGCCGCTGATGCTGCAGGAGAACTACACGCTGAAGTTGCTCGAACTGCTGAAGCAGGGCGAGATCGACGCCGCGATCATGGCGCTGCCGTTCCCCGAAACCGGCCTGATGGTGCGGCCGCTGTACGACGAGCCGTTCGTCGTCGCGCTGCCGGCCGGCCATCCGTGGGAGAAGCGCGACGAAATCGACGCCGAGGATCTGAAGCAGGAAACCATGCTGCTGCTCGGCAACGGCCACTGCTTCCGCGATCACGTGCTCGGGGTGTGTCCGGAACTGATGCGCTTCTCGCAGACGGCCGACGGCATCCAGAAGACGTTCGAGGGCTCGTCGCTCGAAACCATTCGCCACATGGTCGCGAGCGGCGTCGGCATCACCGTGCTGCCGCGGATGTCGGTCGCCGAGATCGGCCCGCGCGCGAACGGCCCCGATGCCGAGCTGCTGTCGTACGTGCCGTTCAACGAACCGGTGCCCGACCGCCGCGTGGTGCTCGTGTGGCGCAAGAGCTTCACGCGGATGCCGGCGATCGACGCGATCAGCGACGCGATTGCCGCATGCGAGCTGCCGGGCGTCGCGAAGCTCGACATGCCGGCCACGATGAACTGACGTGCCGACGAGGCGTCTGTGGCAGCGTGATGAACGGGGTCGTGTGACCCCGTTTATTTTTCCCTATCGTATAGATGAAATTTATCAAATTCAAATAATTGATAGATATAGATAGAATCCTCTACATGGATTGATGTCGAGCCGATGGGCGAGATGCACGTTGGATGCAAGCGTCAAAGGAGGATGTCATGATGCGGTCGGTATTGAAGCACGCGCAGCGGAACATCCCGTCGCGCGACACGGTCGTACATCGCGCCAGGGCGGCGATTCGCGGCCTGCGCCCGATTGCGTTCGCGTACCTGGCGGACCGTGTGTATGGCGGATGAGTGCCGCCGCACGCCGGTCCAGTGTTCCCCCGAATCACCTGCCGTCGAGCCTTGAGGGAGCATCGCATGTCCGATATCCGAAAAACCGCCCGCGTCGCCGGTACGACGGCTACCGGCAGCCGCTTCCCCGAGTGCCCCGCCTGCGGCGCACGGCAACGGGAACGCGTGTCCAGGGCCGCGCACGACATCCCGTAGTACGACAGGAGGACCCGCCTGTTCCGTTTCTTACCCCCCGCAACGCTCCACGAACCGCGCCCGGCACGTGGGGGCCTACGAGCCAGTGAAGGAGAAAAAAGCATGTCGAACGAAACGAAGTGCCCGTTCAACCACACCGCAGGCAGCGGCACGACGAACAAGGACTGGTGGCCGAATCAGCTGAACCTGAACGTCCTGCATCGGCATTCGGCGCTGTCCGATCCGATGGACGCGGATTTCGACTACGCCGAGGCGTTCAAGAAGCTGGATCTCGCCGCGGTGAAGCAGGACCTGCACGCGCTGATGACGACGTCGCAGGACTGGTGGCCGGCCGACTTCGGCCACTACGGCGGCCTGTTCGTGCGCATGGCATGGCATAGCGCCGGCACGTACCGCACGGCCGACGGCCGCGGCGGCGCGGGCGGCGGGCAGCAGCGCTTCGCGCCGCTCAACAGCTGGCCGGACAACGTGAGCCTCGACAAGGCGCGCCGCCTGCTGTGGCCGATCAAGCAGAAGTACGGCCGCAACATCTCGTGGGCCGACCTGCTGATCCTGACCGGCAACGTCGCGCTCGAATCGATGGGCTTCAAGACGTTCGGCTATGCCGGCGGCCGCGTCGATACGTGGGAACCGGACGACGTCTACTGGGGCTCGGAAAAGATCTGGCTGGAACTGAGCGGCGGCCCGAACAGCCGCTACACGGGCAAGCGCGAGCTCGAAAGCCCGCTCGCCGCGGTGCAGATGGGTCTGATCTACGTGAACCCGGAAGGCCCGGACGGCAACCCCGACCCGGTCGCCGCCGCGCACGACATCCGCGAGACGTTCGCGCGGATGGCGATGAACGACGAGGAAACGGTCGCGCTGATCGCGGGCGGCCACACGTTCGGCAAGACGCACGGCGCCGGCCCGGCCTCGAACGTCGGTCCCGAGCCGGAAGCCGCGGGCCTCGAGCAGCAGGGCCTCGGCTGGAAGAGCACGTTCGGCACGGGCAAGGGCAAGGACACGATCACGAGCGGTCTCGAAGTCACGTGGACGTCGACGCCGACGAAGTGGAGCAACGACTTCTTCAAGCACCTGTTCAGCTACGAGTGGGAGCTCACGAAGAGCCCGGCGGGCGCGCACCAGTGGGTCGCGAAGGATGCGGACGAGATCATTCCGGACGCGTACGACGCATCGAAGAAGCATCGTCCGACGATGCTGACGACCGACCTGTCGCTGCGTTTCGACCCGGCCTACGAAAAGATCTCGCGCCGCTTCTACGAGAACCCGGACGAATTCGCCGACGCGTTCGCACGCGCGTGGTTCAAGCTCACGCACCGCGACATGGGGCCGCGCGCCCGTTATCTCGGCCCGGAAGTACCGGCGGAACACCTGCTGTGGCAGGACCCGATCCCGGCCGTCGATCACCCGCTGATCGACGCCGCCGACGTCGCCGCGCTGAAGGCGAAGGTGCTGGCGACGGGCCTGTCGGTGTCGCAGCTCGTGTCGACCGCCTGGGCGTCCGCGTCGACGTTCCGCGGCTCGGACAAGCGCGGCGGCGCGAACGGTGCGCGCATCCGCCTCGCGCCGCAGAAGGACTGGGAAGTGAACCGCCCGGCCGAACTCGCGGCGGTGCTCGAAACGCTCGAAGGCGTGCAGAAGGCGTTCAACGATGCGCAGACGGACGGCAAGAAAGTGTCGCTGGCCGACCTGATCGTGCTGGCCGGTGCGGCGGGCGTCGAGCAGGCCGCGAAGAACGCGGGTATCGCGGTCACCGTGCCGTTCGCACCGGGCCGGATGGACGCCTCGCAGGAAGAAACCGACGTCGACGCGATGGCCGTGCTCGAGCCGCTCGCCGACGGTTTCCGCAACTTCCTGAAGCACGCGTACAAGACGCCGGCCGAGGCGCTGCTGGTCGACAAGGCCCAGTTGCTGACGCTGAGCGCACCGGAGATGACGGTGCTCGTCGGCGGCCTGCGCGTGCTCGGTGCGAATGCCGGCGATGCGAAGCATGGCGTGTTCACCGATCGTCCGGAAACGCTGACGAACGACTTCTTCGTGAACCTGCTCGACATGGGCACGGAATGGAAGCCGGTGTCGGCCGCGAACGACGTGTTCGAAGGGCGCGATCGCGCGACGGGCGAGCTCAAGTGGACGGGCACGCGCGTCGACCTGATCTTCGGTTCGCATGCGCAACTGCGTGCGCTGGCCGAGGTGTACGGCAGCGCGGATGCGAAGGAGAAGTTCGTGCGCGATTTCGTCGCGGCCTGGAACAAGGTGATGAACCTCGACCGCTTCGACCTCGCATGAACCCGGCCGCATCCCGATAGCGGTGATGCAGTCATGCAGTAACGTGAAACGGCCGGTCCGGCGACCGGCCGTTTCTTCCCTGAACGATGTCTTGTCAAAGGAGTGACGACCATGACGCAAATGATGCTCGACATGCGCGCGGCCGCGTTGCCCATTCTGCGATCGCCGGTGGAGCTGGCGCGCTACGTCGTCGGCTTCGCGATCGTCGTCGGCGGAGCGGCGGAGCTGGCCTCGCAGGCGCTGCACGCGCTCGCGCCGGTCGTGTCGGCCGCCGGCGGTTGAGGGCGGCAACGGATTCGCGACGCTAGACTGGCGAGTCGCGAACGGATGCCGCGCGATGCGGCATGCGGATTGCCCGATGCATTTTCGCCGGTTCGACATTTCGAATGAGGAGTCCCGAAGATGGCCAAGAAAGGCAACGCCACGCAGATCAACATCGGCATCAGCGACAAGGACCGCAAGAACATCGCGGAGGGCCTGTCGCGCCTGCTCGCCGATACGTTTTCGCTGTACCTGAAGACCCACAATTTCCACTGGAACGTGACCGGACCGATGTTCAACACGCTGCACCTGATGTTCGAGGAGCAGTACAACGAACTATGGCTCGCGGTCGACTCCGTCGCCGAGCGCATTCGCACGCTGGGCGTCGTCGCGCCCGGCACGTTCGGCGATTTCGCGAAACTGTCGTCGGTGCCGGAAGCGAAGGGCGTGCCGGCCGCCGAGGAGATGATCCGCCAACTCGTCGAAGGGCACGAGACGGTCGTGCGCACCGCGCGCGAAATCTTCCCGATCGCCGACGCGGCGAGCGACGAGCCGACCGCCGACTTGCTCACGCAGCGCTTGCAGACGCACGAAAAGACCGCATGGATGCTGCGGTCGCTGCTCGCGTGAGCCCGAAGCCGCTGGTGCGTCGGGCCGGGCCCGGGCAGGCCGGCGCCGAATCTGTCCCTGGATCGATGTCCGCCGCCGCGCGGCCGTGCGCAGCGGGCCGCGGCGGCCGGCCCGCCCGCCGCGACCGTGGGCCGCGGGTCGCGCCGACATGACGCGCAGCGCCGCTCGGCTCTAAAATGCCGGGATTCTCTTCCTGGTGCTTCGCCATGCTTGCCCGCTTTCCCCTGTATCTGCGGCTCGTCCGGATGGACAAGCCGATCGGCAGCCTGCTGCTGCTGTGGCCGACGCTCAACGCGCTGTGGATCGCATCGGACGGTAAGCCGCGCTGGCCGCTGCTCGTGATCTTCACGCTCGGCACGCTGCTGATGCGCTCGGCCGGCTGCGCGATCAACGATTACGCCGACCGCGATTTCGACCGCCACGTGAAGCGCACGGCCGACCGGCCGCTGACGTCGGGCAAGATCCGCGCATGGGAGGCCGTCGCGATCGCGGTCGGGCTGTCGTTCGTCGCGTTCCTGCTGATCCTGCCGCTCAATACGCTGACGAAAGAATTGTCGGTCGTCGCACTGTTCGTCGCCGGCTCCTATCCGTTCATGAAGCGCTTCTTCGCGATTCCGCAGGCGTATCTCGGCATCGCGTTCGGCTTCGGCATCCCGATGGCGTTCGCGGCCGTGCAGGACACGGTGCCGATGCTGGCGTGGGTGATGCTGGTCGCGAACATCTTCTGGTCGGTCGCGTACGACACCGAATATGCGATGGTCGATCGCGACGACGACATCAAGATCGGCATCCGCACGTCCGCGCTGACGTTCGGCCGCTTCGACGTCGCGGCCGTGATGGCGTGCTACGCGGTGACGCTCGGCATCTACGTGTGGATCGGCGTGACGCTCGGCTTCGGCCTCGCATACTGGGCCGGCTGGGCGGCGGCGCTCGGCTGCGCGCTGTATCACTACACGCTGATCAAGGGTCGCGAACGGATGCCGTGCTTCGCGGCGTTCCGCCACAACAACTGGCTCGGCGGCGTGCTGTTCGCGGGCATCGCCGCGCATTACCTGCTGGCCGCTCGCTGAACGACACCCCGACATATCGCGCCTTTGCGGGCGGCGCCAACGAAAAAAGCGACCCGACGGTCGCTTTTTTTACGTCCGGCGCCGGCCAAACCGGCGCCGTTGTCGCGCTTACGCGCGGCCGAGCTCGTCGCCCATTTCCTTCGCGCGCGCGTCGGCTGCGAGCGCGCCGCGCACGATCGCTTCCTTCACGCCCTGCGCGTCGAACGCCGCGAGCGCGGCGGCCGTCGTGCCGCCCTTCGACGTCACGCGTTCGCGCAGCACGCTCGCCGGCTCGCCCGATTGCGCGGCCAGTTGCGCGGCGCCCGCGAACGTCGCGACCGCGAGCGCGCGGCCCTGTTCGTCGTTCATGCCGAGACGGCGCGCGGCTTCCTGCAGCGCTTCGATGAAATAGAACACGTATGCGGGGCCGCTGCCCGAAATCGCCGTGACCGCGTCGAGCTGCGATTCGTCGTCGAACCACACGATCTCGCCGACCGCGCCGAGCACGCTCGACGCGAGTTCGCGGCCTGCCGCGTCGACGCCCGGCAGCGCGGCCAGGCCGGTCACGCCCATGCCGACCAGCGCCGGCGTGTTCGGCATCGTGCGCACGACGCGCGCGTAGCCGCCGAGCCAGCGGGCGAGATCCGTGCCGCGGATGCCGGCCGCGATGCTGATCACGAGCTGCGACTTCAGGTGCGGCGCGAGCGCCTGCGCGACGTCCTTCAGCACCTGCGGCTTCACCGCGAGCACGATCGCGTCGTAATCGGCGAGCGTTGCGTCGACGGCCGCGCCGGTGCGCACGCCGAATTGCTGCGCGGCGCGCGCGCGGACGTCTTCGTTGATGTCGACGGCATACAGGCCGTCCGCGGCGACGCCGCGCTTGATCAGGCCGCCGATCAGGGCCGCGGCCATGTTGCCGCCGCCGATGAATGCGATTTTCATGATGTCGGGAATGAGCGAGTGAGTGAACGGAAAGGCGGAAAAGAACGCGGCGTTCAGCGCGAGTAGTCGCGCGCGCCGAAGATCGCGGTGCCGACGCGCACGATCGTCGCGCCTTCGAGCACGGCCGCGTCGAGATCGGCGGACATGCCCATCGACAGCGTGTCGAGCGGCAGGCCGTCGGCGCGCAACGCGTCGAACAACGCGCGCAGCGCGCGGTGCGGCGCGCGCTGCGCGTCGGTGTCGGCGGCCGGCTCGGGAATCGCCATCAGGCCGCGCAGCCGCAGCGACGGCAGCGCGGCGACCGCCCGCGCGACCTCGGCCACGTCGGCCGGCGCGACGCCGCTCTTCGACGCCTCGCCGCTGATGTTCACCTGCACGCATACGTTGAGCGGCGGCAGGTGCGCGGGGCGTTGTTCCGACAGGCGCTGCGCGATCTTCAGCCGGTCGACCGAATGGACCCAGTCGAAGCGCTCGGCGACGGGGCGCGTCTTGTTCGATTGCAGCGGCCCGATGAAATGCCATTCGAGGCTCGCGCGCAGGTCGGCGAGCGCGTCGATCTTGTCGATCGACTCCTGCACGTAGTTCTCGCCGAAGGCGCGCTGCCCGGCTGCATGCGCGGCGCGCACGTCGTCGGCCGGAAACGTCTTCGACACGGCGAGCAGCGATACGGTGGCGGGATCGCGGCCGGCCGCGCGGGCGGCGTCGGCGATGCGGCGGTGAACGGAGTCGAGACGGGCGGCGAGATCGGACATGACGGGCACGGAAGCAGGCACGCAAGCAGCGCGGAAACGGGCATGAAGCCGATGCGCAGCGATCCGCGGCGCATCGATCCGCTCATTATACGGACGCCGCGCGCCTGCCCGTCATGCGTGAACGGGCGCTAGCCTAGCCGTACAGCAAGTGCTCGACGAGCTGGATCCAGTGGGCGACCGGCACCTGCGTGCCGCTTTGCAGATGCGCGATGCAGCCGATGTTGCCGGATACGATCATCTGCGGTTCGAGCGCCTGCAGCTTCAGCAGCTTCTGCTTGCGCAACCGGTACGACAGCGACGGCTGCGTCAGCGAGTAGGTGCCGGCCGAGCCGCAGCACAGATGGCTGTCGGCCGGCAGCCGCACGTCGATGCCGAGCGTCTCGAGCAGGCGCTCGACCTTGCCGCGCGACTGCTGCCCGTGCTGCAGCGTGCACGGCGGGTGGTACGCGACCGTATGGATCGCGCGGCGCCGGGCGATCGTCGCGAGTTCGGCCTCGAACGCGAGCAGCACGTCGGAGATGTCGCGCGTCAGCGACACGATGCGTTGCGCTTTCTCCGCATAGGCCGGATCGTCGCGCAGCAGGTGCGCGTATTCGAGCACCGTCGCGCCGCAGCCCGATGCATTCATCACGATCGCCTCGGCGCCCTGTTCGACGTGGGGCCACCACGCGTCGATGTTGCGGCGCGCGTCGTCGAGCGCTTCGTCGTGATAGTTCAGATGCAGGCGGATCGCGCCGCAGCAGCCCGCGTCAGGCGAGACGACCGTCTCGATGCCGAGCGCGTCGAGCACGCGTGCGGTCGCGATGTTGATGTTCGGCAGCATCGACGGCTGCACGCAGCCGCCGAGCATCAGCATCTTGCGCGTATGCGTGCGGTGCGGCCATTCGAGCAGCCGCGTGCGCGGCGGCACCTTGTCGCGTAGCCGCTTCGGCAGCAGCGGCCGCACGTGCTGGCCGAGCCGCATCGCCGGAGAGAACAGCGCGGCGTTCGGCACGACGCTCGCGAGCACGCGGCGCATGAGCCGCTGCTGCGCGGGGCGTTCCACCTGCGCCTCCACGTGCTTGCGGCCGATCTCGACGAGCCGGCCGTACTGGACGCCGGACGGGCAGGTCGTCTCGCAGCTGCGGCAGGTGAGGCAGCGGTCGAGGTGCTGCTGCGTGCTGCGCGTGACGGGCGCGCCTTCGACCATCTGCTTGATCAGGTAGATGCGTCCGCGCGGGCCGTCGAGTTCGTCGCCGAGCAGTTGATAGGTCGGGCAGGTCGCGGTGCAGAACCCGCAGTGCACGCACTTGCGCAGGATCGCGTCGGCCTCGTCGCCGTCGGGCGTATTGCGGATGAAATCGGCGAGGTTCGTTTGCATCCTGCCCTCAAAGTTCCGGGTACAGCCGGCCGCGATTGAAGATGCGCGCGGGATCGAACGCGCTCTTCAGCCCGCGGTGGATCTTCATCATCGGCGCGGGCAGCGGTGTGAACACGCCCGCACTGCGGTCGTAGGTGTCGCCCGCGCGGAACAGCGTCGCATGGCCGCCGGCCTGCTTCGCGCTCATGCGCACGGTTTGCGCGTCGGCGTCGGTGATCCACCAGCGCTGCGCGCCGCCCCATTCCATCAACTGCGTGCCGGGCAGATGCATCGGTTCGGTGATCGACGGCAGCGACAGGCGCCACAGCGCGTAGCCGGGCGGGATGCCGTTGAAGAACGGATCGGTATGCTCGCGCAGGCCGGACCAGAAGCGCTCGGCCTCGACCGCGTCGACGACTTCGCCGCCGAGCAGCGTTTTCGCGGATTTCACGGCGGCTTCCGCGCCCGACAGGCGCAGCACGAGCGTGCCGTTGCGCCACGCGCTCGCGCTGACCGGCAGCGGATGGCCGCCCCATTCGTTGAGCTTGCGCACCGCGTCGGTCGCGGTCATCTCGAATTTGAGCGTGACTTCGGCGACAGGCATCGGCAGCACCTTGATCGACAGGTCGAGCATGAGCCCGAGCGTGCCGAGCGCGCCGGCCATCAGCCGTGACACGTCGTAGCCGGCGACGTTCTTCACGACCTGCCCGCCGAAGCGCAGCGTTTCGCCGCGACCGTTCATCAGCGTGGTGCCGAGCACGAAATCGCGCGGTGCGCCGCAGGTGGCGCGGCGCGGGCCCGCGAGGCCGGCCGCGACGCAGCCGCCGACGGTGGCCGAACGGCCGAAGTGCGGCGGCTCGAACGGCAGCATCTGGCCGTGCTCGGCGAGGACGGTTTCAAGTTGCGCGAGCGGCGTGCCTGCGCGGACCGTGACGACGAGTTCGGCCGGGTCGTACGACACGACGCCTTGAAACGCGCGCGTGTCGAGTATTTCGCCCTCGAGCGCCTGGCCGTACCAGTCCTTGGTGCCGCCGCCGCGGATCCGCAGCGGCCGGCCGTCGGCACTGGCGGCGCGGATGCGCTCGGCCCATCCGGCGACGATGTCGTCCTCTTCCATGTTCCGTTGCTTTCTCGTCTCGTTGTCCGGTCGATTGTACCGGGGTGGCGCGATTCCACATCGCGACTATCCCTAAGCCCAGTCCCGCAGCCGGCATGTGCGGCCGGCACGCGAACGCGCCGCGCGGGCACGGCGGACCCGCGCCCCGCGGCCGCCGGTGCGGGCCGCGACCCGCGCGCGCCGCTCAGAAGCGCGGCAGGTCGGGGTGCGGCAGCAACCCGCCGCGCACGTGCTGGCGCCCGTATTCGGCGCAGCGCGCGCGGGTCGGGATGCCCTTGTCCGGGTTCAGCAGCCCGGCCGGATCGAATGCGCGCTTGACCGCGAAGAACGCATCGCGCTCCTGCGGCGAGAACTGCACGCACATCGAATTGAGCTTTTCGATACCGACGCCGTGCTCGCCCGTCACGCTGCCGCCGAATTCCACGCAGCATTCGAGGATCTCCGCGCCGAACTGCTCGGCGCGGTGCAGCTCGTCCGGATCGTTCGCGTTGTAGAGGATCAGCGGATGCATGTTGCCGTCGCCCGCATGGAACACGTTGATGCAGCGCAGCCCGTAGCGCGTCTCGAGCTGCTCGATGCGCGCGAGCAGCGGGCCGATCGCGCGGCGCGGCACGGTGCCGTCCATGCAGTAGTAATCGGCGGAAATGCGGCCGGCGGCCGGGAACGCGTTCTTGCGGCCGGACCAGAAGCGCAGCCGTTCGCTTTCGTTGCGCGACACCTGGATGCGCGTCGCGCCGTGTTCGCGCAGCACGGCCGTCATCCGCACGATTTCCTCGGCGACTTCTTCGGGCGTGCCGTCCGATTCGCACAGCAGGATCGCCTTCGCGTCGAGGTCGTAGCCCGCGTGCGTGAACGCCTCGACGGCTTGCGTCGCCGGCTTGTCCATCATCTCGAGCCCGGCCGGGATGATGCCCGACGCGATGATCGCCGCGACGGCCTCGCCGCCCTTGACGACGTCGTCGAAACTCGCCATCACGAGCTGCGCGGTCTGCGGCTTCGGGATCAGTCGCACCGTGACCTCGGTGACGATCGCGAACATCCCTTCGCTGCCGATCATCACGGCAAGCAGGTCGAGGCCCGGCATGTCGAGTGCGAGCGAGCCGAACTCGACGATCTCGCCGTCGATCGTCACCGCGCGCACGCGCATCACGTTGTGCACGGTCAGCCCGTATTTCAGGCAGTGGACGCCGCCGGAATTTTCCGCGACGTTGCCGCCGATCGTGCAGGCGATCTGCGACGACGGGTCGGGTGCGTAATACAGGCCGTACGGCGCGGCCGCTTCCGAGATCGCGAGGTTGCGCACGCCGGGCTGCACGGTCGCCGTGCGTGCGTACGGGTCGACTTCGACGATGCGCGTGAAGCGCGCGAGCGACAGCACGACGCCGAGCGCGATCGGCAGCGCGCCGCCCGACAGGCTGGTGCCGGCGCCGCGCGGCACGATCGGCACTTCCATGCGGCGGCAGATCTGCACGATCCGCTGCACCTGCGACTCCGTCTCGGGCAACGCGACCGCGAGCGGCAGCCGGCGGTACGCGGACAGGCCGTCGCATTCGTACGGCGCCGTGTCCTCGTCGCGGTACAGCAGGCAGTGCGTCGGCAGCACGGCCATCAGCGCCTGCACGACTTCGCGCTGGCGCTGCGCGCGTGCGGCGCTCGACAGTTCGACGGGAGCGTTCATGAGGTCTCCTGCGTGGGCGCGGCGTCGCGCCGCCGTGTCAGCACGTGAAAATCTTGCCCGGATTCATCAGGTTGCGCGGATCGAGCGCGAGCTTGATCGCGCGCATCGTGTCGATGGCGTTGTCGCCGTGCTCCTTCGGCAGGAAGCGCATCTTGTGCAGCCCGACGCCGTGCTCGCCCGTGCAGGTGCCGCCCAGGCGCAGCGCGCGCTCGACGATCCGGTCGTTGATGCGTTCGGCTTCGGCGAGTTCCTCGGGCTTGTCGGGATCGATCAGGATCGCGACGTGGAAATTGCCGTCGCCGACGTGCCCGACGATCGGGCAGGGCAGCGACGACGCGCGCAGGTCGAGCTCGGTTTCCTCGACGCACGCGGCGAGCTGCGAGATCGGCACGCACACGTCGGTCGTCACCGCGCGGCAACCGGGCTTCAACTGCAGCATCGCGAAGTACGCGTTGTGGCGCGCGGACCAGAGCCGCGTGCGATCCTCGGGGCGCGTCGCCCATTCGAAGCCCTGGCCGGAATGCTGGCCGGCGAGCGCCTGCACAAGTTCGGCCTGTTCCTTCACGCCGGCGTCGGTGCCGTGGAATTCGAAGAACAGCGTCGGCGCTTCGGTCAGCGTCAGGTTCGAGTGACGGTTGATCGAGCGCACCGCGAGCGCGTCGACGAATTCGACGCGCGCGATCGGCACGCCGATCTGGATCGTCTCGATCACCGTGCGGACCGCGTCGCCCATCGTCGGGAACGTGCAGATCGCGGCCGACACGGCCTCGGGCAGCGGATGCAGGCGCAGCGTGATCTCGGTGATCACGCCGAGCGTGCCTTCGGACCCGACGAACAGCCGCGTGAGGTCGTAGCCGGCCGACGACTTGCGCGCGCGCGAGCCGGTTTTCACCACGCGGCCGTCCGCGAGCACCGCGCTCAGGCCGAGCACGTTCTCGCGCATCGTGCCGTAGCGCACGGCGTTGGTGCCCGACGCGCGGGTCGCGGTCATCCCGCCGATGCTCGCGTCGGCGCCCGGATCGATCGGGAAGAACAGGCCGGTGTCGCGCAACGCTTCGTTGAGCGCCTTGCGGGTGATACCCGGCTCGACCGTCACCGTGAGATCTTCGGCGTTGATCGACAGCACGCGGTTCATGTCCGACAGGTCGAGCGACACGCCGCCGCGCACCGCGAGCAGGTGGCCTTCGAGCGACGAGCCGGCGCCGTACGGGATCAGCGGCACGCCGTAGAGCGAGCACAGCGACACGACTTCGCGCACGTCGTCGGTGCTGCGCGCGAACACGACGGCGTCGGGCAGTTGCGGATCGAACGGGGATTCGTCGCGGCCGTGATGGGCGCGAACCGCGTCGGCGGTCGACACGCGCTCGCCGAAAGCGGCGCGCAGCGCATCGAGCATGGCGGGGGGCAGCGGGCGGCGCGTGGCGGCCGGCGGGGCAGGGTGATTCACGAATGTCTCCTGACTACTTTTCATGCTGTCGGCTCATTCTACGCTGTAACGTCCGCTGCGCCTGCCGCCGCGGGCTGCGATAATCGCGTTCCAGCCAACCGGGCCGCGTGGCGGCCGCGCACGAGAGGACATTCGCATGGGCAACCGCTTGAGCAAGATCGCGACGCGCACGGGCGACGACGGTACCACCGGGCTGGGCGACGGGCGGCGCATCGGCAAGGACGACGCGCGGATCGCCGCGATCGGCGACGTCGACGAACTGAACTCGAATCTCGGCGTGCTGCTGGCCGAGCCGTTGCCGGACGACGTGCGCACGGCGCTCGTCACGATCCAGCACGACCTGTTCGATCTCGGCGGCGAGCTGTGCATTCCCGGCCACACGGTGCTCGACGATACGCATCTCGCGCGCCTCGACCGGTGGCTCGCCGACTACAACGCGACGCTGCCGCCGCTGAAGGAATTCATCCTGCCGGCCGGCTCGCGCGCCGCATCGCTCGCGCACGTCTGCCGAACCGTGTGCCGCCGCGCGGAGCGCTCGATCGTCGCGCTCGGGCGCGGCGACGCGCTCAACGATGCCCCGCGGCGGTACGTGAACCGGCTGTCCGACCTGCTGTTCGTGCTGGCGCGCGTGCTGAACCGCGCCGGCGGCGGCGCCGACGTGCTGTGGGAGCGCGGGCGCGTCCGCTAGCGCGCCGCCACGTTTTTGCGCGCTGCGACAATTTGTCCGGCGGGCGTTCGTTTTTAAACATGTATTGTATGAGCATGTTTAACGGAGAACGCACATGACCCACCTCACCGCTGACCAGATGGCCCGTGTGAAGGCCACGGCCCCCGTCCTCGCCGAGCACGGCGCGACGATCACGAAGCATTTCTATCAGCGCATGTTCGCGCGTCATCCGGAACTGAAGAACCTGTTCAACCAGACGCACCAGAAGACCGGCAGCCAGCCCGAAACGCTCGCGAAGGCCGTTTATGCGTATGCGGCCAACATCGACAACCTCGGCGCGCTCGGCGGCGCGGTGGCGCGCATCTCGCACAAGCACGCGAGCCTGAACATTCGCCCCGAGCACTACCCGATCGTCGGCGAGAACCTGCTTGCGTCGATCGTCGAAGTGCTCGGCGACGCGGTCGATGCCGCCACGCTCGAAGCGTGGCGCGTCGCGTACGGCCAGCTCGCGCAGATCATGATCGGCGCCGAGGCCGATCTGTACGCGAACGCCGCGTGGAGCGGCTTCCGTCCGTTCAAGGTCGCGCGCAAGGTGCGCGAAAGCGACGAGATCACGTCGTTCTACCTGACGCCCGCCGACGGCGGCGCGGCGCCGACGTTCGAGCCGGGCCAGTACCTCACCGTGAAGCGCTTCATCGGCGATCTCGGCGTCGACCAGCCGCGCCAGTACAGCCTGTCCGATGCGCCGCACGGCAAGTGGCTGCGCATCTCGGTGAAGCGCGAGGCCGGCAAGGCCGAAGCGATCCCGGCCGGCAAGGTATCGACGCTGATGCACGACGGCGTGGAAGAGGGTGCGATCGTCGAGGTGACCGCACCGATGGGCGACTTCTCGCTGAAGCGCGACGCGGATACGCCGGTCGTGCTGATCTCGGGCGGGGTCGGCATCACGCCGATGATGTCGATGGCATCGACGCTGATCGCCGAAGGCAGCAAGCGCGATGTGCGATTCATCCACGCATGCCGTTCGGGCGCGGTGCACGCATTCCGCGACTGGCTGAACGACGCGGCGCGCGAGCACGCGAACGTGAAGCGCACGGTGCTGTACGAACGGGTCGGCCCGAACGACCGCGCCGGTGTCGATCACGATCTCGAAGGGCGCCTGACGCCGGAACGCGTGCAGCAGTACGCGCTGGTGCCGGACGCCGACTACTACGTCTGCGGGCCGGTCGCGTTCATGAAGGCGCAGCGCGACGCGCTTGTCGCGCTCGGCGTCGCGCCGGAACGCGTGAATACCGAGATCTTCGGGTCGGGTGCGCTCGAGTGAGGATCCAACGGCCGGTTTCGGCCCACGCAACGCCGCTCAGAGCGCGATTGCGTATCGAGCAGCAGCTTTACGGCGCGAGTTCCTGGTCCGCGCTGGCATCGAAGTCGGCAGCGATCGATTCGTCGCCCGCATTGAATGCCTCGACGCCGGTCGGGATGTTCGATCCGGCAAGCAGCTGACGCGCCGCGCCGATCCGCTTCGGCGCGGCGTAAGGCACGATTCGGGCGACCGGATGGCCATTGCGGGCGATCACGATTTCGGATTCGCGCCCCAATTCGAGCGCTTCGACGAGGCTTGAAAGCCGCAACTTGGCGTCGTGCATGTTGACGGTCGGCATGGTCGCTTCTCTGGTCAGCCAGCCAATGTTCGCTGGTCTAGCGGAATGACACGCCAACCGCAGGCTGGCCGCATGGCCAATGCGCCGGCAGGCTGCGCCATACGGTCAGCCTGCCGGCGTCGTTCAGTTGCCGCTGCCGCGCGCGACCCGGCGCGCCTTCACGGCTTGCGCGAGGCCTTCGAGCACCTTCACGCTATCGTCCCACGCGATGCACGCGTCGGTGATGCTCTGACCGTAGGTCAGCGCGCAGCCTTCCTTCAGGTCCTGGCGACCCTCGACGAGGTGCGACTCGATCATCACGCCGACGATGCGTTCGTCGCCGGCCGCGATCTGGCGGCCGATGTCGGCGCACACGGGGATCTGGTTCTCGTGCTTCTTCGAGCTGTTCGCGTGGCTCGCGTCGATCATCAGGCGCGCGGCGAGGCCGGCCTTGCCGATGTCCGCGCAGGCGGCGTTCACGCTGTCCGCGTCGTAGTTCGGCGTCTTGCCGCCGCGCAGGATCACGTGGCAATCCTCGTTGCCGGCCGTCGACACGATCGCCGAATGGCCGCCCTTCGTCACCGACAGGAAATGATGCGGCTGCGACGCGGCCTTGATCGCGTCGACCGCGATCTTCACGTTGCCGTCGGTGCCGTTCTTGAAGCCGACCGGGCACGACAGCCCCGACGCGAGCTCGCGGTGCACCTGCGACTCGGTCGTGCGCGCGCCGATCGCGCCCCACGAGATCAGGTCGGCGATGTACTGCGGGCTGATCATGTCGAGGTATTCGGTCGCGGCCGGCAGCCCCATTTCGTTGATCTGCAGCAGCAGCTCGCGCGCGGTGCGCAGCCCTTCGTTGATCTTGAAGCTGTTGTCGAGGTGCGGATCGTTGATGAGCCCCTTCCAGCCGACCGTCGTGCGCGGTTTCTCGAAGTACACGCGCATCACGATTTCCAGTTCGCCGTTGAAACGCTCGCGCTCCTTCACGAGCCGCCCCGCGTATTCGATCGCCGCCTTCGTGTCGTGGATCGAGCACGGCCCGATCACGACGATCAGCCGGTCGTCCATCCCGTGCAGGATGCGGTGCATCGACTGGCGCGAGTGGTAGATCAGCTCGGACGCGGCTTCGGAGCACGCGAATTCGCGGATCAGGTGGGCGGGCGGCGTCAGTTCCTTGAGTTCGCGAATGCGGACGTCGTCGGTGTTGTGCGGGGGCATGCTGTTTCTCCTGGTTTTCCGGGGCGCCGTTCGGTCAGTGCGCGTGCGGCGGATTCATCGATTCGGGCAATTCGGTGGTGTCGGTCGGGGCCGCGGGACCGCTGCGGCGACGACCGGCTGGCGAAGGGCGAAAAAAAACCGCCGGGTTCGCCGGCGGTTTTTTCGGGAATTTCGGTTGCGCTTCACGCGCCATCAACCCTCTCGATCCGCCAGCGGTCTGAGATACCAAAAAAAGTAAAAGTAAAACTTGGCGGACATGACGGAAATTCGGCTCGTCAAAAAAGTTGATTCGGAATTTATACCCCGTCCCTGGACGGCTGGCAACCGGGAATCGTCAAAAATGCGGACAATCCGCGCGTTTTGGTCAAAAAGCGCGGATTGTCTGCACCGCGATGCGGTTATGCCGTACCGCCGACCGTCATCTTGTCGATCCGCAGGGTCGGCTGGCCGACGCCGACCGGCACGCTCTGGCCTTCCTTGCCGCACACGCCGACGCCCGTGTCGAGCGACATGTCGTTGCCGATCATGCTCACGTACTTCAGCGATTCCGGGCCGCTGCCGATCAGCGTCGCGCCCTTCACCGGGTAGGTGATCTTGCCGTTCTCGATCATGTACGCCTCGGACGCCGAGAACACGAACTTGCCGTTCGTGATGTCGACCTGGCCGCCGCCGAAGTTCACCGCGTACAGGCCGTTCTTCACCGACGCGATGATTTCCTGCGGATCCTTGTCGCCGTTCAGCATGTAGGTGTTCGTCATGCGCGGCATCGGCAGCGCCGCGTACGACTCGCGCCGCGCGTTGCCCGTGACCGGCATCTTCATCAGGCGCGCGTTCAGCGTGTCCTGGATGTAGCCCTTCAGGATGCCGTCCTCGATCAGCGTCGTGCACTGCGTCGGGTTGCCTTCGTCGTCGATGTTCAGCGAGCCGCGGCGGTTCGGCAGCGTGCCGTCGTCGACGACGGTCACGCCCTTCGCGGCGACCTGCTCGCCGATCCGGCCCGCGAACGCGGACGAGCCCTTGCGGTTGAAGTCACCCTCGAGGCCATGGCCGATCGCCTCGTGCAGCAGCACGCCCGGCCAGCCCGGCCCGAGCACGACCGTCATCGCGCCGGCCGGCGCGGGGCGGGCATCGAGGTTGACGAGCGCCGCGTGCACGGCGTCGTCGACGTAGCGCGACAACACTTCGTCGGTGAAGTAGCCGTAGTCGAAGCGGCCGCCGCCACCGCCCGAGCCGATTTCGCGGCGGCCGTTCTGTTCGGCGATCACCGTGACCGACACGCGCACGAGCGGCCGGATGTCGGCCGCGAGCGCGCCGTCGCTGCGCGCGACCAGCACGACGTCGTATTCGCCGGCGAGCCCGGCCATCACCTGCGTGACGCGCGGGTCGCGCCCGCGCGCCATCTGCTCGATGC
This sequence comes from Burkholderia sp. NRF60-BP8, assembly GCF_001522585.2. Taxonomy (NCBI): domain Bacteria; kingdom Pseudomonadati; phylum Pseudomonadota; class Betaproteobacteria; order Burkholderiales; family Burkholderiaceae; genus Burkholderia; species Burkholderia sp. NRF60-BP8. The sequence continues at coordinate 711,559 of NZ_CP013373.1, forward strand.
GTTCGAGCAGCTTGACCTTGGCCGTCGCGTCGAGCGACGCGAGCGGGTCGGACGGCAGGTACAGGTCGCGGCCCGAGATGCCCGTCAGCGACGTGGCTGCCCTGATCTTCTGGCGGCCGCCGCCGGCCGCCGCGATGGCCTTGGTCGCGGCGGCGGCTTGCGCGATCGCTTCGGGCGACAGGTCGTCCGAATACGCGAACGCGGTGCGATCGCCCGCGACCGCGCGCACGCCGACGCCCTGGTCGATGCTGAAGCTGCCCGACTTGACGATGCCTTCCTCGAGGCTCCACGCTTCGCTGCGGGTCGCCTGGAAGTACAGGTCCGCGTAGTCGACGCGATGCGTGAAGATGTCGGCGATCGTGCGCGTGAGCAGGCTTTCGTCGAGGCCGTACGGCGTGAGCAGGATGTCCTTCGCCAGCGCGAGGTTGCGGATGCCGGGTTCGATGATGTTCATGCGGATATCGGGAGTTCTCAAAAAGTTGTCGGGTGCTGCCGTGCAGACGGGTGGGCCGCACGGCGTGTCAAGCGGTGCGGCGGATTCAGGTCAGCACGCGGTGCCGCCATGCGGGCAGGCTCTGGCGTACGTCGGCGATGCGCTGCGGATCGATCGTGCCGAGCACGACGCTGGCGCCCTCGTCGCGGACCGCGACGATCTCGCCCCACGGGTCGATCAGCATGCTGTGGCCCCACGTGCGCCGGCCGTTCTCGTGCTTGCCGCCCTGCGCGGCCGCGAGCACGTAGCACTGGTTCTCGACGGCCCGCGCGCGCAGCAGCGTTTCCCAGTGCGCGCGGCCCGTCGTATACGTAAACGCCGACGGCACGACCATCAGCGCGCAGTCGCCCATGCGGCGGTACAGCTCCGGAAAGCGGAGATCGTAACAGACCGACAGGCCGACCTGCCCGAACGGCGCGTCGAACGCGACGACCGTGTCGCCCGCGCGGATCGTGCGCGCCTCGTCGAACGATTCGTCGCCTTTCTCGAAGTTGAACAGGTGGATCTTGTCGTAGCGCGCGGCCTCGTGGCCGGACGGATCGAACACGAGCGTCGTGTTCAGCACGCGATCGGGCTCCGGCGCCTTCAGCGGCAGCGTGCCGCCGATCACCCAGATGCCGTGGCGGCGCGCCGCGTCGGCGAGGAAGTGCTGGATCGGGCCGTCGCGGTACGGTTCGGCGAGCGCGAGCTTGTCGGTGTCGCGGTGACCCATGAAGCAGAAATACTCGGGCAGCAGCACGAGCTGCGCGCCTTCGCCGGCGGCTTCCGCGATCAGGCGGCGCGCTTCGGCCAGATTGCGTGTGACGTCCGGCGTGCTCACCATCTGCAGCGCGGCGACCCGGAAGGGCGTGGCGGAACGGGCGTGGTCGGTCATCGCGGAATCGGTTGCGTCATAAATGGGGTGCGGCCCGGCACCCTGCGCGCTTCGATGCGCGCTCAATGGCTCGCTGCATCGGCCGGACCGTGATTCATCTTACCCTGATCGCCGCGCACCCGCTCGATGTGCGGGTGCGCCCACGAGCCGGTGATCGCGTAGTCGAGCGCGAACGCCCGCGACAGCGTCTCGGACAGCGCATAGTTCGCGGCCAGCACGCCGACGCCGAGCAGCGGGTTGATGATGGCCGCGCCGATCGCGGCTGCGCCCGCGCTGATTTTCGGCGCGACGTGCGCATGCAGATCCTGCGTCTCGGCGCCGAGATCGACCGCGCCGCGCACGGTGACGTTCGCGGGGCCCGTCATCATCGAGAAGTCGTCGGTGCGCGCGATCCCGTTCGAAATCCGGCCGGTACCGGTGATCTTGTCGAACGGCAGCCCCTTGCCGACCACGTCGCGGAAGTTCAGCGTCAGGAAGCGCGCGAGGCTTTGCAGGCTCAGCACGCCGAGCAGTTTCGCCGCGCCCGGATCGACCTTCAGGATCTGCCCGTGTTCGAGGTCGACCGCGACCTGGCCGCCGAGCGACGGGAAGTCGAGCGCGGTCGGGCCGCCGCGCCAGCCGACCTTGCCCGTGACCGAGCCGTGACCGTCCGCGAGCGTGCGCGGCAGGCCGACGCGGTCGAGCAGCGCACCCGCGTTGTCGATGTCGAGCTTGAAGTCGAACACGGTGCGGCGCGGCGCGTCGGGTTCGTCGGCGCCGCGAGCGAGCGCGCGGCGCGACGTGCGCCAGTTGCCGGTCGCCGTGAGCTTCGCGGCCGGGTTCGACAGTTCCAGCTTGTCGAGCTGCCACACGGGCGTGCCGTCTTCGTCGATGTTGCGTGCGTTGACGACGAGGCGGCCGATGTCGTGATCGCGCGCGACGACCTGATCGACGATCAGGTCGATCGACGGCATCGGGCGGTCGGCCGGCGTCGGCAGGTTCATCGCGCGGCCGACGAGGTCGTGCTGCGAACTCTGCGGCACGACGAGCTTCGCGAGCCGCGCGTTGAGCACGCCCGCACCGTTGTGACCGCCGCCCGGCGCCCACGACAGGTAGCCCGAGACCTGGTTCGACGCGATGTTCGCCTGCCAGAGGTCGTCGACGTGCGACGCGCCGACGATCACGTTTTCCCAGTTGCGCTTGAGCAGTTTCAGCGTGCCGAAATGGAACGCGAAGCGCTTCGGCGCGAAGCTCGCGACATCGACGCGCGGCGCAGCCTGCGGCGCCGGCGCGTGCGGCGTGTCGGGCTGCAGCGTATGGGCGAGGGCGAGCCACGCGTCGGCGTCCAGTTCGCCGACGTCGACGGCCGCGCTCACGCCGTCCTGCGGCATGTCGGGCATCCGGTGGATGCCCATCGCGCCGCGCACCGCGCGCAGCGGCTGGCCGCGCGTCGCGTCGAGCAGGTAGGTCGCGCTCACCGGGCCGAGCGTCAGGTCGGCGTGTTCGAGGCGTTTGCCGTCCGCCTGCGGCGCCGGCTGCAGCGTGAAGCGGAACGGCATCGGCGTGCCGGCCGGCTTCGCGAACGGCGCCGGGAAGTTCAGCGCCACGCCGGTCAGGTCGGATTGCGCGCTGACGTCGGGCAGGCGGCCCGGCGCGCCGCGCACGGCGATCTTGTACGGCGCGTCGCCGACCACGTGCTCGAGCAGCGCGGCGGCCGCGCCGTGCAGGTTCAGGCCGCGCGCGGCGTCGAGCGCGAGCCGGCCGTCGACGTCCACCGCGTACGGGCCGTGCGACTGGAAGTTGCCGTTCGCGCGCACCGGGCCGCCGAGGAAGTGCCCCGACAGCGCGCGCAGCGACGCGCCGGCCTCGGTGAAGCCGACGCTGCCGCGCAGGGCCGACAGCGGCGGCACGCCGCTGGTCGACAGCGTGTTGCCGCCGAACGCGAGCGTGCCTTCGACGTGCGTGTGCGGATGGGGGACGTGCTGCGGAATCGTGATCTTGAGCGCGAGCGACGCGGGGCCCTGCGCATCGATGCGCTGGCCGATGTGGTTGCTCATCGTGCCGAGCGAGCTGTTGTCCGCGTAGTCGATCAGGTCGGCGAGCGGGCCCTGCGCATGGCCGTCGATGATCAGCGGCGAGTGCGACGGATTGCCGAGATCGTCGATGCGGCCGGCGACCTTCGTCAGCGCGACGCGCTTGTAGTGCGCGCGCTCGATGTCGAAGCGCAGCTTGTTCTGCGCGAGCTCGAACACGCCGTCGATGCCGTCGAGCGCGGGCCAGACGCTCGGCGTGCCGTTCGCGAGCTTGCGCGGCGGGTACGGCGTCGGCTCGAAGCGGCCGCCGGTGAACGGCGCGACGATGTGGAACACGCCGGCGTCCGGCTCGTGTTCGAACGGGAATTTCTCGAGCGGGCCGCGCGCGACGATCGACGCGCCCTTGGTCACCTTGCCGTCCTGCAACGCGTGGCCGAGATAGTCGCGCAGGTGTTCGGACATCCCGGTCGGCAGGTAGCGCGGAATGCGCGCGACCGACGCGCGCGCGAAATCGGCGCGCAGGTCGAGCGAGCCGCGGCCGTGGCCGGGGTTCGTGTATGAGCCCGACACCGCGATTTCGGCATCGGGGTTCGACACGAGCAGGTCGGGCAGCGACACGTCGACGCGCGCGTGCTTGTCGCCGGGCGCGGGCGTGATCGTCCATTTGGCATTGCCGCGCAGCCGGTCGAACGTCAGGCGCGGCTCGTCGAATTCGCCGGGCACGGTGACGGCCGCGTTGACCGTGTCGATATGCGCGGCGCCGCCCGTCTCGTTCGCGTCGACGCGGCCCCACAGGTTCTCGACGCCCGGCCAGCCGGCGCGCGGGTGGCCGCGCGGCGAGAGGCCGGGCGGCGGCTCCTGCGCGGCGAAGCTGATGCCTTGCAGATCGCCGAGGAAGCGGTAGCGGACGATCGGCGCGGCGCCCAGGCGCCGCTCCTCGTCGGCGAGATCGGCGTGCGCGGGTTTCGCGCGCTCGACCTCGATGTGATAGTTCGACACCATCCCGCGCGGGTCGATCTTGATCAGCTCGTTGCGCAGGCGCGCCGGCAGCGGCAGCCCGCGGATGAATTCGCTGAGGATGCCGAGATCGACGCGGTCGCCGACCACGCTGAGCAGTTGCCCTTGGTTCGCGGTCGGCACGCGGTAGCGCGCGGTCAGCGTCGACAGCGCGAGCGAGCGGGCGAGCGGCGTGCCGTCCGGCAGCGGCGGCTGGCCGAGCTCCGCATTGAAGCGCGTCAGGTGCAGCGTGTAGTCGTGGCCAGCGTCGAGCACCATGTCCCAGCCGAAGCCGACCGTCGGCACGTCGAGCCGCGGCTGCGTCGGGCGCACGCGCAGCGCGACGTCGGCGCCTTGCAGGTCGCCGCCCGCCGAGCGCAGGTGGCCGTCGCCGAAGGTCGCCCAGATCGCGTTGTCGATCCGGCCCGCGTGGATCGTGAGCGGCACGTCGAGATAGCGCGTGAGCGTCTGCAGGTCGACGGGGCCGGTCGACAGGTAGGCGTCGCCGGTCCAGTTCGACGGCTTGCCGATCGGCGCGAGCGGCTTGTGTTTGAAGCGCGCGCGGAAATCGAGCGGGCCGAGCAGCAGCGTGCCGTTCGCGGGCGCCTGCAGCGCGGCCTTGTGGACGCGGCCGTCGTTGAGCACCGCGAGCCGGATGCCCGACAGCACGAGCTCCGGCGCGTCGTGCTGCGCGTCGCGCCAGCGCAGCGTGCCGCCGCGCAGCACGATCGCCTCCTGCTTCAGCAGCCAGGTGCCGAACGTGTCGTTGCCGCCGTGGGTGGTGGCCACGCCGACGCCGGCGACGCTCAGCGAGCCGTCGGCCGCGCGCGCGACGACGAGGTCGGGCTGGTCGACGATCAGGCTCGACAGCGCGGGCGACAGCCGCAGCAGCGACATCCACGACAGCGCGGCCGTCGCGTGCGGCACCGACAGCGCGACCTGGCCGTCACGGCCGCGAATCGTCAGGTTCGTGAGTTCGACGCCCGGCTGCATGCCGGACCAGTTCGGGGAAAGCTTGCCGATCGAAAGCTGCGCGTGGAGCTTGTCGGACACGGCGCGCTCGATGCGCGGGCGGAATTCGTCGATGCGGGGCAGCAGTACGTAGCGCAGCCCGAGGAGGGCGCCGGACGCGACGAAGTAGGTGCCGATCCCGACTGCCAGCGTCACCCTGAACACGCGACGCAGGACCGGATGATCGTGCTTCGGAGGTCCCGCTTCGGGCGCAGCTACGGCGGATTCCTGACGGTCGGACATGCGGCGGACGGGCGGCGATATGGTAGTTTTGCAGACTGACGTTGAAATGTATCACACGGGTTCGTGCCGGCGGCCGTTGGGGCAGCGCGGCACGGGCTTTCCGGCGCGCGGCGTCGCGACGGGCGCACGAGCGTCCGTCGCGACGCCGCGCCGAGTCCATGGGGCCGGTCGGCAGCGGGGCGCGCACGCGCCGGCCCGCCGCCCCCGGCCTTTCCGCCAGGCCCGCTTCTCGATGACCGACGCTTCCGACCTGATCAGCACGTCCTATTCCCGATATCTGGCCCGCGCGGCTGCCGCTCGACCCGCGCTGGCCGAGCAGGTCGCCGCGTGGGCGGCCGCGCCGCTCGGCCGCGCGCAGCTCGACGCGCGCTTGACCGAGCTGCTCGCGACGCCGGCCGGCACGGCCGCGCCGGGCGACGAGCAACTGAAGCGCGCGCTGCGGCAATTGCGCGCCGAGGCGTTCGGTGCGGTCGCGGAGCGCGACCTGCGCGGGCTGGCGAACGTCGCCGAGGTCACGGGCGCGATGACCGATCTCGCCGAGGTGGCCGTGCAGCGCTCGCTGGCACTGCTGTCGGCCGAACTCGAGGCGCTGTACGGCGAGCCGCGCGGCGCCGACGGCCAGCGCGTCGTGCTCGGCGTGGTCGGGATGGGCAAGCTCGGCGGCCGCGAGCTGAACGTGTCGTCGGACATCGACCTGATCTTCGTCTACGAGGACGACGGCGAGACCACCGGCGGCGCACGTTCGCCGCTGTCCACGCAGGAATACTTCACGCGGCTCGGCCGGCGCCTGATCGGCGTGCTGTCCGAGGTCACGGCCGACGGCTACGTGTTTCGCGTCGACATGCGGCTGCGCCCGAACGGCGATTCGGGGCCGCTCGTGTGCAGCCTCGGCATGCTCGAGGAATATTTCTACGTGCAGGGGCGCGAGTGGGAGCGCTATGCGTGGATCAAGGGGCGGCTCGTGTCGGAAGGCGACAGCGACGCGGCGCAGCGGCTCGCGTCGCAGCTCGAGTCGATCGTCAAGCCGTTCGTCTACCGTCGCTATCTCGATTTCGGCGTGATCGGCGCGATCCGTTCGCTGCACCAGCAGATCCGGCACGAAGCGGCGCGGCGCGCGTCGATGCGGCCCGACAAGGCCGACGACATCAAGCTTGGGCGCGGCGGGATCCGCGAGATCGAGTTCAGCGCGCAGGTGTTCCAGTTGATCCGCGGCGGCCAGGATGCGGGATTTCGCGTGCGGCCGACGCTCGCGGTGCTGCGGCATGCGCAGGCGCGCGGGCTGATCGGCGACGACGTATGCGCCTGCCTGACCGACGCCTACAACTTCCTGCGTACGCTCGAGCACCGGCTGCAGTATCGCAACGACGCACAGACGCACGCGATGCCGGTCGAGCCCGACGAGCGCGCGGCGCTGGCCGCGTCGCTCGGTTTTGCCGACTATGCGGCGCTGATGACGGTGCTGGATGGCCACCGCACGTTCGTCGAAGCGCAGTTCGACCAGATTTTCGCCGACAAGGCGAGCGGCGCGCCGTGCGCGGCCGGCGACGACACGGCCGCCGCGTGGATCTGGAGCGGCGCGCTGGCCGACGACGGCGAGGACGACGCGCTGGTCGCGCGCCTCGACGGCCTGGGCTTCGCCGATCCGGCCGCCGTGCTCGCGCGGCTGCGCGCGATCTGGCAATCGTCGCGCTATACGGGGCTGCCGGAAAAGAGCCGGCAGCGCTTCGACAGCGTCGCGCAGCGCGCGCTCGACGCCGCGCCGAAGATCGACGCCGCGCGCCGCGACGACACGATCGTGCGCCTGTTCGACCTGCTGGAGACGGTCAGCCGGCGCGGCGTCTATCTCGCGCTGCTGACCGAATATCCGGCCGCGCTCGACCGCGTGCTGTCGGTGCTCGGCGCGACGCGCTGGGGCGGCGGCTACCTGATCCGCCACCCGCAGCTGCTCGACGAATTGCTCGACGACGAGGCGATCGCGAGCCCGTTCGACTGGCCCGCGTTCAAGGATGCGCTGCGCGCGCGGCTCGCGGCGGCCGACGGCCCCGAGCAGCAGATGGACCTGCTGCGCCACGCGCAGCATGCGGAGGTGTTCCGGATCCTGCTGATCGATCTGGCCGGGCAACTGTCGGTCGAGCACGTGAGCGACCGGCTGTCCGAGCTGGCCGACGCGGTGCTCGACGTGACGATCGAAGTCGTCTGGTCGCAGCTCGCGAAGCGTCACCGCGACGTGCCGAAGTTCGCGGTGATCGCGTACGGCAAGCTGGGCGGCAAGGAGCTCGGCTATGCGTCGGATCTCGACCTGATCTTCCTGTACGACGACCCGGACGAGCGTTCGGCGGACGTCTACACGACCTTCACGCGGCGCCTGATCACGTGGCTCACGACCGCGACCGGCGCGGGCGCGCTGTTCGACATCGACCTGCGGCTGCGGCCGAACGGCGAGGCCGGGCTGCTCGTCACCGATCTCGACGCGTTCCGTCGCTATCAGCTGCGCGAGGGCGATGCGGCGAACACCGCGTGGGTGTGGGAGCACCAGGCGCTGACGCGCGCCCGCTACAGCGCGGGCGACGCGCAAATCGGCGCGGATTTCGAGGCGATCCGCCAGCAGGTGCTGACGACGCCGCGCGACGGCGCCGTGCTCGCGAAGGAGATCGTCGACATGCGCGGCAAGGTGTTTGCCGGCCACCCGAACCAGACCGCGCTGTTCGATCTGAAGCACGATCGCGGCGGGATGGTCGACATCGAGTTCATCGTCCAGTACTGGGTGCTGCTGCATGCGTCGAGCGACGCCGAGCTGATCCGCAATACCGGCAACATCGCGTTGCTGCGCGAAGTCGCGCGCTTCGGACTGATGGGCGAGGACGAGGCCGAGCGCGTCGGCGCGGCGTACCGTAAATATCGGAAGCTGCAGCACAAGCTGCGGCTCGACGGGATGGAGAAGGCGCGCGTCGATCCGGCGGTGGTGGCGGACGAGCGCGCGGCCGTGACGGCGCTGTGGACGCGTGTGTTCGGCGCGGTTGAAACGGGCGTTTGAACGAAAGCGGAAAGCGGGGCGGGCGCGGCATCGATCCGCCTACCGCCCCGAGCCGAATGGGCGAGCCCGTTCGACTCGAGCGGGACAGGCGGCGGCAATGTCAGGCCGCCAGCATTTCCTTCGCGTGCTTGCGCGTGGTGGCCGTGATTTCGAGCCCGCCGAGCATCCGCGCGACCTCCTCGATCCGGCTGGCGCGGTCGAGCGCAACCACGGTCGATACCGTGCCGCCGCGTTCGTCGGCGCCCTTCGCCACCTGGAAATGATGGTCGCCGCGCGCGGCGACCTGCGGCAGGTGCGTCACGCACAACACCTGGCGGTCGCGCCCGAGCTGGTGCAGCAGGCGGCCGACCACTTCGGCGACGCCGCCGCCGATTCCCGTATCGACTTCGTCGAAGATCAGCGTCGGCGTCGGGCTCGCCGCGCTGGCGATCACCGCGAGCGCGAGACTGATCCGCGCGAGTTCGCCGCCCGACGCGACCTTCGCGAGCGGCCGCAGCGGCACGCCCGGGTGACCGGCCACGCGGAATTCGACCTGCTCGAGCCCGTGCGGGCCGCCGTCTGCGAGCGGCACGAGCGCGACTTCGAAGCTTCCGCCCGCCATCGACAATTCCTGCATGCCGGCCGTGACGGCCGCGCCGAGCGCCTTGGCCGCCTGCGCGCGCGCCTTCGACAGGCGTTTGGCGTCGGCGAGATAGGCTTCCCGCGCCTTGGCCTGCGCCGCCTCGAGCGCGCCGAGATCGGCGGCCGCGTCGAGCGCGGCGAGTTGCGCGCGGCGCGCCGCATGCTCTTCGTGCAGCGTGTCGGGCGGCAGCCGGAACTTGCGGGCGGTCGAGTGCAGCGCGTCGAGACGCGTTTCGACCTGCGCGAGCCGCTCGGGGTCGAGATCGACGCGCTGTGCATAGTGCGACAGCGAATAGACGGCTTCCTGCAACTGGATCTCGGCCGGCTCCAGCGACGCGAGCGCATCGCCGAGCGCGGTGTCGTAGTCGGCCAGGCCGCGCAGCTTCGACACGATCGCGCCGAGCTGCGCGAGCATCGCGTCGTCGGACTCGGACAGCGCGTTGAGCGCGCCGCGTACGCCTTCGATCAGGTTCGCCGAATGCGACAGGCGCTTGTGTTCGTTGCTGACTTCGTCCCACTCGCCGGCTTGCGGCGCGAGCTTGTCGAGTTCGGCGAGCTGCCATGCGAGCTTTTCGCGTTCGAGCTGCAGCTCGCGCTCGTGCGCCTTCGCGGCGTCGATCGCCTGCGTCGCGTCGCGCCACACGCGCCACGCGCGCGCGACGTTCGCGGCATCGGCGACGAGCCCCGCGTGCGTGTCGAACAGCTCGCGCTGCGCGTCGGGCCGCATCAGCAACTGATGCGCGTGCTGGCCGTGGATGTCGACGAGCATCTCGCCGAGCTCGCGCAGTTGCGCGAGCGTCGCGCTGGTGCCGTTGATGAAGGCGCGCGAGCGGCCGTTCGCGTCGATCACGCGGCGCAGCATCACGGTGTCCTCGGCGTCGAACGCGTGCTCGTCGAGCCAACGCGCGACGCGGTCGTGCGGCGTGAATTCGGCCGTGATGTCGGCGCGGCCGCAGCCGGTGCGCACGACGCTCGCGTCGGCGCGTTCGCCGAGCGCGAGGGCGAGGGCGTCGATCAGGATCGATTTGCCGGCGCCGGTTTCGCCGGAAAAGACGGAAAAGCCGCTGTCGAATTCGAGATCGAGCGCGGCGACGATGACGAAGTCGCGGATCGAGAGGTGGCGGAGCATGGTGTCGGGCGGAGCGGCGTCAGGACGCCTTGTCGTCTTCGTTCGATGCGTGTTCGTTCCAGTGCAGCTTCTTGCGCAGCGTCGTGTAGTAGCTGTAGCCGATCGGATGCAGGAACGGCACCGTGTGCTTCGAGCGGCGCACCTCGATCGTATCGTTCAGTTCGAGCGACGTGAACGACTGCATGTCGAAGTTCACGTTGACGTCGCGGCCGCCGACGATCTGGATCGCGATCTTCGAATCGTCGGGCAGCACGATCGGCCGGTTCGACAGCGCGTGCGGCGCGATCGGCACGAGCACGATGCCCGCCAGTTGCGGATGGAGGATCGGGCCGGCCGACGACAGCGCATACGCGGTCGAGCCGGTGGGCGTCGCGACGATCAGGCCGTCCGAGCGCTGGTTGTACATGTAGCGGCCGTCGACCGACGCGCGCAGCTCGACCATCCCGGAGAAGCCGCTGCGGTTCACGACGACGTCGTTGAACGCGAGCGCGTGGTAGATCGGTTCGCCGTCGCGCACGATCCGCGCCTCGAGCAGCGAGCGCTCCTCGCGCTCGAACTTGCCGGCCAGCATCACGGGCACGAGCGCCTGCATGTCGGATGCCGCGATGTCGGTGATGAAACCGAGCCGCCCGTGGTTGATCCCGATCAGCGGGGTCCGGTAGGGCGCAAGCTGGCGGCCGATGCCGAGCATCGTGCCGTCGCCGCCGAGCACGATCGCCACGTCCGCTCGCGCCCCGATTTCGGCCGGCGTGAGCGCCGGGTACCCGGCGATGCCGATTTCGCGTGCTGTCTCGCCTTCGAACACGACCTCGCAGCCGAGCGTGGCGATGCTGTCGGCCAGCGTGGCGAGCGGCTCGGCGATGCCGGGCGTGTTGCTCCGGCCGACGAGCGCGACAGTGTTGAACTGATTACCGGTTTTCATGCCGGCATTACACCATAGCTCGTTGACGAAAAGAACCGGCTGTGCGCCGACGGGGCCGGATCGGGCCGGCCCGCGCAATGGTGGTCGACGCCACTCGCCGCGCTCGCGCGGTTGCGCTAAAATTTTCCACCATGCTAGATCCTCGCGCACGAACCCTCCTGAAAACCCTGATCGAACGGTATATCGCCGACGGTCAGCCGGTCGGATCGCGCACGTTGTCCCGTTACTCCGGGCTCGAGCTGAGCCCGGCGACGATCCGCAACGTGATGTCCGACCTGGAGGAGCTCGGCCTCGTGTCGAGTCCGCACACGTCGGCCGGCCGGGTGCCGACGCCGCGCGGCTACCGGCTGTTCGTCGATACGATGCTGACGGTCGAGGCGCCGATCGACGCCGAGGCCGTCGCGCGCCAGGTGCAGAACACGCTGCAGGCCGGCGAGCCGCAGCAGCGGGTGGTCGCCGCCGCCGCGAGCGTGCTGTCGAACCTGTCGCAGTTCGCGGGTGTCGTGCTGACGCCGCGCCGCAGCCACGTGTTCAAGCAGATCGAGTTCATGCGCCTGTCCGACAAGCGCATCCTGCTGATCATCGTCACGCCCGAGGGCGACGTGCAGAACCGCATGCTCGCGACGCCGCGCGACTATTCGCCGTCGCAGCTGACCGAGGCGTCCAACTACATCAATGCGCATTTCGCCGGGCTGTCGTTCGACGAGGTGCGCCGCCGCCTGCGCGACGAGATCGACCAGCTGCGCGGCGACATGACGACGCTGATGCACGCGGCCGTGACGGCCAGCACCGAGGTGCCCGACACCGAGGACACCGTGCTGATTTCCGGCGAGCGCAACCTGCTCGAAGTGGCGGATCTGTCGTCCGACATGGCGCGGCTGCGCAAGCTGTTCGACGTATTCGACCAAAAGACGGGCCTCCTGCAACTGCTCGACGTGTCGAGCCACGCCCAGGGCGTGCAGATCTTCATCGGCGGCGAATCGACGCTCGTGCCGATCGAGGAAATGAGCGTCGTCACCGCGCCGTACGAGGTGAACGGGCAGATCGTCGGCACGCTCGGCGTGATCGGCCCGACCCGGATGGCGTACAACCGCGTGATACCGATCGTCGACATCACCGCGCGCCTGCTGTCGCTCACGCTGAGCCAGCAATAGCCAGCAATAACCGGCGATCGCCGGCCCGATCCCGCCCCGCTATCGTGCCGTGCCGCCGCTTGTGGCGACAGTCGGCCGAACGGCACGGGGCGGCCCGCTATAATTGAGGGCCGTCCGGTCCCGTGCCTCGAGCACGTCCTTGCCCATGCGTTTCGATCTCGAGCCGCCTTCGAACATCGCGGCCGCCCATCGCATCGGTGTGCTGCTGATCAATCTCGGCACGCCCGACGCGCCCACGCCGCGCGCGGTGCGGCGCTACCTGGCCGAATTCCTGTCGGATCCACGGGTCGTCGAAATCCCGCAGGCCGTCTGGCAGGTGCTGCTGCGCACGCTGATCCTGCCGCTGCGCGGCCGTGCCTCCGCGAAGAAATACGCGGCCGTCTGGATGCCCGAGGGCTCGCCGCTGCGCGTGTACACCGAGCGTCAGACCGACAGCGTGCGGCACCTGCTCGTGTCGAACGGCTATCACGTGACGGTCGACTACGCGATGCGCTACGGCAGCCCGAACATTGCGCATGCGCTCGCGCAGTTCAAGCGCGCGGGCGTCGAGCGCGTGCTGTTGATGCCGATGTATCCGCAATACTCGGCGTCGACCACGGCCACCGCGTTCGATGCCGCGTTCGACGCGCTCGCGCGCATGCGCAACCAGCCGGAAGTGCGCACGGTGCGGCACTACGCCGACCATCCGGCCTATATCCATGCACTGGCCGAACAGGTGCGCCAGTACTGGGCGCAGCATGGCCGGCCCGATTTCGCGGCCGGCGACAAGCTGGTGCTGAGTTTCCACGGCGTGCCGAAGCGCACGCTCGACCTCGGCGACCCGTATCACGACCAGTGTCAGCAGACCGGCGCGTTGCTGATGGCCGCGCTCGGGCTGTCGAGTACCGAATGCCGCGTCACGTTCCAGTCGCGCTTCGGCAAGGCCGAATGGCTGCAGCCGTACACCGCGCCGACGTTGCGCGAATTCGGCGAGGCCGGCGTGCGGCGGGCGGACGTGTTCTGTCCCGGCTTCACGGCCGATTGCCTGGAGACGATCGAGGAAATCGGCATGGAAGTGCGCGACGAGTTCCTCGCCGGCGGCGGCAAGACCTTCCACCGCATTCCGTGTCTGAACGGCGCGTCCGCGTGGATCGGCGCGCTCGGCGAGATCGTCGCGGAGAATCTGCAGGGCTGGCCCGTCAAGGCCGCGCAGCCCGAAACGGTCGGTTGAGACGAGATGAAACGATTTCCACGCGCTTTTCGTTCGCCGTTTTCCCGGAAAGCGGTCAGCCTCCTTGGGGCGGCCCTGCGGAGACTGACATGAACTACAAGATTTCCACCGAGCCGGGCGCGAAGCTGCGCATCGACAAATGGCTGTGGGCGGCCCGGTTCTTCAAGACGCGCTCGCTCGCGACCGATGCGGTCGACAAGGGACACGTGAAGATCGGCGGTGCAGCGGTCAAGCCGGCGAAGGACGTGCGAGTGGGCGACGAGGTCGAGATTGCGATCGACGGCATCGTCTGGCACATTGCCGTGCTGGGCGTGTGCGACGTGCGCGGCCCCGCAAGCGTCGCGCAGACGCTCTACGAGGAAACGGAAGCGGGGCGGGCCGCGCGGCTCGCCGAACTGGAGCGACGCCGCACGTATCGCGAGCCGGCGGCCGGGCTGCACGGCCGGCCGACCAAGCGCGACCGGCGCATCATCGACAGATTTTCTGGTGGGAGCTGAACATCTGGTCGAACGTCGCCCGCGCGCTTCCGTATTCGGTCGTGCGGTCGGTGACGGCTCCCGACAGGCAGATGGTGGTGGTGCCGGCAATGAGTACCAGCGCGACCACCGATATCGCAAAGGTCAGTTTCACGGTACTCCCCTCGAGAACAAGGGTGAAAACGGCGCCAGGTGGATGTCGGGCGGCGGTCAGCTAGGGGTAAACACGCTTTTCCGACGCTTGAGTGGAGTGTAGTGCAGCGGGCCTGTGCGGAGCTAGTACTTGCCGGGTAAGCGTTGTTACAGGCCGTTTCGCCCGATCCGGCGAACGATGCGACGCCTGCACCAGGAAACGCGCGGTTGTTTCACGGCATTGGCGAATGTCGGCGAAAGACCCTCTTGAAATCGCAGTTTTCGCCCTTATTTGCACCACCAATGTGCGGTGCCGTCGGGTATACGTCCGACGGTTGCCGATTTGGCTTCAACCTCTAATCGACTTTCAGCGACATGGAAAACACGCAAGAGAACCCGGCTACCCAATCGGCCGAAGACATCGGTAGCGAAAAGCAGGCGGCGCAAGGCGCCGCACCCGCCGCCGAAGCCGCCGACGCGGCGCTCGCGGAGGCTCAAGCCAAGGTCGCCGAGCTCCAGGAAAGCTTCCTGCGGGCGAAGGCCGAGACCGAGAACGTGCGCCGCCGCGCGCAGGACGACGTGTCGAAGGCGCACAAGTTCGCGATCGAGAGCTTCGCGGAACACCTGCTGCCCGTGCTGGACAGCCTGGAAGCGGCCGTCAGCGATACCTCCGGCGACATCGCGAAGGTGCGCGAAGGCGTCGAGCTGACGCTGCGGCAGTTGACGAGCGCGCTCGAGAAGGGCCGCGTCGTCGCGATCAACCCGGTCGGCGAGAAGTTCGATCCGCACCAGCACCAGGCCATTTCGATGGTGCCGGCCGAGCAGGAGCCGAACACCGTCGTCACGGTGCTGCAAAAGGGCTACATGATCGCGGACCGCGTGCTGCGCCCGGCGCTCGTCACCGTCGCCCAGCCGAAGTAAGGCGGCCGACATGGTGCCCGCCAGCGTCGATCCGGCCGCGTTCGACGTATTCGACATGCAGGCGCTCGACGCCGGCACGTTCGACGCGGCCATCGACGGCGCGGGCGACGCACTGGCCGTGGTGTTCTTCTGGGGCGTCGACTGCTTCAACTGCGAGATCGCGAAGAAGGCGATGCTCGCGCAGCCCGACGCGATCCGCGCGCTGGGCCTGAAGTGGTTCCATTGCAACGTGTACGAGCACCCACAGCTGGGGCGCCGCTTCGGGCTGCACGGCGTGCCGACGTGGTTCTTCTTCCACCGCGGCAAGCGGCTGGGCCGTGCGACCGGCTGGCATGGCCTCGCGCAGTTCCAGGCAGCCGTCGCGGCGGCGCGCGCGAAGATGGCCGCGGCGGGAGGCGCGCCGTCCGGCGAAAGCGTCGGCGGCCGGCACGATCCGCTAGCCGGCGGCGATTGAAAAAATTTAATATCCGCATCGCTCGTCAGGTCTTGAAAACGGATCGGACGGACGCATTTCGGGAACAGAGTTGAATTCTGGCGTGCGAAA
Organism: Burkholderia sp. NRF60-BP8; assembly: GCF_001522585.2. Taxonomy (NCBI): domain Bacteria; kingdom Pseudomonadati; phylum Pseudomonadota; class Betaproteobacteria; order Burkholderiales; family Burkholderiaceae; genus Burkholderia; species Burkholderia sp. NRF60-BP8. The sequence continues at coordinate 727,331 of NZ_CP013373.1, forward strand.
CCACCCAAAAACGCGGCGTTTCGTGCAGCAAACAAGCATTTCTGGAGATTAGGAAAAAATGGGAAAGATCATCGGTATTGACCTCGGCACCACGAACTCGTGCGTCGCCATCATGGAAGGCAACCAGGTCAAGGTCATCGAGAACTCGGAAGGCGCGCGCACCACGCCGTCGATCATCGCCTACATGGACGACAACGAAGTCCTCGTCGGCGCGCCGGCCAAGCGCCAGTCGGTGACCAACCCGAAGAACACGCTGTTCGCCGTGAAGCGCCTGATCGGCCGCCGTTTCGAAGAGAAGGAAGTCCAGAAGGACATCGGCCTGATGCCGTACTCGATCATCAAGGCCGACAACGGCGATGCATGGGTCGAAGCGCACGGCGAAAAGCTCGCGCCGCCGCAGGTGTCGGCCGAAGTGCTGCGCAAGATGAAGAAGACGGCGGAAGACTACCTCGGCGAGCCGGTCACGGAAGCCGTGATCACCGTGCCGGCGTACTTCAACGACAGCCAGCGCCAGGCGACCAAGGACGCCGGCCGCATCGCGGGCCTCGAAGTCAAGCGGATCATCAACGAGCCGACGGCAGCCGCGCTCGCGTTCGGCCTCGACAAGGCCGAGAAGGGTGACCGCAAGATCGCCGTGTACGACCTCGGCGGCGGCACGTTCGACGTGTCGATCATCGAGATCGCGGACGTCGACGGCGAAATGCAGTTCGAAGTGCTGTCGACCAACGGCGACACGTTCCTCGGCGGCGAAGACTTCGACCAGCGCATCATCGATTACATCATCGGCGAGTTCAAGAAGGAGCAGGGCGTCGACCTGTCGAAGGACGTGCTCGCGCTGCAGCGCCTGAAGGAAGCGGCCGAAAAGGCGAAGATCGAGCTGTCGTCGAGCCAGCAGACCGAAATCAACCTGCCGTACATCACGGCGGACGCGTCTGGCCCGAAGCACTTGAACCTGAAGATCACCCGCGCGAAGCTGGAAGCGCTGGTGGAAGACCTCGTCGAGCGCACGATCGAACCGTGCCGCATCGCGATCAAGGACGCAGGCGTCAAGGTGTCGGACATCGACGACGTGATCCTGGTCGGCGGGCAGACGCGCATGCCGAAGGTCATGGACAAGGTGAAAGAGTTCTTCGGCAAGGATCCGCGCCGCGACGTGAACCCGGACGAAGCCGTCGCGGTTGGCGCGGCGATCCAGGGCCAGGTCCTGTCGGGCGACCGCAAGGACGTGCTGCTGCTCGACGTGACCCCGCTGTCGCTCGGTATCGAGACGCTCGGCGGCGTGATGACGAAGATGATCAGCAAGAACACGACGATCCCGACGAAGCACGCGCAGGTGTACTCGACGGCGGACGACAACCAGTCGGCCGTGACGATCAAGGTGTTCCAGGGCGAACGCGAAATGGCGGCGGGCAACAAGCTGCTCGGCGAGTTCAACCTCGAAGGCATCCCGCCGGCACCGCGCGGCGTGCCGCAGATCGAAGTGACCTTCGACATCGACGCGAACGGCATCCTGCACGTCGGCGCGAAGGACAAGGCGACCGGCAAGGAAAACAAGATCACGATCAAGGCGAACTCGGGCCTGTCCGAGGCTGAAATCGACCAGATGATCAAGGACGCGGAAGCGAACGCAGCGGAAGACCACAAGCTGCGCGAGCTGGCCGATTCGCGCAACCAGGGCGACGCGCTGGTTCACAGCACGAAGAAGGCGCTGACCGAGTACGGCGACAAGCTGGACGCGGGCGAGAAGGAAGCGATCGAAGCGGCGCTGAAGTCGCTCGAGGACGTGCTGAAGGACACGTCGGCCGACAAGGCGGCGATCGACGCGAAGGTCGAGGAGCTCGGCAAGGTGTCGCAGAAGCTCGGCGAGAAGATGTACGCCGACATGCAGGCCCAGCAGGCGGGTGCGGCCGGCGCGGCCGGTGCGGCGGAAGGCGCGGCCCATGCGGGTGGTGCGCAACAGGCTGCCGACGACGTCGTCGACGCCGAGTTCAAGGAAGTGAAGAAGGACTAAGCCGGGTTGCCATGGCACCGTACGCCGCGCGCGAAATGCGCGCGGCGCGGCTGACAAGCGGTCTGTCTTTCCTTCCGGATGGCCGGATCGACTCCACGCCTGGCGGGCCTTGCGGCCCTCCGGGCACATTTGTTTTTTGGCGGGTGCTGCATGAGCCGTCCGCGGACGGCGCAGCGCCAGACGAGTCGAGAGACTTTACTGCGGGCGAAAGGAGCCGCCGCGTGCGCGATGCGTGGCGGCACAGTGAATCGATATGGCGAAACGGGATTACTACGAGGTTCTGGGCGTCGCGAAGAACGCGAGCGACGACGAAATCAAGAAGGCATATCGCAAGCTTGCGATGAAGTATCACCCTGACCGCAATCCGGACAGCAAGGATGCGGAAGAGCATTTCAAGGAGGCGAAGGAAGCCTATGAAATGCTGTCGGATGGTCAGAAGCGGGCCGCGTACGACCAGTACGGCCACGCGGGCGTCGATCCGAACATGGGCGGTGCGGGCGCGCAGGGCTTCGGCGGCTTCGCGGATGCATTCGGCGACATCTTCGGCGACATCTTCGGCCAGGCCGCGGGCGGCGCCGCGCGCGGCGGCCGCGGCGGCCCGCAGGTGTATCGCGGCGCCGACCTGCGCTACAGCATGGAAATCACGCTCGAGCAGGCCGCGCACGGCTACGACACGCAGATCCGCGTGCCGAGCTGGGTGTCGTGCGAAGTCTGTCACGGCTCGGGGGCGAAGCCCGGCACGAAGCCGGAAACCTGCCCGACCTGTCACGGCCAGGGCACGGTGCGCATGTCGCAGGGCTTCTTCAGCATCCAGCAGACCTGCCCGAAGTGCCACGGCACGGGCACCTACATCCCCGAGCCGTGCGCGCATTGCCACGGGTCGGGCAAGGTGAAGGAAACCAAGACGCTCGAAGTGAAGATCCCGGCCGGGATCGACGACGGGATGCGGATCCGCTCGGCCGGCAACGGCGAGCCGGGCATCAACGGCGGGCCGCCGGGCGACCTGTACGTCGAGATCCACATCAAGCCGCACGCGGTGTTCGAGCGCGACGGCGACGATCTCCACTGCCAGATGCCGATTCCGTTCACGACCGCCGCACTCGGCGGCGAGATCGAGGTGCCGACGCTGGCCGGCCGCGCGTCGTTCCCGGTGCCGGAAGGCACGCAGTCGGGCAAGACGTTCCGCCTGCGCGGCAAGGGCATCAAGGGGCTGCGTTCGAGCATCGCGGGCGATCTGTACGTGCACGTGCAGGTCGAGACGCCGGTGAAGCTGACCGATCACCAGCGCGACCTGCTCAAGCAGTTCGAGAAGTCGCTGGCCGAGGGCGGCGCGCGTCACAGCCCGCAGAGCAAGAGCTGGTTCGACCGGGTGAAGAGCTTCTTCGAGTAACGGCATGACTGAAGGCAACGAGAGCGCGTCGTTCGCGCTCTTGGACGATTGCGACTCGACCGCGTCCGCGCGGTCGAGTCGTTTGTATTCGGGCTTCGTGCGCGAACGCGTGTGCACGGACCCGGCGCAGCTCGACGCCATCGACGCGGCGCTCGGGCAGGATCTGCGCGACGGGCTGCATGCGGTCGTCGTCGGCGATTACGAATTCGGACGCAACCTGCAACGGGCGCAGCCGGGCGATGCCCCGCTGCGCTTTTTGCTGTATGCGCGCTGCGAGCGGCTGTCGCGCGACGACGTCGACGCATGGCTCGCGCAGCAGGACGGCGGCGGCACGCCGTCGATCGCGGGCGTCGCGCACGTCGCGAAGAGCGTGTCGCGCGATGCGTTCGACGCGGCGATCGCCGCGGTGCACGACGCGCTGCGCGCGGGCGATTCGTATCAGGTCAACTACACGTACCGGCTGAATTTCGACGTATTCGGCACGCCGCTCGCGCTGTACCGGCGGCTGCGCGCGCGCCAGCCGGTGCGGTACGGCGCGCTGATCGCGCTGCCCGACGGCGCGTGGGTCGTGTCGTGCTCGCCGGAGCTGTTCGTCGAGAAGCATGGCGACGTGCTGCGCGCGCGGCCGATGAAGGGCACCGCGCCGCGCTCGGCCGACCCGCGTGAAGACGCGGCGGCGGCCGCGTTCCTCGCGAGCGACCCGAAGAACCGTGCGGAAAACGTGATGATCGTCGACTTGCTGCGCAACGACGTGTCGCGGATCGCGCGCACGGGCAGCGTCAAGGTGCCGGCGCTGTTCTCCGTCGAGCCGTATGCGTCGGTGTGGCAGATGACGTCGACGGTCGAAGCCGGCTGGCGCGACGGCACGACTTTCGCGCAGATGCTGCGCGCGCTGTTTCCTTGCGGGTCGATCACGGGCGCGCCGAAGTACCAGACGATGCAATTGATCGATGCGATCGAGTCGACGCCGCGCGGGCTGTATACCGGTGCGATCGGCTGGCTCGACGCACCGAAGGACGAGGCCGCGTCGGCAGGCGCTGCGGCCGGGTGCGGCGATTTCTGCCTGTCGGTCGCGATCCGGACGCTGACGCTCGATGCGGTCGCAGCCGACCCGGCCGCGACGATCGCCGCGCGCGACGCGGCAACGGTTGCCGCCGGCCGGCGGCGCGGCACGATGGGCGTCGGCGCGGGCATCGTGCTCGACAGCGTCGCGGCCGATGAATACGCGGAGTGCGAATTGAAAGCGCGATTCCTGACGGATGCCGACCCCGGCTTCCAGCTGTTCGAAACGACGGCCGCGACGCGGGCGGACGGAATCCGCCATCTCGATCGCCATCTCGCGCGGCTGCAACGCAGTGCGGAGGCGTTCGGGTTTCGCTTCGATGCCGACGCGTTGCGTCGCGAGATCGATGCGCGCTGCGCGGCGCTCGACGGCGACGGCGCGTACCGGATGAAGCTCTCGCTGGCGAAGGACGGCACGATCGAGATCGTCGCGGCGCCGCTCAAGCCGCTGCCGGCGGGGCCCGTCGGCGTGCTGCTGGCCCCCGCGCACGGCTTCGCGCCCACCCGCGCGAGCGATGCGCTGCTGCTGCACAAGACCACGCGCCGCGCCGAATACGACCGCGCGTGGCAGGCGGCGGAGGCGCTCGGCGGGTTCGACATGCTGTTCGTCAACGAGCGCGGCGAGGTGACGGAAGGCGGCCGCTCGAACCTGTTCGTGAAGCTCGACGGCCAGTGGGTGACGCCGCCGTTGACGAGCGGCGTGCTGCCGGGCGTGATGCGCGGCGTGTTGCTCGACGATCGCGCGTTCGGCGCGGTGGAGCGGGTCGTCATGCGCGACGATCTGGCGCGCGCGCAGGCGTTGCTGTTGACCAACGCACTGCGCGGGGCGCTCGACGCGGTGCTGAAGTGACGGGGTGACGGCTCGAGCAGCGTGCCCGGGCCGCGGCCGCCGAGCATCGGCCACGCGGCTTCCGGAAAAAAAGCGCGGCGCCCGCAAAGGGCGCCGCGTTTTTTTATCGGCGGGGCACCGGCGAACGAGCCGCCGGGTGCGCGTCAGAACGAGTGTTCCGGGCCCGGGAACGACTGGTCCTTCACCGCGCTCACGTAGGCTTCGACGGCCGCCTGAATGCTCGGCTGTCCCTGCATGAAATCCTTCACGAAACGCGGCCGCTTGCCGGGGAACACACCGAGCATGTCGTGCAGCACGAGTACCTGCCCCGAGCAGTCGACGCCCGCGCCGATGCCGATCGTCGGGATCTTCAGCATGTGCGTGACTTCGGATGCGACGAGCGTCGGCACGGCTTCGAGCACGACGAGTTGCGCACCGGCTTCCTCGATCGCGCGCGCATCGCGCAGCAGTTGCGCGGCGCCCGCTTCGGTCTTGCCCTGGACCTTGAAGCCGCCGAACGCATGCACCGACTGCGGCGTGAGGCCGAGATGCGCGCACACGGGCACCGACCGTTCGACGAGGAAGCGGATCGTATCGGCGAGCCATTCGCCGCCTTCGAGCTTGACCATCTGCGCACCCGCGCGCATCAGCTTGACCGAATTCGCGAACGCGTCGGCCGGCGTCCCGTACGTGCCGAACGGCAGATCGGCGACGACGAGCGCACGCGGCTGCGCACGTGCGACACAGGCCGTGTGATAGGCGATGTCGTCGAGCGACACGGGCAGCGTGGTCGTATGGCCCTGCAGTACGTTGCCGAGCGAATCGCCGATCAGCAGCACGTCGGTGCCGGCGCGATCGAGCAGCGCCGAAAAGCTCGCGTCGTAGCACGTGAGCATCGCGATCTTCTCGCCGGCGTCGCGCATTGCCTGCAGCTTGGGTACCGTCACGGCAGGCCGGCTCGATTCCTGGAGATAGGTCATGGGAAATCCGGGTCGATGAGGGAGGAACGACAGGCGGGACGCGTCAACGCGCCGTCTCGCCCTTGACGAAGAATTCCTTGCGGCCGCGCATCGTCTCGATGCGCTCGACCAGCAGGGCGAGATCCTCGGGGGAATCCAGCGGATTCAGGTGTTCGGCCGCGACCGTCAGCACCGGCGTGCGGTCGTAGTGGTAGAAGAATTCGTTGTACGCGTCGACGAGCGAGCGCAGGTATGCGTCGCTGATCTGCAGCTCCATCGGCGTCCCGCGCTTCTGGATGCGCGAGAACAGCACTTCGGGGCTGGCCTGCAGGTAGACGACGAGATCGGGCGACGGCGCCTGCGGCACGTCGACGTGCGCGGCGACCGAGCGATACAGCTGCCACTCGTCTTCCGGCAGGTTCAGCCGCGCGAAGATGTCGTTCTTCTGCGGCATGAAATCGGCGATCACGGGCCGGCCCGTGTCGAGCGCGCCGATCAGCTCGCGCGCCTGCTGCGCGCGCTGCAGCGCGAACGACAGCTGGACGGGCAGCGCGTAGCGCGCGGTGTCGCGATAGAAGCGCTCGAGGAACGGGTTGTCCTGCGGGCGTTCGAGCAGCGTCTGCATCGACCAGCGCTCGGCGAGCAGGCGCGCGAGCGTCGTCTTGCCGACGCCGATCGGGCCTTCGATCACGAGATAGCGGTGCGGGGCGCGCAGGTCGGGCGCGGTGACGGTCAGCGGAGTCGAGTTCATCGGCAGCGGGTCTTGTCGGCGTTTTCGCCGGCGGCGAGCGCCTTCTGCATCGGGCACTGGCAGGTTTGCACCTTTTCGACGCGCTGATCCGCGACCGCGGCGAGAAAGGCGTCGGCACGGCCGCGCGCGGGGATGTCGAGCGCCGGCTCGATTTCGACGAGCGGCACGAGCGCGAATGCGCGGTCGGTGAGGCGCGGGTGCGGGACGATCAGGTCGGGTTCGTCGATCGAATCGGCGCCGAACAGCAGGATGTCGAGGTCGAGCGTGCGCGGCGCATTGCGGTACGGGCGCTCGCGGCCGAAGTGATGTTCGATCTTCTGGCAGAGCGCGAGCAGCTCGCGGGCCGACAGCGTCGTGTCGAGCTTGACGACGCAGTTGTAGTAGTCATCGCCGCCGGCTTCGAACGGCGCCGTGCGATACAGGCTCGACTTGCCGAGGATCGAGATGGTGCGCTGCTGCGCGAGGCACACCACCGCGTCCTTCAGGGTCTGGCGTGCATCGCCGAGATTCGCCCCCAATCCGATATATGCAACCGTCATGGCATCACTTCCTACGTCGTTCGCCGGCGCATGCGTCAGTCGTCGGAACCGCTCGCGGTATCGCCCGCGGTATCCGGCGCCTGCGCGGCGGCGCCTTCACCCGGATTGCGGTTTCGCGCGCCGCCGCGGCGGCGCCGCTTGCGGGGCGATTTTTCCTTCGAGCCGCCCTGCGTGAGCAATGCCTCGCGAGCGGCGGCGTCGCCTTCGATGAAATCCGTCCACCACTGTCCGACTTCCGCGTCGAGCTCGCCGGATTCGCAGCGTAACAGGAGGAAATCATACCCCGCTCTAAACCTTTGGTGTTCCAGCAGCCGCATCGCGCTGCGGCCCGAGCGCTTCTCGAGGCGCAACTGCAGGCCCCAGATCTCGCGCATGTCGGCCGAGTAACGCTTGTGGATCGCGAGTTTCTCGGTCTGCATGTCGAGCACGTCGTCCATCGCACGATGGAGCGCCGGCACCGGGATTTCGCCCGCGGCCGTGTACTGCTCGAAGCGCTGGCGCATGTCGTGCCACAGCAGCGTCGCGAACAGGAAACCCGGCGACACCGGCTTGCCGGCGCGCACGCGCGCGTCGGTGTTGTTCAGCGCGAGCGTGATGAACTTCTCGCCCTGCGGCTGTTCGAGCACGACGTCGAGCAGCGGCAGCAGCCCGTGATGCAGGCCTTCCTTGCGCAGCCGCTGCAGGCACGCGAGCGCGTGCCCCGACAGCAGCAGCTTCAGCATTTCGTCGAACAGGCGCGCGGCCGGCACGTTGTTGATCAGGTCGGCGAGCGCGTGGATCGGCTCGCGCGTATGCGGTTCGATCTCGAAATCGAGCTTCGCTGCGAAGCGCACGACGCGCAGCATCCGCACCGGATCCTCGCGGAAGCGGGTGGCCGGATCGCCGATCATCCGCAACAGGCGCGCGCGTACGTCGGCCATCCCGTCGTGATAGTCGAGCACCGTCTGCGTCGACGGGTCGTAGTACATCGCGTTGATCGTGAAGTCGCGGCGCGCGGCGTCCTCGTGCTGCTCGCCCCACACGTTGTCGCGCAGCACGCGGCCGCTCGCATCGACCGCGTGCGTGCGGCGATCGAGTTCGTCGCGCTTCAGGCGCTTCGGCGGCTCGGCCGCGGCCGCCTCGGGCGGCGCGTCGACCAGCGCGCGGAACGTCGATACCTCGATCAGCTCCTGGCCGAACTGCACGTGGACGATCTGGAAGCGGCGGCCGATCAGGCGCGCGCGGCGGAACAGGCGCTGCACCTCGGTGGGCGTCGCGTCGGTCGCGACGTCGAAGTCCTTCGGCGCGATGCCGAGCAGCAGGTCGCGCACCGCGCCGCCGACGATGAACGCGCGAAAGCCCGCCTGCTGCAGCGTGTCGGTCACGCGTACCGCGTTCCTCGAGATCAGTGCCGGGTTGATGCCGTGCACGCTGGCCGGCACGACGGTCGGCGCATGGTTGCTGCGCGATTGCTTCGCGCCGCCGCGGGCGCCCTTCGGCGCGCGCGGGGCAGCAGGGGCCGCTTCGTCGGCCGGGGCCGCGGCGGGAGGCGTTTGCTCGGTTTCGTCCTGCCCGAGCAGCTTGCGAATGAATTTTTTGATCACGACGTTCAGAAGAGATCCAGGATGCGCCAGCCGCGGTTGCTTGCGTGCGCACGCAGCGTGTCGTCGGGGTTGGTCGCGATCGGGTCGGTGACTTTCTCGAGCAACGGAATGTCGTTGTGCGAGTCGCTGTAGAAATAGCTGTGTTCGAAGTCGTCCCAGTGCTTGCCGAGCGATGCGAGCCACGCTTCGGTGCGCACGATCTTGCCTTCGCGATAGCTCGGCGTACCGGTCGGCCGGCCCGTGTACGGCGAATCGGGATGCCCGTCGGTCGTTTCGGCCTCGCACGCGATCAGCGTGTCGACGCCGAACGCGGTCGCGATCGGGCGCGTGATGAATTCGTTGGTGGCCGTCACGACGCAGCACAGATCGCCGGCGTCGATGTGCTTGCGCACGAGTTCGAGCGCGGCGGGCGTCATCGCGGGGCGGATCACCTCGTGCATGTACTGCTCGTGCCATTCGGCCAGCTGCGCGCGCGAATACTTCGCGAGCGGCGTGAGCATCGCGCACAGGTACGCGTGGATGTCGAGCTTGCCGGCCTTGTAGTCGGCGAAGAACTGATCGTTCTGACGCGAGAAGCTTTCCGCGTCGACGATGCCGAGCTTCACCATGAAGCGACCCCATTCGTGGTCGCTATCGGTCGGGATCAGCGTGTGATCGAGGTCAAAGAGTGCCAGATTAGTCATGGGAGCGCATTTTACTCGAAGCGGTTCGGGCCCGTGCCCGGTGGAGCGATGTCGTCGCCGGGACGCGCGAGCATCCGGCGCAGCAGCGGCAGCGTGACCGCGCGTTTCTGCTCGAGCGAGAAGCGGTCGAGCGCGTCGAGCAATGCCATCAGGCTCGGCATGTCGCGGCGGAAATGGGTCAGCAGGTACGCGGCGATGTCGTCGGTGAGCGCGATCCCGCGCTCCTTCGCCGCGAGCTTGAGCACGGCGATCTTGCCAGCGTCGGACGGCGGCGACAGGTGGAACACGAGCCCCCAGCCGAGCCGCGTGCGCAGGTCCTCACGCACGTCGAGCGCGAGCGGCGCCGCCGGGCCCGCCGCGACGAACGCGCTCGACGGGTGCGCGCGCACTTCGTTGAACAGGTTGAACAGCGCGACCTGCTGCGTGTCGCTCATCCGGTCGCAGTCGTCGATCGCGTAAATGCCGATGCGCGGGTCGAACGTGAACGCGCCGAGCGGGCTCTGCGGCGTCAGGTAGCGCGCGTAGCCGTACGACGCGTCGCTCACGAGCGCCTGCAGCAGGTGGGTGCGGCCGCTGCCCGGTTCGCCCCAGATATAGAACGACCGGTCCGGCACGGGGCCGGCCGCGAGCGCGAGATCGAGCTTCTGCAGGCGCGTGACGAGCTCGTCGTTCTCGTCGCTCATGATGAAGTTGTCGAACGTGGCGGGCGGCGGCGTGCCGAGATCGAGCGTCAGTTGACGGGACACAGCAGTCACAATGCGGGTCGGTTGAAAAAACGCGTGCCGTACGCCGGGCACGCGCGAGGGAAGGCGCCCCGGCTGGCTTCACGCGCGACCGTACGCACGGCGCGGCGCGGGTTTCGGCGCGCTTCGCCCGGCGATGAAAACGGGGACGTGTTGACCAAGATGCGATCCCTGACGATTCGGTGCTGGGAATTCCGGCCAACCGGCCGGCTTCGGGTAAAATCGCATTTTACCGACCTTCTCGCATTCCCCCATGAATCCTCCGAAATCCGCTCCCGACGCTCAGGGTCTGTCCTACCGCGACGCAGGCGTCGACATCGACGCAGGCGACGCGCTCATCGACAAGATCAAGCCTTTTGCGAAGAAAACCTTGCGCGACGGCGTGCTCGGCGGCATCGGCGGGTTCGGCGCGCTGTTCGAAGTGCCGAAGAAGTACAAGGAGCCCGTGCTCGTGTCGGGCACCGACGGCGTGGGCACCAAGCTCAAGTTGGCCTTTCATCTGAACAAACACGACACCGTCGGCCAGGATCTCGTCGCGATGAGCGTGAACGACATCCTCGTGCAGGGCGCCGAGCCGCTGTTCTTTCTCGACTACTTCGCGTGCGGCAAGCTCGACGTCGACACGGCCGCGACCGTCGTCAAGGGCATCGCGCAGGGCTGCGAACTGTCGGGCTGCGCGCTGATCGGCGGCGAAACCGCCGAAATGCCGGGCATGTACCCGGACGGCGAATACGACCTGGCCGGCTTCGCGGTCGGCGCGGTCGAGAAGAGCAAGATCATCGACGGCAGCACGATCGCCGAAGGCGACGTGGTGCTCGGCCTCGCATCGAGCGGCATCCACTCGAACGGCTTCTCGCTCGTGCGCAAGATCATCGAGCGCGCGAATCCCGATCTGTCGGCGGATTTCCACGGCCGCTCGCTGGCCGACGCGCTGATGGCGCCGACGCGCATCTACGTGAAGCCGCTGCTCGCGCTGATGCAGAAGCTGACGGTGAAGGGCATGGCGCACATCACGGGCGGCGGTCTCGTCGAGAACATCCCGCGCGTGCTGCGCGAAGGCCTCACCGCCGAGCTCGACCAGCACGCATGGCCGCTGCCGCCGCTGTTCAAGTGGCTGCAGGAGCACGGCGGCGTCGCCGACGCGGAAATGCACCGCGTGTTCAACTGCGGGATCGGCATGGCCGTGATCGTCTCGGCGGCCGATGCCGACGCAGCGATCGCCGACCTGACCGCCGCCGGCGAACAGGTGTGGAAGATCGGCACCGTGCGTGCGACCCGCGAAGGCGAGGCGCAGACGGTCGTGGTCTGACGCACGGCAGCAGCAGAATGCAGTATGGAAAGCCGCCCGGCATCGCTCCGGGCGGCTTTTTTTTCGGGCGCCGCGTGCGTACGGACGCGCGCCGATGAAGGAGGAGCGACGATGACCGAAGACGAACGCGCGATCCGCGAGCTCGTGGAAACCTGGTTCGTGTCGAGCCGGCGCGGCGATCTGGCGACCGTGCTCGACCTGATCGCCGACGACGCGATCTTCATGGTGGCCGGCAAGCCGCCGTTCGACAAGGCGGCGTTCGCGGCCGCGTCGCGCGACGCGAACGCCGGTGCGGCCCCCCCGCCGAAGATCGACGGCCGCTACCGGATCGACGAGCTGCGCGTGATCGGCGATTGGGCATACATGCGCAATTTCATCGAGATCGACGCGACGCCGCCAGGCGGCGAGACGATCCGCCGGTCGGGCCACACGCTGACGATTTTCCGCAAGGCCGACGGCCGCTGGCAGCTCGTGCGCGACGCGAATCTCGTCACGCTCGCGGGCTGAGCGCGACGGCGCCCGACTGCGCTTACGCGGAGGCCCGCGGTGCGTTCACTGGGCGCGCGCCGGCCAGCAACGGCGGCACGAGCAGGTACAGCAGCGCGGCCGCAGCCCACACGAGCCCCGGCCAGGTCGCGCGCGTCGCCGCGTAGGTCGCGGTGACGACCAGCGGCCCCGCGACGCCGATCAGGCTCGCCACGCTCGCCAGCGTGCCCTGCAGTTCGCCCTGGCGCGCGTCGTCGACCTGCCGAGCGAGCATCGCCTGCAACGCCGGCAGCGTCATGCCGCCGGCCGCGAACAGCGGCAGCAGCGCAAACGGCACCCAGGCGGCGGTGGCGCACGCGATGACCGCCAGCCCGAGCGCGTCGCCTGCGAGGCCCAGTGCGAGCGCGCGCCGCTCGCCGAGCCGCGCGATCAACGGCCCGATCGCGAACGCCTGCGCGAGCGCGTGGCACGCGCCGTAACCGGCGAGCGACAGCCCGGCGACCGGCGTCGACCAGCCGAAATGTTCCTGGCCGTACAGAATCCACAGCGTCGCGGGCGCCTGCGACACGAGCGCCACGATCACGTAGATGCCGACCAGCGGCGCCAGCGCGGGCGCGCCGCTCAGCCGGCGCAGGCTCGCGAACGGGTTCAGCGCGCCGACCGTCCGGCCTTCCCGGGCCGGCCGCGATTCCGGCAGCACGCGCCACACGAGCACGAGGTTCAGCGCATTGAGCAACGCGGCCGCGACGAACGGCGCACGCAGGTGCAGCACGCCGAGCAGCCCGCCGATCAGCGGGCCGGCGATGAAGCCGATGCCCATCATCGCGCCGAGCTGGCCGAAGCGCCGGGCGCGATCCGGTTCGGCCGTCACGTCGGTCACGTACGCGGTCGCGACCGCGACGTTCGCGCCGGTGATGCCCGCGAGCAGCCGCCCGACGTAAAGCCACGCGAGCGTCGGCGCGAGCGCCATCAGCAGATAATCGAGCGCGGCACCCGCGAGCGACGCGAGCAGCACCGGGCGGCGGCCGAAACGGTCGCTCAGCGCGCCGAGCAGCGGCGCACACAGGAACTGCGCGAACGCGTACAGCGCGAGCAGGATTCCGTAGTGGGTGTCGGTGCTGCCCGCGCCGGCGAGCGAACGCAGCAGCCCGGGGAGGATCGGCATCACGATCCCGACGCCGATCGCGTCGAGCAGGACCGTGGCCAGGATGGCAATCAGGGACGGGTTCAAGAGAATCACTCTATCGATGATAGAGTGCGAAGTATTCCACAGTTTCCCTATCGGTGATAGAGATGAAGGACACGGGAGCGCGGCTGACGCGCGACACGGTATTGCGCGCGGCGCTCGAATTGCTGGACGAGGTGGGAATCGACGGACTGTCGACGCGACGGCTTGCCGAGCGGCTCGGCGTGCAATCGCCGACGCTGTACTGGCATTTCAGGAACAAGGCCGAGCTGCTCGACGCAATGGCCGAGACGATCATGCTCGAGCGTCACGGCGCGTCGCTGCCGCGGCCGGGCGACGTGTGGGATGCATGGCTCGCGGAGAATGCGCGCAGTTTTCGCCGAGCGCTGCTGGCCTATCGCGACGGCGCACGCCTGCATGCCGGCACGCGGCCGCGCGCCCTGCATTTCAGCTCGATCGAACGCAAGGTCGCGCTGCTCGGCGACGCGGGATTCACGCCGGACGAAGCGGTCGACGTGATGGTCGCGATCGGCCGCTTCGTGGTCGGATGGGTGCTGGAAGAGCAGGCGGCGCCGGACGGCGAAGCCGATGCGCCGCTGCCGGACGCGGCCGAGTACCCGCGGCTCGCAAAAGGCTGGGCTGCGCTGCGCGAGCGCAGCGGCGACGAAGCGTTCGAGCGCGGCATCGCGTGGATCGTCGACGGCGCCCGCGCGCGCCTGACGGCGCGGCGGGCGGACTGACCGCGTCAGCCCGGCGAGCGGCCGTCGAGGACGCGTTCGAGTGCGTCGAGCGCGCGGGCCGTCGAATCCGGCGCGATGCAGTCGACCACGATCCGCTCCGGCATCGCGCGCAGCCACGTGATCTGGCGCTTGCACAGCTGGCGTGTCGCGAAGATGCCCTTGTCGCGCATCGTCCGGTAGTCGGTGACGCCGTCGAGGAATTCCCACGCCTGCCGGTAGCCGACGCAGCGCATCGACGGCAGGTCGGGATGGAGATCGTCGCGGCGCCGCAGCCGTTCGACTTCGTCGATGAAGCCCGCGTCGAGCATCGCGTCGAAGCGCTGCGCGATTCGTGCGTGCAGCACCGCGCGATCCGACGGCTCGAGCGCGACCGGCACGAAGCGGTATGCGGCGGCCGCATCGTCCGTACGGCGCGGCGCGGCGAGCAGCACCGACATCGGCTGTCCGCTCAGCATGAAGATTTCCAGCGCGCGCTGGATCCGCTGCGAATCGTTCGGCGCGAGCCGCGCGGCCGTGTCGGGGTCGACTTGCGCGAGCCGCGCGTGCAGCGCGGGCCAGCCGTCGCGCGCGGCGTCGGCGTCGAGTGCTGCGCGGATCTCCGCGTCGGCGCCCGGCAGGTCGTTGAGCCCTTGCGTCAGCGCCTTGTAGTACAGCATCGTGCCGCCCGCGAGCAACGGCGTGCGGCCGCGCGCGACGATCTCGCCGATCAGGCGCAGCGTGTCCGCGCGGAATTCCGCGGCCGAATACGCGTCGGCCGGGTCGATGATGTCGATCAGGTGATGCGGCACGCTCGCGCGGTCGTCGCGCGACGGTTTCGCGGTGCCGATATCCATGTCGCGGTAGACGAGCGCCGAATCGACGCTGACGATCTCGATCGGGCGGCGCGCGGCGAGCGCCAGCGCCGCGGCCGTCTTGCCGGAAGCGGTGGGGCCGAGCAGGCAGGCGATCGTCGTCGGGCTGGACTGCGAAGAAGCGCTCATTGCCCGCGCATGAAGAGACGGTCGAGATCGTTCAGCGTGAGCTGATACCAGGTCGGCCGGCCGTGATTGCACTGGTCCGCGCGCTCGGTCGCCTCCATCTGGCGCAGCAGCGCGTTCATCTCGTCGAGCGTCAGGCGCCGGTTCGCCCGCACCGCGTGATGGCACGCGAGCGTGCCGAGCAGTTCGTGCTGGCGCTCGGTGAGCACGCGCGAGCCGCCGAACGCGTGCAGGTCGGCGAGTACCGCGCGCGCGAGCGACTGCAGGTCGGCATCCTTCAGCAGCGCCGGCACCGCACGGATCGCCAGCGTCGTCGGCGACAGCACCGCGAGGTCGAAGCCGAGCGATTCGAGCGTGTCGCGCTCTTCCTCGACCGTGCCGATCTCGACCGGCGTGGCCGTCATCGAGATCGGCAGCAGCAGCGACTGTACGGCGACCGAGCGATCCGCGAGCGCGTTCTTGAATTGCTCGTACAGGATCCGCTCGTGCGCCGCGTGCATGTCGACGATCACGAGACCGTACGCGTTCTGCGCGAGCACGTAGATCCCGTGGATCTGGCCGAGCGCGAAGCCGAGCGGCTGCTCGTCGTGCGCGGGCGGCGACGCGGCGAAGCCCGGCAGCGGCGCGGCCGGGGCGTCGGCGGCATCGCGCGCTACGAGCGTCGTGCCGTCCGGCGTGCCCGCGCCGCTGTCCTTGCGGCCGAACAGCGCATCGTAGAGCGCGAGCGGTTGCGCGACGGGCAGCGTGCCCTGCGTCATCCGCGCCTGGCGCATCCACGTGTTGCCCGCCGACGACGAAGACGACGGCGCCGAGAATCCGCTGCCGCTGCTTCCGCCGCTCGGGCTCCGGCCGAGCGGCGTATCGAGGAACGATGCCGGCCCGCGCGGCGCGGGTTCGATATGCGCGGCATGGCCGCCCGCGGTGGTTTCCGGCGATGCGCCCGCATGGCGGGCAAGCGCCCGCTGCACCGCGTGGAACACGTACTGGTGGATCGAGCGTGAATCGCGGAACCGCACTTCGATCTTCGACGGATGCACGTTCACGTCGACGGCTTCGGGCGGCAGGTCGAGGAACAGCACGTACGACGGGTAGCGGTCGCCGTGCAGCACGTCCTCGTAGGCCGCCCGCACCGCGTGCGTCAGCAGCTTGTCGCGCACGAAGCGGCCGTTCACGAAGAAATACTGCTGGTCGGCGCGCCCGCGGCTCGCGGTCGGCAGGCCGGCGCAGCCGTAGACGGCGAGCGGGCCGGCCTGCTCGTCGAGCGGCAGGTGCGCCGTCGCGAAGCTTTCGCCGAGAATCTTCGCGACGCGCTGCGCGGGCTCGGTCGCATTCCAGTGCTCGACGGCCTTGCCGTTGTGCAGCACCGAGATCGCGACGTCCGGCCGTGCGAGCGCCGCGCGGCGGATCATTTCCAGGCAGTGGCCGAATTCCGTCTGCTCGCTCTTCAGGAACTTGCGCCGCGCGGGCGTGTTGAAGTACAGCTCGCGCACCTCGATCGTCGTGCCGGTCGAGCCGGCGGCGGGCGACAGCACGCCCGTCTGCGCGTCGATCTTCGTCGCGTGCGCAGCATCGGCCGTCCGGCTCGTGATCGACATCTCGGCCACCGACGCGATCGACGCGAGCGCTTCGCCGCGAAAGCCCAGCGTCGCGACCGCCTCGAGCTCCTCGAGCGAGCGGATCTTGCTGGTCGCGTGGCGCATCAGCGCGAGCGGCAGTTCGTCGGGCGGAATCCCGCAGCCGTCGTCGGTGATCGAGATGCGCTTGACGCCGCCTTCTTCCAGCACGATGCGCAGCGTCGTCGCGCCGGCGTCCATCGCGTTCTCGAGCAGTTCCTTGACGACCGACGCCGGGCGTTCGACGACCTCGCCGGCGGCGATCTGGCTGATCAGCTGGTCGGGCAGGGGCTGGATCGCGCGCAGCGGGCGCGCGGCGGGGGCGGGCGCGGCGCCCGCGGCCGTTTCGGTGATATCGGACATGGCCGAATTATAGCGAGGCCGCGAACGCGTGCCGGGGCGGCCGGCCGTTACGTTTTTTCACGGAGCCTTAAGGTAGTTTCGGTATCATCACCCCGTTGCACGCGCCGCCTTGGCTGGCGGGCGCCTCGGCCATCCCTGGCCTGTTCCGGCCGTTCCGGCCCTACCGCCTTCGAGGAATCGCATTTGGATACGCTGCTTCATTTCGTCAACCTTGTCCTGCATATCGACGCTTTCCTCGGCGATTTCATCCGGCAGTACGGCGCGTGGGTCTATCTCGTCCTGTTTCTGATCGTGTTCTGCGAGACGGGGCTCGTCGTGTTCCCGTTCCTGCCCGGCGACTCGCTGCTGTTCATCGGCGGCGCGTTCGCGGCGACGGGCGAAATGAACGTCGGCCTGCTGATCGTGCTGCTGCTCGTCGCGGCGATTTCCGGCAACACCGTGAACTACCTGATCGGCCGCTGGATCGGCCCGAAGGTGTTCAATACGCATATTCCGGTGCTCGAGCGGTTCCTCGATCGCGCCGCGCTGCAGAAGACCCATTCGTTCTACGACAAGCACGGCGGCAAGACGATCGTGCTCGCCCGTTTCATTCCGGTCGTGCGCACGTTCGCGCCGTTCGTCGCGGGCGCATCGTCGATGAGCGTCGCGCGCTTCCAGTTGTTCAACGTGATCGGCGCGCTGGTGTGGGTCCTGCTGCTCGTGCTGCTCGGCTATTTCTTCGGCAACATCCCGTTCATCCGCCAGTACCTGAACGTGATCGTGCTGGTCGGGATCGGCGCGGCGATCGTGCCGGTTGCACTCGGCGCGGTGTGGAAGCTCGTGCGCGGGCGGCGGGCGGATGGGGCACCGAAGGCGGGCGGGCGCTGAGCGCGTTGCTTCTTGTCTGGAGCAGTCAAAGCGTGGCGAGAGCCACGCTTTTTTTCGTTCGTACGGTTCGGCCGCTGCTTCCGTTTTACGTGTTGCGATGCGAGATCGGCGTTTCGGGCGTCGGATAGCCGGCGTCGCGGAACGTTTCGAGGATCACGCGGTTGGTGTCGCAGTACACCTGCCAGTAGTTCTCCGGCTGAGTCGACGGGCGCACGAACAGCAGCGGACCTTCCGGCGTGAACTGCAGCACGCCGACGTCCGGTGCCGGCACTTTCAGCACGTTCGGAATCAACTGGATTTGCGTCTTCAGGCGGTTGATCGCATCGGCCGCGTCGACGCCGTTCGCGATCTTCGCGGTCAGGTCGACGCGGCGGTGCGGCGTCGCGCTGTAGTTCGCGATGTTGTCCGAGAAGATCTTGTTGTTGCCGACGATCGTCACGATGTTGTCGGCGGTGATGATCGTCGTGCCGAACAGGCCGAGCTCCTTCACGGTGCCGGTGACGCCGCCCGCGCTGATCACGTCGCCGATCTTGAACGGGCGCAGCACCTGCATGAACACGCCGGCGGCGAAATGCGCGAGCAGGCCGCCCCAGGCCGTGCCGATCGCGAGGCCGAGGCCGGCGAGCAACGCGGCGAACGAGGTGGTCTGTACGCCGAAGATCTGCAGGATCGCGAGGATCAGCAGGATCGTCAGCAGCACGCTGACGACGGAGGTCAGGTAGTCGGTGAGCGTCGGGTCGACCTTGCCGCTGCGGCGAACGACCTTGCCGAGCAGGCGGGTACCGATGCGAATCGCCCAGCGGCCGACGAACCACAGGACGATCGCGGCGAGGAGGTTCAGGCCGAAGTCGAGGCCGCGGGTCATCAGGAATTGCTGGGCGGTGGCGAGATCGATCATGCGTTCTCCGGGTAGATAAACGGGGCGCGAAGTGCGCCTGGCTGCGCAGTTATACCTGTGCGGCGGCGGGACGGCAATCGAGCGGGTGCGATGAGATGCTCAAGAAATGTCAAAGACATGGGCGCTGAGGGAGGTTCTGACGGATGTGCGGTGTTGTCCGTTGGGACGGACACGATGGCGTTCAGACAACGACGCCGACGGGAGCGTCGGTGCAAGCACGTCCGGAAATACTGGAGTATGCCGTAGCGGGAGAGGAACCCGTGTCACGTGGAGCGCCTGGTCATGCGGGTTCAACGGCCGGTTACTTCGGCGCGCGGCCGTACGTGTCTTCAAAGCGGACGATATCTGCTCGCCCGCCAGCTTCGGGTAGTTGCTGCGGGACATCGGCCAGAGCCGGCTGCCGTTGCGGCCGCACAGAATGATTGGATGGAGGCTGATGTGGAATACCTAGGCCGGCCCTCAGTTGTCGAGGCGAGCCATTCTAGCAAAACATGGTGCTACGAAGCGCCAATTTGGTCGCCTTTAGCTGCTGCGTACGCAATGCTAGACCGAGTGGCCTCGAGTCATGACTCGTCGATACTGCCACGAAAGATGGCGCAAGATATTGCGAGTCCAGCGAAATGCTTTCAAATATGGTCGCCAGCGATCCCGGGCGACGTTTCTCAGCGGACGCGCAGCAGCCTCCGCCAACTGGCTGACGACGGCTTCGGGGGTTGTGAAGAGCTGGAGTTTCCAGTCCCAGTAAAGCGGGTAGTGCAGCAGAGTGCCCGCCACCAGCATATCGAGCGACAAAGTCCGCTCCCGCCAAGGTAGAGGGGAGAGATCGTCGTCGGTCAGGCCCCACCCGGCATAGAACGGTAGCCCGTAGGTACAGACGGTCTTGCCACGCAGCAACGCATCGAATCCGGCAAGAGACGATAGTGTATGCACCTCGTCTGCCGCCTCGATGAGTGAGATCATGTCTGACTCAGAGTCAACGATGTTTGCCAACTGGGCGGCATTGGTGAGGCCGTTCCGGTTTCCAGACAGCACATCCGGGTGAGGCTTGTACACGATGAATGCATCGGGGCGACGCTCGCGTACGCGGCGCAGCAGTGCGTCAAGATTATCGATGCCGCGCGCGCCGAGCCGGATAGATGCGTCATCGGCAACTTGACCAACGACAAGCACCACCTTTTGATTGACGGGTGCCAACCAGATAGGCGCTTTGCGCCCGAGGTTGTATTTAGTGATGCCGCCCGCAACGATTTGACTTCGTAGTGCAGCAGCGCGTGCCAACTCCGCTGGAAGGAAATCTATCGTGTTGAGCAGGGTCGACAGATCGCTCGGCGCACTGGCATCGAAATAGATTCCGCGCCGATCGATGACCTGACTGCGTGGCGCAGACATATCGGAACCCAGTCCGCTGGAATGGATGAAGCCGTCCTCCATCCTCACCCGCGGCGTAGTGGCAGGCAGCGCTGTCGCGTCGCGTGCGCCCCATAAAACCGCATGTTCGTCGGTACCGAGAGTGGCCGGTCGGGCACTCCAGCGTAGGCGACCTCCGCCGGCATTCAGATAGGGCGTTGCAAAAGGGCGTTTCCACCATTGAAAGTGGATGCCGGCAACGCGCCGCAGATCGGCAAAACGGTGTGCAACTGCATGCTGTAGATCGACAGCATCGAGAACTGCGTCGAGTGTGCCAACCGTGTATGTCTCAAGGTCCAGGTAGCGGGCCGACCGCGAAAAGACGGCTTCAAACAGAGCGGCGAGTGTGGGGCGCGCGTGACGTCCGGGCAGTGGCTGCGCATCATTCGTGAGTCCCCAGCCAGCATAATAGGGGGCGCCGAACACGTAGATGGGCACCCCAGCGAGCAGTGCCGCCATGCCTTCCGAGGCGGCAACCGTATAGATATGGTTCGCTTGTCGTAGGATATCGCGCAGTGAGCTTGAGCCGGAGACTGGGTGTACGTTATGAGGCAAACGTGCCCGTTCTGACAACCAGGGCCCTCTACCGGGATCGTTGCTACGCAAGATCCAGACTTGTGCGTCCGATTGAAATTCCGCGAGGTGGCGGAGCAGCGCCGAGAATTGACGACATCGGTCGCGCACGGACACGCCCACGTCGATCTCTGAACGGATGCGCTCGTCCATGACGACAACATGTTTGCTTCCATTGTTGAGGCGCAGCGCATCCGGTAATGGATCGATCCGGCTACGCAGATGCAGTGCATCACTCTCAAGTACGCGAGACATCAGTGTTGCGTTTCGTCTTGATGTGCCGAGCCGTGGTTCTGAGCGGAGAATTGCGTCGAGCGAGTCTATCAGCGCGTTCTGCGGCGCCCTCTCGACGGACACCTGGAACCACGAAAGCTTTACTGCGGAAGGGGATGGCCGTGCAGCGAGCGGTCCGGGCCATACTGTCGTAGTTGCCGATGCACTGGTTCGGTGCGGGGATGAACAGGCGCGCCGTTGTCGGCGGATCAGTACGTTCTCGATGCGCAACGTGGCTGCTCCTGAGATTCGTCGTCGCGTCAAGCGAGTGAGTCGAGAAACGCGTCGACTCGCTCGAAGTGTTCGGACCATGTTGGTCCACGGAAATGGGCAACCCGAGCCATTTGAGCTGAGCGTTCGGGGCTGTTGGCCGGCACGTATGCGAGGATTCGGTTGATCCAATCGGTGCCGTCAAGCGGGTCGAGGTAGTCGGGAATGTCAGCGGCGATCTCATGGAAGATTGCGAGATTGCTCGCAATGACGGGCACGCGCAGCATCAGCGCCTCGACAAGCGGCAGGCCGTAGCCCTCGACGAAAGACGGAAAGAGGAGCGCCCGCGCATGTTGGAGCAGTGCGTGAAGGCGCTCGTCGGAGCAATTCGACTCTTCGTGCACTAGACCGCGAAGCTCTGCGCAGCGTTCGAGCATGTCGACCACGTTTTCGCATTCCCAGCCGCGACGACCGATGATCACGAGTCGTGGCGCTGCTGTTCCCAAGCGTTCCGCAAGGCGGCGCCAGAGATGCAGGACGAACCAATGATTCTTGCGCGGTTCGATGGTACCGAGCATTACGAAGTAGGGTGCGTCGAGGGGGGGCGGCGCTGGCGCGTAATGCGAGACTGCAGGTGCGAGATGTGCAACGACGCTCGGCGGCAGCGAAAGCCCAGCGCGCCGAGCCTCGATGGCTAGTTCGTCAAGCGTCGCATGCGAGTTCGCGATTAGACCGCTCGCGTGCTTCAATGCTGTACGAATACGCAGACGATGAGTCGCGTCGACGCCAGGGCGGCAATATTCTGCATGCGTCAACGGAATCAGGTCGTGGACCATAAAAACTGGACGAGCGTTTAGTGCACGCATGGTCCGGTAGTATCGTGGAAATTCCATCCCGTTGTGGCTTGTATGCAACAATATTGCTCGTTCAAATCGATCTCTGTTGAACCGATTCAGTAGTGCCCGCGCAACAATTGAACGCACCTCGTTTTTCTCCCGCCGAGGCGAGAGCAACAGATTGAAGATGCGTTGGGAATTGCTTTCAGTCAGGACGGTTGAGAAACCCCGTTCACTGAAAACCGCCCGTGCGTGATTTCCGTATCGCCTGATATACGCGAGTCCAACCCGGTCGACTCCCGTCGGGATGAGTCCGTCGTAGTGGCGCGTGGTCAGGCGGGTGACGTCGAGGAGAATGTTTGTCACTCGGTTGAAATAAGAGTGTGCCGGGAGGTGGGGGATGTTGTTCCGGAGAGGGCTTTGTACCCCGTTAAGGTTGCGAGTTCGGATGCAACAATTTTCCAACCCGTTATTCTATGGCATGTTGCATTGTGCGACAATTCGCGCCAGCCCATATTTATCGACCGCATCACATGCCGCATTTGCTCAGTCGTGCTGTACTGCCCACCTTGATAGTCGGCTTGCTTACCGGGTGTTCCGTTGTTCCGACATCCGGACCGAGCACTGCACGTATTAATCAAGTCGCTGATTCCTCGAACAATGCAGCCGAGGCTGCGGGCATCCAAGTCGTCGATATGACCGATGACGTCGCGCGTAAGCTCCACGCGGAGCGCGGACAAGCGGATTTTGCGACAGCACTGGGTGATACGGCTCAGTTTCGTCAGCAACTCGGCGTGGGGGACTCGATTGAAGTGTCGATCTGGGAAGCCCCTCCAGCGACCTTGTTCGGTGCACTACAGGGCGACAGTCGAGGCGGCCCTAGCAATGCCCGCGTTACAGTCCTGCCGGACCAGACCATCGACGGAAGTGGCATGATAAATGTGCCGTTCGTGGGTAACGTGAAGGCTATCGGACGGACGCCGGTGCAACTCGCAGCTGACATTACCGGGCGCCTGAAGAACATTGCGCACGATCCACAGGTGCTTGTCAAGCTATCGCGTAACGCAACGTCGTACGTGACGGTTGTCGGGGATGTCGTAAGCAGCAATCGAATGCAACTCTCCGCTCGTGGCGAACGTTTGTTGGACGCGCTCGCAAACGCGGGCGGTGTTCGGCAACCGATCGATAAGATCACGCTACAGGTCACGCGTGGCAACGAAGTCGTATCGTTGCCGCTGCAAACGGTTATTCGCGATCCGAGGCAGAACATTCCGTTGCGCGCGGGGGATGTCGTAACTGCATTGTTCCAACCTTACAGTTTCATGGCGCTTGGTGCGACTGGCAAGAATCAGGAAATTAACTTTGAAGCGCAAGGCATCACGCTTGCGCAAGCTCTTGCGCGGGCTGGCGGTTTGCAGGATTCCCGTTCCGACGCCAAGGGTGTGTTCGTCTTCAGAATGGAAAAGGCGAATGCACTTGCGTGGCCCAATTTACCGGTCCGAGTCACGGCGGATGGCAGGGTTCCTGTTATTTATCGACTCAACTTGCATGATCCCAATTCGTTCTTCGTGTCTCAGAGCTTCATGATGGACAACAAGGATCTGCTATACGTGTCGAACGCACCGATCACGGATATTCAGAAGGTACTTAATTTGGTATTTTCTGTCGCTTACCCCGTTGTTACCGGTGTGCAGACATTCAAGTAATGGCTTTACAATTAAAATACCGGGTGCTAGCGTGTTCGCCTATCACATGCAAGACCCCGAGCGGTATGGTGTTGTGGAGTTCGACCATGCAGGGAAAGCAGTTGGTATTGGGGGAAAGCCAGCAATACTGAAATCCCATTACGTGGTGACGGTTCTGTACTTTTACGATGAACGTGTGGTCGACTTCGCGAAGTCGATCAAATCATCGTCATGCGGCGAGCTTGAGATCACCCATCTCAATGACTGTACCTAAAAGAAGGGTTGCTCGATGTAAAAACAATGGGCGCGGCTATGCTTGGCTTGACACCGGAGCACACGATTTGATGTTCGAAGCATCGCACTTCATTGCTACGATGGAGCATCGACGAGGCCTGAAAATCGCCTTCGTCGAGGAGGTTGCATACCGGAAGGCTACATTGATGCAGAGAGCTTGAGCAACTTGTACAGCCACTCAGCAAGAGCGGATACGGGCGCTACTTGCGGAATCTTCTGAAGGAGGGCAAGGTTCAATGAATGGCATCGATGCGATCATTCCGAATGTCAAGATATTGGAACCAAAGGTGTTTGGTGATACGCGTGTTTTTTCTTTGAGAGTTTCAATCACCGCTCCTTTGAAGAAACAATCGGTCAGTCAATCACTTTCGTGCAGGACAATCACTCGAGGTCGGCAAGGAACGTCGTGAGGGGCTGCATTATCAAATCCATCATGCACCGGAAAGCTGATCCGTATTGTCGCGGGTGAAGTATTTGATGTCGCGGTCGATATTCGGCGCCCGCCGCCGACGTTTGGTCACTGGGTCGGCGTGACTCTGCCTGAGGGTGGATGCCTGAGGAGTTTGCTCACGGCTTGGCCGTGATGTCGGATACAGCCGAATTCCTATACAAGACAACCGAATACTGGTACCCAGACGCCGAGCGGGGTCATTCGTTGGGGCGATCCGATATTAGTGATCGAATGACCAGTTACCAACGACGGCCCCGTTTCGGACAAGGGGTGTGCGGCCTCGGCATTCAAAGACGCTGCATATTTCTAAACGCCGAGGTGTCCGCTAGGTTAGTCGGCAGAAGGACTTATTGCTTCATGAACGGTAACCAAGGGCGTTCGCCGCGCGGACGGTGCGCCAAGGTAAAATCTTCTTTTTCCAACGTCAGGTTGGGGTTGTAGAAGCGGTCCGGCTTGGAATCCGTTTTCCATCGTGCCCGCATGTAGTTTTTTTCTCGTTCGAATCTCGCGCGGCTCTCCGCCGATGCTTGGTCACTACCCCGTGAATATGATTCGTGATGGTACAGGACCGCATAAGGCGTCCATGTAACGTGGTATCCCGCCGCGCCTGCGCGTAAACAGAAATCAACGTCATTGAACGCGACGGTCAGATCCTGTTCGTTGAAGCCGCCGAGTTCCCGGTAAACCGATCGTCGAACAACCAGGCAGGCGGCGGTAACCGCCGAGAAGTTCTGCGTTAGTACGGCGCGCCCCGCGTAGCCAGGGTGCGTTCCGGGATGCAGGCGATGCGCGTGACCCGCAAAGCCGCCGATACCAATGACTACACCCGCATGCTGAACAAAACCGTCGGAATAGAGTAGTTTGGCCCCAACGACGCCGACTTCGGGTCGAAGTGCTTGGGATACCATTTCGTTCAACCAGTCAGGTGAGACGACCTCGACGTCATCGTTCAGCAAACCAATAATCTCGCCGTTTGCATGTTTTTCCGCAAAATTGTTGATAGCGGAATAGTTGAACGGCGCATCGTAGTTTATGACGCGAATTTTTTCGTGATTCGAGATCTGCTTCAGGTAACTTATTGTTTCGGAGCATGTACTCTGATTGTTAACGACGACTATCTCGTAATTTTTATACTTGGTTTTGCGGAGGATGCTCTCGATGCATTGTTTCAGAATATTCCGGCCGTTACGTGTCGGAATCAGTATGCTGACCTGAGGCTGTCTTTCTGGAATCGGATAGATGACGCGGTAGGTTCCAACGATATGGCCATGCTCGACACGCACGCCCGGTTTGTCTGAGAGAAAGTCCTGTATGGCACGCAATGCGGCGTCATAGGCGTAGTGTTTGGCGTTTGGATTGGCCGCCGTCGATTCGTCATGAAGGCGCCAATGATAAAGGACATGTGGAATGTGTCGGATCTGAGCCGGTCGACTGGCGCGCACGCATCGCAGTGCCAGATCGTAATCTTGGCTGCCTTCATAACCAATGCGAAATCCCCCGATTTCACGAAGCAGAGAGGCTCGGTATACACCCAGATGTGAAATCATGTTGTGCGAAAGGAAAAGATCGGGGTTCCAGTCACTCTTGAAATACGGGTCGCTTCGATTGCCTGCGTTGTCAATCTTATCTTCATCAGAATAGATCACGTTTGCGTCGGGGAAGCGATTGATCTCCAGCGCAACATGGTAGAGTGCATGTTTCGGCAGAAGATCATCCTGGTCGAGAAGTGCAACGAAACTACCTTTAGCGATTGCCAGTGCACTATTCGATGCGGCTGATATGTGGCCGTTGACGTCCCTGAAATGTACCTTGATACGCGAATCTATTACAGGTAATGATGTCAGGAACGGTCGAACGTCGCTAGCGGTGGAGCAATCGTCTGCAATGCACAACTCCCAATTTGAATACAGTTGATCTCGTACCGAGTCGATTGCCTCTTTGAGATAACTTAATGGAGGATTGAACGTTGGCATTACAATCGAAATTCGCGGTTTCTGCGAAAATTGTGCGATATGGGATCGAATCGCGGCTTCGTCTGCATTGCTCAATGCAGTGTAATTATCGATGAATGTCTGATAGGAAGGCGGTGCGGAATGAATCCTGAGTTTTGCACAGTCATCATAGGCGCCGAGGAGATCAAAGAAGATGCGTCTTGTCTTTAGCGAGTACTGCTTCGCTTGATTGGTTTTTCTAAACTTCCAGATGTCGCTCGCAACCCATTCGACCATCCTCGCGACACGCTCGATTTCAGTTATTGCGGTCATGACGATCGGCTGTTGGACGATCACACCCTTGCCTCGCATCGGTATCCAACGAAGTGCACGAACAGTTGGCGGAAGCTTAAATATGTGCTTGATGTTTCCGGGCCGAGTCGTGGGAACAACAATGCATTCTGCCTCGGAAAACCCTGAGCCGCTGTCGACATAAAGTTGTGCCTGAAGCTGTGCGCCACGTCGAACCAAAGATGATTGCATATACACCCACCCACGAGGATATGTACCATCTATCGGAATTAGTTCGAACGTGGGGTCGGTACCAATAGATGTCCACGTATTCGATCGAGTGTCGTCTATCGCCACGTCTTGTATGGGCGCCAGTTTGAATAAGAACGCGCGGCGAATAAACGGAATGGATTGGGCGGGCATTTAACTTTGTCGGTAAGCAATGAAACGTATTTGGCTGCGATGAACGCCAGTCTAGCTGGAGCTCGTTACTTCTCCCGTTTGCTGCGCACGGGCTACTCATACAGACCAATGCTATCAAGCACGGGAAGCATGTCTACTGCATAGGCGCGGCGGGATGTTGTTGTTGGTCGAACAATATGCGCTGCAGTTTTGTCAATAGATATCGGCCCCAAGGGCACCGAGCGTTTGCCGGAGCGCGTTTCTTCCCACCGCGATGCATGTCGAAGCGTCGATGCCGTGCATGATCACGACGCGATATTGTCCGATCCGCGAACGCCCGATGGGATGTTCTGCTTTGCAGCACACTCAGTATTAGCGAACTTGCTCGGCAATTTCTCGTTTCCCATCGATTCAATGGCTGATTCGGGTGACGTGCCGATAAGGGGGGTATTTTCCGTGAAGTCGACGGTTTCGTTGGGCGACAACATGAATGTTTGGTCCATGATGCTCGCGACATGAAATGAGGAACCATGTGCGATTGATGTCGCGCTAGTGTTCACGGTGTCTGCCTCAAATGTTGCCCAGTTGGATGCGGTTGCGCCAGGGCTCAGGCTGGAGATGATGCGATCCTGCTGCAGGATCCGTTCTTCGTAATTTAGGCACAACTGCCGAAGACGTGAGATCTCTTCAGCTTTGCTTCCGAGCATCGTACCGAGCGAGCTCAACTCCTTCTCGTAGTTGTCGATCAACGTTCGAAGTACAAGCGGATCTTCGGAGTAATAGTCCGATGCAGCCGTCCGCCGATTTCGGTGCGCAATGGTGGTCGTGCGTTGCTCGTGGCGACGCCAGTCGATATGACCGATCCCGAGCCCGTCAAGTTCGTCATAGATCGGCTGAAGTCGATCTGCCAAATAAACAAGAAATTCGTCAGGGATTCGAACCTCTGGAGACGAGTTGACCTTGTCGTTTGCATTATCGATCGCTGGGAATTGATGGTCGATTTCGAGGAAATCGCATACACTTGCCAGTGCTTCTCGGGGGTTTTTGCGAAAATCCTCAAAGTAGAAGATTCGGAGTTCGTGATCCGCTAGGAACCCTCGGAGATTTTTGATAATCTGATCGTAGCGCGCATGCTTCCAGAACCAATCTTGATCGAGTGTTTCTTGGAATCGCTGAAAGTACTCATGTGAGATCTCATGAGCGAGTCCGTTCCAGGCCAGCTCAAACTTATAGTGCGACCAAACTCGTTCGAGTGGGTCACGGAGCACGTAAACTGCCCGGATATTTTTCGCATTTGCTCGAACCAGTTGCCACCCGGCTTCATCGAGACAACTGTTCAGATTCGAGAAGTCGGCACAATACTTGGCACTTCCAGCGTCCTGGTATAGCGACTGATACCATCGATCATCGATTTCATGCTGTGCGGCATACCGCCCGTACCATTTGAATTCGGTGGCGTTGTCTTCTACGAAGTCGCCAGAATAACCGTTCTGTTGATCGAGATAAGAGGCGAGTGCACGGACACGGTTGTCTCGGGATTCGAAGTCGCAATGTTGCCTAACATGAGAGAAATAGTGTATTTCTTTCTGGGGCGGAAAATAAATGTCGGGATGATCTTTAAGTTGTGTATAAAGCCACGACGTTGATGCTTTCATCGCGCCGACGCTCATGAAAAGATTTTCGATCATTTTTGTTTTGTCAATTTATGATTGAACAGTTCGGCAAGCTGATTAATTTGCTGCGAGGAGTAGCGTATGTTTCCTGACGTGGATCGTTGTTTGTATTTTCCTGGATTTTGATCGATGATGTCCAGCGTTGACGAGATAGCATCTGCTGTTGGATCTACGACAAAGCCGTTTTCTTCGGTGATTTCTTCTCCGATAGCACCGACATTCGATGCGACAACCCAACAGCCACAGGCAACTGCTTCCCGGGTAACCAACCCGAAGCTTTCAGGCCAGAGCGAAGGAGCGAACAGTACGTCGATACGCCCGTAAACATCTATGATTCGTTGTTGTGCGACGCGGCCAATAACGGTGACGGGCACGTCACCCCAAAGGGTTTTTTCGAAGAAGTTCTCCGGTTGTGAATGATCGACGACCAGTGCCTCGATATTGTTAGAGCGGCTTCGCATGACGGCGTCGCGAAATAAAAAGAATCCCTTGTGGGTGGCCATTCCACCAATATGCCCGCAGACGACGCGTTTGCTATATGCCGTGTCCTTTGCCTTCCAGTTAACAAAATCAGAAATTCCGTTACGATTTGTCAGGCAATTGGAGATACCGTTACCCTGGTAGAGTTTCGTATATGTTTCCGAGACACACAACACCTCTTCGGCGTCGGCGAGCAGCGCCTTGAGGTAGTTGCGACGCTGAAGAGATTCCTCCCAGGTAATACCTTCCGGTAGCTGATACTTTGAGAATGGATCGGGATGTCCGTCGGAGTAAACATTTCCCTTCGTATCGGTTAGAAATTGATAGTCGGAAATCCACCACGCATCATGAGCCGTGACATAGTACGGAATACCCCGACTTCGTGCTGCTTCGACAATGCCCCCGCCGAGGCGTTGAATACAATGAAAATGGATTAGATCTGGCTTCTCGAATTCCAAAAATTTGTCGAAGATTTCCCCAATTTTCGGATCGGTTTCGTGCCAGTCCATGTTGACGCGCCACAGAATCGACGTCGAATAGACACGCACCCCATTGTGGACGTACGGGCGCAGCATGTACGGTTTATGATTGTGCGCGTCGCTCGTGAATACGACCAGATCGAAATTCTCAGAATACCGTTCCGTCAGAAGTTGCACCTGATCGGCAACGACGCGCGTTGCTCCCCCGATTGCCTGAGGCGGGAAAAAGACATTGACAATGGCAATTTTCGGTCTGTTGTTACTCATGGCTTCGCGGCGTGTAATTAGATTTCTGAATGCTGGCGAACAGCAGAATCGATGAAGTTGACGATGTTTTCGGAAAGCGTTTCAGGCATGTACGTTGACTGAATATGCTTTTGCGCGGCGACGCCCATTTGTTTCCGGAGGGACGCATCAACCGTGAGTTTTTCGAGGTATTCATACCACTCCTCGGGGTTTGTCGCCAGGAAGCCAGTGACCCCATGGTCGATCGTGTCAACGTAGTTTTTCGTCTTACTCATGACGGAGGGGATGCCGAAATACGCGGCCTCCATCCACTTGATCTCGCTTTTGCAGTCGTTAATGACGTCGTCATGCAGAACGGCGAGATTGATGTCAACCGATGACAGAAAATTCAGGTAACTCTTTGGTTCAAGTACGGAGTGGAACTGGACGACCTGATGCCCGTGCTTCTTTAGGAACTGTGAAGGGAGCTTGAGATGGCCGATTGTGACGAGGCGCGCCTTCGGATAGTTCTGCAGCAGTTTGTTGATTGCCGGCAGTGCGATATCGATGAAGTCGCTATTGTGCGCTAGTGTTCCGCTGCCATAGAAGATATTAATATATCCCGACGAGTTTATGGCCGCTTTTGTTGACTTCAATATGATGTCATCTAGCGCATTGCGATGGAGAAATCCCGTCCGATATCTGACCAGTTCAGACAACTTGTCGAGTAACGGCTTGGTTGACGATATTGCGAAATCGCAAAGCGTCGCGGCTGCACGGAATACAGCGGTATCTTTGGTCAGGTTTGCATAGACTTGCAGCGATACTTGGCCCCCGAATGATTCGATAGGCGGCGGGCTGACCGGATCGATAAGCAGATCGTCGATATCGTAGAACGTGATTTTCCCGAGTGCCCTGGTGCGCTCAATCGTGCGGATAGTTCGGATCGAGGCGGGTACCCTGTAGAAAATTACGACGTCGTGGAAATTGACGAGCTCGTCACATTGGTCATGATCGCGATAATTGGCGGCGGTAGCCTGATATCCGGCAAGTTCCAGTTGTTCGACTTTCTGTTCGATCCGATACCGTAGGCATTGCGGCAGATCAAACGTCCCGATGATCAGGACACGGTTGCTGCGAATCGGGGTCGAGAGTTTGCGCTGTATGGAGTAGGCGGTGAAAAACCGGGCGTATGCATCAGCAACGAACTTCGTGGCAGCCTCTGACGTTTCGATAAGCGCGTTGCGCTCGTGGCTGATCGCAAGACAGTTGAACACCTGCTCCTGCGTATACCAGTAGTTGTACAGGACGTCGTCGAGCTTGTCGGAGAGAAGATCGAGATTGGATTGCGTTGCGGTCGCTGCAATCAGCACTTCAACTGCTTTGTCAAATTGATGCACCTTGGACAGAGCATGTGCGAGATTCTGTGGCACCCATTCTGAGCGGGAGCCGAGCTTCAGCGCATGCTGGTAGTGAGCGACCGCTTGGTGCAACTCATGACGATTAACAGCAAGATTGCCGAGATGCTCGTGCGCAAGTGCTGTAGGCGCAAAATGAAGCGACAACTGATACAACTCGTCCGCCCGTGAACGAGACTCGATGCGCTCTTGATGTAGGGCGAGCTGGAGGTAAAAGTTGGCGTTAGTTGCGGCATCGTCGGAAATCGACAATTTGCGTACCGGAATCTGAGTGGCGATTTCCTTGAGTGCTGTAAAGAAATTCGGGAAATGCTCGTCCGGATTCAGTCGGTGAATTTCGTCAAGAGTCAATTGCGAGGGCAGCACGCGGCGCGTGACGCCTAGCGACGAGAGAAAGTCGTCGAGTGACGGAAATCGGCCGTCTTGACGTCCCTGCTGGAGCCAGTGCTGGATCGCCTCCTCTCTGCTCTTCAGGTGAGCTAGGTCCGGGTAGGCATCGACATAGAATTGCCAGTCGAACCGGAATGGTCGGCCGTGCGCAGCCCCGGTTTTCAGATAGTGATAAGTCGCGTGATAGCTGCTTGGCAACGAGGTCTTGATGTCTGGATTGAGTGCGACATAGGTCTCCGGTGCAAAGTCCTCGGGCAAGTTGGCGGGGTCGAGGTGTTCCTTCTGAAGTAGCGCATTCAGATTAGGATGACGGCCTTCTTCTGGCCCTTCCTTGCGCCAATGCATAACCAGTCGTGCATCACTCAGCGACGCCAGATCGTTGTACCAGCAGCGATAGAACGAGAGGTCGAGTTCGGCCGGAGTAGTGTCGCGGCCCGATGCATTTCTGCGAGATCTGAGAAAGATTTTTTTCATTGCCGGCCAAATTTAAATCGATGTTCAGGTTTTCGTGGCAGTAAAGTGCGGTGAATATCGATCGATCGTGAATGCAATTGGTGTTTGTGGATTAAGAAAAACTCTAGAAAATCAAACGTTAGATTCGTTGTGGTAGAAATCGAGCGCATTGTCGACCGTGTCGAAGTTGTGCAGCTTTCCGGACACGAGGACGGCAGCGCGATCACAGTGTTCGCGCATATATCCGGCGTCGTGAGAAACTATAATCATGGCGCGGTCCTTTCTTTTCTCGAACAATTCGTGATGGCACTTCGCATGAAAGCGTGCATCTCCAACTGCCACAATCTCGTCAATCAGGAAGCAGTCGAAATCGACGGCTAGAGAAATTGCGAACGCGAGTCGCGCTCGCATCCCGGATGAGTATTTTTTGACCGGCTCCCGTAGGTACACTCCAAGTTCGGAAAAGTCATCGACATACGGTGCAACCTTAGCGAAATCCACCCCGTAGATACGGCAAATGAAGCGAAGGTTGTCGTATCCGGTGAGGCTGCCCTGAAATGCCCCGCCGAACGCGAGTGGCCATGAAATGGTCATATTCCGCTCAATGTTGCCGGAGGTCGGGAATTCGGCACCGCTGATCATCCGGATGAGCGTCGATTTGCCTGCGCCATTGCGGCCGAGGATGCCGATTTTTTCCCCTTTCTGCACATTGAGGTTGATCTTGTCGAGGACGACGCGTGGACCTTGGCGGGTGTGATAAACCTTTGTGACGGCTTTGATTGCGATCATTCTGGCTCCACGCGTTTGCTGACGTCTCTGACCAGCATCATCCCGACCAACGTTAATACCGAATTGGCGGCAATAAAGTAGAGCAGGTTTTCGTGCGTGCGGACAATGTTCCCGAAGTACCCGTGCCGAATCATTTCAGCACCATGAACCATCGGTAACACGAGAATGTATGGATGTACCGCCTTCGGTAGCCAGTCGACCATGAACACGGCACCCGAGAACGGAAAGAGGAGGTACGTGGCGGTGTGCCAGACGCGCTCAAACACCTCCGAGCGCTCGGAGGCGGCGCCGATCGTCAGGCCAATGGCGAATGCGAACCAGCATTGCATCAGCCAGCCGATCGTCATCGTAAGCAGATCGGCAGGAAGCGAAGCCAAGCCAAGCGCGGTAAATATAAGGATAAGGAGCGACAGGGATGCGGTGGCGCCAGCCGTTTCGAGTATCAAGCGTGATAGGAAGACGTCGAGTACCCGGACATTGCGGTGATACAGCAAGCTCAGGTTCGGCTCGATTGCCTTCGAACAGCGGTTGCCCGAGTTTCGCCAGACGAGCAGTGACGAGTAACCAGTCACGGCGAAGCCGGCAATAGGCAAATTCGATCCATGGGTGAAGTGACCGAGAGACCAAACGATCGTTACCCCCGACGTGAACATCATCGGCTCAAGAAAGAGCCACAGAAAGCCGAAATTGTGGCGTCCATACCGCGTGATAATCTCGCGCATTATTAGCGCGAAAATGACCTGGCGCTGGATCTCGAACGAGCGCCAGAGAGAAGGCTTGATGGTCGTTGTCGTGTCAGTCACGATGCTCTCGAATGCCGGCGATCAGGATCGTTAGAACACCCCAGGCAATAATACCGAGGATCAAGGTCGCAAGAATACTCCGCAGGCGACGCGGTTCGAGTGCCATATCCGGCTTGGACGGTTGCACGACACGCTCGAGATAAAGTTGCTTGCGCATTGCGTCGTTCCGGGCTTGCTCGAGCGAAGCGAGTGCGACCGCGAGTTGCTTATCGGCGAAATCTCGCTCGAGGGAGAGGCGTTCATACTCGGCGGCCTTGTTGGCAAGCGAACGGTCACCGCCAGTAACTTGACTGCTTCTTTTGGCAATCTCGTCGCGCAGCGAGCTGATCCGGCTCTCTAGGATCGGGATTTGTGGATTGTCGCGCGACGCTTGTCTGACCTGGTTGAGTGTGACCGTAGCCGCGGCCATTTCATCCTGAAGATTGGCGACCTGCTGAAGCTGCAGGGCCGACTGCCGTTCCGGGTCGATTACGCCCTTCTTGTTCCGGTAATCCGAAAGATTAAGTGCTGCGGTTCTAGCGCGTTGTTCGGCCGTCTCCACTTCGCGCGATGCAAACTTGATCATGTCTTCGCGTGCGCGGTTGTTGAGCTGGTTGACCAGACCCTCGCTTATCTCGATGAGGTTTTCGTTCGCAGCGTATGCTTGCTCCGGCGTGAACGCACGCGTGGTGAGGGTCGTGATCGAAGATGCCGAGTCGAGCTGGACCGTTATCTTGTTCTGGTAGTAGCGGTAAAGCGCTTCAAAGCTCTTGTCGAACGAAAAGCCGCCAAACCGGCTGAATATGTCGACTGCCGGTGCCGAGTAACCGCCGACGAGGTCAATTTTTTCGTTTAAGCGCTTCAGCGCGTCGCGCGACAAGATGTAGTCCTCGACCGTATAGCTGTCGTCCTGTGAGCGAGACAGCCCGGTGTTGGTAAGCAATGCGCCGAGAGTGCTTTGAGATTGGCGTTCGGGGCTCCGCACCACGAAGCGGGATTCTGAGATGTAGACGTCGGATGCGATCAGACCATAGTACGTCGTGGCAATAACTGTCGGAATGACCACCGTACAAATGAAGAGCGGGCTGGCGCGACGAAGCTTGTTCGTTACTTTGTGCACCAGCGACTCTCGGCGCGCTGCGGAAGAAGCGGTAACTTCCATTTCGAATCGATCACAATCAAAGAGTGGGGTTTGGCGAACGTGTCGCATCAAACGGGAACGTACGGTGCAGCTATCAAAAAATCTCAAGTAAGCTGCGGTGCACGGCAGACGGGTCGGTGTTGCGAATTCGAGCACGATCGGCAGTTTTCCGAGACGATGATGTCGAACAACAGATCGGCTATGTAGGAAAGCGAGTCGGACATTCGAGTCGAGTACCTAGTCGGCCGATTCCCTGGATTTCATCGACGCACGGACGACGGCCTGCGATTAGGGCCCCGAAGGCGATGCGCAATGTCGGTGATACCCGGTACAGCGCGGCTGGATTGCCGCTGAGCCAGTAGTCCAGCGGTGCGCATCCTTCGTCGAGCGATTTTAGCGTTCCAACGAGAAGCGCTCCAGCAATCGCTCAATAATGGAGGCATAGCGGAGCGTCGGCGGCGAGTTGTCCCTCGGCGAGCGGTTGCGTAGTTTGCCATTGCGTTGTGAGGTTGTGCTCCGGATCGCTTGTGCAGCCGGGTCGGTGAACTGATAGCTACAATGGGGCCGGCGCTGCGTGGTTCTCTGCTCGATGTTGCCGGTGAGGCGAGCAGGTTCAGCGCATTGTGTGATTCCGGTAACAGCGGAACGGATAGACCAACGGACGCAGCGCAAAACCGCACCCTCCCGCTTCGAACTGACAGACCGAGCGATCTCGCCGATTTTGCCTCGGTCGTCTGGCGGTCGAGGGCTGCTTGACAAGTTCCAGCGGCCAGAGGAATTTCCTGGGGCACCAGCCTTTGCCGCCACATGCTCGGCTCGTACCAATACTTCCGCACATCACCTGTCATGATGGAGGAACTGGACGCAGCCGGATTAACCCGAAAAACAACAGATCCCATCAACTGATACCGCTTTCTCGGTTGAATTTCGCTTGGTTCACACGCCTGACATCTTCGGGGGCTTGAGCATTTGCCGATACGTTTGAGGGTATGGCAGGGAGGGCGGCGCAAGGAAGGGGAGCGGCGCAGCGGCGATTATATAACGACTTGATATGACTATTGCTATCGTTTTTCGGCGTCGGAGCGACACTGATTTTAAATTTTTGTGAGCTTTATATTTCTTTCCCGCGTAATGATGTATTCTCCGCTGTCCAGCCCGTAGCGCCAACAAGACCATCCAGACAGGCTCGTTTCCCAAGGGGGGGCTCTTGGGCGCCCTGTTTTTGCTCCGCTCAAAAAATCGATGCATCGATCCTTCCTTGCCTTGCAGGGCACGGCTTCACCGTTCTTCGGCCAGCTTGCGTCTGCGTTGCGTGACCGAGGGCATGCGGTACGCAGAGTAAATTTCTGCGGTGGGGATTTTGCTTACAGTTGTAAAGGACCCGTTCTGAACTACAGTGGCCGCGCGAGCGACCTTCCAGGGTGGTACCGGGAAATGCTGCAGGCAGGCAGCTATTCAGACATCCTCATGTTCGGCGATTGTCGTGAGGTGCATGCGCATGTTCACCCAATATCGCAGGCAATGGGTGTGAAAGTACATGTGTTTGAGGAAGGTTATGTGCGGCCGCACTGGCTAACACTCGAGGCGCACGGTGTCAATGGGCGCTCACTGCTGCCGCGTGATCCGAAATGGTATTTTGACCAGCGCGGCGTGACTCCGCCAAGTCCTGCGGGCTTGCCGACTGGCTACAATCTCTACGAGCGTTCGTTGCACGATATTCGGTATCGCGCAGCTAACGCTTTCTACGCTGCGCGGTTTCCTAACTATCAATCGCATCGGCCGAAGAACGGTGTGGTTGAATATGCCGGATTAGGGTTTCGCGCTCTCCAGCAAGGCAGGCATCGTCGCGAGGCGACCAAAGTAACGAAAGCGCTGCTTGATGAGGGGCGTGCATATTATCTGTTCCCGTTGCAACTCAATTCCGATGCGCAGATAGTTTTTCATTCTCCGTTTGACGGAATCTGCAGTGCAATTGATCGCGTCGTGCGGTCGTTTGCAGTCCATTCGCCCCAAGGCAGCCTCCTAGTGATCAAAAATCATCCACTAGACACGGGACTGATCAATTATCGTAGGTTCGTCTCGCAGCTTGCTGGCGTTCTGGGTCTTGCCGACCGTCTGCGTTTCATTGATTCCGGACATTTGCCAACTCTGCTGGAGCATGCAAGGGGCGTCGTGGTTGTGAATAGCACGGTGGGGCTGTCCGCGGTTCACCATCGCCGACCGCTTATCACGTTGGGAACTGCGATCTACGATATAAAAGGCCTCACTTGGCAAGGGACGCTTGAGGATTTCTGGACGCAAGCCGATCGTCCCGACATGGCGCTTTATCAAGCATTCCTTGACTACATCATGCATCACACCCAGATCAACGGTGACTTTTATACCCGTAGCGGAATTGCGATGGCGGTTGAGCGCACAGTCGTGCGGCTTGAGGCGGCTCGTGCTTAAGGAGCGCGTACGTCACGTAGTCGTTACGGGCGCTAGTTCCGGAATTGGGCTTGCATTGGCACTAGACTATGCCGCTCCTGGGGTTGTCCTTGGATTGGTTGCTCGTGACGAAGCGAGACTTAACGCGTGCGAAGCGGCTTGTCGTGAACGGGGGGCAACTGTTGTCGCCGGTCGTGTTGATGTTCGAAATGCGTTGCAACTGGAGGCATGGCTTCATCGATTCGACGACGCTTATCCAATCGACCTGTTGATCGCTAATGCAGGGACAGCAAGCACGCTCGCGTCCAGTTCCGACTGGGAGGCCCTCGATCGAACGGTAACAGTCAACGATACCAATTTCTACGGCACTCTACATGCAGTCCTGCCGGTGGTCGAGAGGATGCGTGAGCGCAAATGCGGGCAGATTGCAATGGTCAGTTCGATCGCAGCACTGCGGGGTATGGCTATCTCGCCGGCCTATTGCGCCAGCAAGGCGGCGATCAAGGCGTATGGCGACTCCGTTCGTCCGCTGCTTGCACGTGACGGGATTGTCATGTCCATTGTTTTGCCGGGATTCGTAAAAACGTCGATGAGCGAAGTGTTTCCCGGTGATAAACCATTCATATGGTCGGCCGACAAGGCGGCCCGCCACATACGTGCCGGGCTTGCGGCTAAACGTGCGGAAATTGCCTTTCCTGCAATGCTCGCAGTAGGCATGCGACTACTTAACTTTTTACCGGCGTGGATTGCAGACGCCATACTGTCGCGCCTGTCCTACGTTCCGCGAGAGGGGCGATAGCTTGAATGGGGAACTTGCGACGCATGGTCTCGCAGTTGCAGCGGCACTGGTGTTGTCCTTTGGCCTCGATTTGATCGCCCGCCCTCGAGGCGCGTGGCATCGGCCGCTGGCTGCCGTCTTGTTACACGCGTTCGCAGTCGTGTGCGTGTTTTGCGTGGTGTTCTCGCTAACCATTCGGCCGCTCTTTTCAGCGTTTGTTTCTGTTGCACTTGTTGGTCTTCTAGCTGCCGTGAACAATGCGAAGTACGAGTCGTTGCTCGAGCCTTTCGTGTTCACGGACCTCAGTCTGTTCAGTCAACTTTTCTCCCATCCACGTCTCTACCTGCCGTTCCTGAGCGGAGGCAAGGTAGTTGCGATTGCGACCGGCGTGATATTGCTGATGAGCGGCTACGTGCTCGAGCGTCCGTTGTTTCCTAGCTTTCGCGGTGTTGCCATGTTGGGTGCGGCGATGTGTTTTCTGTGCGCGCGTTGGTTTGCCGCTGATCTCGAGCTATCGCTTGTCGCTGCGGACGATCGGAGGCGGTTCGGCTTTTTTGCAGTATTCGCCGCCTATTTGCTGAATGGCTTGCGCATTTCCACAGTCCGAGAATTCGAGCGGCAGATGGGGGTGGGGGTATTCGTCTCCGGTGCCCCGGCTAAATGTCCGGATGTCGTTGTGATCCAGAGCGAATCCTTTTTTGACGTTCGTAGAGTGGGGCCGGCAATCAATCGCGATATTCTTTCCCGATTCGATCGGGCCTGCCAGGAGGCGACTGTTTATGGTGAACTGACGGTGCCAGCCTGGGGCGCAAACACGATGCGCACGGAATTTTCGGTGCTGACCGGCCTGTCGTTCGAGCGCCTCGGCTACGCGCGTTTTTATCCGTATGCGTTCGTGCGTCGCGCATGCGCGTCGATCGCAAGCTGGTTTGGCCGCGGCGGCTATGAAACGCTCGCGCTGCATCCGTATTACGCCGATTTCTTTGGCCGAAATCGTGTCTTTCCGTTGCTCGGATTCAACACATTCCTCGACATCGAATACTTTGCCGACGCGCCGCGTGCTGGCCCGTATATCTCCGATGCCGCCGTGCTGGACGCGGTGATCACCGCACTGGAAAGCGAGCGCGAGAAACCGCGCTTCATCTTCGCGATGACGATGGAAAACCACGGCCCGCTGCATCTCGAGCAGGTTTTGCCTGGAGAATCCTCTTCACGGCATACTTTGGGCGAGGGCGCATCCTGGCGCGATCTGACTGCCTATCTGAGACACATTGAAAACGCCGACGCAATGATCGGTCGCTTGCTCGATCATTTGCGCGCCAGCGATCGTGAAACAGTCGTTTGCTTTTACGGCGATCACGTTCCCGCTCTACCGCACGTATTCGAAAAGCTGGGCGTTTCTCCACAAACCAGCGACTACTTCATTTGGCGAAATTACGGCACAGATACTCCAGAATGCCGGGATTTGGCAGCCGAAGAGCTTGGGGTTGCACTGCTGCATGTGGTACAAGATGACGGAAATCGCGCGGAAGAACCGCACGCATCCGAGAAAGCGACATAAAAGATGAACAGTAAGATTGCAATAATTGGGATGGCTTGTCGGTTTCCCGGGGGCGCAAACAATCTTGGCGACTTCTGGCAACTGCTGCGCGACGAACGCGACGCAGTAACCGAAATCCCCGCCGACCGCTTCGGTACCGATTTCTACCAGCACCCGTCCAAACGCGAACCGGGCAAGAGCTACACGTTCGCGGCCGGCGTGCTCGACAACGTCGCCGGCTTCGACGCCGCGTTCTTCGGCATTTCCCCGCGCGAAGCGGCCCAGATGGACCCTCAGCAGCGCCTGCTGCTCGAACTCGCATGGGAAGCGTTCGAGGACGCCGGCGTGCGCCCGGCCGACATGCGCGGCAGCAACTGCGGCGTCTTCGTCGGCGCGGCCAGCATGGATTACGGCAACCGCAACATGGACGATCTGAACGTGATCGATCCGTATTCGGCGACCGGCAATACGCTGAGCATCGCGTCGAACCGCGTGTCCTATCTGTTCGACCTGCACGGCCCGAGCATGACGGTCGACACGGCCTGCTCGTCGTCGCTCGTCGCGCTCCATCAGGCCGTCAAGGCGCTGCAGTCGGGCGAAGCCGACGTGGCGCTCGCGGGCGGCGTCAACCTGCTGCTGCATCCGTTCGGCTTCGTCAGCTTCTCCAAGGCATCGATGCTGTCGCCGCGCGGCCGTTGCCGCGCATTCGACGCGACCGGCGACGGCTACGTGCGCTCGGAAGGCGGTGCGGTCGTGCTGCTCAAGCCGCTCGATCGCGCGCTGGCGGACGGCGACACGATCCATGCGGTGATCGCCGGCTCCGGCGTGAATTCGGTCGGCCACTCGCCCGGCGGGATCAGTGTGCCGGGGGCGGCCGCGCAGGCATCGCTGCTGCGCAGCGTGTATGCACGCGCCGGCATCGATCCGCAGTCGCTCGCGTATCTCGAGGCGCACGGCACCGGTACGGCGGTCGGCGACCCGATCGAAGCGCGCGCGCTGATCGACGTCGTGTCGGGCGAGCGCCCGGCGGACCGTCCGCTGCTGATCGGTTCGGTGAAGACCAACATCGGCCATCTCGAAACGGCATCCGGCATGGCCGGCCTGCTGAAGGCCGTGCTGTGCCTGAAGCATCGCGCGGTGCCGCGCTCGCTGCACTTCGTCACGCCCAATCCCGGGATCGATTTCGACGGCGGGCGTCTGCGTGTCGTCGATCGCTACATGCCGCTCGACGCGGGCGGCGCGCCGCTGACGATCGGCGTCAACTCGTTCGGTTTCGGCGGAACGAACGCCCACGTCGTGCTGACCGAGGCGCCGGTCGCAAACGACGCGTCGACGGCAGCGCCCGAGCCGATTCAAGCGCAACCGTCGCCGCTCGTGCTGACGGCGCGCAGCGCGAATGCGCTCGCGGCGCTCGCTGGCCGCTATCTGGCCATGCTCGACGACGGCGCCGACTGGCAGGCGCTCGCCGGCGCGGCCGCGCGTCGGCGTCAATGGTTCGAACATCGCGCGATCGTCGCGCCCGCCGACGTGACGGAAGGCCGTGCGGCGCTTGCGGCGCTCGCGCAACCGGCGCAGGAAGGGCTGCCAGCCTGCGTCGCAACCGGCCAGGCGCCGGCCGACGCGTTGCGCACCGCGCTCGTGTTCTCGGGCAACGGTTGCCAGTGGGTCGGGATGGGCAACGAACTCTATGCGGAGAACGCGGTTTTCCGTGCGGCGCTCGACGAAGTCGACGCGCTGTGGTGCGAGGACGGCAGCCCGTCGCTCGTCGACGTGATGCGCGGCGGCCCGAGCGCGGAATGGCTGGCCGGCGCGGGCGCCGAATGGCTCGCCGCGACGGAGAACGCGCAGCCGCTGCTGTTCGCGATCCAGGTCGGGATGATCCGCGTGATCGACGCACGCGGCATGCGTTACGACGCGGCGATCGGCCACAGCGTCGGTGAAATTGCCGCGGCGTGGGTGACGGGTGCGCTGTCGCTCGCCGACGCGGTGCGCGTGATCAAGATCCGCAGTCGCGCGCAGGCGATGACGCGCGGCAGCGGCCGGATGGCAGCCGTCGGCATCGGCGAGGCGGCGGCGCGCGAACTGATCGCGCGCCACGGGCTGGCGCGCCGGGTCGAGGTGGCCGGCATCAACAGCCCCGATGCGGTCACGCTCGCAGGCGAATTGCAGGGCTTGCAGGCGTTGGAAGCGGCGCTGCGCGGCAGCGGCAAGTTCTTCCAGATGCTCGATCTCGACTATGCGTTCCACAGCAGCCACATGGACCGCATCGAGCCGGTGGTGCTGGCCGAACTGGCCGGCGTGCGGCCGCAACCGGGCAACGGCGCATTCGTGTCGACGGTGACCGGCGGCCCGTTGGCCGGCAACGAACTGGATGCGCGCTACTGGTGGCGCAACATCCGCGAGCCGGTGCGCTTCGGCGACGGCATCGCGTACCTGATCGAGCAGGGCGTCCGGCTGTTCATCGAAGTCTCGCCGCATTCGATCCTGCGCACG
This sequence comes from Burkholderia sp. NRF60-BP8, assembly GCF_001522585.2. Taxonomy (NCBI): domain Bacteria; kingdom Pseudomonadati; phylum Pseudomonadota; class Betaproteobacteria; order Burkholderiales; family Burkholderiaceae; genus Burkholderia; species Burkholderia sp. NRF60-BP8. The sequence continues at coordinate 769,741 of NZ_CP013373.1, forward strand.
TACGTGAAGCAGGCGTTGACGGCCGCCGGCGTGACGGGCGTGGCGCTGCCGACGCTCAAGCGCGATCACGGCAGCGCGGCGACGCTGCGGCAAGCGATTCTCGCGGCGATCGCGCACGGCGCGAGCGTCGATCCCGACCGCTTCGCGCCCGGCGCGTCGCGTACGGCATTGCCGTCCTATCCGTGGCAGCGCGACCGCTTCTGGCTCACGCCGACCATCGAAGGCTACGGTCTCGTCGATCGCCGCCGCGAGCATCCGTTGCTCGGCTATCGCCTGCACGAACACGCATTCGGTTGGGAAAACCAGCTCGATCCGGCGAAGCTGCCGATGCTGGCCGATCACGTCGTCGACGGCGGCGTGGCGTTCCCGGGCGCCGGCTACGTGGAAATGGCGCTCGCCGCGGCGCGCACTTTCTTCGCTACGCCGGATGCGGCGCTCGAAAACGTCGAGATCCGCACGCCGGTCGTGTTCCAGCCGCAGCAGGCGAAGCTGTTCCGGCTCGTGATCGAGCCGCGCACCGCGACGTTCACGATCGAGACGCGCGACCGGATGTCCGACGGCGCATGGGCGCTGAACGTGACGGGGCGGATGCTCGAAAGCGGCAACGCGCTCGGCGCCGCGAGCATCGTGCCGGCCGAGACGCTCGAGCGCCTGCTCGCGCTGCCGGCCGCCGACGGCGACACGCTCTATGCGAATACCGCGGCGATCGGCCTCGGCTACGGGCCGGCGTTCCGCTGGGTTCGCACCGTGCGGGTTGCCGCGGCCGAGGACGCCGCGCTGGCCGACGTCGCCGCGCCGGCCGCGTGCGGCGATGCGCGGGCGCTGTCGGCCTATCTGCTGCATCCGGCGGTGATGGACAGCGGGTTTCATCCGCTGTTCGCGCTGCTTGCCGCGCATGCGCGCGACGGCGAGCATCCGGCTTACGTGCCGGTGCAGATCGGCCGGGTCGATTATCTGCGCGGCGACACGGTCGCCCGCGTGCTCGCGCGGATCGACCGGCGCAGTCCGCATTCGATCGTCGCGCATTTCGAATTCCTCGACGCGCAAGGCGCGATCGTGGCGCGGCTCGACGCATGCCGGTTCCGGCGCGTGGACCTCGTCGGTCGTCGCCAGAACCTGCCTTCGCGTTTCGTCTACCGCCTCGAAGAGATGCCGTTGCCGAACGACGTCGACGCGGCTGCGTTACCGGCGCCCGACGCGCTGCTCGCGCAAGCCGCCGCGCGCGTCGATGCCGCAGGGCTCGACGGTCGCCGGACGCAGCATTTGACCGAAATCCTGCCGCTGCTCGACGTGCTGGCAAGCCTGTACGTGCTTCGCGCGTTCGATGCGCTCGGCGTGTTCGCCGGCACGTGGCAGCCCGCGCCGGAGCGGGCGGCGTTCGCTGCACGCCTGGCCGACATGCTCGTCGAGGATGGTCTTGCCGCGCGTGACGGTGCACGCCTGATACGCGACGATGCGGCGTGCGCGGCGCTGCCGCCGCTCGACGATCTGTGGCGCGGGCTGCTGGCCGAATCGCCGGGGCACGTGGCCGAACTGACGTTGCTCGCCCATTGCGGCGCGGCGCTGCCCGACGTGCTCAACGGTGCGAAGGACGATGCTCGCTGGCTGTCGCCGACCGGGCACAGTCTGGTCGAGCAGTTGCTTGCCGCATCGCCGACCTGGCAGCACGTGCATGCGCTGCTGGCGGCCGGCGTCGAGCAGGCGGTCGACGCGTGGCGGCCGACGCGCCGGCTGCGCGTGCTCGAACTCGGTGCGACGGACGGCGACGTGCTGCAGACGCTCGGCATGCATCTCGCCGCCGCGCGCTGCGATCACACGATCGCCGCGACGGCCGGGCAACTGGCCGGATTCGATACGGATGCGCAAGCGACGGTGCGCACGGTGGCGTTGCAGCCGGGCGAACGCTTGTCGCTGTCCGCCGACGATGCCGGGCCTTATGACCTGATCGTCGCGAACCGTGCGCTGAGCGGTCGTCACGATCCGGCCGATGCGCTGAATGCGATGCGGTCGTGGCTGGCGCCGGGCGGCTTGCTGCTGCTGGCGGAGTCGCGTCGCGGCCGCTTCTCCGACATCGTGTTCGCCCCGCAGGCGGCGGCGACGGAGGCCGATGCGCCCGCGCAGCTGGCGCCGGTGGATCTTGAAGCGGCGCTGGCGCGCGCGGGCTATGTGGACGTCGTGCGGCATGTCGAGCAGGGGCTCGATCTGGATGGCACGCCGACGTTCGTCATTGCGCGCAACCCGGCGAGCGCCGTGGCCGCGCGATGCGGCAGCGACGCGAGCGATTTCGATACGCTTGCCCGCAGCGAACGATGGCTCGTGATGCACGCGCCGGATGCGGCCGGCGGTTTCGGCGGGCGACTGGCCGATGCGCTCGCGCACGCGGGCTATCCGGCCGATATCGTCGACGTCACGCATGCGGCCGACGCGATCGCGTCGTTGCCGGCCGGGCAGCCGGCGCATGTCGTGTTCTGCGCGCCGGAGACGCCGCTCGCCGATACGACGACGGGAGACGGCGTGATGGCCGCGCTGCGTCACGGCGTGATCGCGCTGGCAGCGCTCGTGCGCGCGCTCGGCGCGCAGCCGAACGCGGCCACGCGACTGACCGTCGTCACGCGCGGCGGCGCGCCGTTCGCCGGGGCCGCGCATGCGCACCCGGAACAGGCGACGCTGTGGGGCCTCGGTCGCGTGCTGGCGAACGAGCATCCCGAACTTGCATGCCGGCTGATCGACGTCGATCGCGCGGCGGACGGGATTCCCGATGCGCTGATTCGCGAGCTGACCGGCGCGGCGCTCGAGGAAGAAGTCGTGCTGAGCGCACACGGGCGGCTGGTGCCGCGCATGCTGACGGCCGCGCAGGCCGCGGCGCGCAGCGACGGCGCGATGGCGCGCGCGTCGGTGCTCGCGTTCGACGCACCGGGCTCGCTGCGCAATCTCGAATGGTTCGCGTTGCCGGAACGTGCGCTGGGCGACGACGAGGTGGAGATCGAGCCGGTTGCCACCGGCCTGAATTTCCGCGACGTGATGTATGCGATGGGGCTTCTGTCCGACGAAGCGGTCGAGACCGGCTTCGCGGGCGCGACGATCGGCATGGAACTGTCCGGCCGCGTCGTCCGGGTGGGCCGCGCGGTGACGGAATTCGCGCCGGGCGACGCGGTGCTCGGCTTCGCGCCGGCATCGTTCGCGACGCGCGTGCGGACACGCGCGCAGGCGATCGCGCCGAAACCCGAACGCCTGTCGTTCGAGGAAGCGGCGACCGTGCCGACCACGTTCTTCACCGCGTACTACGCACTGGTCGAACTCGCACGGCTGCGCCGCGGCGAGCGCGTGCTCGTGCATGGCGGCGCGGGTGGCGTCGGGATCGCCGCGATCCAGCTGGCGCGCCACTTCGGCGCGGAAGTGTTCGCGACGGCCGGCAGCGACGAGAAACGCGAGTTCGTGCGCCTGCTCGGCGCCGATCACGTGCTCGATTCGCGCAGCCTGGCCTTCGCGGACGAGATTCGCGCGATGACGGGCGGCGAGGGCATCGACATCGTGCTGAATTCGCTCGCCGGCGAGGCGATGGTGCGCAGCATCGATACGTTGCGTCCGTTCGGTCGTTTTCTCGAACTCGGCAAGCGTGATTTCTACGAAAACAGCCATATCGGCCTGCGGCCGTTCCGTAACAACATCAGCTATTTCGGCATCGACGCCGACCAGTTGATGGGCGCGTTGCCGGAGCTGACCGCACGGCTGTTCGGCGAAGTGATGGCGCTGTTCGCGGCAGGCATGCTGCATCCGCTGCCGTATCGCGCGTTCCCGGCCGAGCGGGCCGAGGATGCGTTCCGCTACATGCAGCAGGCGCGCCAGATCGGCAAGGTGCTCGTGACCTATCCGTCCGGCACGCCCGCGCCGACGCGCGGCGTCGCGCGGGCGGAGGCGCTCGCGCTCGATCCGCACGGCGCATACCTGGTGGTCGGCGGCACGGGCGGCCTGGGCTTCGCGAGCGCGCGCTGGATGGTCGAGCACGGCGCACGCCGGCTGACGCTGGCGAGCCGCTCCGGCGAACTCGCTGCGGCGGCGCGCGACGAGGTCGCGCGCTGGCGCGATACGCTCGGCGTCGCCGTCGACGTCGTGTCGTGCGACGTGACCGATGCGGCGGCGGTCGACGCGATGATTGCGGCGATCGTCCGGCGCAACCTTCCGCTGAAGGGCGTGCTGCATTCCGCGATGTCGATTGACGACGGCCTCGTGCGCAATCTCGACGATGCGCGGATGGCCGCGGTGCTCGCGCCGAAGGTGGCCGGCGCATGGAACCTGCATCGCGCGACGCGCGGGCTGCCGCTCGATCTGTTCGTCGTCTATTCGTCGGCGACGACCTATCTCGGCAATCCGGGGCAATCGAACTACGTCGCGGCCAACACCTTCCTCGAGGCGCTGGTCGAACATCGCCGTGCAGCAGGGTTGCCCGGTACGTTCATGGCCTGGGGGCCGCTCGAGGACGTCGGCTTCCTCGCACGCCATGCCGATACGCGCGAAGCGTTGCAATCGCGGATCGGCGGCGCGTCGATCACGTCCGACGAAGCGATGGCCGCGCTCGAGTGCGTGCTGATCGCGGGCGCGGCCGGCGAAGCGGTGGTGCGGCTCGACTGGCACGCGGTCGCACGCGGGATGCCGGCCGCGAAGGCGCGCCGATATGCGCTGCTGCAATCGCAGGCGAAGGGCGGCGATGCGCGCGACGGCGGCACGCAGCTGCGCGAAGAGGTGCTCGCGCTGCCGCGCGACGAAGCGATCGCGCTGGTCGCGCGGACGCTGCAGGCGCAGATCGCGCGGATTCTGCACATGACGCCCGATCGCATCGCGCTCGACAAGTCGGTGCTCGATATGGGCATGGATTCGCTGATGGGGATGGAGCTCGGCCTCGCGGTCGAGGAAGCGTTCGAGGTCAAGCTGTCGGTGATGGCGATCGCCGAAGGCGCGTCGGTGACGACGCTGGCCGCGCGCATCGTCGATTCGATCGGCGCGTCGGCCGATACCGGCGCCGATGCCGCGTCGGCGACCGATGCCGCGCAAGAGGCCGTCGCGGCGCTCGCCGCGAAGCATGCGATCGACGGCGAAGCGCGCGCGATGCTCGATACGCGGCCGGAACCGGTTGCCGGCCAGCCGTCGCCGTCGCTCGAGGTGGCGCGGTGAGCGCGCCGACCGGCTGGGCGACGCGGCAGGGCACGCTCGCGCGCCCGCTGACGATCGACGGGCACGGGTTGCACACGGGCCGCCGGGTCGCCGTGCGGATTCTGCCCGCGCGTCCCGAAGACGGCGTGACGGGCATCGTGTTCCGTCGGGTCGAGCAGGGGCGCACGGTTGCGACGCTGCCCGTCGATCCCGCGCTGCGCCGTGCGCAGCCGCTCTGCACGATGCTGCGCAATGCCGACGGCATCGGCGTGCGCACGATCGAGCACCTGCTTGCATCGCTGCTCGCATGCGAGATCGATCATGCGATCGTCGAGCTCGACGCGGAAGAGGTGCCGATTCTCGATGGCAGCGCAACGCCATGGGTGGACGCGATCCGCGCGTGCGGCCGCGTCGCGCTCGATGCGCCGAAGCGCTTCATCCGCGTGTTGCGGCCGGTCGTCGTCGCGGACGGCGATGGCGACCAGCGGCGCGAAATGCGGCTCGAGCCGGCGCCGCGCTACGAACTGAGCGTGCGCAACGACCTGCGCGGCTTCGGCGACATGCATTGGGACGGCGCGCTGACGCCGGCCGCATTCGCGACCGACATCGCGCCGTCGCGCTCGTACGGGCGCGTGAAGTGGGCCGTGCCGGCGATCGTCGCCGGCTATCTGCGCGGCGTGCCGATCCTGCGCGGCGCGCGGCCCTCGTGCACCGCGTCGATCGTCGGCAATCGCGTGCTGGGCGGGATGCGGCTGCCGGAGGAGTTCGTCCGGCATCGCGTGCTCGACCTGATCGGCGATCTCGCGTTGGCCGGTGCGCCGCTGCTCGCGCGCGTGAGCGCGCTGCGGCCGAGCCACGAGATGAATTTCCGGCTGGTCGATGCGTTGCTGGCTACGCCCGATGCGTGGCAGTGGGCCGACTTTTCCGACGCATGACACCACGCCTTTTAAAAATACGCGGCGTAACATAGTGTCTTTTCGAGATACAGCGAAGGAAGCAATGGCACTGGGAGAGCATCTTCGCCAGCAACTGGCGGCGAAAGCGCTGAAACGGCAACTGGAGCGCGCGACCGACGCCGCGGCGGCGCCCGGCGTGCCGGGTACGCTGGCGGCGCAGGCCACGTCGGCGCGCAGCCGCTTCGAATCGATGCCGCAGTATCAGCAGGTCCGGATCATGCGCGAGATGGGCGAGAAGCTGCGGGTCGACTCGCCGTTTTTCCGCGTGCACGACGGCGTCGCCGGAGCGACCACGCAGATCGGCGGCCGCGAATACCTGAACTTCGCGAATTACAACTATCTGGGCCTGGCCGGCGATCCGGCGGTGTCCGCGCGCGCGAAAGCCGCGATCGACCGCTACGGCACGTCGGCCTCGGCGAGCCGGATGGTCGCGGGCGAGCGGCCGGTGCAGCGCGAGCTCGAGCGGGCGCTGGCTGCGTTCTACGAGACCGACGACTGCGTCGCGTTCGTGAGCGGCCATGCGACCAACGTGACCGTGATCGGCGCGCTGTTCGGCCCGGGCGACCTGGTGGTCCACGACGCGCTCGCGCACAACAGCATCGTGCAGGGTGCGCAGTTGAGCGGCGCGAAGCGGCTGAGTTTCGCGCACAACGACTGGCAGGCGCTCGACGAGCTGCTGTCGCGCGTGCGCCGCGAATACCGGCACGTGCTGATCGCGATCGAGGGGCTGTACAGCATGGACGGCGATTTCCCCGACCTGCAGCGCTTCGTCGACGTGAAGACGCGCCACGGGGCATTCCTACTGGTCGACGAGGCGCATTCGCTCGGCGTGCTCGGCGCGACCGGCAAGGGCATCCGCGAGCACGCCGGCGTCGCGCCCGACCAGGTCGACATGTGGATGGGCACGATGAGCAAGACGCTGGCCGGTTGCGGCGGTTTCATTGCGGGCTGCCAGCCGCTCGTCGACATGCTGCGCCATCTGGCGCCGGGTTTTCTGTACAGCGTCGGGCTCGCGCCGACGCTCGCCGCAGCGTCGCTGGCCGCGCTCGAACGCCTGCAGGCCGAGCCGGAGCGCGTCGCGCAACTGCAGGCGCGTGGGCGGCAGTTCCTGACGGAGGCGCGTGCCGCGGGGTTGAATACGGGCACGAGCGCCGGGTATGCGGTCGTGCCGGTAATCACGGGCAGCTCGCTGAAGGCCGCCCAGTGGGCGAACGCGATGTTCGACGAAGGCATCAACGTGCAGCCGATCTTCTATCCGGCCGTCGAGGAAAAGGCCGCGCGGCTGCGCTTTTTCATCTGTTCGACGCATGAGCCCGAGCAGATCAGTCGGGCGGTTGCCGTGTTGTCGCGTCTTGCAGGGCGCGGTGCGTGACGCGGGCCGCCACGGTCTCGCAAGCGATCCCGCGCGCCGGCGAACCGGCGCGGTTTCGCGCGGCCGATGCGGATGACGCGGCAGCATGCGCGCCGCTCGTGTTTGCGTCCGGTGTCGCCGAATTCGGCTTCTTTCTCGGCGAAAGCGACGCGCGCTGCATCGCTTTCCTGCAACAGGCCTTCCGGTCGCGCCACGGACGCTTCTCGTGGCGCCGGCATCGCGTCGCAGTCGCCGAAGATGGCACGGTGCTCGCGGTGATGGCGATTCACGACGGGCAGCGGACGGCGTTCGACGACGTGCACGTCGTCTGGGCGCTCGCACGTTTCTTCGGCGTGCGTCGCACGATCGGCCAGTTGCTGCGCGGGCTGATCCTCGAAACGGAACTTCCGGCGCCGAAGCGTTCGCAGATCCTCGTCGCGCATTGCGCGACGGACGAGCGCCAGCGCGGTACGGGCATCTTCAGCGCACTGTTTCGCGATGCGCTGGATATCGGCGCGTTGCCGACCGATGGCAGTCGTGACGTCGTACTCGACGTGCTGACGTGCAACGTGCGCGCCCGCGCGCTGTACGAACGCCTCGGGTTCGTTGCGCTGCCGCGGTTGCGCGCGCGTTCGCGCAGGTTGCCGGGCGAGCTCGATTCGATTCGGATGCGGTTTGATCGTCGCGGCCAACCAAGACAGTGGGCCGATGTGGCGCAAGGCGGACAGTTCAACCGTCGGTCGCCGCAATAGCGCGCCGAAAAAGAAGACGGGAGCGGGGGCGCTGGCGAGCCGATGGCCGCGCCAGTATCAGCCGTTCAACGGCAATTTCTGCATGATCGCGTGCACGCATTCCAGCGGACTTGCTTCGCCCGTGCGCACATGCACGTCGGGTAATACCGGTTTTTCATAGGTCGATTCGATGCCGGTGAACTGCCGAATGGTCCCTTGCCTTGCCAACGCATACAGCCCCTTGGGATCGCGCGCTTCCGCCACATCCAGCGCGACGTCGACGAAGACTTCGAAAAACCTGCCCTGCGGAAAACGCGCGCGCGCTTTGGCCCGTGCTTCCCGAAACGGCGAGATCAGCGCAACGATGACGACGAGCCCCGCATCCACCATCAGGCGCGCGACCTCGGCCGTTCGACGGATGTTCTCGTGGCGGTCTGCGTCGCTGAAACCCAGGTCCTGATTCAATCCTTCGCGAAGCTGGTCGCCGTCCAGCAGAAAAGTCCGCAGGCCGCGCGTGTCGAGTTGTTCCTTCAGTAGATTCGAGAGCGTCGATTTGCCGGCACCGGAGACACCGGTGAGCCATACCACGAAGGCATGGTCCTGCTTCATGCTGGAAAGCATGGATTGATTGCCCGTCAGCATGACAGGGAGTGGGTTTTGGAGATCTTGAGTCATCTCGGAGTCGATGTGCCGGTAACTGCGTCGCTACTTTATTGTGATGCGGATTCATCCGTTGGCGAATTGTAACGTGCCTTTTCAAAATTCGTAACTTGAATATTTTAATCAGGAATAAGCGTTCGCCCTCGCGCGGCCCGACGATGTGCGAGCCCTGTCCGTCAGGTAATGATTGCCGATTCGCCGTAATAATTCGAAATGAGCGCGTGTCGCCGACGGGGTGGAAGGTGCGTACAATGTCGCCCCCCGTTTTATCGCCCGCTGGATTTACGGTGTGTCCCGATCAGGCCCGTGCCATGAGGGCAATGGGCCCGGACGATTTGCGTCGGCATTCGTTGGAAGAGCGGTGACGATTGTTCGTCGACATGTCGCAGAATTCCTCGGACATATGTTGTCGCGCGTACGTCGATTATCGCCCTGTATTTCTGGTCAGGATCAAATCGCAAGAGTATTAATTTTTTATTCGGCGAAAATTTCAGTAGTGCGCGGGTCTGCTTTCGTCATGCGATTCCGTCGCTCATTATCGAATTGGGGAATTATCCCAGGCCGGTTGCCCGATCGTATTCGTCGGGAGATGTTTCGTATCGCTTTCGATTGATTCGGCGGTACCGATCGCCGGTCCGTCAAAACGAATCGCCGCAATTGCCGTATCGCGCCGAAGTATTCGACATTCGAATGCGCTCGCTTTCGTCAGGACTGCGGCATGTCACTTGTGCCGCGGCCCGAACGGCCGCTGCTGCACATCGGCGCCGTGCGCGACGATTGCCATCCCCTCCGGCACTTCCTCCCACGCGCCGCGCAGGTCGACGAGCGGCTCCGACACGACCATGAACGCATCGTCGCCGGCTTCGGCGATACGGGGATTATGCGGATACAACTCGTGCAGGTGCTTGAACGACGTGCTGTGGAACAGCGACCGCGATTGCCGTTCGCTCGAGTAACGCACTGCGACGATTCGTTCGCCATCGGTCGCGCAGATCGTCATGTTGAGCGGATCGGCGACGCGATGCCGCGCGGCGGTTTCCTCCACCACGCCGACCATGCGTTCGAGCGCCGGCAGTGGCGCCTGCTCGAGACCGTACGTCAGCGCGAGGCGGAACATCAGCTCGGAGTCGGTCGAGCCTTCGAGTGTCGGGAACAGCGCGGGATCGACCTTCATCGTCAGGTCGCGGCGCAGCTTGTGGAAGTCGCGGATCAGCCCGTTGTGCGCGAACAGCCAGCGGCCGTGGCGGAACGGATGGCAGTTGGTTTCCTGGACGGGCGTGTCGGTTGCCGCGCGAATATGCGCGATGAACATCCGCGAGCGGATCGCACGCGCGGCTTCGCGCAGGTTGCGGTCGTTCCACGCGGGATGCACGGAGCGATAGCGGAACGGGAGTTCGTCGGGATGCCCGTACCAGCCGATGCCGAAGCCGTCGCCGTTGGTGGTCGTCGCGCCCAGCTCCGAATGCAGGCTCTGGTCGATCAGCGAATGCTTCGCGCGGAACAGCACGGTTTCCAGATGGATCGGATTACCCGTATAGGCGAGCCAGCGGCACATGAAGCGCTCCTTCACGATGTGTATCGTTCGCGCATGGTAGCCGACTCCGCAACGCTTACGCGTCCAAGCGCGTCACCCGCGCGCGCTTCATGCATGGCCGGCCGTCCGCGCGATGCGCAACCGCCCGGCCATGCGGCCGGGCGCAACACGACAATGCGGTGCGGCCCGACGGTCGTGCCGCAGCAGCCGGCTCAATCGCCGAGCGCGTCCATCACACGCGCCGAATAGACGAGCGCCGCGCCCGCATTCAACGCAATCGCGACGCCGAGCGCTTCCGCCACTTCCTCCTTGGTCGCGCCATGCTTGGCCGCTTCGGCCGTATGCACGGCGATACAGCCGTCGCAGCGCGTGGTAACGGCCACCGCGAGTGCGATCAGTTCGCGCGTCTTCGCGTCGAGATGGCCGGTCTTGGCACCTGCGCCGGACAGCGCCTTGTAGCCGGCCAGCGTATCGGGAGACAGCTTGGCGATGTCGCCGATACGCGTCGAGAGTTCCTTCCGGTATTCGTTCCAGTTCAGCATGATGTGTCCTTGTCGAGAAGAGTGAGGAGGGCGGCGGGTGCCGCGATCTCGGGCGATGCAAGGCTATTCTGATCGCTCGCGCTGATAGTTTCGATACGCTAGAGTGTCGATTTTTAGCGCAATCGTCTCATGGATGCATTGAGTCAACTGCTGTCGCTCGGTCGCAGCCATGTCGAGCTCGACGTGCGCTGCCTGCTCGACGGCCCGTTCTCGATGCCGCACGACCCGCTGCCGCCCGGCGAGGCCGCGTTCCATCTGGTACTGGCCGGAACCTGCCAACTGCGTGCCGCCGACGGGCGCACGCTGCAACTCGCTGACGGCGATTTCGTGCTGCTGCCCGCCGGCGACGCGCACGACCTGCTCGATGCGGCGGGCAGCCGGTCGAAGCTGCTCGTGCCGCTGCGCGATTCGAGTGCCGGCGACGGCGCGGTGCTGCCGGTCAAATCGAATCTCGATCCGGCCGACCCGGGCAGCGCGAGCGTCGATCTGCTCTGCGGACGGTTTGTCTATGCGCGCGGCGCGGGCGAACTGCTGATGCGCACGCTGCCGCGGGTGTTGCACGTCGGGTTGCGCGACGCATCGGGTGCCGCGCCGCTGCAACTGCTGACGAGCGTGCTGCGTACCGAGGCGTCGAACATGCAGCCGGGCGCCGGCGCGATCGTGAACGCGCTCGGGCAGACGCTGCTCGCGTATGCACTGCGTGCATACGGCCGCGGCGCGCGTGTGCCGTCCGGCTGGCTCGCGCTGGCGGCCGATGCGCGCCTCGGCCCGTCGGTCCGGGCCGTGCTGCAGGCGCCGGCGCAACCGTGGACGGTCGAATCGCTCGGCGCCGCGGTGGCGATGTCGCGCGCGACCTATGCGAGGCATTTCCGCGAGAAGGCCGGGATGAGCGTCGGCGCATTCGTCGCGCAGATCAGGATGATGCATGCGTGCGCGCTGCTGCAGGACACGCAGCGCGGGCAGGCGGAAATCGGGCAGGCGGTCGGTTACCAGTCCGAGGCCGCATTCGGCAAGGCGTTTCGCGCGGTGCTCGGCACGACGCCGGGGCGCTGGCGCCGCGCGCGGCGCGAAACGTGAACTTGCGAGCGCGCGCGTCGTGACGCGCGCCAAAGCTGCTACCATGCGCAAAACGCAGTTCAACGAAAACGATTTCGAACAACAAGAAAGAGAGGGCAAAGCAATGAACCAGACCACCATCCAGCAACCGTCGTTCGCGTTCGTGGCTGCCTCGTGGGCCGCGCTGCTCGCCGGTTTCGCGGCATTCCTGATCGGGCTCTGGAACGCCGGCATGCAGCTCAACGAGAAGGGCTACTACTTCACCGTGCTGGTGTTCGGCCTCTATGCGGCGATCTCGCTGCAGAAGAGCGTGCGCGATCGCGCGGAAGGCATTCCCGTCACCGGCATCTACTACGGCCTCAGCTGGATTGCGCTGTTGCTGTCGATCGCGCTGCTGATCGTTGGCCTGTTCAACGCGACGCTTCAATTGAGCGAGAAGGGCTTTTACGCGATGTCGTTCGTGCTCGCGCTGTTCGGCTCGGTGGCCGTGCAGAAGAACACGCGCGATTTGCAGAACGCGAAGCCGCGCTATACCGACGCCGATTCCGCGCCGTCGGTCCACGAGTGATATCGCGTGCAGCGGGCGCCTGCCGTCCTTTCGTTTCGTTATGCCATCGTGCACGACGAAGAAGATACTTTGGCCTCGCTAATTAGCGACCTATCTCTATCGATGGCTCGCAACTATTTTCAGGGCGTGGCTCGTCCGCATATGGCGTACGTTGCATGTAATACGAATCGCGAAACCCCTGCGTGACAGCCCGAGGCGACTGTGGCGCCTCTGGGTTTAGGGTCCGGACTGGCATTCGCCGAGCAAAGTCTGCGATGTTCATCGCCATTTCGCGGTCTTCGGGGGAATCGGAATGAGCCAAGGTGCGCGCGACTTTATACCAGTTGCCTAGCGTCTCCATGTGGGCGCCCCACATTGCACATCGGGTCTCGATGTCGATGGCATGCGTGCCATTGAAAGGGTGACCGCCTCGTAACGCCACCCGGAGCGCCGCTTGTTTAGGAAAGTACTGTATTTGCCCGCGTACTGTTCTAGAAGTAGCGTTCGCGTCGACGCCGCGTGCCTGCAATTGCTGCGCGAATGCTTCTCGCCAACGATGCAAATCCTGCTTTCGGGGATTGAGCCGACGGCCGTCGGGGCCACGCGCATGGACGCATAAATGTACATGGGGATGCGCTTCGTCATTGTGCAGTGCGAATACATATGGTCGTCCATCACCAAATGTTTCCTGGGCGAACATCCTTGCTGCATCCCATACGACCTCGCTATCGGTACCAGGCGGCATCGAGAGCACCACATTGAGGGTTTCCCTGCGTTTGCTTTCATTTGGAATGCCCCAACTGCCCCAGTGCCACTGCTCGAAAAGATCCTGCAATGCCATTTCTCCGGAGATCATGCGTCCGTCTTGATCCTCCAGATCAACGCTACCATGTCGCGAAATGTATCGCAGATGGCGCCGAACCGCCTTCATTCCCTGCGTGCCCGATGCTTTGTTCGATATCTTCACCATTACTTCGGGCGCCCTTCGAAGCGTTCGGGCGATCCTTTCGCGCAAATGTAGCGCGTCCTGCTGTAAGGCCCAGTGGGGCAGATGCAGGCCCCGGGCGTGGCGAAGTGCACTGGGGAATAGCCGATCTCCCCAGTTCACCAAGAGTGCATCAACATAGGTCTTTGGGAACGGCATTTTAACGACTCCAGCGATCTAGATTGCTTCGCAAAAGCGTCGCTGTGGTACGCAAATGTGCCTCTATTGTGGTGCGGACTTGCTCCCAGTTAAACGACTTATTGCAATCGTTCGTGGCTGCTTCTCTTGCACATTCGCCGAGCAGCGTTCGGATTATTGCGAGCTGCTTATTTGACTCCGCAACAAGCATCATCTCTCTGCTGCTAAGTTGCGGTTCGCCGGTAAGCTTCGCCCGAACCAAGGCGACGATCCAACGGTTCGGCGTGAAACCGCGAACGTAAGCTATCCCCCTAACGCGTTCCAGTTCGGCGTTGGTAAGTCCGATCGAGACGCGTGCGCACGGCCCATTGCGAGCAGGTAGCGTCTGCGGCGCCCGGGGTTGAGTTTCTGCAACACCAACTGTTTCGGTAATGATTCGCCGCAATTCCTCACTCGGCGTCACACCACGTTGCGCACACCATGTTGCCCATCGGGATTTTAGCGTTCCCAATTCCACGCTTAGTCGAGACCGACCAGGTGTACCAGCCTTGTGTCGTACGCTCGTAGTCATCGATGGTCCTCCGACATCCGTAAGTTCATACGCTTCGCTGCGAGACGGCAACGAAGGTGATGTCTTGGCAATTGCTTCTCGAACGGCTCGATCGTTCGATTGGCTGCAATAAAGATGCGCTGCGATTCAAAATCGGAAAAGACAGCCCAGAGCTGCCGCAGATCAATGGTGCTATCTGCGGCGAGCGGTTCGGGTCCGAGATGTTGACTTTTAATCTAAGCAAGTATCGCGAAGGCGACAACTACTAAAGTCAGGAGGGTTCCTCATGCGAGCATTGCTGTCGCGCTGTCCGACTGGCAAGCCGCAGAAGTTCCATCTGCACCGATGCTGCCGGATGCAGTCCGCCCGTAGGAGGCGTGCAACATTGTTCCGCGACTCGCGTGAGGTGCGCCGCATCGGAGAAATGCAATTGCCCCATCAGCGACTTTCAGGCAAGGACGGTTTTCTGGATGACCACCTGTATGGGCGGGCTTGTCGCGCGATACAGTGACGTTTCTCACTAGGGACAATTGCAGCGACGCGCAAGCAGCTCTGTATCGACAAGGCGTCATGATATGGATCGATGGTGCATCGACGATGTCATCCGATCCGCGCCAATGCGTTTCGCTTGGGTTATCCGCGGATAGTTCGGCCTGCACACCTCAGTGCTGGGGTGTGGCTTGATAACGTTCCGTTGGATTGCCGCTGCACTAATGCTTCCGTAGTTGGCTCAGCGTGATCGACATCGGCTGCTTGTTCGATGAAGTCGAGCAAATCGCTTTCATGAAAGCAATTGAGTATCACGGCGGGCAGTCGTGCACATTTGGTCACCGAGCCGGTTCGGCGACCCTTGGACTCACTCTGGTTTCAAAAGGACCGGGCGTAGCTGCTCCCGATGGAAGGGGGCGCGTGCTGAGTTTGAAGTTGTCATTCATGAGCTTCTGCTGCGCGCACACATTCGACGGGTCGCCGCGGACTGAGTCAGGACTGTTGCGTGTCCGATGATTCAATTGAGACGCACATAAGCGGTTCGCCGTGTGCCGGAGAGCTTGGCGGCTCAAGACGGAGAATGAAGTCGAAGTACCGAGTCGACAGCTTTGCCAGTTGCTCTTGTACTGCTCCCAAGTGAATGAGGCATTGGGCGTCCCAGTTCATTCCCACGACGAGTTCGCTCGTAACGCCATTCCACTCACTCAGAAGAATCGCAGCGACACGGGCGTTTTCCTCGGCGAATCGCTCGATGCGCTGTTCGATATAGCGCTTATCATCACGCATGAGCGTGCCGGTTATGCGCAAAGATACCGTGTTTGCGATCGGATCATGGTGGATGTGCACGGTCGCGATGCCGCACAGATGGCGCGAAACCCGATCAAGTTGTTCGTTCTCGATGTCCTCTTGGACTGAAATCGCTCCAGACAACGTATAGATTGCAGGCTCTTCCATGGTGGCTCCTGAGCAGATCGATTGCTTTCTCTTTTCCGCTGAAGTGGGGCAACAACATCAATTCCATACGCGGTCCGAGGTGGGACACGATGAGCCGACATGCAACGCTATGCCGATAGGGACGAATGTCGATTCACCATAGCGGGTTCGACGGAAGAAGGCTCCACCTCGCGCCCATTTCTGGGAAAATCCGGTTAGCGCGGTTTCGATCGATTTCATCTCTGCATCCGTGAGTGCTCCGCTGATACGGAGCATGAGCGTATGCGTGACTGCATCCGTGGCGAAGTAGACGCGTGCGGCGAATCCGATTCTGTCAACGAATTGCTGCGCGTGGCTAGGGCGAAAATGATCGAGAACGGGCAATGCACCGCAAATTTCGTAAGTCGTCGACATGGTGGTTCTCCGTGAAGGGGGGCGCCCTTGTTGTCCGCCCGGCGTACGGGGTGACCTCGGGCGCTGCCATGATGACTCATTCGGACTTGTGTATCGCCAATTATAGGATCAATTGATCCTGTGTCAAGAAGGAAATTACCTCGAATGGACGTATTTGGGGAGAGACTGAGGCATGAGCGTTCACGATTGGGCCTCAACCAAACAGAGTTCGCAGCTCTCGGGGCCGTTAAACAACGCGCGCAATATCAGTACGAGAAGGGCTTGAGGCGTCCTAACTCGGACTATTTGATTGCGATTGCCGCAGCAGGAGTGGACATTCACTATCTGCTCACAGGGCAGGTAGGAACGTCCCTCGAGAATGATGAGGAGCAACGAGTAGTTGCAGGGTTTCGATCGCTTAATGTGCGCAAACGAGAGGCACTATTAGCGCTCGTTGAGGCATTTGCCGAATCCTCGCCTCAGTAGGGGCGCTGCGATGAGTCGCTTTGTGTTTGTGTAGCGCGGCCCTTGGAGGCAAGGAAGTGACAGCCGATTGCACGCTGCGGATGCTGCACCGGGCTGTCTCTTGGTACTCGCGACGCTTACGGACGCGACTTCGTCGGCCTGTCGGTCGGCAGTTGAGGGGCGACGGTTCAACATTGACACAACAGATGCAAAAAAGCCTCCGCGAAGGAGGCTTTTTGCACTATCGAAGATAGTTGGTAGGGTGGGAGGGACTCGAACCCTCGACTCTCTGATTAAAAGTCAGATACTCTAACCAACTGAGTTACCACCCCACGTTCTTGAAACCGGTCGGTTCGTTGCTTCAACAACCTGGGCAACGACCTAAAGAGCAAAAGATTATAGCGACGGGTTACAGGACTGTCAACGACCCGTCACGATAATTATTTGATCGTTTCGAGCTTGCCTTGGGCCGTCTGCGCCGCGTTCGACCCGGCGTACTGCGACACGACCTGCTCGAACGTCTTCTTCGCGGCCGCCTTCTGGCCTTGCTCGAGCTGGTTCGTGCCGATCGCCACGAGGGCGTCGGCCGCGCGCGGGTGCTGCGGGAACTTGCTGACGATCCCTTGCCACGTCGCGGTCGAACCGCGGTAGTCGCGCAGCGCGTATTGCGCGTTGCCGTACCAGTACTGCGCGGTCGGCTGATAGGGGCTCTGCGGATACTTCGCGATGAACGCACGGAACGACGCCGCCGCCGCCTTGAAGTTGCCGTTGCGGAACTGCTGCTGCGCCGCGCTGAGCGCATCCGTTTCACCCGGCTGCACGGTGCCTTCGACACCATCGATCGTCGCCTGCTGCGGCTCGAACTTCTTGAGCCGCGTGTCGAGATCCTGGTAGTACTCCTTCTGCTGCCGCTCGAGCGTCGTCAGCCGGTTCGTCAGATCCTCGTTTTCGCCGCGCAGCGTCGCGACCTGCTGATTCAGCTGGTCGATACGGCCGGATTGATCGAGGATCGTACGCTGGGCGGCCGACAACTGGCTCGACAGGTTGTCGCTCTTGCTGCGCAGATCGAGTACGGCACGGCGCGCTTCGTTGTCGTCGAACATGCCGGCGTGCGCCGGCGCGGCCGACCACGCCGCGCCCGCGACGCAGAATGCTGCGGCAACGCGCAGCCAGGTTAAACGGTGCGTCATACGGCGATTCTTCCGTTACTTACTGTTGGTAGACGAGGTCGGCGCGACGGTTCTGCGCCCACGATGCTTCGTCGTGACCCGTTGCCTGCGGCTTTTCCTTGCCGAGGCTCACGGCTTCCATTTGCGAATCGTTCACGCCGAGCAGGGCCATCGCACGGCGGACGGCTTCCGCACGCTTCTGGCCCAGCGCGAGGTTGTACTCGCTCGTGCCGCGTTCGTCGGTGTTGCCCTGGATCAGCACGTGGCGTTGCGGGTGGCTCTTCAGATACTGAGCGTGCTGCTGCATCAGCGGCTGGTACTCGTCCTTCACCGAATAGCTGTCGAAGTCGAAGTAGATGCTGCGCTTCGCGAGCGGGCTGTTCGGGTCGTTCAGCGGATCGACGTTCACTTGCGCGACGTTGTCCGCGCTCGGCTGCGTGCTGACCGCGCCCGCGTTGTTTGCCTTGTCGTCGAGCTTCACGCCCGACTTGCACGCTGCGAGCGCGCTGATCATCATCACGGCCAGGGCCAGACGAGCTTTATTCGACATCATGGTTACTCTCCTTGTGGTCATTGCATGAAGGGCCCCCACGACGGCTCGCGAACGGAGCCGCCCTGGACGGACAGGATCTGCGGCGGCGCGCTGCCGTCGGAGGGCACTGCAGCCAGAACGTTGCGACCGCCCGACTGGGTCGCGTACAGAAGGTACTGGCCGTTTGCCGCGAAGCTCGGCGATTCGTCGCGATTGGTGTTCGTGATGGCGTTCGCCGCGCCGGTCTGCAGATCCTGAACGTACAGCTTGAAGCCCCCACCCGTGCGGGAGATGTAAGCGAGCAGCTTGCCGTCCGGACTCACGCGCGGGCTCGTGTTGTAGCTGCCGGTGAAGGTCACGCGCTGCGCGGCGCCGGCGCTTTCGCCCTGTGCGGGCATCCGGTAGATTTGCGGCGCACCGCCGCGGTCGCTCGTGAAGTAGATCCAGCGGCCGTCCGGCGAGTAGAACGGCTCGGTATCGATCGAGCTGCTCTGCGTGAGACGGCGCAGGCCGCCGCCGTTCGCGTTGACCGTATAGATTTGCGTATTGCCCGTCAGCGACAGCGCGACGGCGAGCGTGTTGCTGTCCGGCGACCATGCCGGTGCGCTGTTGTTGCCCTTCTGGTCGGAGACCATGTAGCGTTTGCCGGTCGGCAGGTCATGGATGTAGACGATCGGCTTCTTGCGCTCGAACGACACGTACGCGACCTTCGTGCCGCTCGGCGACCAGGCCGGCGAGATGATCGGTTCGGTGCTCGACAGCGCGATGCGCGCGTTCTGGCCGTCCGAATCCGAAATCTGCAGCTGGTATCGGTTGCCGGTCTTGATCACGTACGACAGGCGCGTGGCGAAGACGCCGCGCACGCCGAGCAGCTTCTGGTAGATGTAGTCGGCGATCTTGTGGCCGGCCGTGCGCAGCGTGGTGTCGGTGGCCGTCAGCGACAGGCCGCCGAGGCTTTGCTGCTTCACGGTGTCGTACAGGATGAAGTTGACCTTGTACTGGCCGTTTGCGTCGCGGTTCACGCTGCCGGCCACGAACGCATTCGCGCCCTTGGCCTTCCATGCGCCGAGATCGACCGATGCGGTCTCGGGCACGGGCGTGCTGCCGGCGTCGATGTTGGTGAATTTGCCGCTGCGGGCGAGGTCGGCGCGAACGATCGACGTGACCTGCTGCGGCAGGTTCGCCTCGTTCGTGAAATTCGCGGTGGCGATGGGGAACTGGGTCGACCCGACACCGGTGATCAGCACGTTGACCTGGGCGTTAGCGGCGCTGCCGGCCGTAATCAGACACGAGGCCACGAGTGCCCTGAAACCTAGCTTTGTCATCAAACTCATGCTTCTTGCTTCCCGTATGGCTTGGATCGCTGCGCAACGGCAGAGACAGTAAAAATACCCGATTCGTTCCCATCTGACAGCGACGCCCGGAGTGTAAGCGCATTTCGTTTCACTCCGCCGCCTTGAAGGTGATCGTAATGTCAGACGGGGTACGACCGTTAGAATCGGGCGGCAACGGGACCGATGCGTGGATCGCATTGACCACGGCTTGATCCCACCCCGAATTCCCGCTCGAGCGGGAGACCGATGCGCTCAATACGTCACCGGACGGCGTGCACCGAATCTTGACGACGGTGGTCAGGCCTGCCCGCTCGCCGCCCCAAACGATGTTCGGCTTGACGCGGCGGCGCACCTTGTCGGCATAGCCGGGCGTCGCGGCATTGCCGCCGGAGCCCGTGCCCGTGCCGCTTTTCGCGAGGCCTTCACCGCCGCCTTCGCCGGCGCCGGACAGTCCCTGCAGCTGCGCGAGGCGCGCACTGCGCTCGCGGTCGAGCTTCGCGTTCGCCGCCGCATTGGCCTTCGCGCGCGCCGCGGCTTCGGCCTTCGCCTTGGCCTGCGCTTCCGCCTTTGCCTTCGCGGCTGCGTCGGCCTTCGCCTTCGCCGCCTGCTGCGCTTCGAGCTGAGCCTGCTTTTGCTGCTGGAGTTTCTGCTGTTCGAGCTTCTGCTGCTCGGCGAGCTGCTGTTGCTTGAGTTTCTCGGCCTGCTTCTGTTTGTCGCGTTCCGCGGCTTTCTGGGCGGCGAGCGCGGCGGCCTGTTGCGCGGCGAGCTGTGCGCGGCGCGCTTCCTCTTCCTGCTGGGCCTTCAGTTGCTGCGCGCGGCGTTGCTGCTCGAGCTGCGCTTCGCGCGCGGCCGCTTCCTGCTGACGCTTCTTCTGCTGCAGCGCGATGTCGGCCTGTTCGTCGCGCACCGGAGCAGGGGGCGCGACCTTCGCGGGCGGCGTGGGCGTGACGACGGGCCGCGGCGCGGGGACGTCGGGCACTTCGGTCCACAGCTCGGCTTCGGCGCCGGCCGGCGTGCTGTTCTGCCACTGCACGCCGTGATAGAGGAACAGCGCGAGAAGCACGTGCATCAGCGCGGCGAGCGCGAACGCGCGCCACGTCCCACGCTCGCGGGGAGGCTGGAGCGGGTACGCGGATCTGCGCGTGGATTGCTGCCGGTTCATTGCGATTTGACGAGGAGGCCGACGCGCTTGACGCCGCGCGCCTTCAGATCGGACATCACGGTCATGACGGCATCGTACTGCACGGTCTTGTCGGCTGCGATCACGACCGGCTGGTCAGGGTGATCGGCCTGCCGGGCCGAGATGAAGCTGTCGAGCTCGGCCTTCGTCATCGTGTCTTCCTGGGTCGCGCCCGAGTCGCCCTTGTACTTGACGCTCATCGTGCGGTCGGCCTTGATGTTGACGACGACGGGCGGCGTCTGCTCCTGCGGCGCGGCGTTGCCGACGGTCGGCAGGTTGATGATCGACGGCGCGACGAGCGGTGCGGTGACCATGAAGATCACGAGCAGCACCAGCATCACGTCGATGTACGGCACGACGTTGATGTCGGCCATCGCGCGGCGCGAGCGGCCGCCGCGCATGCTGGATCGGATGGGGCTTCCTGCCATGGCGCGCTCCTTACTGGGCCTGACGCTGCAGGATGTTCGAGAACTCTTCGATGAAGGTCTCGAAGCGGATCGCGAGGCGGTCGATGTCGTGCGCGTAGCGGTTGTACGCGACCACCGCCGGAATCGCGGCGAACAGGCCGATCGCGGTGGCGACGAGCGCCTCGGCGATACCGGGCGCGACGTTCGCGAGCGTGGCCTGCTGCACGTTCGCAAGGCCGCGGAACGAGTTCATGATCCCCCAGACCGTGCCGAACAGACCGATGTACGGGCTGACCGAGCCGACCGACGCGAGGAACGCGAGGTTGGCTTCGAGCACGTCCATTTCACGCTGGAACGACGCACGCATCGCGCGGCGCGCACCGTCGAGCACGAGGCCCGGATCGCTGAGGCGTTTTTCCTTCGCCTTGAGGAATTCGCGCATCCCCGATTCGAAGATCCGCTCGAGTGCGCCGATCGTGTGGCGGTTGTTGGCTGCGCTCTGGTACAGCGCCTGCAGGTCGCCGCCCGACCAGAAATCCTTCTCGAAGCGTTCGGTTTGCGCGCGCGCGCGGCGGATCGCGAACCACTTGCGGAAGATGAAGGTCCACGACATCAGCGACAGCAGCAGCAGCAGTCCCATCACGGCCTGGGCCAGCACGCTCGCATTGAGGACGAGGGAAATGATCGACAGGTCTTGAGCAGTATTCATAGAGGTTTGAGTAACGTCCCTTCGGGAGTGCCCGGCAAGGGCGTCCGGTGTGCGTGCGGCGCGGCGCGCCGGCCATGCCTGACGCCGAACCTTGCTTAGTATCGAATCAGAACGGCAAGTTCATAGGCTGTGTCTAAACGGCACTCATGCGAGCTTCGTTGACAGGTCAGGCTGCCCGGCGTCGTCGATGACGGGCCCGCGCTGCAGCGCGTCGAGCACGGCCGGCGGGATGGCCGCGGGCCGGATGCCGTGACGGTCGACGCAGCCGAGGCGGATGTGCCCGGCCACGAGCAGCGTGTCGCCACACCAGGCTTCCTGCGTGAATTCCACCGACGCGCGGCCGATGCGTCCGGGCCGGCTCGTGATCGTCAGCGTGTCGTCGAGTCGCGCCGGCGCGCGGTAGTCGAGCGACGTGCTGCGCACGATGAAGATCGCGCCGGTATCGTCGGCGAGCCGGCGCTGGTCGACGCCGCATGCGCGAAGCCACTCGGTGCGGGCGCGCTCGAAGAACTTCAGGTAGTTGGCATAGAAGACGATGCCGCCTGCATCGGTATCCTCGTAGTACACGCGCACCGGCCAGGTAAAGCCGGACGGCGCTTCCGGGGAGCGGGTGGGCTGAGTCATGGCGCGCATTCTACCGGAACGCAGGAACCGGATTCGTAACGGTTTCGTAACGGAATGTAGTGCGACGCGGCACACCGCGGGCCGGCCAGGAGGCGGCCGCGGCCGTGCGCGATGCGTCAGCCGCGATGGATCGCGAGGCCGGCCGGTGCCTGGGCGACCGGCATCATCTCGATCGTATTGATGTTCACGTGCGCCGGGCGCGTCGCGATCCAGTAGATCGTGTCGGCGATGTCCTCGGACGTGAGCGGCTGGACGTTCTGGTACACGTTTGCCGCCTTCGCGTCGTCGCCGCGGTAGCGGACGTTCGAGAATTCCGTGCCGCCGCACAGGCCCGGCTCGATGTCGGTCACGCGCAACGGCGTGCCGATCAGGTCGGCGCGCAGGTTCAGGCTGAATTGTCGGACGAAAGCCTTGGTTGCGCCGTATACGTTCCCGCCCGGATACGGATAGGTGCCGGCAACCGAACCGAGATTGAAGATATGGCCACGGCCGCGCTCGATCATGCCGGGCAGCAGCGCATGCGTGACGGTCACGAGGCCCGAGCAGTTCGTGTCGATCATGGTCTGCCATTCGTCGAGGCTGGCCTTATGGGCCGGCTCGACGCCAAGCGCGAGGCCGGCGTTGTTGACGAGCACGTCGAGCGCCGCGAATTCGGCGGGAAGGGCGGCCGGCACGGCTTCGACGGCCGCGCGGTCGCGCACGTCGAGCTCGAGCGGCAGAAGGGCATCGCCGAGCTCGGCGGCGAGCGCATCGAGACGATCCTTGCGGCGCGCGGTCGCGACCACGCGATGGCCTCCCTTGACGAAGGCACGGGAGATGGCGGCGCCGAAGCCGGCGGACGCGCCTGTGACGAACACGATCATTGCTGCTCCTGGTCGGTGACGTGATAGCGGGTGGAATCCCGCAAGCCTACTGAGAATGCCGCACCGCGGCAAGGCGACGAAGCGTTTCGGCACGGGCGCGTAAAACCTGGCCCCAATTGATTCGGGCGCCCCGCCGTGCGGTTGCCTATTCATGACGCATCCAATACACTAATGCGCTCATCATCCCTGCGTGACTGGCGATAGAACCCTTCGGGTTCAAGGTGGAGCATCCCACCGTGAAGCGCGGGGCGCTGTTTTTGCCGTTCGCCTGGGCAGCCGTTGTGCGCCGTCGCGTGCATCGCCGGTGGCTGTCCTGCCTCGCGTCATACGGATTCTTCCGCCACGTCGAGCTGGTCTCGCCAGCAGCGCACCGTACTTGGCCACTCCGGTCAACCTGTACACACTTAACGGAAACCGTATGTTTGACAGAGCCCAAAGCACCATCGCGAACGTCGATCCCGAAATCTTTGCAGCGATCGAGCAGGAAAACCGCCGCCAGGAAGATCACATCGAGCTGATCGCGTCGGAAAACTACACGAGCCCGGCCGTGATGGCCGCACAAGGCTCGCAGCTCACGAACAAGTACGCGGAAGGGTATCCGGGCAAGCGCTACTACGGCGGCTGCGAGTACGTCGACGTGGTCGAGCAGCTGGCGATCGACCGTGTGAAGCAACTGTTCGGCGCGGAAGCGGCGAACGTGCAGCCGAACTCCGGTTCGCAGGCGAACCAGGGCGTGTTCTTCGCGATGCTCAAGCCGGGCGACACGATCATGGGCATGAGCCTCGCGCATGGCGGCCACCTGACGCACGGCTCGCCGGTGAACATGTCGGGCAAGTGGTTCAACGTGGTGAGCTACGGCCTGAACGAAAACGAAGACATCGACTATGAAGCGGCCGAGCAGCTCGCGCAGGAACACAAGCCGAAGCTGATCGTCGCGGGCGCGTCGGCGTTTGCGCTGAAGATCGATTTCGAGCGTCTGGCGAAGATCGCGAAGTCGGTGGGCGCGTACCTGATGGTCGACATGGCGCACTACGCCGGCCTGATCGCGGCGGGCGTGTACCCGAACCCGGTGCCGCACGCGGATTTCGTGACGACGACGACGCACAAGAGCCTGCGCGGCCCGCGCGGCGGCGTGATCCTGATGAAGGCCGAGTACGAGAAGCCGATCAACTCGGCGATCTTTCCGGGGATCCAGGGCGGCCCGCTGATGCACGTGATCGCGGCGAAGGCCGTGGCGTTCAAGGAAGCGCTGTCGCCGGAGTTCAAGGAATATCAGCAGAAGGTCGTCGAGAACGCGCGCGTGCTGGCCGAAACGCTGGTGAAGCGCGGCCTGCGCATCGTGTCGGGCCGTACGGAAAGCCACGTGATGCTGGTCGATCTGCGCGCGAAGAACATCACGGGCAAGGCCGCCGAAGCGGCGCTCGGCGCGGCGCACATCACGGTGAACAAGAACGCGATCCCGAACGACCCGGAAAAGCCGTTCGTGACGAGCGGCATCCGTCTCGGTTCGCCGGCGATGACGACGCGCGGCTTCGGGCCGGCGGAAGCCGAGCAGGTGGGCAACCTGATTGCCGACGTGCTGGAGAACCCGGAAGACGCAGCGACGATCGAGCGCGTACGCGCGCAGGTCGCCGAGCTGACCAAGCGCTTCCCGGTCTACCGCTGATCGCCGATGCGCTGCCCGTTCTGCCGGCATGACGACACGCAGGTCGTTGACTCGCGCGTGTCCGAAGATGGCGCCGCGATTCGGCGGCGCCGTCGCTGCTCGGCTTGCGACAAGCGTTTCACGACGTACGAGCGGGTCGAGTTGTCCCTGCCGTTCGTCGTGAAGAAGGACGGCAGCCGCACGGAGTTCGACCGTCGCAAGATCGTCGCCAGCATGCAACTCGCGCTGCGCAAGCGGCCGGTTGCCGCCGACGCGATCGACGCGGCGGTCGCCCGTATCGAATATCAACTGCTCGCGACTGGCGAGCGCGAAGTGCGTAGCGAGAAGCTGGGCGAACTCGTGATGAACGAGTTGCGCGGCCTCGATACGATCGCCTATGTGCGCTTCGCATCGGTGTATCGCCAGTTCGAGGACGTTTCCGAATTTGCCGACGTGATCGAAGAGTTCCGTCGCACCTCTCCCGCCAAGACCCCACGTAAGCGCTGACGCGCTGCGTTCGTTCATCGTCTGCTCCGTTGGTTCGATTCGCGCCGATTGTGTCGGTTGCGATCGCATGTCGCCAGTCGGCCGTTCGGCCAATGGCGCGCGTCCGCACGCGCCGCTACAGTCGTCGCATCACCGTGGCGGAGGACGATTGCGATGGAACTGGGCGTCCAATCCTTGAAGAATGTGGTGCAACGACCGGGCGGCTTCACGCTCGTCGAGCTGATGGTCGCCATGTCGCTGGCGGCGGGGCTCGCGCTCTATGCGGTCCCCACGTTCGACCAGTGGCGCATGCGCGAGCGCGTGGATGCCCGCTCGCGTGCGCTGCTCGGTGCGCTGTCGTTTGCGCGTGCCGAGGCAACGCGTCTCGGCGCGCGCGTCACGCTGTGCCGTGCCGGGCGCGACGGTGTCTGTCTGCGCGCCGGCGAGCGATGCGAACCGGCCGAATGGTCGTGCGACTGGGTCGTCAGCGGGCTGGTCGACGGGCAGTCGCGTGTGCTGCGACGCTATCCGCGCGATGCCGAAGTGGCCGTTTCGGGCGCCGCGCATGAGCTTGCGTTTGCGCCGCCGGTCGGTCAGTCGATCGGCGGAATCCGGCGTTTCGAGGTGCGTCCGCGGCGCAGCGTGTCCGGCGCCGACGATGCGCACGCGTCGCGTTGCGTGCGGATTGCGGCAGGCGGCCGCGCGCGAATGGTCGCCGGCCGTTGCGACGCGGTGTGATCGCCATGCGCCATGCCATGCGCGGTACGTCGTTGATCGAGGCGACGCTGGCCATCGCGCTGCTTGCCACCGTCATGTTGGCAGTCGCCGGCAGCCAGCTCGCGATGGCGCGTGCGCAGCGCGCGACGATCTGGCGCGAACGCGCGCTGTGGCTGGCCGATGCGCGTATCGAGCGTCTGCATGCTGCGGCCGCGGTCGACGACGGCCTCGCGGCGCTGGCGGCAGCGTCGTTGCCGGATGGCGCGATGACGCTCGATGGTGGGCCGGGCGGCGTCCGCTATGCGATTGTCCGCTGGCGTGGCGGCAATGGGAGCGCGCCGCCGCGTTGCGATGCGGCGGGAACGTCGACGCGACCGCCATCGTGTGTCCGGATGCCATTTCGCGAGCGGGCAGGCGATGAACGCTGATCGCCGTACGCGTGGGCATACGCTGCTCGAAGTACTGATCGCGATGACCGTCGGGCTCCTCGTGCTTGCGGCGGCCGGTGCGCTGTACCACGCGCAGCGCATTGCGCTGCGCCGTGCGGAAGACGGGTTCAGGATGCGCGACGCGGCGACTACCGCGCTGATGCTGATCGGTCAGCAGGTCCAGATGGCAGGATTCCGGCCGCTCGATGCCGAAGCGGTATCGTCGTTGCCGCCGGTGTTCGGATGTTCCGCGGCGCGCGTGCGGGGTAGCGGCGCACAGGTGCGCTGCGAGCCGTCGCGCCTGTCATCGGACGCGTTGCTGATCCGGTATGTCGGCGATGCCGTATCGACGTGGACGACGGTGAGCGGTCAGGCGACGGATTGCCTCGGGCAGGGTGTCGGCGTGCCGGGCGAACCGGCGCCGGTGGAGAATCGCTTCGACGCGCATATCAGCCCGTCGACGGGCGAGCCCGAACTATATTGCGAAGGAAGCGGCCTGCCGGGTACGCCGCAGCCCGTCGTGGCGGGAATCGATCAATTGCGCATGCGCTATTTGCGTCGCGGCGCCACGCAGTTTGTCGACGCCGATGCGATGCGTGCCGACGACTGGCGCGAGGTCGTGGCCGTGCATGTCTGCGTGCGGGCGCGCGGCGAGCCGATGCGCGAACCGACGCCGCATGTCGACTGCGACGGCCGCGCCGCCTCGGCGCCGGACGGCCGTGCACGCTTGACGCTCGATCGAATCGTCGCGTTGCGGAACGTCGCGCTCCCACCCGACGTAGCGTTGCACGATGCAACTCGAGCAAGCGGGGTGGTGCGATGAGCGGAGCAGCGCAGTACGCGCGGGACGCCATCTCCCGATGCGTTGACCCAGGCCACGCGCATGAGCGCACGGTCGCAAGCGGCGGCGACCGGCAGCAGAGAGCATGCGCGGGCCGTTCGGCGACGAGCCCGCGCGAGCCGCATATGCGTTTGCGCTCAACCCGCCGCGCTTGGCGTCGCGACGCGGGCCTTGCGTTGCCCGCGGTGATCGCGGTCGGCGCAGCGATCGCGGCACTGACCGGCACATGGTTCGACGCGGCATTGACGGAGTCGCGCCGCACTCGCGCGTTGTCGGATCGGCTGATCGCATTCCATGCGGCCGATGCCGCGCTTGCCGCGTGCACCTGGCGATTGCTGCGCGGCTCGGCGCCGTATGTGAACGAAAGCGAATCGCATGCGGAACCCGACGCGTGGCGACGCATGCCGCCGCTGGCGGCGGTCGAAGCGTTCGCGCCATTCGCCGGTTGGCCGACGGCCGCGCAACCGCCGCGATGCCTGATCGAGGCGTGGCGGCGTCCGGCAGGGCAGGCCGGCGACCGCACTTATCTGGTCACTGCGCGCGGCGTCGGCGCGCACACGTCGAGCGCCGTGTGGCTGCAACACCAGGTCGCGATACGCGACGGCCACATCGTCGTGCTGCGCTGGCGTCGTGTCGCGGCGGTGCTTCGATGAAAGGCCGCCTGTCGATGTGCCGAGCGGCCGGATTCACGCTGATCGAACTGATGATCGTGCTTGCGATCGTCGCGGTGCTGGCCGGGTGGGGTATTCCGTCGTATCGCGAGCATGTCGTGCGTGTTCACCGCGCGTCGGCGGTGTCCGCGCTGTACCGTGCGGCCCAATATCTCGAAACGCTGGACGGTGCGCCGCCTGCGGCACTGCCGGATGCGCTCGCGCATGCGCCGCCGGACGGGCATGCCGTGTATCGATTGACGCTCGGGCGGCCCGACGGCGACGATTCGCCGGTGAGCTATGAACTGGCAGCGACGCCGCTCGACACCGGCCCGATGCGCGACGATGCATGCGGCACGTTCACGCTGCGCTCGGACGGGACGAAGGGCAATGCAGGAAACGATGGCGCCGATGAGCCGCGCGCGGTCTGCTGGGGCGGGCGCTGAGTTCGCAAGAAAGGCGCGCAGCGGCCATGGCCGTGCGCGCGGGGGATGCCGACGGTCAGTCGTCGTGTGCGTCGAGCCCGCGCTCGTCGCGGGACTGTTTCCAAATCCGGTAGACCTCCCATGCGGCGAAGCCGAGCGTGCCCCACTTCAACGCGGGGCCTGCACTCGCGCGCAGCAGCGAGCGAACGGGTTTCGCCAGCACGAGCGATGCGAGCGAGCTCAGCATCGGATACTGGTTGACGAGCTGACCGAGGCTTGCGTTCAGGTTCTTGGCCGACTGGCCGAACTTGTGGGAGGACAGGCCGGGGATGAACACCTTGAGCCAGCTGAAACGCGTGACGGCCTGACGCATTTCGGCGGCGGCTTCCGCGAGTTCGAGCCGCTCGACTTCGGATCGCAGGATCAGCAATTCCTTGCGGAGCGCGCGGTGCTGCGATGCGCTCCAGTTCGATCGCGACGAATGGGAGCGGGATGAATTGCCCGTGATGTTCTGGCTCATGGCGCGTCGGCGAGATAGGTGGGAGGGATGAGCGCGAGGGCGTTCACGACTTGCCGCGGAACAGGTCGCGGTCTTTCTCGAGTTCGGCGAGCGTGGCCTCGAACACGGTCGGCGCGTCGCGCAGGCCCGAGCGGGCCTTCAGCGCGCACACGATGCCGCCAACGGCATACAGCGCGGTGATCGCGGCGAGCGCCTGCCAGCGGTAGGTATCCCAGAACGCGATCGCGACCAGCACGGTCAGGCTGATGAGCGCCATCGTCGCGAGCATCATCGCGGCGAGTCCGAGGAACAGCACGCCCATCAGGCGCTCCTTCTCCTCGGCGAGCTCGATGCCCACCAGTTCGAGGCGCGTCTGCAGAAGGCCGATGGCGGAGCCGACGAGGCGGCGCAGCGGTCCTTGACCGGACGGCTGCGAGGGGGTGTCTGTCGTCATGGATGAGGGGCTTGCGCGTGCAGTGAGCAGCTAGGACAAAGCCGGCCGGCGCAGCCGGCTGGCTTCGACGCCCGCGGGCCGCGCGACGCGGCCTGCGGGACGAAACGGCGCTGAGCGTGTTACTTGCGGTTGATCAGCAGGCCGATCAGCACGCCGACGCCGGCGGCCACGCCGATCGACGTCCACGGATGCTCGTGCACGTAGTCGTCGGTCGCGCGCGCGGCCTTCTTGCCTTTCTCGACCACCACGACCTGGACGTCGGCCGCCTTTTCCTTGGCCTGCTTCAGGCGAGACATGGCCTTCTCGCGCAGCTCGGCCGCACGGTCGCCCGTGCTGCTCGCCGCTTGCTTGAGCAGGTCTTCGGCGTCCGAGAGAACGGTTTTGATATCCGACATCAGTTTCTCCTTGTTGATTTCCGACATTGCAACTCCCTTCGTGCTGTCATGCTGCAGGTTCACATCGTAGCGAAACCCCTGCCTGCTGGCGAGCCGGGAAGACACACGGCGGCAGCGCAAGACTGCATGGTAAACGACTTGTAATCATGAACAGAGCGACAAAGGATTGAAAAGTTTCCCTCGCGGCCCTCCGCCCCGCGACGACGCCGGGTAAAAATGACAAAAAAGTATGAATATCAAACGGAATAATCGTTCGCACGGCCCATTGCTTCCCGTAAGCTGATGGACTGCCTCGCGCTGTCCGGCGCGCGGTTTCAACCAGCATCGTTCGAGGAGGGAACATCATGAGTCTGCGTCTTGGCGACATCGCACCGGATTTCGAGCAGGAATCGAGCCTGGGCACCATCAAGTTTCACGAGTGGCTCGGCAACAGCTGGGGTGTCCTGTTCTCCCATCCGGCCGACTACACGCCGGTGTGCACGACCGAACTCGGGCTGACCTCGAAGCTGAAGGGCGAATTCGAGAAGCGCAACGTGAAGGTGATCGCGCTGTCGGTCGACGGCGTCGAATCGCACAAGGGCTGGATCAACGACATCAACGAAACGCAGTCGACGGTCGTGGGCTTCCCGATCATCGCCGACGCGGATCGCAAGGTATCGCAGCTGTACGACATGATTCACCCGAACGCGAACGAAACGCTGACGGTGCGTTCGCTGTTCGTGATCGACCCGAACAAGAAGGTGCGGCTCACGATCACCTATCCGGCCAGCACGGGGCGCAACTTCGACGAAGTGCTGCGCGTGATCGATTCGTTGCAACTGACCGACAATTACAAGGTCGCGACGCCCGGCAACTGGAAGGACGGCGACGACGTCGTGATCGTGCCGTCGCTGCAGGATCCGGAAGAGTTGAAGAAGCGCTTCCCGAAGGGCTTCAACGCGGTGCGTCCGTATCTGCGCCTGACGCCGCAGCCGAACAAGTAAGCAGCGGCTGCCCGGAGCCGCGGCTGCGACGACGAAGGCCCGCCCGGCAGCGATGCCGGGCGGGCCTTTTCCGTGGCGGCGTGCGCGGGCGCGGCATCGCTGCCGCGCGCGTCATGGCCGGATCGTCAGAAGAATGCCTGGATACCCGTCTGCGCGCGGCCGAGGATCAGCGCGTGGATGTCGTGCGTGCCTTCGTACGTGTTGACCACCTCGAGGTTCACGAGGTGGCGCGCGACGCCGAATTCGTCGGAGATGCCGTTGCCGCCGAGCATGTCGCGCGCGAGGCGGGCGATGTCGAGCGCCTTGCCGCACGAATTGCGCTTCATGATCGACGTGATTTCGACGGCGGCCGTGCCTTCGTCCTTCATCCGGCCGAGGCGCAGC
Organism: Burkholderia sp. NRF60-BP8; assembly: GCF_001522585.2. Taxonomy (NCBI): domain Bacteria; kingdom Pseudomonadati; phylum Pseudomonadota; class Betaproteobacteria; order Burkholderiales; family Burkholderiaceae; genus Burkholderia; species Burkholderia sp. NRF60-BP8. Next base: position 800,944 of record NZ_CP013373.1, read on the forward strand.
ACGCCTTGCAGGCCGAGCGTGATTTCGGTCTGCATGTCGGCGAGTTTCTTCTGAATCAACTGGTTCGCGGCGAGCGGCCGGCCGAACTGCTGGCGGTCGAGCACGTACTGGCGCGCGGTGTGCCAGCACGACTCGGCGGCGCCGAGCGCGCCCCACGCGATCCCGTAGCGCGCCGAGTTCAGGCAGGTGAACGGGCCGCGCAGGCCGCTCACGTTCGGCATCAGGTTCTCTTCGGGCACGAACACCTCGTCGAGGACGATCTCGCCGGTGATCGATGCGCGCAGCCCGACCTTGCCGTGGATCGCCGGCGCCGACAGGCCCTTCCAGCCCTTCTCGAGGATGAAGCCGCGGATCGCGTCCTTGCCGTTTTCTTCCAGCTTCGCCCACACGACGAACACGTCGGCGATCGGCGAGTTGGTGATCCACATCTTCGCGCCGGACAGCGAGTAGCCGCCCGGCACCTTCTTCGCGCGCGTGACCATGCTGCCCGGATCGGAGCCGTGGTTCGGCTCGGTCAGGCCGAAGCAGCCGATCCATTCGCCGGTCGCGAGCTTCGGCAGGTATTTCTGCTTCTGCGCGTCGGAGCCGAATTCGTGGATCGGCACCATCACGAGCGACGACTGCACGGACATCATCGACCGGTAGCCCGAATCGACACGCTCGACTTCGCGCGCGATCAACCCGTAGCTCACGTAGTTGAGGCCGGGGCCGCCGTATTCCTCGGGAATCGTCGGGCCGAGCAGGCCGACCTCGCCCATCTCGCGAAAGATGGCCGCGTCGGTGCGTTCGTGGCGGAACGCTTCGGTGACGCGCGGCGCGAGCTTGTCCTGTGCGTACGCCTGCGCGGCATCGCGGACCATTCGCTCTTCCTCGGTCAGTTGCTGGTCGAGCAGCAGCGGATCGTCCCAATGAAAAGTTGCAGCACTCATCGTCTCATCTCCTGTCGGCCCGAGTGGCGCTGACTCGGCCCCATGCTTTGCGGTCGGTCGGAGCGGGCGCCTCGGCGTCGACTCCGCCCCCGTGTTTTTCGGTCGGGCAGAGGGGCCTTCGGTGCCTGCTCCGGGCTGGTGCGTGAAGTTCGCTTGACTTGCGTTCCGCTGTGCGGAACAATGTTTTGCAAATCGAACTCAGTGTAGCACCGGATGACACTTTCAACCATCGACGACACCCCGATCGACGAGCGCAAGTTCGTCGTCGCGCTCGCGCGCGGGCTCGACCTGCTGCGCGCCTTCCGGCCCGGCGAGACGATGCTGGGCAATCGTGATTTCGCGGAACGCACGGGCCTGCCGAAGGCGACGGTGAACCGGCTCGCCTATACGCTGACGGTGCTCGGCTATCTGCGCTACGACGAGACGCTCGGAAAGTATGCGCTGGACGCCGGCGTGCTGTCGCTCGGCTACGCGCTGCTGTCGGGCTCGGGGACGATCGATCTCGCGCGGCCGCACATGCAGGCGCTGGCGCGCGAGATCGGCGCGGCCGTGTCGCTCGGCTGCCGCGACGGGCTCGACATGATCTACCTGGAGACGATCCGCAGCGAGACCGCGTTGACGCTCGGGCTCGCGCCCGGTTCGCGGCTGTCGATGCTGACGAGCTCGATGGGGCGCGCGTACCTGGCCGTGCAGCCGGAGGACGCGCGCCGCGCGCTCTATGCCGAGCTGCACCGCGCGGCCGGCGGCGCGGCCGACGCCGATGCGCTCGTCGAGGCCGCGCAGCGCGCGGTGGCCGAGTTCTCGACGGGCGGTTGCTGCTATTCGTTCCGCGCGTGGCACATGGACGTGAACGCGGCGGCCGTGCCGTTTCGCGAGCTGCGCGAGGGGCGCTGGCTGATCCTGAGCTGCAGCGGCCCCGCGTCGTCGATGGACGAGGACGTGTTTCGCACGCGGGTCGGACCGCGACTGAAGGCGCTCGCGCAGCGGCTCGGGCCGACGATCTGAGCAAGCGCGCGGGCGTTGCCGTCGCGCGGCAACCGGTTCGTGCGTGCCGGGGCGGCGTGGGGTGCGGAGGCGGCGCGGCGCCGTTGCGTATTGCGGTATTGCGCGACGGGAGAACCGCGCTCATCATCGTTCGCGTGCTTCCCGACGACGAGGTTTGCAATGACGCACTCCGAACCGATGGAAGGCGGATGCGCGTGCGGCGCGATCCGCTACCGTATCGCCGACGTTCCCACCGACGCGGGCTTTTGCCACTGCCGGCTGTGCCAGCGCACGACCGGCGCGGCGGTCCTTGCGTCGGCATCAGTGCCGATCGGCGCATTCGAATACCTGCAGGGCGAACCGACCGTCTATGCATCGAGCGCGTGGGGTGAGCGGCGCTTCTGCGGCCGTTGCGGCGCGCAGCTCGAATACCGGCGCTCCGACGCGCCGCAGACGGTCGAGATCAATTACGCGACGCTCGACGAACCGTCGAGGCTGCGTCCGGCGTGGCATGTCTGGTACGGGGATCGATTCCCCGGCATCGAGATCGGCGACGGTCTACCGAAGTACGACGACGGCGGACCGGAATAGGCGCGACATCGGCGTCGCTGCACCGGTGGTGTGGGGCGCGCACAAACGCGCTCGGCCTTGCTGCATGAACGAACCGGGAACCGACCGGCGTCGCGCCGCGCTGCGTGCTGAAACCCGATCCGCGAAGCGACACGACACCGGAGTCCGCCATCCGGCGCGCTGCCCGCGCGCGCCTTCCCCGTCGGTCGCTCAGGCCGTCACGACCTTCGCGAACACCGGCCCCTGCATGAACCGCACGTCGTGCTGGCGCAGCAGCTCGCACTGCGTCTCGTCGACGACGCCGTCGAAGATCAGTGGAATCCGCACGCGCTGTGCGTAGGCGACGAGCGCCTTGACCATCCCGTCGCGCAACGCGATGCCCGCATCCATCTTGATGTAGTCGGGGCGCGCCATGTCCGATTCGACCGCGAGGATGCGGCCCGGGTCCGGCAGCTTGTCCGCGACCTTGAACCCGTGATGCTGGTAGCTGCGCGTCAGGTAGCCGAGGAACGTCTTGTGGGCGACCGCGACCGCCGGCAGCTCGATCACGATCCGCTCGGGCGGCAGCCCGAAGCGCTGCAGCACCGACGAGAAATGCTTGCCGTGGTCGTATTTCACGCTCTTGAGCAGCCGCTCGTGCACGCGCAGGAACAACAGCCCGTGGCGCTGCGCCCCGAAGAAATTGATCGCGTGCAGCGCGCGCGACAGGCGGTCGATCGCGACCAGCGTCTGATCGTCGACGGCCGCGTCGACAGGATCGTGCTGCGCGCCCGTGACGAGCGTGACGGCCTGGAAGCCGAGCTCGTCGCCGTAGCGCTCGATCGCGTCGGCGAACGACGTCGATTGCGGCGAGCCGGGCATCGTCACGTCGTAGATCGGCTCGTACGCGCTGGCGAGCGTGCGCTCGGGCAGATTCGCGCACGCGGTGCCGCCCTCGGCAAGCGCGAGGTGTTCCCGCAGATACGGCAGTTGCCCGGCACGGGCGACCAGCTCGGGGATGGTAGGCGGAATCATCGGCGTGAGAAGGAAAAATGGCGGCCGAAAGGGCCGCCTCGTCGACTTGATATTAGCAGTGCGCGCCGCGCTCGGCTTGGCGTTTCGCTCATATGGTTATCCCGTCCCCGCGCCGATGCCTAGGGTTTACGTTGATTTCACTATTCGTAATTGGTTTTACTATTCGTAAATCCAGAATGTGTCGCCGATCAGGCAATGCGGCATGCGGGCGCCGCGAAACGGCGCCGTTGACGAATCAACAGGAAGCAAGGAGCGAGACGTGGCGGTTGACAGGACAGGCGGGCAGGCGCGCCGGCAGGAGACGGACGGGGCGACGGGCGCGGCGGTGCGCGCACGGCGCGGGTGAGGAGCGGATGGCGACCATGAGCATCGATTACCAGACGCTGAAGTTCGAGTACCGCGCCCGCGCGCACGACCCGGCCGTCCATCCGGTGATCGTCGTCGGCGCGGGCCCGGTGGGCCTCGCGGCCGCGATCGACCTCGCCCAGCAGGGCGTACCCGTCGTGCTGCTCGACGACGACGACACGCTGTCGACCGGCTCGCGCGCGATCTGTTTCGCGAAGCGCACGCTCGAGATCTTCGACCGGCTCGGCTGCGGCGAGCGCTTCGTCGACAAGGGCGTGAGCTGGCACGTCGGCAAGGTGTTCCTGCAGGACGAGCAGCTTTACGCGTTCGACCTGCTGCCCGAGGAAGGGCATGCGCGCCCCGCGTTCATCAACCTGCAGCAGTACTACGTCGAAGGCTATCTGGCCGATCGCGCGTTCGAGCTGCCGAACATCGACATCCGCTGGAAGCACAAGGTGACGGGTATCGAGCAGTCGGCCGAACACGCGGTGCTGACCGTCGAGACGCCGGACGGCGTCGCGACGCTGCGCGCGCAGTACGTGATCGCGGCCGACGGCTCGCGCAGCCCGATGCGCACGATGATGGGCCTGGAAAGTCGCGGCCGCACGTTCAAGGACCGCTTCCTGATCGCCGACGTGAAGATGAAGGCGGAGTTTCCGACCGAGCGCTGGTTCTGGTTCGATCCGCCGTTTCACCGCAACCAGTCGGTGCTGCTGCACCGCCAGCCCGACAACGTGTGGCGCATCGACTTCCAGCTCGGCTGGGATGCCGATCCCGTCGCCGAGAAGCAGCCGGAGCGCGTGATCCCGCGCGTGCGCGCGCTGCTCGGGCCGGACGTCGAGTTCGAGCTCGAGTGGGTGAGCGTCTATACGTTCCGCTGTCAGCGGATGGACACGTTCCGTCACGGCCGCGTGCTGTTCGCCGGCGATTCCGCGCACGGCGTGTCGCCGTTCGGCGCGCGCGGCGCGAACAGCGGCGTGCAGGACGCGGACAACCTCGCGTGGAAGCTGAAGCTGGTGCTCGACGGCCGCGCTCACGAGCGCCTGCTCGACACTTATGCGAGCGAGCGCGAATTCGCGGCCGACGAGAACATCCGCAATTCGACGCGCTCGACCGACTTCATCACGCCGAAGAGTGCGGTGTCGCGCGTGTTCCGCGATGCGACGCTCAAGCTCGCGCGCGACTGCGAGTTCGCGCGCAAGCTGGTGAACAGCGGGCGCTTGTCGGTGCCGGCCGTGCTCGCCGATTCGCCGCTCAACACGCCGGACCGCGTCGGCGACGCATTCGCGTGCGCGATGCGGCCGGGCGCGGCGGCGGCCGATGCGCCGGTGCGCGTGCAGGGCGCGCCGGGCTGGCTGCTGCAGCATCTGCGCGGCGGCTTCACCGGGGTGCTGTTCGGCTTGCCGGGCGATGCGTCGGCGCTCGCGCAGGCCGTCGGCGGTCTCGCGCTGCCGGTGCGTCCCGTGCTCGTCGTGCCGGCCGGGCACGCGCAGCCGGCGGCCGGCGTCGACGTCGTGGAGGACGTCGACGGGCTCGCCGCGCGGCGCTACGACGCGCAGCCCGGCACGTTCTATCTGCTGCGCCCCGACCAGCACGTCTGCGCACGCACGCGCACGCTCGACCGTCAGGCGATTGCCGACGCACTGGCGCGCGCGACCTGCGCCCGCTGATACGACAAAGACACCGGAGACACCGTCATGCCCCTACTCGATACCCGCCCGCGCCTGGCCGACCCGGACGCGTTCTACGAAGCGCTGATCGACATGCATCGCGACCTGTCGGACGCCGACAGCCAGCTCGTCAACGCGAAGCTGATCCTGTTGCTCGCGAACCAGGTCGGCGACGCCGACGTGCTGCGCGAAGCGATGGCGCTCGCGCGCCAGGGCGTGACGCCGCCCGTGCATCCGGCCGCCGAGGTCGCGCAATGAGCGCGGCGCCGGCCGACGCGCGCGTGCTCGAAGTCGAGCGCGTGATCGACGAGACCCATCGCCCGGGTTTTCACTGGATGCTGCTGATGCTGTGCGGGCTATGCCTCGTGATCGACGGCTTCGATGCGCAGGCGATGGGCTACGTCGCGCCCAGCGTGATCGCCGAATGGGGCGTGCCGAAGCAGGCGCTCGGGCCCGTGTTCAGCGCGAGCCTGTTCGGGATGCTGCTCGGCGCGCTCGGGCTGTCGGTGCTGGCCGACCGGATCGGCCGGCGCCCGGTGCTGATCGGCTCGACGCTGTTCTTCGCGGCGACGATGCTCGCGACGCCGTTCGCGCGCTCGATCCCCGTGCTGATGGCGCTGCGCTTCGTCACCGGCCTCGGCCTCGGCTGCATCATGCCGAACGCGATGGCGCTGGTCGGCGAGTTCAGCCCGGCCGCGCATCGCGTGAAGCGGATGATGATCGTGTCGTGCGGCTTCACGCTCGGCGCGGCGGTCGGCGGCTTCATCAGCGCCGCGCTGATTCCGGCGCTGGGCTGGCGTTCGGTGTTCTTCGTCGGCGGCGCGGTGCCGCTCGTGCTGACGATCGCGATGCTCGCGCGGCTGCCCGAGTCGCTGCAGTGCCTGGTGCTGAAAGGGCGCGTCGCGCAGGCGCGCGACTGGCTCGCGCGGTTCGCGCCGCAAGCCGGCATCGATGCGAATACGCGGCTCGTCGTGCGCGAGCGTGCCGCGAGCGGCGCGCCGGTCGCCGAGCTGTTCCGCCATGGCCGCCTGCCGGTCACGCTGCTGCTGTGGGCCATCAGCTTCATGAACCTGATCGACCTGTACTTCCTGTCGAACTGGCTGCCGACCGTGATGCGCGACGCCGGTTATTCGCCGAGCACGGCGGTGATCGTCGGCACGGTGCTGCAGACGGGCGGCGTGATCGGCACGCTGTCGCTCGGCTGGTTCATCGAACGTCATGGTTTCGTGCGCGTGCTGTTCGCGTGCTTCGCGTGCGCGGCCGTGTCGGTGGGACTGATCGGCTCGGTCGCGCATGCGCTGCCGTGGCTGCTGGTCGTCGTGTTCGCGGGCGGGTTCTGCGTGGTCGGCGGGCAGCCGGCCGTGAACGCGCTCGCGGGCCAGTATTACCCGACGTCGCTGCGCTCGACCGGCATCGGCTGGAGCCTCGGCATCGGCCGGATCGGCTCGGTGCTCGGGCCGCTCGTCGGCGGACAACTGATTGCACTGAACTGGACCAACGGCGCGCTGTTCCACGCGGCCGCGGTGCCCGTGCTGTGCTCGGCGCTATTCGTGCTGGGTTTGGCCGGTGTCACGCGGCGCAGCGGCGCGCAGGCGCCGAACGCCGCCCTGAATTGATGGAGAAAGGAAACGATGACGCTTGACCTGTCGAAACCGGCGACCGCCGGCTACCTGAGCGGTTTCGCGAACGAATTCGCGACCGAGGCGCTGCCCGGCGCGTTGCCGCACGGGCGCAACTCGCCGCAGCGCGCGCCGTACGGGCTGTACGCGGAGCAGTTGTCGGGCACCGCGTTTACCGCGCCGCGCGGCCACAACCGCCGCTCGTGGCTGTACCGGATTCGCCCGGCCGCCGTGCACCGGCCATTCGAGCCGTACGCGGGCCCGCAGCGGCTCGTGTCGGATTTCGGCGATTCGGCCGACGTGCCGCCGACGCCGCCGAACCAGTTGCGCTGGGATCCGCTGCCGATGCCGGCGGAGCCGACCGACTTCGTCGACGGCCTCGTGACGATGGCCGGCAACGGCTCGGCCGCCGCGATGAACGGCTGCGCGATCCACTTGTATGCGGCGAACCGCTCGATGCAGGACCGCTTCTTCTACAGCGCGGACGGCGAGCTGCTGATCGTGCCGCAGCAGGGGCGCCTGTTCATTGCGACCGAATTCGGCCGGCTCGACGTCGAGCCGTTCGAGATCGCGGTGATTCCGCGCGGCGTGCGTTTTGCCGTCGCGCTGCCGGACGGCGACGCGCGCGGCTACATCTGCGAGAACTTCGGCGCGCTGCTGCGCCTGCCGGATCTCGGCCCGATCGGCTCGAACGGGCTCGCGAACCCGCGCGACTTCCTGACGCCGCAGGCCGCCTACGAAGACCGCGAAGGTGCGTTCGAGCTGATCGCGAAGCTGAACGGGCGCCTCTGGCGCGCGGACATCGGCCATTCGCCGCTCGACGTCGTCGCGTGGCACGGCAACTACGCACCGTACAAATACGATCTGCGCCTGTTCAATACGATCGGCTCGATCAGCTTCGACCATCCCGATCCGTCGATCTTCCTCGTGCTGCAGGCGCAGAGCGACACGCCGGGCGTCGACACGATCGACTTCGTGATCTTCCCGCCGCGCTGGCTCGCGGCCGAGGATACGTTCCGCCCGCCGTGGTTCCACCGCAACGTCGCGAGCGAGTTCATGGGGCTCGTGCACGGCGCGTACGACGCGAAGGCCGAAGGCTTCGTGCCGGGCGGCGCGAGCCTGCACAACTGCATGTCGGGCCACGGACCCGATGCGGACACGTTCGAGAAGGCGTCCGCGAGCGACACGACGAAGCCGCACAAGGTCGACGCGACGATGGCGTTCATGTTCGAAACCCGCACGCTGATCCGGCCGACGCGCTACGCGCTCGACACCGCGCAGCTGCAGGCCGATTACTTCGAATGCTGGCAAGGCATCAAGAAACACTTCAATCCGGAGCAAAAGTGAGCGATACCCAAGACTGGCGCGCGACGCTCGACCCGGCTCGCAAGAGCTGGGTCGAGACCGCGAACGATCCCGCCTGCGATTTCCCGATCCAGAACCTGCCGTTCGGGATCTTCAGCGATGCGAAGCAACCGGCGCGCCGTGCGGGCGTCGCGCTGGGCGACCGGATCGTCGATCTCGCCGCGCTCGCGCGTGCGGGCCTCGTGACGCTGCCGGCCGGCGCCGATGCGTTCGCCGCGCCGACGCTCAACGCGTTCATCGCGCTCGGCCGCGACGCGTGGCGCACCGTGCGCGTGCAGTTGTCGGACCTGTTCTCGCGCGACAACGCGCGGCTGCGCGACGATGCGGCGCTGCGCGCGCAGGTGCTGGTCGCGCAGCGCGATGCGACGCTGCATCTGCCGGTCGAGATTCCCGGCTACACCGATTTCTATTCGTCGAAGGAGCACGCGACCAACGTCGGCTCGATGTTCCGCGATCCGAAGAATGCGCTGCTGCCGAACTGGTCGGAGATGCCGATCGGCTACAACGGCCGCGCGTCGTCGGTGGTCGTGAGCGGCACGCCGGTGCGGCGCCCGAACGGGCAACTGAAGCTGCCCGACCAGGAGCGTCCGGTGTTCGGCGCATGCCGCAAGCTCGACATCGAACTGGAGACGGGCTTCATCGTCGGCCAAGGCAATGCGCTCGGCGAGCCGATCGCGTGCGAGGACGCGGAAGCGCATATCTTCGGGATGGTGCTGCTGAACGACTGGAGCGCGCGCGACATCCAGCAGTGGGAGTACGTGCCGCTCGGGCCGTTCAACTCGAAGGGCTTCGCGACGACGATCTCGCCGTGGATCGTCACGCTCGACGCGCTCGAACCGTTCCGCGTCGCGCAGCCGGAGCAGTCGCCGCAGCCGCTCGCGTATCTGCGGCATGCGGGCAAGCATGCATTCGACATCGCGCTCGAAGTGACGCTGCGCGCCGAGGGGGCGGCCGAAGCGACGTCGATCTGCCGCACGAATTTCAAGCACATGTACTGGACGATGGCGCAGCAGTTGGCGCATCACACGGTGGCCGGCTGCAACACGCGCGTGGGCGACCTGATGGGTTCGGGCACGATCAGCGGGCCGACCCAGGATTCGTTCGGCAGCCTGCTCGAACTGACGTGGAACGGCAAGGAGCCGGTCGCGCTGAACGGCGGCGGCAGCCGCACGTTCATCGAGGACGGCGACGAGCTGACACTGACGGGATGGTGCCAGGGCGACGGCTATCGCGTCGGCTTCGGCACGTGTGCCGGCAAGATTTTGCCGGCGCGGCGTGCTTGACGGACCGCAGCGCGAGAAGTCACGCGCAGGCCGGCCACGCTAGTACGGCATGACGGGGCGGTCCGCATTGCGCGGGCCGTTTTTCGTTGAGCGGAGCATGGGTGCGAGCGGGCCGACGCGTATCGATGCATGATGTTGCGCGCCAACGCCAACGCCAACGCCAACGCCAACGCCAACGCCAACGCCAACGCCAACGCCAACGCCAACGCCAACGCCAACGCCAACGCCAATCTGCATCAGGTCGCGCGTTGCACCGCCGCGCGTCGTTCCCACAACGCGGCCGCGACGAACGCGGCGACGCAAGCGACCAGCACGCCGACCAGCGCGTTGCTGCCCAGTTGCTCCATCAGCGCGCCCGCCACCAGCGGGCCGCCGAAGCTCGCGGCGCTCCACGACGCCGACACGAGCGAGCTCGCGGTCACGAGCGCCGCGCCGCGGAAACGCTCGCCGCACGCGACGAGCGACAGCGTATAGATGCTGCCGGCCGCCGCGCCGAGCACGAACAGCAGCGGCCAGCACAGCCACGGGTTCGCGATCACGAACGGCAGCAGCGGCAGGCCCGCGAGCACGATCCAGCCGGCGCCGAGATGCACGCGTTCGCGGCCGAGCTTGTCCGCGAGCCAGCCGATCGGGAACTGCATCGCGGTATCGCCGAACAGCATGATCGACGCGAGCAGCACGGCGGTCGCGCTCGCGACGCCGTGATCCATCGCGTAGAGCGGCAGCAGCGACAGCGCGAGCGTATCGAACAGCGCGAAGAAGCCGGTGCCGATGATCAGCGCGGGCATGCGCGGCAGCACGTCGAGCCAGCGGCCGCGCGCGTCGTGATGCGCGTCGTCGCCGGCGAGCGGCGCACGGCGGATCGTCGCGAGCGTCGGCAGCGCGAGCAGGAACAGCGCGCCGCACAGCGCGAAGCGGATGCTCGTCGCACCGGCGATCTGGCTGACGAGCACGGGGCCTGCCATCTGGAACAGCGTGAAATTGGTCGCGTAGATCGCGACGACGCGGCCGCGCGTCGAATCGTCGGCGAGCTGGTTGACCCACGCCTCGCCGATCGTGAACAGCAGCATCAGCGCGGCGCCGCACAGCACGCGCAGCACGCCCCACAGGACCAGGTTCGACGTGAACTGCATCAGCGCGGTGGCGGCCGCGAGCAGCACGACCGACACGACGATCGCGCGGCGCGCGCCGATATGCCGTGCGAGCGCGGTGACGAACGGGACGATCGCGAGGCCGCCGAGGGCCTGCGCGGCCGTCAGCATGCCGACGACGTTGGTGCCGTGTCCGGCTTCGGTCAGTGCAAGTGCGGTGAGCGGCAGCGTGGCGCCGGTGCCGAGGCCGACCACCGCGACGCTCAGGATCAGCGCGAGGAAATCGCGATTGAGAATGGCTTTCATCGGCCGCGATGCTACACCGCGATCGTTGAAAGGTCCATGAAGGCCATCAGGTTCGGATGGCGTTGTGTCCGCAACGATCGCATGAGGGCGATGTCAGACGTACTCGGTCGGCACGGCCACCGGGCGGCGTTCGAGCGACGCCGACCACAGCGTGAGCGCGAGCGCGGCGACGGCCATCGCGACGCCGACCCACGGCAGGTTCACGAGCGACACGCCGGAGCCGATCGCCATGCCGCCGAGCCACGCGCCGGTCGCGTTGCCGAGGTTGAACGCGCCCTGGTTCAGCGTCGATGCGAGGTTCGGCGCGTCGCTCGCGCGATCGACGATCATGATCTGCAGCGGCGGCACGATCGCGAACGCGAGGATGCCCCACACGAAAATCGTCGCGAGCGCGGCGAACGGCAGATGCATCGTGCCCGCGAACAGCGCGAGGACGATGCCGATCAGCGCGAGCGTCGCGATCAGCGACGGCATCCGGCGCCAGTCGGCGAGCTTGCCGCCGAGCGTGCCGCCGACCGTCAGGCCGAGGCCGAACAGCAGCAGCACGTAGGTGACTTGGCGTGGCGAGAAGCCCGTCACGTCCTCGAGGATCGGCGTGATGTACGTGAACACGCTGAACAGGCTCGCGGACGCGAGCACGCTGATGCCGAGCACCATCAGCACCTGCGGGTGCTTCAGCACGCTGAATTCGCGCGTGATGCTGGTGTCGGGCATCGCGAGGTTTTTCGGCAGGCACGCCGCGAGCGCGGCGGCCGCGGCGATGCCGATGCCGGTGACGGCCCAGAACGTCGCGCGCCAGCCGAACGCCTGGCCGAGTGCGGTGCCGAGCGGCACGCCGAGCACGTTCGCGAGCGTGAGGCCGGTGAACATCAGCGCGATCGCCTGCGCGCGGCGGTTCGGCGCGACGAGGTTGCTCGCGACCACCGAGCCGATGCCGAAGAACGCACCGTGGCAGAACGCGGTGACGACGCGCGCGGCCATCAGCACCGCGTAGCCGGGCGCGATCGCGCAGAACAGGTTGCCCGCGATGAACAGCCCGATCAGGCCCATCAGCGCACGCTTGCGCGGCATCTTCGCGGTGACGATCGCGAGGATCGGCGCGCCGACCGTCACGCCGAGCGCATAGCCCGACACGAGCATCCCGGCGGCCGGGATCGACACGCCGAGGTCGCGCGCGACGTTCGGCAGCAGGCCCATGATCACGAATTCGGTGGTACCGATTCCAAATGCGGCAACGGCAAGGGCGAAAAGAGGCAGGGGCATCGCGGTAGGCTCGAGAAAGGATGCCGCTCGAGCCGGGCGCGGGATGCGCGGGACGGGCGGTCGGTCAGGCGAACGTCAGCCGCGATTCTACTTCAGTGAAAACCCCTATGCTTGGGGCCAAAACGGTTGTTGCCGGCGTGCGACGGGGCGGCGGGCGGGAGGCTCATCCGGTTGGATCGGCGGCGATTCGGCGGCGGCGCGATGGCGACTGCCGAACCGTGCATCAGGCGATGCGTTCGGGCGTTCCGTCGGGCATCGCGCCCGAATTCTTTTTCATTTCGGTATCCGTCGGCGACGCAGCCGATCCGGCCCCGTCGATCGCCGCCGGCGCGTCCCAGCCGTTCTCGAACAGGCAGGCTTCGATCGGCATCCGCGCGGCCCAGCGTTCTGCTTCGAGCATCGGCTTCGCATAGAACGCATCGACGTGCCCGATGCACAGCACGGCGATCGGCTTCGCGTCGTCGGGCATTCGCAGCAGCGTGCGCAGCGCATCGACGTCGAACAGCGACACCCAGCCCATCCCGAGGCCTTCCGCGCGCGCCGCGAGCCACATGTTCTGGATCGCGCACGCGGCGGACGCCAGATCCATCTCCGGCAGCGTGCGGCGGCCGAACACATGGCGTTCGCGGCCGTCGGCGAGCGCGACGACCAGGAGCTCGCCGCATTCGCGCACGCCCTCGACTTTCAGCCGCATGAATTCGTCCTGGCGCTCGCCGAGCGCGTCGGCGGTCGCGCGGCGCTCGGCCTCGACCAGCGCGTGAATGGCGGTGCGCAACGCGGGATCGGTGACGCGGATGAAGCGCCACGGCTGCATGAAGCCGACGCTCGGTGCGTGGTGCGCCGCGCGCAGCAGCCGCGCGAGCACGGCCGGCTCGACGGGCGCCGGCGTGAAGTGGCGCATGTCGCGCCGTTCGAAGATGGCGCGATAGACGGCGGCGATGTCGGAATCGTCGAAACGCATGAGCGGCAAAGGCAGGGAAGGACGTCGGCGCAACGATAACAGACGGCGCGCACGAAACGTTACTTCACGCGAAACAATGCGCTGAATTGTTGGCGAGGTTGGGTGCGGTGTGCAGCAACGGGCAAGAGCAAACGATTGCGGATGCGCTGCTGGCCGTCAAACGGGCTGTTTCTCAACGGTTTGGCGTGACGACGTTCTGCGGAGCGCCCGCATGCCACGCCTCGATGTTCAACAGTGTCGTGTGCGCGATCTCGGCCAGCGCCTCGCGCGTGAAGAATGCCTGGTGCGACGTGACGATCACGTTCGGGAACGTCAGCAGGCGCGCGAGCACGTCGTCCTGCAGCGGCAGGTCGGAGTGATCCTCGAAGAAGAGCCCGCTTTCCTCTTCGTACACGTCGAGCCCGAGATGGCCGAGCTGGCCGCTCTTGAGCGCGTCGACCAGCGCCTGCGCATCGACGAGGCCGCCGCGCCCCGTGTTGATCAGCATCGCGCCGTGCTTCATCCGCGCGAGCGTGCGTTCGTTGATCAGGTGGTGTGTCGACGGCAGCAGCGGGCAATGCAGGCTGACGATGTCGGCGTGATGCAGCAACTCGTCGAGCTCGACGTAGCGCGCGCCGAACGCGATCAGCTCGTCGTTGTACGGCGGCACCGAGTGCGCGAGCACGTGCATCCCGAACCCCATCATGATCTTCGCGAACACGCTGCCGATGATGCCGGTGCCGATCACGCCGACGGTCTTGCCGTGCAGGTCGAAGCCGAGCAGGCCGTTCAGCGAGAAATCGCCTTCGCGCGTGCGCGCGACGGCGCGCGGCAGGCGGCGGTTGAGCGCGAGGATCAGCGCGACCGCGTGCTCGGCGACCGCGTGCGGCGAATACGCGGGCACGCGTACGACCGCGACGCCGAGCCGTTCGGCGGCGGCGAGGTCGACATGGTTGAAGCCCGCCGAGCGCAGCGCGATCAGCCGCGTGCCGCCGTCGGCGAGCCGCTCGAGCACGGCCGCATCGACGGTGTCGTTGACGAACGGGCAGACGACGTCATAGCCGTGCGCGAGGATCGCCGTTTCCGCGTCGAGGTGCGACGGCTGGAAGTGCAGCCGATAGCCGAACTGCCGGTTGGCGGCGGTGAATGAATCGTCGTCGTACTGCCGGCTGCTGAACAGGATCACGCGCACGCTGCACCTCCGATGGCTGACGCGCGCAGTTTACTGCAGGCCCGTGACGATGTCGGCGTGTTCGGGCCCGCGCGCCGGCCGCAAGAAGCCGTAGTCCGTCCGTTCGCGGGCGGACGACGCGCCGAAGTGCTCGAGTGCATGCTCGACGAAGCTGCGCGTGCGGGCCGGCACGTACTGGCGGTTCGGATAGACGAGCGACAACTGCGCGTCGGGATCGTCGATCCGGTAGCCGGCCATCAGCCGCACGAGCGTGCCGTGGTTGAGCGCGTCGGCCACGCACGGCTCGGGCAGCACTGCGATGCCGGCGCCGGCCACGGCCGCCGCCTGCACGAGCGCGAGCTGGTTGACCGTGCAGGCCGGGCGCACCGTGACCGAATGGGCGACGCCGTCGTGACCGACCAGTTGCCACGTCGGCGCGTGCTGGTGCGGCGCGAGCGTGACCCAGTCGTGGCCCGGTAGATCGTCGGGCACGCGCGGCTCGCCGCGACGGTCGAGATAGGCCGGTGCCGCGCACGCGACGAACGGATTCGGCGCGAGGGCATGGCCGATCAGCGACGGGTTGCCGTCGAGCCGGGTGCCGGTGACGATGCCGACGTCGTAGCCCGAATCGAGCACGTCGAGCGGCCCTTCGGCGACGGTCAGCTGCACGCGCAGCTCCGGATAGCGGTGCCGGAAGCTGCTGACGAGCGGCGTCAGCGCCAGCGGCGACAGCAGCCCCGACGCGACGACGCGCAGCGTGCCGGCCGGTTCGCGCACCGCATGCGCGACCGACGATTCGAGGTGGTCGAATTCCTCGAGCAGCGCACGGCAACCATCGAGGTAGCGCACGCCGGCTTCGGTGAGCGACAGGTTGCGCGTGGTGCGATGGATCAGCCGTGTGTTCAGGTGGCCCTCGAGCATCGCGATCGAACGCGTGACGAGCGCATTGGACACGCCGAGATGGTGCGCCGCGCGCCGAAAGCTTTGCTGTTCGGCGACGCAGACGAATACACGCATGGTCTGAATCTGGTTCATGGCTTGCGTATTTCTGGCCCGGTTGATTGATTTTGGTTGTGATTTATCGCCGCACGACATCGAAAGCGCATTGCGCGGCCCCAGCTCTCCCTCGTATCGAAAATCGAATTTCGATTCCGCAGACGATTGTTCAATACGGAAGCGATATCCGTCAACCTGAGAAAAGGGGCGGCTTGCGTAAAATCGAAATCGCGAGTACCGGTTTGACGCTGCAATGCAGCAAGAACGTCGAGGGAAAACGGCGCGATATTGGAATATGCGTCGACTCGGCCGGGATTCCCTATTTCAATCAACGTGTTGGGTTAAATTCGCGCGAACCGACACAGGGCGATTTCGGCGTCGCTCCCCAATACATGCCGCAATGGTGGATGTTTTTTCCACGTTCGGATTTCGTGTATCGAATTCGCTCCGCGATTTGTATCAGGTGGCCGCTCCATTTCGTTCGATCCGAGAATCGGACTGAACCGCCGGTTTCGGCGAACCGTTGCCGATATTGGCGGAGAAAATCGTGCGGGCGGAACCCGAATGGAACCGTTTCGGAAACGGCCCGCACTCCCTTTTTCGATCCGGCAGGTCGTGGCGCGACCGGCTGGCCCGGTCCGGCGACCGGCCGGCGTCGCGCTGTCCGCGCGTGCGTGCCTCTTGCGCGGGCCGGCGGAACGGGGAATGATCGACCAGTTCGCCGTGCCATGCCGCCGGCGTCCGGGCATTTTTCTTCCCTCATCATTTTCCAGCCATGTCCATCGATTATTCGCCGATTCCCTGTCCCGTCGTCGTGCCGCTCGACGCGATCCTGCCCGAAGAACCGCTGCTGATGATGGGGGCTGGCCCGGTTCCGATCCCGGCCGCCGTGGCCAAGGCGAACACGATCGTGATCAATCACCTTGGCGCGACGATGGCGAAGATCATCGAGCAGGTGAAGGAGATGGCGCGCTACGTGTTTCAGACCCGCACGAAGTGGGTGCTCGGCGTCGCGGGCCCGGGCTCGGCCGCGATGGAAATGGCGATCTCGAACCTCGCGTGGCGCGGCACGCGCGTGCTGTCGATCCGCAATGGCTTCTTCAGCGCGCGGATGGCCGAGATGGCCACGCGTGTCGGCGCCGACGTCGCGACGCTCGAAGTCGCCGACCGCACGGTCGCGAGCCTCGACGAGATCGCCGACGCGATCGCGCGCGAGCGGCCCGAGATCGTCACGATCGTGCAGGGCGAGACGTCGAACACGGTATGGAACCGCGACCTGCGCGACATCGCCGCGCTCGCGAAGGCGGCCGGCGCGCTGGTGGTCGTCGATGCGGTGTGCACGCTGTCGACGATGCCGCTCGAGATGGACGCGTGGGGTATCGACGCGGTGATCACCGGCGGCCAGAAGGGGCTGTCGTCGATTCCGGGCGTGTCGCTGATCGCGTTTTCCGATGCCGCGTGGGAACGCATGAAGCAGCGCCCCGAGCCGAATGCGCACTGGTGCCTCGACATGGCGCTCGCGGAGAACTTCTGGCACAACGCCGGCTATCACTACACGGCGCCCGTGTCGGGCGTGCTTGCGCTGCACGAGGCGCTGCGGCTCGTCTGCGCGGAGACGCTCGAAAGCCGCTTCGCGCGCCACCTGCGCTGCTCGCTGGCGCTGCAGGCGGGCGTCGAATCGATGGGGCTCAAGCTTTATGCGCCGAAGGACTGCCGGCTCAATTCGGTGGTCGGGATCGAGACGCCCGAGGGGCTCACGCCGGGGATGGTCTGCGGCCATATCTCGAAGCAGTACCAGGTCGAGATCTCGGGGTCGTTCGGGTTGCCGATCGTGCGGATCGGACAGATGGGCGAGCAGTGCCGCGAACACAACCTGTTCCGCACGCTGCATGCGTTCGGCCGCACGATGGTCGACCTGAAGGTGCCGGTCGATCTGCCGGCCGGCGTCGCCGCGCTCGAACAGGAACTGTCGCGGCGCGGCGCGTAAGCGCGCAAAAGCGGCACGGGGCCGCGCTCAGCGGCCCTGCATCGCGCGCCGGTAGGTATTCGGCGTCGTGCCGTGCGCGTCGCGAAAGCGATGGCTGAAGTGGCCGGCGTTCGCGTAGCCGCACTCGGCCGCGATCTGCGCGAGCGGCAGCGCCGTCGTGCGCAGCAGCTCGCGGGCCCGGGCGAGCCGTTGCTCGGCCACCCAGGCGTGCGGCGCACGGCCGAACGACAGCCGGAACATCCGCGAGAAGTGGTATTCGGACAGCGCGGCGACCTCGGCGAGTTCGCCGAGCGTCAGCGGCTGCGTCAGGTACGTGTCGATGTAGTCGCGCACGCGGCGGCGCACGGCCGGCGCGAGCCCGCCGCGGAACGACGTGTCGGTGCGCGTCATGCTCTGGCCGCGCAGCAGCAGGCTCAGCACGTCATGCGCGGTTTCGTTCGCGCGTAGCCGGTCGTCGGCATCGTCCCAGCCGTCGAGCGCGAGCGAGCGCAGCAGCGCGGCGACGCGCGCATCCTCGAAATAGGTGCGATCGGCCAGCTTCAGTTCGCGCGGTTCGCGGTCGAGCTCGCGGATCGCGCGCTGCGTGAAGTGTTCGGGCAGGAAATACAGGTGGACGAAATGCATTTCGCCGCGCACCCACCAGCGCGATTCATGGTCGCCCGGCAATGCGCACAGCAGGCTCGGCGCGCCGTAGCGCGGCACGCGCTGACGCTCGGTCCGGTAGCCGCCGTCGAGGTAGCAAGACAGCGTGTGGTGCCCGGGCTGCTCGTAGATCGTCTCGCTTTCGTCGGTGATCCGCGTCCATTCGGCGATCGCGAGATGGTCGCCGAGCCATGCGAAGCGCTCGAGCGTCGCGTTCGCGTCGGCGAGGGTGCGGCAGACCGACTGCAGGCCGAACGGCAGCTCGCCGCCGGCCAGGGCGGCGGCGCGGTCGACGGGCGGGGCGCAGAGGGAGAGACTCATGATGCGCCGAGTATAAGCGGCCGCGCGACGGCGTGTGCGGCGTCCCGAAAAAGACCGCAATTCCGGACAATCGGCATGCGCGGGGCGGCCGCATAGTCGGGATCCCGATTCACCCGATTTCCCGAATTGCCGCCATGAACCTGTCGCTTTATTTCGTCACCGTGCTGATCTGGGGCACCACCTGGATCGCGATCAAGTGGCAACTCGGCTCGGTGCCGCCGCCCGTGTCGATCGCATGGCGCTTCTGGCTCGCGGCCGCCGTGCTGTTCGCGCTGCTGCGCGCGATGCGCCGGCCGGTGCGCCCGCCGCGCGAAGCGTGGCGCTTTCTCGTCGCGCAGGGCTTCGCGCTGTTCTGCCTGAATTTCCTGTGCTTCTACTATGCGGAGCAAGTCGTGCCGAGCGGGCTCGTCGCAGTGATCTTCTCGACCGCGCCGCTGCTGAACTCGATCAACGGCCGGCTGTTCATGGGCCGCCCGCTGCGGCCGTCGGCGATCGCGGGCGCGCTGCTCGGCCTGACCGGCATCGCATGCCTGTTCTGGCAGCAGATGGCCGGCCATCTCGACGACCACGCGACGTGGATCGGGCTCGCGATCGCGTTCGCCGGCACGATGTGCTTCTCGGCGGGCAACCTGCTGTCGAGCCGGATGCAGTCGATGGGGCTGCACCCGCTCGCGACCAACGGCTGGGCGATGCTGATCGGCGCGGCGATCCTGACCGTCGGCAGCGCGGCGGCCGGCATGCCGTTCACGCTCGACATGAGCCCGCGCTATCTCGGCGCGCTCGTGTACCTGGCCGTGCCGGGCTCGGTGATCGGTTTTACCGCCTACCTCACGCTCGTCGGCCGGATCGGGCCGGAGCGCGCCGCGTACTGCACGGTGCTGTTCCCGATCGTCGCGCTGGCCGTGTCGACGGTGTTCGAGGGCTACCGGTGGTCGCCGCTCGCGGTGATCGGGCTGCTGCTCGTGGTGGCCGGCAATCTCGTCGCGTTCGATCTCACGCGCCGGTTGTTTCTGCGGACGGCGTGACGCAATGCCGACGGCGATGCCGGAAGCTCGGAAAGCCGTTCCGTCTGGTTGACTTGGTTGACTTGGTTTCGATTCGGGGCTACGCTTGATCGTCCGGTTGGATCAGGAGGTCAGGATGGTCACGCAAGCTCATGTGTTCGAAGGCGCGGCTGCGGTTCTCGATGTCGAGACGGAAGAGGCGCTGCGCAGCGCGGTCGGCGCCGCGACCATGCTCGGCCCCGATCGCGCCCGCGCACTGCTCGCGCTGTCGGACGAGCAACTGGGGCACCTGTTCAAGGTGGGCATCGCGCAGGTCATCGATCTGGCCGGCACGATCACCTTCGGCATCGCCGCTGCCGCGACACGCGACAGGAAGCCGGCCGCCCGGCAGAAGCGGGGGACGGCTGCACGCGCGGATGCCGGCGTCGCCGATCTCGAGCGGCAGGTGCAGGCCGAACGGCACGCGCTGGTTGCCGATGGCCGGCTGCTGTCCGCCGCGCAGACGTGGACGGGGCTCGGCATGACGCGGCAGGCGCTGAGCAAGGCGGTCGGGTCGGGCCGCATCTTCGCGGTCGATGTCGGCGCCGCACAGTACTATCCGGCTTTCTATCTGGCGGGAGACGTCGACCGCAAGACGTTGGGGCGGGTCACGCAGTGTCTTGGCGATTTGCCCGGCTGGAGCAAATGGCAGTTCTTCACGACGCCCAAGGCGTCGCTGGGCAACGTCACCCCGCTCGTCGCGCTGTCGCGGGGCAAGCTCGACGATGTCGAACGTGCCGCTGCGGCATTCCGCGAACGCTAGGAGCCGCGCTTGCTGACGGCACCGGGCGAACATTTCGCGAGCGCGGCGCTCGTCATCCGCGAGGTCGCGCCGGCAACGCTGGTGCGCATCTCGCGATATGCGACCGGCGAGCCGTACTTCGGAAAGTCGGGCGGCAATCGTTTCGACGATCCGCGCAAGCGGCGGCGGTACGGCACCAGCTATTTCGGCTTCGATCTGCATTGCGCATTCGCGGAGACGGTGCTGCATGACGAAGTCGCCGATCTGGTGCTGGGCGGTTTTCCGCTCGTGACGACCGAACTCGATCGCCACGTCCTTTCATTCGACGGCGCGCCGCTGAGCGTCGCCGTCCTGCACGGCTTGCCGCTGAAAAATCTCGGGGGCGACGGCGCGCTGTCGACCATCGTGCCGTACGACGTGCCGCAACAATGGTCGCTAGCCGTCCACCGGCATCCCCGTCGCGTCGACGGATTTTTGTACATGTCGCGCCATCTCAACACGTCGGAAGCGCTCGTGCTCTTCGATCGTGCCGAGCACAAGCTCTCGCTCGGGAACGCCGTTCCGTTCAGGCATCACCCCGATGCGGCCCGCGTATTGCGGGACTTCAACGTGCTGCTGCGTTGACGCGCGTTGCGCGTGCGCCAACACGTGTCGCGTCTCTCAGGCCGCCGCGCCGCTTCCCGCCACGCGCGCCTGCCGCTGATACAGCACCATCGACAGCGCGACGCCCCCGGCGGCGGCCACCGCCGCGAACAGGAACACCTGCGGATAGCCGAACGCACCCGCGACATAGCCGGCGAGCGGGCCGGTGATGCCGAGCGACAGGTCGAGGAACACCGAATACGCGGACAGCGCCGCGCCGCGGCTCGCGGGCGGCACGAGCGCGACGGCCTCGACGCCGAGCGCCGGGAAGATCAGCGCGAAGCCGAAGCCCGTCAGTGCCGCGCCGACGAGCGCGACGTGCGGCACCGGCGCGAGCCACAACAGCACTAGGCCCGCGCATTCGAACGCGAACGACACGATCGCGACGCGGAAGCCGCCGTGGGTCTTGATCGTGTTCGCGAACAGCAGGCGCGCGCCGATGAACAGCGTGCCGAACACGGTCAGCGACAGCGCGGCGTTCGGCCAGTGGCGCGCCGCGTAGTACAGCGTGACGAACGTGGCGATCGAGCCGAAGCCGGCCGAGCCGAGTGCGAGGCCGAGGCCGTGCGGCAGCACGCGCGTGAACACGCTCGCATACGACATCCGTTCGCCGTGCACGAGCGGCACGGCGGCGATCAGGCGGGCGAGGTAGAAGCCGAGCGCGGCCAGCGCGATCACGATCACGCCGATCAGCGCCGGATTCAGCGTATGCGCGATCGCGACGCCGACCGGTGCGCCGAGCGCGAGCGCGCCGTAGGTCGCGATGCCGTTCCACGAGATCACCTTCGCGTTGTGCGCGACGCCGACCCGGCCGATGCCCCACAGGATCGCGCCGGTGCCGCACAGGCTTTCGCCGACGCCGAGCACCAGCCGGCTCGCGATCAGCAGCACGAGGCTCGCGACCGGCCAGTGCGCGAGCAGCAGCGCGACGAGCAGCAGCACGCCCGACACGCCGCAGCCGACCAGCCCGCGCAGCACCGTCTGCTTCGGCCCCAGCGTATCGGCGAGCCGCCCGGCGAGCGGCCGCGATGCGAGCGTCGCGAAATACTGGACGCTGATCGCGCCGCCCGCGACGATCGCGGAAAAGCCGAGGTCGTCGTGGACGAAGCCCGGCAGCACCGCGAGCGGCAGGCCGATGGTCAGGTAGCAGATGAACGTGAAGCAGACGACGGACACGATTTGCAGCGTGACTGCGAACCCGCTGTGCGGCGGTGTGGCGGAATCGGTTGACATGGGGTCGGAACGAATGACGGATCGAACGGAAAACGGCGGAAAAGGGAATCGGGATTTTCCCATGGAACCGGTTTTCACGCAGGTACCGTTTAGTTAACTGCCTGCCGTTCGTGAAGACGACCGGCGGTCGCAGGCGTCGGAAACGGGCGCGGCGCACCGTGCGGCAAGGGGCGCGGGCGGTCGGGCGCGCATATCGCGGCAGTGATATGAGCCGCATGCGCGATGGGCTATGGGTTGCGGAATTTGACGGTGATAGCGTGCAAACTGTCGGAAAAACGTCGGTCGAGCGCTCCGCGCAGGCCGCCTAGCCCCCAATTTGAAGAAACACCGAGACATGAGTGAGCCGATCCGCTTCTACCATCGTCACGCGATCCGCGAAGTGAGCGGCGCGGACGTGACCCGCACCGTGCTGCAATACCTGCGCGAGGACGCGCATTGCACCGGCACCAAGGAAGGCTGCGCGGAAGGCGACTGCGGCGCGTGCACGGTCGTCGTCGGCGAACTGACCGACGCCGGTGCGGTCGAGTTCAAGGCCGTCAACGCGTGTATCCAGTTCTTGCCGACGCTCGACGGCAAGGCGCTCCTGACAGTCGAGGACCTGCGCCAGCCGGACGGCGCGCTCCATCCGGTGCAGCAGGCGATGGTCGATTGCCACGGTTCGCAATGCGGGTTCTGCACGCCCGGCTTCGTGATGTCGATGTGGGCGCTGTACGAGAAGCACGGCCACGAAGGCTGCGGCAACGCGTGCGCGAAGGCGAAGGACGTGCCGACGCGCACTGAGATCGCCGATGCGCTGACCGGCAACCTGTGCCGCTGCACTGGTTATCGCCCGATCGTCGATGCGGCGGTGCGGATGTTCGACGCGGCCGGCGAAGGTGCGACCGGCGAAGGTGCGACCGGCGAAGGTGCGACCGGCGAAGGCGCGGCCGGCGAACGTGCGTCGGCGGTGGTCGACACGGCGGCGCTTGCCCGCACGCTCGCATCGCTCAAGCGCGACGACACGTTCGACTACACGGCGGCCAACGGCGCGCGCTTCGCCGCGCCGCGCACGCTCGACGCGCTGGCCGCGCTGAAGTCCGAGCGTCCCGACGCGCGCATGCTCGCGGGCAGCACCGACATCGGCCTGTGGGTCACCAAGCAGATGCGCCGCCTCGACGATCTGATCTACGTCGGCCAGATCGCCGAACTGCAGCAGGTCGTGGATGGCGACGACTGGATCGAGATCGGCGCGGGCGTGACGGTCGAGAAGGCCTATGCGGCACTCGCCCGCACATACCCGGAGCTGACCGAGATGTGGAAGCGCTTCGCGTCGCTGCCGATCCGCAATGCGGGCACGATCGGCGGCAACGTCGCGAACGGCTCGCCGATCGGCGATTCGATGCCGGGCCTGATCGCGCTCGGCGCGCGCGTCGTGCTGCGCGGCGGCGACACGGTGCGCGAGCTTCCGCTCGAGGCGCTCTATACGGGCTATCAGCAAAAGGACATGGCGCCGCACGAGTTCGTCGTCGGCCTGAAGGTGCCGACCCGCACCGGCGCGCGCGCGAAGCTGCAGTTCCGCACCTACAAGCTGTCGAAGCGGTTCGACTCCGACATCTCGGCCGTGTGCGCGGCGTTCGCGTTCATCGCGGACGGCGACACGATCCGCGAGCCGCGCGTCGCGTTCGGCGGGATGGCGGCGACGCCGAAGCGCGCCACGCATACGGAAGCCGTGCTCGACGGCGCACAGTGGCACGAAGCCACCGCGCAGGCCGCGATGCAGGCGCTCGAGCGCGACTACCAGCCGCTGTCCGACATGCGCGCGACGAGCGCGTATCGTCTCGATACCGCGAAGAACCTGATGTATCGCTTCTGGCTCGAGACGCGTCCGCACGACCCGCTGCCGCCGCAGGCGCTGAACGTGCGCGAAGTGGCCGCCGAAGTTGCCGACGACGCGGCGCGCGTCTGAAGACGGAGAACACCGAACATGAACCAGCAAGCAGAACCGTTCCTCAGCACCGTCGACCCGCAGGCCGACGCCGCGCAAGTGCACGTGTCGCGTGCGCACGAATCCGCCCACCTGCACGTGAGCGGGCGCGCCACCTACACCGACGACATCCCGCTCGTCGCCGGCACGCTGCATGCGGCGCTCGGGTTGTCCGCGAAGCCGCACGCGAAGATCGTGTCGATGAACTTCGACGCGGTGCGCGCGACGCCGGGCGTGGTCGCCGTGTTCACGGCCGACGACATCCCGGGCGTCAACGATTGCGGGCCGATCATCCACGACGATCCGGTGCTCGCGAAGGGCGTCGTGCAGTTCGTCGGCCAGCCGATGTTCATCGTCGTCGCGACGTCGCATGAAACCGCGCGGCTCGCCGCGCGCCGCGCGCAGGTCGACTACGAGGAACTGCCCGCGATCCTGACCGCGCAGGAAGCGCGCAAGGCCGAAACCTACGTGATTCCGCCGCTGAAGCTCGCGCGCGGCGACGCGGCCGCGCGGCTCGCTGCCGCGCCGCACCGCGAGTCGGGCGAGATGCTGCTCGGCGGGCAGGAGCAGTTCTACCTGGAAGGGCAGATCGCGTATGCGGTGCCGAAGGACGACGACGGGATGCACGTGTACTGCTCGACGCAGCACCCGAGCGAGATGCAGCACCTCGTCGCGCACGTGCTCGGCGTCGCGTCGCACAACGTGCTGGTCGAATGCCGCCGGATGGGCGGCGGGTTCGGCGGCAAGGAATCGCAGTCGGGCCTGTTCGCGTGCTGCGCGGCGCTTGCCGCGTGGAAGCTGCTGTGCCCGGTGAAGCTGCGTCCGGACCGCGACGACGACATGATGATCACCGGCAAGCGGCACGATTTCCATTACCGCTTCGACGTCGGCTACGACGACGACGGCCGCATCGACGGCGTCGCACTCGACATGACGTCGCGCTGCGGCTTCTCGGCCGACCTGTCGGGCCCGGTGATGACGCGCGCGGTGTGCCACTTCGACAACGCGTACTGGCTCGGCGACGTCGACATCGCCGGCTACTGCGGCAAGACCAACACGCAGTCGAACACCGCGTTCCGCGGCTTCGGCGGCCCGCAGGGCGCGTTCGCGATCGAATACATCCTCGACGACATCGCGCGCTCGCTCGGCCGCGATCCGCTCGACGTGCGCTACGCGAACCTGTACGGCAAGACCGAACGCAACGTGACGCCTTACGGGCAGACGGTCGAGGACAACGTGCTGCACGAGCTGCTCGGCGAACTCGAGACGACGAGCGACTACCGCGCGCGGCGCGCGGGCGTGCGCGCATTCAACGCACGCAACACGGTGCTGAAGAAGGGCATCGCGCTCACGCCGGTGAAGTTCGGGATCGCGTTCAACGTCACGCACTTCAACCAGGCCGGCGCGCTGGTGCACATCTACACCGACGGCTCGGTGCTCGTGAACCACGGCGGCACGGAGATGGGGCAGGGGCTCAACACGAAGGTCGCGCAGGTGGTCGCGCACGAGCTCGGCATCCGCTTCGGCCGGATCCGCGTGACGGCGACCGACACGAGCAAGGTCGCGAACACGTCCGCGACCGCCGCGTCGACGGGCTCGGACCTGAACGGCAAGGCCGCGCAGGATGCGGCGCGCCAGTTGCGCGAGCGGCTCGCGGCGTTCGCGGCGAAGCAGTTCGGCGACGGCAAGGTCGAGGCGGCCGACGTGAAGTTCGGCAACGACGTCGTGTGGGTCGGCGGCGCGAGCGTGCCGTTCGGCGAGGTGATCGCGAAGGCGTATCTCGCGCGCGTGCAGCTGTGGTCCGACGGTTTCTACGCGACGCCGAAGCTGCACTGGGATCAGTCGAAGCTGCAGGGCCGCCCGTTCTACTACTACTCGTACGGCGCGGCGGTATCGGAAGTCGTGATCGACACGCTCACGGGCGAGATGCGCACGCTGCGCGTCGATGCGCTGCACGACGTGGGCGCGTCGTTGAACCCGGCGCTCGACATCGGTCAGGTCGAAGGCGCGTTCATTCAGGGGATGGGCTGGCTCACGACCGAGGAGCTGTGGTGGAACGCGGGCGGCAAGCTGATGACGCACGCGCCCTCCACGTACAAGATTCCGACGGTGAACGACACGCCGCCCGAGTTCAACGTGCGGCTGTTCCAGAACCGCAACGTCGAGGACAGCATCCACCGTTCGAAAGCGGTCGGCGAGCCGCCGCTGCTGCTGCCGTTCTCGGTGTTCTTCGCGGTGCGCGATGCGATCGCGGCAGTCGGCGATTACCGGGTGAATCCGCCGCTCGACGCGCCGGCCACCGGCGAGTCGATCCTGCGCGCGGTGCAGGCGGTACGGGCGGCGAGCGCCGCTCGGGCAGGGTGAGACGATGAACCGCCGCTCCACGCTCGCTTCGTGCGCTCGGCTCGACGGTGCGGTCGACGCCGTCGGGATGGCCCGCGGGAGGCCGGCATGAACGGCCGCGCTCGTTCGCCGCGTGCCGCGTCGCCGGCACCCGCCGCGGGATGCGACGGCGTGTGCGGCAGCGCGCCGTCGCAACTGCAGCCGTTCGCGCCGGGCACCGGCCAGCGCAACCGCGCAACCGCGCCGCCGGCGCCGATGCACATCGTGCTGTTCGGCGCCGGGCACGTCGGCCACGCGCTCGTCACGCTGCTCGGCGCGCTGCCGTGCGTCGTGCAGTGGGTCGACACGCGCGACGAGCTGTTCCCGGACGAATGTCCGCCGAACGTGCAGCCGGAGCCGACCGACACGCCGGAGGCCGTCGTCGACGCGGCGCCGCCCGGCGCGTACTTCCTCGTGATGACGCACAACCACGCGCTCGACTTCTCGCTCGCCGCGCAGATCATGCGGCGGCGCGACTACGCGTACTTCGGGATGATCGGCTCGCGCACCAAGCGCGTGAAGTTCGAGCGCCGCCTCGCCGCGCGCGGCGTCGACCCGGCGCGGCTCGTCGAGATGGTGTGTCCGATCGGTGTCGCCGGCATCGTCGACAAGGCGCCGGGCGCGATCGCGGTGGCCGTCTGCGCGGAGCTGCTGCAGGCACGCTCGGGCATGCCGGTGGCCGATGCGAAGGCCGCCGCCGCGGGCCGCGCGCGCGACGACGTCAGCTGCGCACGATAACGACGCGTGGCCGATACGCCCGGCGCACGCCGGCGCGTTTTTGCCTACACTGCACGGATCGCGCGGCATCGGGCCGCGCGTCTTTCGTGCACGCACCATGTCCGATCACCGGGTCTATCTCGACGCGCTCGATGCGAGCGTCGTCGCCATCGAGCGCTGGCTGTCCGGCGCGGATACCGCGCCCGCGGCGCTCGATGCGCTGCTCGCGTCTTTCTCCACCGGTTTCACGATGATTCTGACCGACGGCCGCCTGCTCGATCGCGATGGCCTACGTGCGCTGTTCGCGCAGCTCGGCGGCGCGAAGCCGGGGTTGCGGATCGCGTTGTCGGACATTCGCGTGCTCGTCGCCGGCGCGTCGCACGTGACGCTCACCTACGTCGAAGCGCAGCATGCGGCCTCGGGCGAATTGCCCGCGCGGCGCGCGACGGCCGTGTTCGAGCGCGACGCGGCGGGCGTCGTGCGCTGGACCCATCTTCAGGAAACGTTCTGCACGGCCTGAGCGGCCGCGCGGCGTGATCGTGCGCGGGGGCGTCCCGCGTCGCGCGTCGCGCCGCTTCAGCGCTTGCGCCCGCGGGCGACCGTCAGTTCGTCGGACACGCTCTGCATCAGCGCGCACAGCCACGCGATGTCGGTCGGCCGATCGGGCTGCGGATGCGTGAGCAGGTAGCTCTTGATGCGCGGGAACGGCACGGGCGGCGCGACGACGACGAGCGGCAGCAGTTGCGCATAGTGCGTCGCGAAGCGGCGCGTCGTCGTGAAGATCAGGTCCGACTGCAGCAGCACCTGCGGCACGATCCCGAAGTACGGCAGCGTCGTCACGATGCGCCGCGTGAGGCGGGCGCGCGCCAGGCCGATCTCGATCGCGTTGCGTTTGTCGCCGGTGTACGGGGTGGGCGCGACGTGCGCGGCCGACGCATACGCGTCGCGCGTGAGCGGCACGCGGGCGAGCGGATGCGCGTCGCGCATCAGGCACACGATCGTGTCGGAGAACAGGTCCTGGCGCGCGAACTGCGGGTCGGGCTTCGGCCAGTTGCCGATCACGAGATCGAGCGCGCCCGATTCGAGCGCGCCCGCGTGGTCGAGCGCGGGATTCAGCGAATCGATCTCCAGATGGGCATGCGGCGCCGCATCGCGAAAGCGCTCGATCAGCGTCGGCATGAAGAAATCGTTCAGGTAGTCGGGCGCGGCGACGCGGAACGTGCGCCGCGCGGACGACGGATCGAAGTCGCCGTGCGGCGTCGCGATGAAATCGACCTCGCGCAGCGCGCGCGATGCGGCGTCGAGCAGCGACGCGCCGTACTCGGTCGGCACCATGCCGGATTTGCCGCGCACGAGGATCGGGTCGTTCAGCGTCTCGCGCAGCTTGCGCAGCGCGGTGCTGATCGCGGGCTGGGTCTGGTTCAGCCGCAGCGCGGCCTGCGTGACGCTGCGCTCGAGCAGCAGCGTGCGCAACACGCGCACGAGCCAGATGTCGAGCGAGGCGGTACGGTCGTCGTCTTCCATCGATTGGGGGTGAGTCCGGTGACGCGTAACCTTACCGCAGCCGCGCGTTGCCGTGCGTGATACCGGCCATCACGCGCGGCCCTTCGGCAGCGTGCTGATCCGCTTGACCTCGCGCGATTCGAGCCAGTTCGGCGTGCGCGCGCAGTACAGCACCATCGGCAGCGCGTCCTCGCCCCAGAACAGCTGCTTGTTCATCCAGAAGGTGGGCACGCCGAACACGCCGAGCGCGATCGCGTCGGCCGTGTTGCGGGTCAGTTGCGCGGCGGTTTCCTCGAATTCGATCAGCTCGTCGCCGTGGCCGACGCCGACGCGTTCGCACAGCGCCGCGAAGCCTTCCGGCGTCGACGGGTCGTTCCCTTCGCGCCAGATGAAGCGGAACATTTCCAGCACCGTCACGATATCGGCGCGCAGCGCGATCGCGAGGCGCAGGACCTTGTCGGAATCGAACGGATGCGCGGGCGGCATCTTGAAGCGGATGCCGAGCTGTTCCGCGCGAAACAGCGCATGCCGGTACGTGAACACGCGTTTGGCCGGCACGTCGGCGCTCGGGCGTTGGCCCCAGTGGCGCTGCAGGTCGGGCAGCGAGACGGCGACGGGGTTGAACGGCACGTCCGGCCATTTGTCGTGCTGTTCGAGCAGCAGATACGAGAACGGCGACACGAAGTCGAAGAACCAGGCGGGTTGGGCGGTATCGAGGCCGGTTGTCATGTCGTTCTCCAGAGGGTGGGGCGTGCGGCGCCTGGCGGCGGCCTCCATGTTACGCGGCGGCGCGCGCATGCAGCAATGATCGCGGATCGTTCGCTTACGCGGAACCGGGAGTCGCCCGGGGGGCGTCGCCGGCCGGCGGCGGGTCGGTTTCCGTGCGTGCCGGCGGATGGCCGGCGCCGGGCGGGGCCGCCGGCGCATCCTGGTCGTGCGCGGTGAGCCGTTCGCGCACGAAACCGATGTGCTCGCGCAGCACGTAGAACTGTCCCGCGTACGCGAGCGGCATCTTCATCCGGTTCACGGCTTCCTCGATGTCGTCCAGCTCGTCGAGCAGCTTGACGCGCTCGTCGGCCGTATGTTCGCCGAGCGCGCTGCGCTCGAGCGCGATCAGCGCGCCGTACCAGCGGTAGATGCGCGAGCGCACGCGCCAGCCGTACAGCGACGGCACGAGCCGCAGCCCGGGGATCAGCACGACGATCAGCGGCACGACGACGACCAGCAGCCGGTCGACGAGGCTCGCGACCCAGAACGGCAGCCGCCGGTACAAGAAGGTCTTGCCTGATTTGTAGTAGCGGGCGGCATCGTCGGACAGCGGGAAGCCGCGCGTGACGGACGACGGGAATTCGCCCGCGTGCTGCAGGATCGTCGCGTGGCCGTGCACTTCGCGCGCCGCCTCGATCAGCAGGTCGGACAGCGCGGGGTGCAGCGAGTCGCGCGCGACGAGTTCGATCGTCGGCGCGACCGTGTGGATGTCGGCGGGCGGCAGGTTGCGGCCGAGATCGTAGACGCCCATCGGCAGCGTGATCGCGGTCAGGTACGGAAAGCGCCGCGCATACGCGTCGGCCTGCGTGAACGAGTAGACGTGCACGCCCGGCGCGCGGAACAGCTTCGCCATCACCGGGATCTGCGTCGAGTCGCCCGACAGGAACGCGGCGTCGATCTTGCCGTCGAGCAGCGCGGTCGCGGCGTCCTCGCCGGCCGTCGGCAGGAGCTCGGTCGGGCCGCCCGGCACGATGCCGTTCATCTTCAGCAGCGCGAGGCTCAGTTCGCGCGCGCCGCTGCCTTCCGCGCCGAGCGCGAGCCGCTTGCCCTTGAAGTCGGACAGGCGCCCGACGACCGGGCCGCGGTACATGATCGCGAGCGGCACGTAGCCGATG
Organism: Burkholderia sp. NRF60-BP8; assembly: GCF_001522585.2. NCBI lineage: Bacteria > Pseudomonadati > Pseudomonadota > Betaproteobacteria > Burkholderiales > Burkholderiaceae > Burkholderia > Burkholderia sp. NRF60-BP8. The sequence goes on from NZ_CP013373.1 coordinate 831,548, forward strand.
CTGCCGAGCGACACGAGATGCTCGTCGCGCTCCTTCGGGCCGATGCCGCTCTGCACGAAGCCGACGTCGACCGGCGCGTTCGGGTTCGACAGCCGCGCGAGGTTCTGCGCGGAACCTTCGGACGATTGAACGTCGAGCGTGACGCCGTTTTTCGCGAGGATCGCCTTGTATTTCTGGGCGGCGTTCCAGTAGGTGCTGCCGGGCGGCCCGGACGAAATCACGAGCGTGGACGGCGGCGCAGGCTGGATCAGCTTGACCGCGAGCCAGACGGCCGCGCCGGCGAGCAGCACGGTCGGGCCGATCGACAGCGCGAGGTCGCGCCACGAGACGGCGACGAAGCGGGCGAGGATACGGCGCGGCGGGCGAGGGCGGGCAGGCTTCATGGAATCGGCGAGTGACGCTGGCGTGACGCATCGGTGACGGTCGTCACCGGACGACGCGGATGCTCGCGGCGATGGTACCCGGTTTCGCCGCCCATGCGCGAGTCGCGGCGGGATGGCACGGCGGCGCGGCGGCAGCGGCGCGCGCCGTCGCGTCAAAAGCTTTGCGCTTCCGCGGGCGCTGGATTACATTGTGCGACGCAGCCGCGCCCGAATCGCGCGCGACCCGGCACGTCATGAGACCGGGCGCGTCCGGCCGGCGGCTGTCCGGCCCGGCCGGCCCGCTTTCGCGTGCGCCGGCCGCCGGCCCGTGACGCCTCTCTCGTATCGCCGTGGAAAACACCGGCTGTCCCGCCCGTTCGCGCGCGGGCCGGCTGTTTTTGGGGGTATCCGGCCGTACTGTGCACGGCCGTTCCGGAGTGATAAGGAGATAGCATGAAGTCGATCGTGTTGAGAGCGTTGGGTGTCGCCGCCGTGGCGGCCTGTCTGTCGGGCAGCGTGTATGCGCAGTCGAGCGACGCAGCGGGTACGGAAGCGCCGTCGGCCGCGGCGAGCGCGCCGAAGGCCGCCGCGAAAACCGCGAAGAAGGCGAACCGCAAGCTCGGCTACGCGGTGCGCAAGGCCATTACGAAGGCGGGCGGCATCGACGTGGCGAACCTCGTCGTGCGTTCGAAGGGCGGCGCGATCTCGCTGGAGGGCACGGTGCCCGACCAGGCACAGATCGACAAGGCGGAAGAGGCAGCCAAGAGCGTGAAGGGCGTGACGTCGGTCACGAACAAGCTGACCGTTCAGCAGCAGTAACGCCGGGCGGCGGCGCGCGAGCGCCGCGTGCGCCCGTTTCCAGGCGGGCCCCGGCATGCCGGGGCCCGTTTGCGTTTCAGAGACCGAGCGCCGCGCGCGGCGCGGCGGCGGACCGATAACGATATCGTGGGGGCGGCGATGACGAAGCTCGGGTGGGGCAGGCGGATGGTGTGGGGAGCGGTGCTGGCCGCGGTCGCGATGCTCGGCGCCTGCAACGGCGACGAATCGGCCGAGCGCAACCGGTTGCCCGGCTTCGTGTCCGGCAGCGTGCGCACGACGGCCTACGACGGCGCGAGCGACGACCTGCTGACGGCCGGCCTTGGCAAGACGGGCCTCGCCGCGGCGAGTGCGCCCGGCTTCGCGAACCCGTCGCGGCCGACGAGCGCCGAATTGCGTCGCCTCGCGATCTGGTCGAACTACCGCGCGCTCGTCGACATGAGCGCGAACGGCGGCTACGGGCGCTTCTGGGGGCCGAACGTCGACCTCGACGGCAACGATACGCTCGGCGAAGGCAAGATCGCCGGCACCGAATATCTCGCGTATGCCGACGACGGCAGCGGCGCGAAGAACGTGACGCTGCTCGTGCAGGTGCCCGCGCGCTTCGATCCCGCGCAGCCGTGCATCGTCACCGCGACGTCGTCCGGCTCGCGCGGCGTGTACGGCGCGATTTCCGCGGCCGGCGAGTGGGCGCTCAAGCGCGGCTGCGCGGTGGCCTACAACGACAAGGGCGGCGGCAACGGCGCGCACGAGCTCGGCTCCGACACCGTGACGCTGATCGACGGCACGCTCGCCAACGCGGTGTTGGCCGGCACCGCGAGCCTGTTCACCGCGAACGTGACGAGCGGCGATCTCGCCGCGTTCAACGGCCGCTTCCCGAACCGCTATGCGTTCAAGCACGCGCATTCGCAGCAGAATCCCGAGCAGGACTGGGGGCGCGTGACGCTGCAGTCGGTCGAGTTCGCGTACTGGGCGCTCAACGAGCAGTTCGGACCGCTGGTCGACGGCGCGCGTCACGGCGTGCGCTATCGCGCGGGCGACATCACGACGATCGCCGCGTCGGTCAGCAACGGCGGCGGCGCGTCGCTCGCGGCGGCCGAACAGGACGACCGCGGCTGGATTACCGCAGTCGTGGTCGGCGAGCCGCAGATCAACGTGCGGATGGCGCCGAATGCGGTCGTGCGCGCCGGCGGCCAACCGGTGCCGTCGTTCGGCCGGCCGCTGGCCGATTACGCGACGCTCGCGAACCTGCTGGAACCGTGCGCGGCCGCGTCGGCGTCGCTCGCCGCCGCGCCGTACCTGAGCGCGCTGCCGGCCGCGACCACGCAGTCGATCCGCACGCAGCGCTGCGCGACGCTCGCCGCGGCCGGGCTGGTGGCGGGCGCCGACACGCAGAGCCAGGCGGCCGACGCGCTCGCGCAGCTCCATGCGGCCGGCTATCTGGCCGATTCCGACCTGCTGCAGGCGCCGATGTGGGATTCGCAGGCGATTCCGGCGATTGCGGTCACCTATGCGAACGCGTACACGCGCTCGCGCGTGACCGACAACCTGTGCAACTTCAGCTTCGCGACGACGAACCCGGCGACCGGCGCGGTCGCGACGCCCGCCGCGTCGCCGATGCCGGCCGTGTTCGGCGCCGGCAACGGCGTGCCGCCGACGGCTGGCATCAATCTCGTGTTCAACAACGGCGCGGGCGTCGACCACCGGCTCGCGACGCCCGACGCGAGCTTCGCGGGCGCGCTGTGCCTGCGCCAGTTGTGGACGAACGGGATGCTCGGCATGCCCGCGAACGTCGACGCGGTGCGCGTGAACGCGAACCTGCACGGCAAGCCGGCGATCATCGTGCAGGGCCGCAGCGACGCGCTCGTGCCCGTGAACCACGCATCGCGCGCGTACGTCGCGCAGAACGGCATCAGCGAAGCCGGGCGCAGCCAGCTGGTGTTCTACGAAGTGACGAACGGCCAGCACTTCGACGCATTCCTGTCGGTTCCGGGCTTCGACACGCGCTTCGTGCCGGTTCACTACTACAACGTGCAGGCGCTGAACCTGATGTGGAAGCACCTGAAGAACGGCGCGCCGCTGCCGCCGTCGCAGGTGATCCGCACGGTGCCGCGCGGCGGCACGCCGGGCGCCGCGCCCGCGCTGACGAGCGCGAACCTGCCGCCGATCTCGGCCGCGCCGGGCGCGAACGCGATTTCCGTCGGCGTCGGCACGATCGACGTGCCGCTCTGACGGCGGCCGTTGCGCCGCCTCCGACGAAGCCGGGCAGCCGTCCGGCTTTTTTCTTTGCATCGCCTGGAATCGGTCCCGTACTGCCTTTTATCCGAATGGCGAGCGCCGTAACAAATTATTACTTTACGGCCATAAATCCGGAACCTATTATGCGCCGGTATTTTCACTTAATTTAATAAATTCCAGATACGAGAATATTCCTTTCCTTTTAGTTAATCGATCCTTTCGATTTTATTCAGTTGGCCCGAGCCGCGATTGATCGCCGTTTCGCGATTAATCGGTGTCGTGCCGACCGGAATCGTTCGTCTTTTCGAAGTGAAGGCGCCTTGTCTGGCGGGCTTCGCAGGGTGTCGCCTTGTCGTCGATTTCGTGCGCATGCGAATTCGCGAAATGAATTCGTATTGCTGCGAACCGTTGAATGGTCGTTCGCAATGGAATTGATTCCATTGTGCGGTTGCAAAAAAACATGGGTGGGGTAAATCGTGCCGATCGGTATTCGCCGATCCGGTAAAAAACTCGGAGTGCGTCGCATAACGAATGCATTCCCGGTGCGGAGCGCCGGCGCAAACGATCCTTTGCGGCCGGCGGTATTTATCGTTCTGTTCGAGAGGCAATAATGACGACACGCAAGTCCTTGAAAGACGGTTTCGCGCTATTTGGAACGACCCTGAGCGTACCGCTCGCCGCGGCAGCGGCCGCGGCGCTGCTCGTCACGGGGTGCGGCGGCGACGACGGGCCGAGCCCGAGCGCGGCGGCCGCCACCGCGGCCGCGACGTCGAGCGGCAGCACGTCGGTCAATACCGACGCAACGGCCGCCGCCGCGGCCGACCAGCCGTACGTCGACACCGACGTGTACGGCACAGGGCCGAACGACGCGGTCACGGATTCGACCGAAGGCGCGGCAGTCGTGCACCGCCAGGTGACGATCGGCGGCAAGACGATCAAGTACACGGCCACCACGGGCCACCTGACGACGATCGATCCGATCACGTCGGCGCCGAACGCGAAGATGTTCTACGTTGCGTACACGCAGGACAATCCGGACCCGTCGAAGCCGCGTCCGGTCACGTTCTTCTACAACGGCGGCCCCGGTTCGTCGTCGGTCTACCTGCTGCTCGGCTCGTACGGGCCGAAGCGTCTGCAGTCGTCGTTCCCGAACTTCACGCCGCCGGCCCCGTACAAGCTGCTCGACAACCCGGACAGCCTGCTCGACCGCACCGACCTCGTGTTCATCAACCCGGTCGGCACCGGTTACTCGACGGCGATCGCGCCGGCGAAGAACAAGGACTTCTGGGGCACCGACCAGGATGCGCGCTCGATCGACCGCTTCATCCAGCGCTACCTGACCAAGTACTCGCGCTGGAATTCGCCGAAGTTCCTGTACGGCGAGTCGTACGGCACCGCGCGCAGCGCGGTCGTGTCGTGGGTGCTGCACGAGGACGGCATCGACCTGAACGGGATCACGCTGCAGTCGTCGATCCTCGACTACGCGAACGCGCTGTCCGCGGTCGGCACGTTCCCGACGCTCGCGGCCGACGCGTTCTACTGGAAGAAGACGACGCTCAACCCGACGCCGACCGATCTCGACGCGTACATGGTCCAGGCCCGCAACTACGCGGACAACACGCTCGCGCCGCTCGCGCAGAAGCCGAACCCGCAGGACGGCGGCTTCGTGAACGTGCGGCTGAACCTGAACCTGCAGACCGCGCAGCAGATGGGTTCGTACATCGGCACGGACCCGACGTCGCTGATCCAGACCTTCGGCAACCCGGCTGCGCTCGGCAACGTGCCTTCGTCGGACGACAACCCGCCGTACACGTTCTTCCTGACGCTCGTGCCGGGCACGCAGATCGGGCAGTACGACGGCCGCGCGAACTTCACGGGCAAGGGCATCGCGCCGTACATCCTGCCGAACTCGGGCAGCAACGATCCGTCGATCACGAACGTCGGCGGCGCGTACACGGTGCTGTGGAACAGCTACATCAACACCGACCTCAAGTACACGTCGACGTCGTCGTTCGTGGACCTGAACGACCAGGTCTTCAACAACTGGGACTTCAGCCACACGGATCCGACCGGCGCGAACAAGGGCGGCGGCAATACGCTGTACACGGCCGGCGACCTCGCATCGACGATGAGCGTGAACCCGGACCTGAAGGTGCTGTCGGCGAACGGCTATTTCGACGCCGTCACGCCGTTCCACCAGACGGAGCTGACGCTCGCGCAGATGCCGCTCGATCCGACGCTCAAGGCGCAGAACCTGACGATCAAGAACTACCCGTCGGGCCACATGATCTACCTGAACGACGCGTCGCGGACCGCGTTGAAGGGCGATCTCGCCAACTTCTACGACGGCATCCTCGCGAACCGCACCGCGCTGCAGCGCGTGCTGAAGCTGCAGGCGCGCACGCAGCAGATGAAGCAGCAGAAACTGCAGCAGCAGGGGCAGTAAGCGGCGCGGGCGGCCCGCGCCGCCCCGGATGGACGACAGCCCGATCGGCGCAGGCCGGTCGGGCTGTTTTTCTTGTGCGGCGCGCGCTGGGCCGGCGCGTCGTGCGCCGGACGGGAAGGGGCGTAACCGCGGAGGAAAGGGCGGCCCCGCCGCTTACGCCAGCACGAGCCGCACGCCGACCGCGACGAGCGTCGACGCGAGCAGGTTGCGCAGCAGCCGCTCGGGCGCGCGCGCCGACAGCAGGCTGCCGATCACGATGCCGGGCAGCGAACCGAGCAGCAGCGACAGCAGCATCGACCAGTCGACCGAGCCGAGCAGCCAGTGGCCCATGCCCGCGACCAGCGTGAGCGGCACCGCATGCGCGATGTCGGAGCCGACGATGCGGGTCGTCGCGAGCAGCGGATACAGCAACAGGAGCACGGTCACGCCGATCGCGCCGGCGCCGACCGACGTCATCGACACGAGCACGCCCAGCGCGGCGCCCGTCAGCACGGTCGACCACAGCGTGCGCGCGGGGTTCGGCGCGAGCGGGTTGCGTGCGGCGAAGGCCGTGAGCTGCGGCCGGAAGATCAGCGCGACCGACGTGAGCAGCAGCGCGACGCCGAGCACGAGCTGGATCATCCGCGCGGTGCCCGGCGTGTTCATCCCGTGCGTGTGCAGCCACCACAGCGTGAGCGCCGCGGCCGGCACGCTGCCCGCCGCGAGCCGGCCCGTGATACGCCAGTCGATCGAGCCTTTCAGGCCGTGGACGAGCGTGCCGGTGGCCTTGGTCGCGGCCGCGTACAGCAGGTCGGTGCCGACCGCCGTCGCGGGGTGGACGCCGAACAGCAGCACGAGAATCGGCGTCATCAACGAACCGCCGCCGACGCCCGTCAGGCCGACGAGGATGCCGACGAACAGGCCGGACAGGGAGTACAGCAGATCGATATGGGGAAGCGACATCGGAAGCAGGCGGTTATGCGGCGTTCGGCGGCGGCGCGCGGCCGCGGCGCGCGCATCAAAGTCCGCCATTGTCGCAAAAGTGACGCGTCAACGTACGACTGCGTTAAAAATCGGCGGGGGAGCTCACGCGGCGGCCGCCGGCGGGGCGTCAAACGGGCGTTTGAGCAGGGGCGGGCCGAGGATCGTCGGCCTGAACGGTAAGACGAGCCGGGTGCGTATGCCGCGCATCCGGCATGCGCAAAAAAGGGCGCGACACTGCGCGCCCCGATTCGACGCCGGTTCCCGCCCGGCTGCCGACGGTCAGTGCATCGCGGGGCCGGCGCCTTCGACCGCGCGTGGCGGCCGGATCCGCAGCGCGAAACCGATCAGCGCGGCCACGGCCGCAAACGCCGCGCCGAACGCGAATGCCGCGCGGTAGCCGGCGTTCAGCGCGTCGAGCGGCGCGGCTTGCGCCGCCGCGAGCGCGTCGGTGCGGGCGCCGGCGAGGCTGGCGAGGACCGCGAGCCCGAGCGCGCCGCCCATCATGAACGCGGTGTTGACGATGCCCGACGCGAGCCCGGAATCGGCCGGGTCGACGTCGTTCATCGCGGCGAGCAGCACCGGATTGAACGCGACGCCCGCGCCGATGCCGAGTAGCGTCATGCCGGGCAGCACGTGCCACACGAAAGCGCCGTCGACCGGCGCGCGCGCGAACAGCGCGAGGCCGCACGCCGCGATCAGCAGGCCGACGGCGATCGGGCCGCGGATCCCGAAGCGCATCACGATGCGCGCCGACAGCCCGAGCGAGAATGCGGCCATGATCAGGTTCGCGGGCAGGAACGCGAGGCCGACCTGCAGCGGCCCGTAGCCGAGCACCCGCTGCATGTACAGCGCGGACAGGAAGAACCACGCGAACATCGCGGCCGCCCACAGCACGGCGATCGCGTTTGCGAGCGCGACGTTGCGGGCGGCGAACAGCGTGAGCGGCATCAACGGATGCGCGGCGCGCGACTCGATCGCGATGAACAGCACGAGCAGCACGACGGCCGCGCCGATCAGCGCGACGGTCTGCGTCGACAGCCAGCCGGCCTCGTTGCCGCCGACGATGCCGTAGACGGCCAGCATCAGCGACGCGGTCACGGTGATCGCGCCGGCGACGTCGAGCCGTGCGGTGCCCGCCGGCGCACGCGTGCGCGGCAGCAGCGCGACGCACATCGCGTAGACGGCGACGCCGATCGGCAGGTTGACGAGAAAGATCCAGTGCCACGACAGCGAGCTTGTCAGCAGCCCGCCGAGCAGGACGCCGATGCTGCCGCCGCCCGCGCACACGAAACCGTAGACGCCCATCGCGCGTGCGCGTTCGCCGGGTTCCGTGAAGAGGTTCATGATCAGCGACAGCGAGACGGCCGACACGACCGCGCCGCCGAACCCCTGCACCGCGCGTGCGGCGATCAGCATCCCCTGCGATTGCGCGAGGCCGCACGCGAGCGACGCGAGCGTGAACGCGACGAGGCCCGCGAGGAACATGCGCCGCTGGCCGTACAGGTCGCCGAGCCGGCCGCCGAGCAGCAGGCAGCCGCCGAACGTCAGCAGGTATGCATTGACGACCCACACGAGGGCCGTTTCGGTGAAGTGGAGATCGGTGCTGATCGACGGCAGCGCAACGTTCACGATCGTGCTGTCGAGCACGATCATCAGCACGCCGAGGCAGAGCACGATCAGCGCGTACCAGCGCTTCTCGCCGTGAATCCCGTGGGTCATGGGCTTGCAGCCTTCCGATAGTTATTTGAAAGGATGCATTGTAGATGCCGGCGGCGCGCGCTTCCTGCCGGTTTGTGGCAGGAGCGTCGCGTAGTGGCGCGCGCGGCTGCGGCGCGCGTGGAGCGGGATGAGCGTTACGGCCGAGCCGGCAGTTCGCAGCCGTCGGGGCCGCAGGCGGCCGCGTCGCCGCCGCCGGGCTCGACGATGCCGTCGCGCCACGCCTGGTCGAGCGCCTGCGCGAACGCGTCGGCCGGCTGCGCACCCGACACCGCATAGCGGTCGCCGAACACGAACAGCGGCACGCCGCGCCCGCCGATTCGTGCGGCGCGCGCGATGTCGGCTTCGACTTCGTCGCGATACGCGTCGCTGCGCAACACGGCTTCGACGGCCGAGCGCTCGAGCCCGGCTTCGACCGCAAGCTCGGTCAGCTCGGCATGATCGAACAGCGAGCCGTGCTCGCAGAAATAGGCGCGGTAGAGCCGCTCGGTCAGCGCTTGCGCGCGGCCCGACGCTTGCGCGAGCTTCACGAGCCGGTGGCCGTCGAGCGTGTCGCCGACGAGCGTGCCGGGCAGGTCGTAGCGCAGCCCCACGCTCGCGGCCGCATCGGTCACCTGGCGCAGCATCTGGTCGACCTGCGCAGGCGCCATCCGGTATTTGCCGGCCAGCATCGCCTCGACCGGCTCGACGGGTTGGCCAGGCATCAGCCGGTACGCGCGCAGCGCGACGTCGACGCGGTCGGCGTGCGCGAACGCGGCCAGCGCCTCGTCGAAGCGGCGCTTGCCGATCCAGCACCACGGGCAAATCAGGTCGGACCAGATTTCGACGGTCAGGGTCGGGCGGGCAGTTGGGGCGGGAGCGGTCGTCATGGGCGGTCCGGGCGGCAAAAAAATGTAACCGAGACTATATCACTTTATGTTTCGACGCTTCGTCGCTCGCGCAACCGCGTGGCACGGTGCGAAAGGGGCGCGCCCGCGTGTCGCGAAGCAGGGGCGTGGAACTGCCGGCCGGTACCGACGACCGGGCTACCGCGATGGCGCCCGCCGCGTCGCGCTCACGCGTCGCCCTGCGTTTCCTTCAGGTGCTTGAGATGCTTGTAGACCGTCGCGCGCCCCATCCCGAGCACGTTCGCGACGTAGTTCGCCGCGCTCTTGCCGCGGAACGCGCCTTCCGCGTACAGCGCCTCGACGAGCTCGCGCCGGTGCTCGCGCGTGAGCCCGTTCAGCCCGACCTGCCGCTCGCGCAGCCAGCCGTGCAGGAACGTGTTGATGCGCTCCTGCCAGTCGTCGCGGAACAGCTCGTCGGGCTGCGCGACGACGCCCGCGCCCTTGATGAACAGGTCGAGTGTCGCGCGCACTTCGTCGAACACCGCGATGTTGAAGTTGATGCACATCATCCCGGCCGGCCGGCTGTCGTCGTCGAACAGCACGTTGCTGACGCAGCGCATCCGCCGGCCGTCCCAGTTCAGCTTCTCGTACGGGCCGATCACGCGCTCGCGCGCCGAATGATCGATTTCCTCGAGCGCGGAATCGTCGCCGACCTCGCGCTTGGACAGGTTGTTCGCGAGATACAGCACGGTCTGGTCGTGCAGGTCGTGGATCACGACTTCCGCGTACGGGAAGAACAGTGCGGCGATACCGTCGGCGATCGGCGCATAGCGGGTGAGCAGCAGGTCTTTGACGGGAGATTTCTTCTTGCGCATCGGTGTCGCGATCTCGGGTGGGCGGAAGCCGGGCAGCGTGTCGGGGCGGCGAGCCGGCGCACCGTCGGCCGGCATGCCCGTGCGCCCGCGCGCGGCCGCCGCGGCGGTTGCGCCATTGTATCGGCCCCGCGTGCGCGTGCCGTTCATGCGTGCGTCAGATGCGTGTACAGCGCATGCGCGATCGCGATGTCTTCGAGCCCGAGGCCGATCGAGCGGAACAACGCGTGACGCGTGCGCGACGGCGCCGCGCAGGTGCCGGCGACGAGCGCGGGCAGGTCGCCGACGATCCGGCCGGCATCCCAGCCGTGCTCGGCCGCCGCGATCTGCATCTCGCCGGCGCTCGCGGGTGTCGTGTGCCGGTAGTCGCAGTAGACGTCCATGTCCGGCAGCCACGCGGGCGGGATTTCGTGCGCGCGCGCGACGTTCGTGCTGATCGACGTGACGAGCGCGGGGCGCGTGAGCATCCCGTCGCCGAGTACGGGCGTGCCCGACGACGTGCACAGCATCACCACGTCCGCATCGCGCACGCAGGCCTCGATGCTCGCCGCCGCGCGGGCGCGCGGGTCGAGCGCGGCGAGGGCCGCTTGCTGTGCGGCGTCGCCGGCGAGCGCGGGCGAGTACACGCGGATCGTGTCCCAGTCGCGCAGCGCCGCCGTGTGCCTGAGGTGCGCGATGCCGACCGCCCCCGTGCCGACGATCGCGAGACGACGGGCGTCGCGCGGCGCGAGGCAGTCGACCGCGAGCGCCGTCGTGCCGGCCGTGCGTTCGACGGTCAAGAGCCCCGCGTCGCACCACATCAGCGGCTGGCCGGTTTGCATCGACATCAGCGCGGTCCATGCGGTGACGATCGGTCTCCCGTCGGGTTGGCCGCCCGCCACGATGTACGGCGACAGCTTCGCGCCGAACACCTGCGCATCGGCGAGCGCGCCGAGATACGTGATGAAGTCGCCGGCCCGGTCGGGAAACAGCGTGAGCGTCTGCGGCGGCTGCACCGCGCGCGCCGCGGCGAGCGAAGCGAACATGCGGCGCAGCGTGCCGAGCACGTCGAGCGACGGCAGCGCCGCGCGCACTGCGGCTTCGTCGACGATCAGCGGCGGGGTGGGGACGGTTTGCGTCATCGGACATCTCCGGTTCGGGCTGGACAGAAAGTCTCGAAAGACGGCGTCCGGCGGGTTCGTGATGGACGAAAAGTCTAATATAGACAAACGAAGTCGGGAGGATTTTTCTTTTCGAGACGTCGTGTCGTTGCCGGGTTCATGGAAAAAGCCATGGAATCAAAGGCATCCGGAAGCAGGCGACGAAATTCCGACGTCGAGAAACGACGCGGCATTCTCGTATCCCCTATAGTCTATAGTAGACTTTAAGTCTATATTTCGCGTGCAGGATCCGGCACGCCGCCACGCGGCTGCGTGCGTCGGATGCTGCCCTGGCGCCCGGTCGAGGGCGTCGTGCGACCGATCTTCAGCCTCAATCCGGAACAGAAGGACCGTCATGAACTGGAAACTTTCCCTTTGCGCCGCTGCGGCGCTCGCGTGCGCGGCCGTCGCGGCCCATGCGGAACAGACCACGCTGCGCTTCGGGATCGAAGCCGCCTATCCGCCGTTCGAGAGCAAGACGCCGGCCGGTCGGTTGCAGGGGTTCGACGTCGACATCGGCAACGCGGTGTGCGCGAAGCTGAACATGAAATGCGTGTGGGTCGAGAATGCGTTCGACGGGCTGATCCCGGCGCTGCAGGCGCGCAAGTTCGACGCGATCAACTCTGCGATGAACATCACCGCGAAGCGCAAGCAGAGCATCGACTTCACGCCGGCGATCTACGTGGTGCCGATCGTGATGGTGGCGAAGCACGGCTCGCCGCTGAAGCCCGACGCCGCGAGCCTGCGCGGCAAGCACGTCGGCGTGCTGCAAGGCTCGTCGCAGGAGGATTTCCTGAAGGCACACTGGGCCGACGCGGGCGTGGCCGTCGTGTCGTACGCGGATCAGGACCAGATCTACGCCGATCTCGTCGCGGGGCGCCTCGACGCGGCCGTGCAGGAAGCGCAGACCGCGCAGGACGGGTTCCTCGACAAGCCGGCCGGCCGCGACTACCAGATCGTCGGCGAGCCGCTGAAGGATCCGGCGACGCTCGGCGAAGGCACCGGCTTCGGGATGCGCAAGAACGACAAGGCGCTGCAGGCGAAGATCGTCGGCGCGCTCGACGCGCTGAAGCAGGACGGCACGCTGAGCGCGCTGTCGCGGAAGTACTTCAAGCGCGACATCATCGCGAAGTAAGCGCCGCCGTGCGTCGGCCGCGGGGCCGGCGCACGGCGCCTCCCATCTCGACGCAGTGCGGGGAACCATGGATTTCGACGTCATCGTTCTGGGGGCCGGCATCGTCGGCGTGTCGTCGGCGTTGCATCTGCAGGATCGCGGGCTGCGCGTCGCGCTCGTCGACCGGCGCGCGCCCGGCGAGGAAACCAGCCACGGCAATGCGGGGCTGATCGAGCGCTCGTCGGTCGTGCCGTATGCGTTTCCGCGCCGGCTCGGCACGCTGCTGCGCTACGCGCGCAACCGTTCGGTCGATCTCTATTGGGACTACAAGGCGCTGCCCGAGTACGCCGGCTGGCTCGCGCGCTTCTGGCGCGAATCGTCGCCGCAGCGGCTCGCGGCCGCCGCGCGCGACCTGCTGCCGCTCGTCGCGGCGAGCGTCGTCGAGCACGATGCGCTGCTCGCGCGCACCGACGCACAGCCGCTCGTGCACGACGGCGGATGGATCGAGGCGTTTCGTTCGCCCGCGCTGTTCGATGCGGAAGCGCGCGCCCAGCAGCGCGTGGCCGACGCGCACGGGCTGCGGATGACCGTGCTCGACGCGCCTGCGCTGCGTGCGCGCGAGCCCGGTATCGGCGGCGCCTTCTGCGGCGCCTTCCACTGGCAGGACCCGAAGACGGTGTCGAGCCCGGGCGGGCTGACCAAGGCCTATGCGCGGTTGTTCGAGCGCGACGGCGGCACGTTCGTGCGCGGCGACGCGACGACGCTCGCGCAGGTGGATGACGGCTGGCAGGTCGGGTCCGAGCACGGGCCGATATCGGCGCGCTCGGCCGTGGTCGCGCTCGGGCCGTGGTCCGATCGGGTGTTCGCGCCGCTCGGCTACCGGATTCCGCTGCGCGCGAAGCGCGGCTATCACATGCATTACCTGCCGACCCGCACGCTGCTGAACGTGCCCGTGTGCGATACCGAGGAGGGCTTCGTCGTCGCGCCGATGGAGGGCGGCCGCCTGCGGCTCACGACCGGCGTCGAGATCGCGCCGCGCGACGCGCCGCCGACCGGCGTGCAACTCGCACGCGCCGAACCGCTGGCGCGCGACGCGTTCGGCATCGGCGAGCGGCTCGATCCGGAGCCGTGGCTCGGGATGCGGCCGTGCACGCCCGACATGCGTCCGGTGATCGGGCCCGCGCCGCGCCACCGCCATTTGTGGTTCGCGTTCGGCCACTGCCATCACGGGCTCACGCTTGGGCCCGCGACCGGCCGTCTGCTCGCCGAAATGATGACGGGTGCGCCGACCTATATCGATCCCCATCCGTACCGGCCCGCACGCTTCGGTTGAACCCGCGGCGCGCAGATGCGGTTTCGGCCACCGGCATGCATCGGTAGCAATGCGTGCCGTTCACAGTTTTTCATTTTGCCGTCCGGATTATCGAAATCCGCGCAATCTGAAATGACCTGCGTAATCGATAAGAAAGAAAATCTCGCGATAAAAGAAAATCAGCAAATTCGCGATTTATCAATGCATTTTCATATTGCTGAAATGCGTAATGGGCAGCCGGCTCCGACGGTATAGGTCCCATCGCGGCCGCATGCTCCGGCGGTACGCGGCATGTACCGGAACACGTTACCGCGGGGCTCGCAAACGTTACGTTACATCCGTGTTCCGAAGGCCTTTTTCATCAGACGATTAAGGCGCTGCAATCCACCGATTTCGCTTGAAATCAATTAAAAAAGCCTTATTGACGATCAACAGATAGGCGAAACGGCCGGTTTTTGGAATTGGCACGCTTCGTGCAATCCGTCCCCATGCTTTGTCAACGTAGTGCCAACCGAGATGGGGAAAATAACGATGGGACAGAACTTCAAATTGACGGGTGTGGCGCTGTCGGTCGCGACGGTGTTCGGGGTGCTGGCTTCGGGTTCCGCGATGGCGGGCGCCCTCGATGCGCTGCCGATCCCGCAGGTGATCGTCAATCCACCGACGAACAGCGTGTCGGTCGGGCTGGTCGCGACGGGCACGTCGCCGCTGGGCTCGGTGACCGTGACGGCGGGCGGGTCGGGCGCGATCCAGACGTCGCTCGGGGAGCCGGGGCAAGTGCTGTCGGGCGCCGTGGGGGCGGTGACGGGCGCACTCGGCGGTGGCGGCGGCACGGTGCAGCCGCTCGCGCCGGTGCAGGGCGTGGTGAATCAGGTGACGGGGGCGCTCGGTGGCGGTAACCCGGCGGGCGCGTTGACCGGCGCACTCGGCACGGTGACGGGTGCATTGGGCGGGATCGGTGGCGGCACGAACCCGCTGGCGCCGGTACAGGGCGTGGTGAATCAAGTGACGGGGGCGCTCGGTGGCGGCAATCCGGCGGGTGCGTTGACGGGGGCAATCGGCACGGTGACGGGCGCACTGGGTGGGATCGGCGGTGGCGCGAACCCGCTGGCGCCGGTACAGGGCGTGGTGAATCAAGTGACCGGCGCGTTGAGCGGCGGCAACCCGGCCGGTGCATTGACCGGTGCATTGAACACGGCAACAGGCACGCTGAGCAATGCACTCGGCACGGCAACGGGTGCACTGGGCGGGATCGGAGGCGGTTCGAACCCGCTGGCGCCGGTGCAAGGTGTGGTGAATCAGGTAACGGGTGCGCTCGGTGGCGGCAACCCGGCGGGAGCGTTGACCGGCGCACTTGGCACGGTGACGGGCGCACTGGGCGGAATCGGAGGCGGCGCGAACCCGCTGGCGCCGGTACAGGGCGTGGTGAATCAAGTGACCGGTGCATTGAGTGGCGGCAACCCGGCCGGTGCATTGACCGGTGCATTGAACACGGCAACCGGCACGCTGAGCAATGCGCTCGGCACGGCAACGGGCGCGCTCGGTGGCGGCAACCCGGCGGGAGCGTTGACCGGCGCACTTGGCACGGTGACGGGCGCACTGGGCGGAATCGGAGGCGGCGCGAACCCGCTGGCGCCGGTACAGGGCGTGGTGAATCAAGTGACCGGTGCATTGAGTGGCGGCAACCCGGCCGGTGCATTGACCGGTGCATTGAACACGGCAACCGGCACGCTGAGCAATGCGCTCGGCACGGCAACGGGCGCGCTGGGCGGTATCGGAGGTGGCACGAACCCGCTGGCGCCGGTACAGGGTGTGGTGAATCAAGTGACGGGCGTGTTGAGCGGCGGTAACCCGGCCGGTGCACTGACGGGCGCGCTGAACACGGCAACCGGCACGCTGAGCAGCGCGCTCGGCACGGCAACGGGCGCACTGGGCGGAATCGGTGGCGGCGCGAACCCGCTGGCGCCGGTGCAAGGTGTGGTGAATCAGGTAACGGGCGCGCTCGGTGGCGGTAACCCGGCGAGTGCGCTGACTGGCGCAGTGGGCACGGTGACCGGCGCACTGGGCAATCTCGGCGGTGGTTCGAATCCGCTGGCACCCGTTCAGGGTGTCGTGAACGGCCTCACGAGCACGATCGGCGGCGGCGATCCGGCCGGTGCACTGGCCGGTGTCGTTGGCACGGTCACGGGGGCACTGGGCAACCTTGGCAGCGGCTCGAATCCGCTCGCGCCGGTGCAGGGCGTGGTGAACGGCGTTACGGGTGCGCTTGGCGGCGGCAATCCGGCAGGCGCGCTGACCGGCGCACTCGGCACGGTAACGGGCGCACTGGGCGGCGTCGGCGGTGGCAACCCGGCAGGCGCGCTGACCGGCGCACTCGGCACGGTAACCGGCGCCCTGGGCAACCTCGGCGGTGGCGCGAACCCGATCACCCCGATCCAGAACATCGTGAACCAGGTCACGGGCACGCTCGGCAGCGGCAACCCGGCCGGCGCACTGAGCAACGCGGTCAACACGATCACGGGCACGCTCGGCAACGTCGGTGGCGCAGGCGGCCCGCTCGCGCCGGTGCAAGGCGCCGTCACGCAACTCGCCGGCACGCTCGGCAACGGCGATCCCGCCGGTGCGCTGACGAACGCGCTGAACTCGGTGACGGGCGCGCTCGGCGGCGCGAACCCGCTGGCGCCGGTGCAGGGTGTCGTGAACCAGGTCGTCGGCACGCTGTCGGGTGCGGGCGGCGGCAGCCCGATCACGCCGATCACGAACCTCGTCAACGGTCTGCAGAACGCCCTGCCGGGCGGCAATCCGGCCGGCGCGCTGACCGGCGCACTCGGTTCGGTGACGGGCGCGCTCGGCAATCTCGGCGGGACCAACCCGCTGGCGCCGGTGCAAGGCGTCGTGAACCAGGTGGTCGGTACGCTCGGCGGCAGCAACGCGGCCGGCACGCTGAGCAACGCGGTGGGGACGGCCACGGGCGCGATCGGCAATGCGGTCGGCTCGGTGGCGGGCGCGCTCGGCGCCCTCGGCGGCACGAGCCCGCTGGCGCCGGTGCAGGGTGTCGTGAACCAGGTCGTCGGTACGCTCGGCAGCGGCAATCCGGCCGGCGCCCTGACGGGCGCGCTGAACTCGGTGACGGGCGCTCTCGGCAACCTCGGCGGTTCCAACCCGCTGGCGCCGGTGCAAGGCGTCGTGAACCAGGTGGTCGGCACGCTGTCCGGCGCGGCCGGCAACAGCCCGATCGCGCCGATCACGAACCTCGTGAGCGGCCTGACGGGCGGCGCCAACCCGGCCGGCGCACTGACCGGCGCGCTCGGTTCGGTGACGGGCGCGCTCGCGTCCGGTCCGGCGGCGCTCGGCCAGGTGGCCGGCGCGCTGTCGGGTGCGGCCGGTTCGACGGCAGCGGCAGGCGGCAGTCTGCTCGGCTCGGGCGCGAATGCGGCCGGCGGCACGGCGGGCGCGGTGGGGTCGCTGCTGACGACGGGTGCCAACTCGACCGCGACGGTCGTCAATGCGGTCGGCACGTCGGCGGGCACGGTGCTCGGCTCCGCACCGAGCCTGTCGGTGACGCCGCATTCCGGCAACAGTTCGCCGAACAACCCGCTCGCACCGGTGACGACGCTGCTCCAGTCGCTGACCGGCGCACTGCCGAGGTAACCGGCCGAAACCGCACGACGGCGCCGCATCGGCCGTCGTGCGCAACGGTCGCGCAACGCGGGTCGCGCAACGCGGCATGACAGCGATGTCGTGCCGCGTCGTCATTTCGGGCTTCCCGTTTTCTTTCGTCGCATGAAGGATCGCCGCCGCTCGTCGTGCCGCGTTACGGCATGGCGTGCGATGGAATAACCGGCCGTCGCCGTCCGTTTACATACCGAGTTCCGGCACGGCCGGCCGGCGGGATAATGATCGCGACGCAGCCGATCGTCCCGTTCGGCGGCGCAGTGTCGCGAGACGACGCCAAGGAGAACGGGAATGAAACGGATGCTGTTCGCCGCCGCGCTGACGGCGGCGTTCGTGCGGCCGGCGGCTGCGGAACCGCCGCAGGTCGCCGACGGGAAGCTGGTCGACGAAGCGCACATGACGCTGTACGTGTTCGATCGCGATGCGCCGGGCAAGAGCATGTGCGACGGCGCATGCGCGGCCAACTGGCCGCCCGCGCTCGCCGACGCGTACGACAAGGCGTCGGGTGCGCTGAGCCTCGTCGCCCGCGACGACGGCAACAAGCAATGGGCGTACCGTGGCCGCCCGCTGTATCGCTGGAAGATGGACCACCAGGCCGGCGACGCGGGCGGCGACGGCGTCGGCGGCATGTGGCACGTCGCGCGGCCGTGATCGCGCGGCGACGCGCGAGGCGCTCCGATGAGCTATGAATCGGACCTGCTGGTGTGGCTCCCGCATCTCACGCGCTATGCGCGTGCACTGACGGGCGAGCGCGCGTGGGCCGACGATCTCGTGCAGGACACGCTCGAGCGTGCGCTGAACCGGCCGCCGCGCGACGGCGCCCACCTGCGCGCGTGGCTGCTGACGCTGCTGCGGCACCGCTTCATCGACCAGTTGCGCGCCCGGCACGAGATCGCGGTCGACGACGCGACCGCGCCGTGGCAGACGATGGCCGCGCCGGCGGGCGAGGTCGGCGGGCTGGAGTTGCGCGACGTGCAGCGCGCGCTGTACCGGCTGCCGGTCGAACAGCGCGAGGTGCTGTTGCTGGTCGCGCTCGAGGAGTTGAGCTATCGCGATGCCGCGCAGGTGCTCGGCGTGCCGGTGGGCACGGTGATGTCGCGACTCGCGCGGGCGCGTGCGCAGATGCGCGCCTTGCTGTCGGACGCGCCGTCGGCGCACGGCACGGCCGCGTTACGGGTGATCGGGAAGCCATGATGGACGATCCGCGCAAGCCTTCGAATCGGGGGGACGACGACGCGTCGGCGCAACTGCTGTCCGCGCTGCTGGACGGCGAGTTGTCCGGGGACGAGCGGCGCGAGATGCTCGAGCGCCTGCAGTCCGATCCGCAGGAAGCCGAACGATTCGCGCATTACCGCGCGCAGCGCGATGCGTTGAAAGCGCTGTTTCCGTTGCCGGGGGCCGCGCCGGCGTTGTTCGTGCAGCGCCGCGCGCCGCGCTGGCGCGCCGTCACGCACGCGTTCGCGGGGCTCGCGGCCGGGCTGCTGATCGGTGTCGCGCTGCATGCCGGCTGGACGGCGTTCGACCGCGAACCGGCGTTCGCCGCGCGCGCCGACGTCGCATACGCCGTGTACGCCGCCGACCGCGAGCATCCGGTGGAAGTCGGTGCGGCCGATCCCGCGCGGCTCGCCGCGTGGCTGTCGGCGCGCGTCGGCCGGCCGGTGCGCGCACCGTCGCTCGACGAATACGGTTACGCGCTGCTGGGCGGCCGGGTGCTGCCCGGCGACGCGGGGCCGGCCGCGCAGCTCATGTACCAGCGCGCGGACGGCGCGCGCGTGACGCTGTACATGAGCGCATACGATGCGCGGCGCCTCGCGCCGCAGGCGATGTCGGCCGGCGGACGATACACGTATTTCTGGTCGGATCGCGGCATGGGTTATGCGCTGTCCGGCCGCGGCGACGAACGGCGCCTGCGCGAGCTCGCGATCGACGCATGCGGTGCGCTGGGCGGCCCGACCGACGCATGGAAGGGATGACGCGCGGCGCTCGCAGGGAGCAAGCGATGAAGAGGTCGATGATGAAGGCGCTCGGGCTGGCAGCGTTCCTGGCGGGCACGACGCTTGCACGAGCGGAAGGCGACCCGCCCGTGCGCGTGCCGGTCGACGCCGATGGCGTGCAGCGCGTGGCGATCGTCGGCGGCAGCTATTTCTTCCGGCCGAACCACGTGATCGTGCGCGCGCACGTGCCGGTCGAGCTGACCGTGTCGGCCGAGCCCGGCGTGGTGCCGCACAGCTTCGAAATCGACGCGCCGCAGGCCGGCATCGCGGTACGCACCGAGCTCGGCACGACGCCGAGGACGTTTCGTTTCACGCCGCTGCAGCCGGGGCGATTCGCCTACTATTGCACGCACCGGCTGCTGTTTTTCAGAAGCCATCGCGAGCGCGGGATGGAAGGCGTGCTCGATGTCGAGGCGGCGCCGTGATCGCCGCGTTGCTGGCCGCGAGCCTGATAGGAGCGAGCATGACAGCCGATCCCGTGACCGTCGCGCAGGCGCATTTCGACCACGTCCGCTCGTACCGCGCGACGATTCGCTCGTCGGCGCGCGACGGCGAGCACACCGAAATCCGCTACGCGTACCTGAAACCGGGCTTCGTCCGGATGGATTTCGTGTCGCCGCATCGCGGCGCGGTGCTCGCGTACGATCCCGGCGACGGCAAGGTGCGGTTGCGCCCGTTCGGCACGCACGCGCCGCCCGCGCTGACGTTGTCGCCGTCCAATCCGCTCGTGCGCGACCGCACCGGCCACCGGGTCGACCGCTCGGACGTCGGCGAACTGCTGCGCAACGTCCATGCGCTGCAGCAGGGCGGCGCGACGGTGACCGAAGGCGAGGAGGCCGTCGGCGGCCGGACCGCGCTGCGCGTGCTGGTCACGGGCGCGCCTGCGCACGCGGTCGACGGCGTGCATCGCTACCGGCTGTGGCTCGACGCCGCGGACGGTTTTCCGCTGAAGGTCGTCAGCTACGCGGACGGCGACGACGTGCCGCTCGAAACCGTGACGCTCGACGACGTGGAGATCGACGTCGCGTTTCCCGAGCGTTTCTTCGCGCCCTGACGGCGCGCCGATCCGCGTTCCTGACGCGCATGCCGGAGGCTGCATGGCGGAGTACCGGTTTTCGACGATCTGGCGGGTGGATGCGCCGCTCGCGGCGGTCTGGGATGCGATCTACCAGGTCGATCGCTGGCCCGACTGGTGGAAGGGCGCCGTGCGCACCGTCGAGCTCGAGCATGGCGACGCGCGCGGCGTCGGCGCGCTGCACCGGTATACGTGGAAGGGCGCGCTGCCGTACCGGCTGACCTTCGACATGCGCGTGCGGCGCGTCGAGCGGCCGCATGTGCTCGAAGGCCGTGCGAGCGGCGCGATCGAGGGCGACGGACGCTGGTCGTTCGCCGCCGACGGCGCGCGCACCGTCGTGCGCTACGACTGGCACATTTGCACGCACGGCTGGATGAACTGGCTGGAGCCGCTCGCACGGCCGCTGTTCCGATGGAATCACGACGTCGTGATGCGCGAAGGCGCGAAGGGGCTCGCGCGGCGGCTGGGCGCGGCCGTCGAGACGGACGGCCGGACCTTCCGGCCGCTGTCGGGCGCGGACTGTGCCGATGCGTGAGGCGCGCAAGGATTGACGCGGCGACGCACGCGAACGAACGCGTCGCGGCGGATGAAATCGGCGCCCGCACGGTTTTTTCGCTGCGATGTCGCCGGTCTCAGGAACTCCGGGCTTACCCGGTGTCCAATCGGGGCTGGATGAGGTTGGCGGGTTGCACGGGGCCGTCCGTCGCGACGATTGAGGTCTTCAGATTATTGTTTTTAAAAGGTTTTTTGTTGTGTTTCCGTGTTTTTCCACCGTCCCGCCGCGTCGAAAATTCCCCCGGTTCCCCTTCTTGAATTTGTCAAAACCCGTCCATATAATTAGCACTCGCTGCACGAGAGTGCTAACAATTCTCTGCCGGGCGACGAGCCGGGCAGTTTCCCTAAGCGTTCTTCAATCTCAGTCAAGAGAGGAGTGAATATGAACCTTCGTCCTTTGCACGATCGCGTGATCGTCAAGCGCCTGGATCAGGAAACCAAGACCGCCTCGGGCATCGTGATCCCCGACGCCGCTGCTGAAAAGCCGGATCAGGGCGAAGTCCTGGCCATCGGCCCGGGCAAGCGCGACGACAAGGGCGCGCCGATCGCACTCGACGTGAAGGTCGGCGATCGTGTCCTGTTCGGCAAGTACGCAGGCCAGACCGTGAAGGTCGACGGCCAGGAACTGCTGGTCATGCGCGAAGAAGACATCATGGCCGTTGTCAACGCCAAGTAAGCGTCCTCCGACGGTACATATTCCCAAGAATTCAAGGAGTTAAAGATGGCAGCTAAAGACGTCGTATTCGGCGATTCCGCCCGTTCGAAGATGGTCGAAGGCGTGAACATTCTCGCCAACGCAGTCAAGGTCACGCTGGGTCCGAAGGGCCGCAACGTCGTGCTCGAGCGCAGCTTCGGCGGCCCGACGGTCACCAAGGACGGTGTGTCGGTCGCGAAGGAAATCGAGCTGAAGGACAAGCTCCAGAACATGGGCGCGCAAATGGTCAAGGAAGTCGCTTCCAAGACCAGCGACAACGCAGGCGACGGTACGACGACGGCAACCGTGCTCGCGCAATCGATCGTTCGCGAAGGCATGAAGTACGTCGCGTCGGGCATGAACCCGATGGACCTGAAGCGCGGCATCGACAAGGCCGTCGCAGCGGCCGTCGAAGAGCTGAAGAAGATCAGCAAGCCGTGCACGACCAACAAGGAAATCGCACAGGTCGGCTCGATCTCGGCGAACAGCGATTCGTCGATCGGCGATCGCATCGCTGAAGCGATGGACAAGGTCGGCAAGGAAGGCGTCATCACCGTCGAAGACGGCAAGTCGCTGGCCGACGAACTCGACGTCGTCGAAGGCATGCAATTCGACCGCGGCTACCTGTCGCCGTACTTCATCAACAACCCGGACAAGCAAGTCGCCGTCCTCGAGAACCCGTTCGTGCTGCTGCACGACAAGAAGGTGTCGAACATCCGCGATCTGCTGCCGGTGCTCGAGCAAGTCGCGAAGGCAGGCCGTCCGCTGCTGATCATCGCCGAAGACGTCGAAGGCGAAGCGCTCGCAACGCTGGTCGTCAACAACATCCGCGGCATCCTGAAGACCGTTGCGGTCAAGGCGCCGGGCTTCGGCGACCGTCGCAAGGCAATGCTGGAAGACATCGCGATCCTGACCGGCGGTCAGGTCGTCGCGGAAGAAACCGGCCTCACGCTCGAGAAGGCAACGCTGGCAGAACTGGGCCAGGCGAAGCGCATCGAAGTGGGCAAGGAAAACACGACGATCATCGACGGCGCAGGCGAAGCCGTGAACATCGAAGCGCGCGTCAAGCAGATCCGCACGCAAATCGAAGAAGCGACGTCGGACTACGACCGCGAGAAGCTGCAAGAGCGCGTGGCGAAGCTGGCCGGCGGTGTTGCGGTGATCAAGGTCGGCGCTGCGACCGAAGTCGAAATGAAGGAAAAGAAGGCACGCGTCGAAGACGCGCTGCACGCAACCCGCGCTGCCGTTGAAGAAGGCATCGTCCCGGGCGGCGGCGTCGCGCTGATCCGTGCACGCACCGCGATCGCAGGCCTGACCGGCGTGAACGCCGACCAGAACGCCGGCATCAAGATCGTGCTGCGCGCGATGGAAGAGCCGCTGCGCCAGATCGTCACGAACGGCGGCGAAGAAGCCAGCGTCGTGGTGGCGGCGGTTGCTGCAGGCAAGGGCAACTACGGCTACAACGCAGCGACGGGCGAGTACGTCGACATGGTCGAAGCCGGCGTCGTCGACCCGACCAAGGTCACGCGCACCGCACTGCAGAACGCAGCTTCGGTTGCAGGCCTGCTGCTGACGACGGACGCAGCCGTCGCAGAACTGCCGAAGGAAGACGCACCGATGCCGGGCGGCATGCCGGGCGGCATGGGCGGCATGGGCATGGACATGTAATCGACTTCGGTCGACGGTGTCCGGAGCGCGCAGCGATGCGCGTTCCAGCCAAAAGAAAAGACCCGCAGCGATGCGGGTCTTTTTTTATGTGCGCGCGGTTTTCGATGCGTGCGCGAGGCAACCGGATACGTCACGCCTCCAAGCGGCGCGACGTGTGGCGGTGGACCTGCTCGCCGCGTCGCGACTCAATGCCGGTGCGACGTCCTCGGCGCCGGATCGGCCTTCACGGCCGGCGGCGCGTCCGAATCGTCGTTGCTGCGCGCCCAGAAGAACCGGTCGGGCAGGTATGCGCCCATACCGGGCCGGAACGCGTCGCGCACGGCCTGGTACAGGTATTCCTGCGCCTCGCGCACGGCCTCCGGCGGCTCCTGGCCGTTTGCGAGCAGCGCCGCGATGGCCGCGCCGAGCGTATCGGTGATGCCCATCAGCCGGTGCGGCGAGCGGTCCCACATGTCTTCACGAAGCTGGCCTTCTTCGCCGTACAGCGTATTGACGAGCCGGTGCGAGCCCGTTTCCGACGACAGGATGTATTCGCAACCTTGCGACAGCAGGTGCGACACGGCCGCATCGAGATTCGGCGCTTCGGCATCGCCGTCCGGCTGCGCGAGCGCGATCAGCGTCGCGTGATCGGCGACGAGCAAGGTGGTTTGCGGCGCCAGCAGGTCGGCGATCGATTCGCGCAGGTCGTCGGCGGCGAGCACGTGTTCGTCGTCGAGCGTGAAGTCCGGCGCGAGCACGAGCGGCACGCCGTCGTAGTCGGCGACGACTTCGGCGATCGCGCTCACGACTTCCGCGCGCGTCGCCGCGCCGATCTTGAACGCGGCCACCGGCATGTCTTCGAGCAGCATGCGCGCCTGCGCGGCGACGACGTCGGGGTCGAGGCCGGTCACTTCATCGCAGGCGGCCGAGTCGCGCACGGTATAGCCGGTCAGGACGGACACGCCGTGACAGCCCATGCTCGCCAGGGTCATCAGATCGGCTTGGAGGCCGGAGCCGCCGGTGGGATCGGACAGGCCGAAGGTGAGGACGATCGGAGGGGCGTTGCTGGACATGTAAAAATGGGGCAAGAGAAAAACGGAAAAGCGACGGAGATGCGGACGGCGAGGCGAGTGGGGCTGTTTCGGCCCTGTGTTGCCCGGCAGGCCGCACGTTCAACCATTATGCGGTGGAATCCGGCCGGTACGACGGATTTTTTAGCGCAGCGCAACGTAGTCGCCGTCCTCCAGCGCGATTGCTAGGCAGTCCGGCCCCGACACGGTACCATCATGGCTCCCGAATTTACCGACTTTCCCCGACGCGGCTTAAGATGGAATACAAGAGCTGGATGTGCCTGATTTGTGGCTGGATTTACGACGAAGAAGCCGGGCTGCCGGAAGAGGGCATTGCCCCGGGCACGCGCTGGGAAGACGTCCCGATCAACTGGACGTGTCCCGAATGCGGCGCCCGCAAGGAAGACTTCGAGATGGTCCAGATCTGATCGGACCGCTGGCCCACGCACACTCCGCTCAGGCCTTGCACGGATCCGGCGCTCGCGTGCCGCGATTCGCGCGAGCGACTCGACGATGACAGGCGCGCGTGCCCATGACGTCCGATCCGGCGAACGTTCCCCACCCTGACGCATTGCCCAATCCGCGTGGCGGAGCCGTGCGCGCGGCCGAGGCATGGCTGGCAGCGGCTGCCGATGCATTCGAGCGGCGCGACGATGCCGTGGCGCCGCTTGCCGCGGCCGCGGCCGTGCTGGCGGAAGCCGGCTGGCTGCCGGCCGCGCGTTTCGCCGGGCAACTGTCGGCCGCCGTGCCGCTCGTCGGCACCGAGCCGACTTCGGCCGGCTGGCGGGCCGCGCTGCACGATTTTCGTGCGGCCGTCGGGCGCCACAACCTGCGCGAGCTCGCGTGCTCGCCCGTTCTCTTCGAGCATTTCCGTGCGTTGCGCGCGCAAAGCGCCGCCGACTTGCGCGCGAGCGCGCCGCTCGACGCGCTCGCGCTGGTCGGCCGCGCGGTGCCGCCTGCCACGCTGCGCGCGCTGCCCGATGCATTCGCGGCCCGGATTCGCGCCCGCTACGAGCAGGCGCTGCTGGGCGTGCTGCGTGCCGAACACGGCGCGCCGGGGGCGGCGCTCGACGAACTCGACGCGATGCTGGCCGCGCTCACCGATGACGCACCGTACGATTTCTGGCGGCTCGCGGCCGCGTGCGTGCGCGCGCTGCGCGCGAGCGGCGCGCCCGAACTGAAGCGCTTTCTCGCGCGAACCAACCTGCTGCTCGGCGAACACGCGCAGGGCCGGCGCGGCGCGCCGCCCGAACTGGTGCGCGAGACGGCGGCGCTGCTATGGCGCGATTTCGCGCTGTTCGGCGCCGCGGCCGAGGACGTCGCGCTCGTCGACGTGCTGCACGACTACGGGTTGACGGTCGACTGGCACGTCGCCGGCACGCCCGCGTCCGAAGCGTTGTGGGAGGCCGATGCCGCGCGGGCCGAGCACGAGGCGGTCGCCGTCGCACCGACCCGCGCGCTCGGCGTCGTGACCGTCAACGCGCATGCCTATGAGGATTTCCTGCAGACCGCCGATGCGTCGATGGCCGACCTGGCGGCCGACCCGGCCGCGGCCGACACCGGCGCCGCGTGGCATGCGTCCGGCGCGGCCTACCGGGTCGGCACGGCCGCCTGCGCGCTCGGGCTCGGCCACGCGGCGCTGCTGGCCGACACGCTCGGCCTGGCGTGGCGCCGTGCGGCGCACGGCGTGCCGCTCGCCGACGGCGGCCTCGATGCGCACCGCCACGCGTCCGACATGCTGCGCGCGGCGCTCCTGAAGATCGCGGCCGGCGTCGCGCCGCCGGACCTCACGGCGGCGTCCGAAGCGCTCGGCGCCGCGCTCGGCCGGACCTGACGAACAAGGGGACGGACACGCGCCGGCGGCCCTTGTCGCGCGGGCCTGCAACACGCTGCCGACAGCGCCCGCGCGCGTGTTAGAGTGCCGTGTGATCCGCGCGCGTCGTTGCCAGCGCGGCGCGGCGTTGCTTGTTGATCGCGGCCCGGTCAGGTCGCGGCGTCTTTGCTAAAATTCAAACCATGTCAAAGCCTTCCGATCGCATCAATCTCACCAACCAGTTCCTGATCGCCATGCCCAACATGGCCGATCCGACGTTCTCGGGAACGGTGATCTATCTTTGCGATCACAGCGAGCGCGGTGCGCTCGGCCTCGTCATCAATCGTCCGACCGACATCGACCTCGAATCGCTGTTCAACCGCATCGATCTGAAGCTCGACATCGAGCCGCTGCTGCACATTCCCGTGTACTTCGGCGGCCCGGTCCAGACCGAGCGCGGCTTCGTGCTGCACGAGCCGGTCGAGGGCGCGAGCTACAACTCGTCGATGTCCGTCGACGGCGGGCTCGAGATGACGACGTCGAAGGACGTGCTCGAGGCGGTCGCGACGGGCACCGGCCCGAAGCGCTTCCTGCTGACGCTCGGCCATGCAGGCTGGGGCGCCGGGCAGCTCGAGGAAGAAATTTCCCGCAACGGCTGGCTGACGGTCGCCGCCGATCCGCGCATCGTGTTCGACACGCCGGCCGAAGAGCGCTTCGAAGCGGCGCTCGGCCTGCTCGGCGTCAGCTCGTCGATGCTGTCCGGCGAGGCAGGGCACGCATGAGCGGCGCGAGCGCGCGCGATGCGACGCTCCTGGCGTTCGACTACGGCGAGAAACGGATCGGCGTCGCGATCGGCAACGCGCTCACGCGCTCGGCCCGTGCGCTCGTCGTGATCCAGAACCTGAACCGCGAACACCGCTTCAAGGCGGTCGGCGACCTGCTGGCCGAATGGCGGCCGGATGCGCTCGTCGTGGGCTTGCCGATGCATCCGGACGGCACGCCGCACGACATGACGCAGCAGGCGAAGCGCTTCGGCAACCAGTTGAACGGCCGCTTCGGGCTACCCGTCACGTGGATCGACGAGCGCTATTCGTCGGTCGAGGCCGAGGCCGGGCTGCGCGAGCGCAACGTGCGCGGCCGCGCACGCACCGACATGCTCGATGCCGAAGCCGCGCGCGTCATCCTTCAACAGTATCTCGATCAATTGTCCGACCATGAGCCCCATTGACGCCGAGGCGCTTTACCGCGTCCTGCTCGACCAGATCCGCGCCGCGTACGGCACGGCGTTCGCCGAACCGGGCGGCCCGCGGCTCGCCGGCATTCATAGCGGCGGCGCATGGCTCGCCGAGCGCCTCGCGCGCGATCTCGGCGCACCGGCGTTCGGCGTCGTCAACGTCGCACTGCACCGCGACGACTACGCGAAGAAGGGGCTGCACAGCCAGGCCAGCCCGACGTCGCTGCCGTTCGACGTCGACGGCGCGCGCATCGTGCTCGTCGACGACGTGCTGTACACCGGCCGCACCGTGCGCGCCGCGCTCAACGAGCTGTTCGACTACGGCCGTCCGGCTGCGGTCGAACTCGCGGTGCTCGCCGATCGCGGCGGCCGCGAGCTGCCGGTCGCCGCGCGCTTCGCGGGCGGCACGCTCGACGTGCCGGCCGACGCGACGCTCGTGCTCGCGCGCGACGATACGCGGTTCACGCTGCACGCCGAGCCGCACGGCACCTGAACGACACGCGAACCGTATCCCGGGCCGCTGGTTTGCACCGCGGCCCGTTTGCATAGTTGGAATCACGCACACCATGACCACCGACACCACTGGCCGCACCGGCAATCCCGCGGCGGCCGCGAGCCCCGACCGGTTTCGCTACGGGTTCCTGAAGGGCAACCCGCAGCTCACGAAAAACGGCGAGCTGAAGCACCTGCTGTCGATCGAGGGCCTGCCGCGCTCGATCGTCAATCACATCCTCGATACGGCCGAGCAGTTCGTCAGCGTGACGGATCGCGAGGTGAAGAAGGTGCCGCTGCTGCGCGGCAAGTCCGTGTTCAACCTGTTCTTCGAGAACTCGACGCGCACGCGCACGACCTTCGAGATCGCCGCGACGCGCCTGTCGGCCGACGTGCTGAACCTGAACATCAATGCGTCGTCGACGAGCAAGGGCGAATCGCTGCTCGACACGATCAACAACCTGTCGGCGATGCATGCCGACCTGTTCGTCGTGCGCCACGCGTCGAGCGGCGCGCCGTACCTGATCGCCGAGCACTGCGCGCCGCACGTGCACGTGATCAACGCCGGCGACGGGCGCCACGCGCACCCGACGCAGGGCCTGCTCGACATGTACACGATCCGCCACTACAAGCGCGACTTCACGAAGCTGCGCGTGGCGATCGTCGGCGACATCCTGCATTCGCGCGTCGCACGCTCCGACATCCATGCGCTCACCACGCTCGGCGTGCCGGAAGTGCGCGCGATCGGCCCGCGCACGCTGCTGCCGGGCGGGCTCGAGCAGATGGGCGTGAAGGTGTTCCACAACCTCGACGAGGGGCTGAAGGGCGTCGACGTGATCATCATGCTGCGCCTGCAGAACGAACGGATGAGCGGCGCGCTGCTGCCGTCCGCGCAGGAGTACTTCAAGACGTGGGGCCTGACGCCCGAGCGCCTCGCGCTCGCCGCGCCCGACGCGATCGTGATGCACCCGGGCCCGATGAACCGCGGCGTCGAGATCGATTCACAGGTCGCCGACGGTCCGCAGTCGGTGATCCTCAACCAGGTCACGTTCGGCATCGCCGTGCGGATGGCGGTGATGGGCATCGTCGCCGGCAACAGCGACTGAGCCTGCTGTCGCGCATCCGATCCACGCATTCAACGCAATCAACGCATTCACAGACAGCGCATGAAGATTCATATCAAAGGCGGCACGCTGATCGACCCGGTCGCCGGCACCGAAGGGCAGGCCAACGTATTCGTCGCGGACGGCAAGATCGCCGCGCTTGGCAGCGCGCCGGCCGGTTTCAACGCGGACAGGACGATCGACGCGTCGGGCCTGATCGTCGCGCCCGGCCTCGTCGACCTGTGCGCGCGGCTACGCGAGCCCGGCTACGAGCACAAGGCGACGCTCGCGTCCGAGATGGCCGCGGCCGTCGCGGGCGGCGTCACGACGCTCGTGTGCCCGCCGGACACCGACCCCGTGCTCGACGAGCCGGGCCTCGTCGAAATGCTCAAGTTCCGCGCGCGCAACCTGCGGCAGGCGAACGTGCATCCGCTCGGCGCGCTGACGGTCGGCCTCAAGGGCGAGGTGATCACCGAGATGGTCGCGCTGACCGAATCCGGCTGCGTCGGCTTCACGCACGCCAACGTGCCGGTGCGCGACACGCAGGTGCTGCTGCGCGCGCTGCAATACGCGAGCACCTACGGCTACACGACGTGGCTGCGTCCGCTCGACGCGTTCATCGGCCGCGGCGGCGTGGCCGCGAGCGGCGCGCTCGCGTCGCGGCTCGGGCTCTCCGGCGTGCCGGTCGCGGCCGAGACGATCGCACTGCACACCATTTTCGAACTGATGCGCGTCACGGGCGCGCGCGTGCACCTCGCACGCCTGTCGTCGGCGGCCGGGCTCGCGCTCGTGCGCGCGGCGAAGGCCGAAGGGCTGCCGGTGACCTGCGACGTCAGCGCGAACCACCTGCACCTGATCGACGTCGACATCGGCTACTTCGATTCGCAGTTCCGGCTCGACCCGCCGCTGCGCGGCGAGCGCGACCGTGAAGCGATCCGCGCGGCGCTCGCCGACGGCACGATCGATGCGATTTGCTCGGATCACACGCCGGTCGACGATGACGAGAAGCTGCTGCCGTTCGGTGAAGCGACGCCGGGCGCGACGGGGCTCGAGCTGCTGCTGTCGCTGACGCTGAAGTGGGCGGACGAGACGCGCACGCCGCTCGCGCAGGCGCTGCGCCGCATCACGTCCGCGCCGGCCGACGTGCTGCAACTGCCGGCGGGGCGCCTCGCCGAAGGCGGCGCGGCCGACCTGTGCGTATTCGATCCGCGCGCGCACTGGCGCGTCGAGCCGCGTGCGCTGAAGAGCCAGGGCCACAACTCGCCGTTCCTCGGCTACGAACTGCCGGCCATCGTGCGCACGACGCTCGTCGCCGGGCAGATCGCGTTCGAGCGCCACTGAACCCCGTCGGACCTTCGCCATGAACGCCATTCGCAAGCTGCGTCTCGTCTTTCACCTGTTGCGCGGCATGGCGATCGTCGCGCTGCGTTTTTCGCACGTCACGCCCGCGCGCCGCGCCGAGCTGATACGCCGCTGGTCGCTCAAGATGCTGCGAATCTGCGGGATGCGCCTCGTCGTCCACAACGACGGCGCGCGGCTCGACGCGAGCGCGCTCGTCGTGGGCAACCACGTCTCGTGGCTCGACATCTATGCGGTCAACGCGTGGCGGCCGACGCCGTTCGTGTCCAAGGCCGAGGTGCGGCAGTGGCCGGTCGTCGGCTGGCTCGCCGAGAAGCTCGACACCGTGTTCCTGCAGCGCGAGAAGCGTACCGAGGCGATGCGGATCATGCACGAGATGGCCGAGCGCCTGCGCAACGGCGGCGTGATGTGCGTGTTTCCGGAAGGGACGACGTCCGACGGCCAGGATCTGCTGCCGTTCCATGCGAACCTGTTCCAGGCCGCGGTATCGGCCGGCTGCGCGGTGCAGCCGATTTGCCTGATGTACGAGGACGCGCACGGGCGGCAGTCGGTCGCGCCGGCGTACACGGGCGACCTGTCGCTCGGCAAGTCGCTCGACATGGTGCTGCGCGGCGGCCCGCTCGTCGCGCACCTGTACGTGTGCGAACCGATCGCGCCGGGCGGCGACCGCCGGGCGACGTCCGCGGCGGCGCGCGACGCGATCGCCGCCGCATTGGCGACGCTGCAGGAGAAGGTCGGCAAGCCGACGGCCGAGTCGCTTGCCGAGCTGCAGAAGCATGCGTATCCGGCGACCGAGCTCCGCGCCGATGCTGCGGGCGATGCGACGACCGACGCGCCCGTGCCGGGGCGCGAGGGCTGACGCGCCACCGCGGCGCGTGAATCGGCGTGCCGTCACTCGCCGCCCGGCGAGCGGCACGCTTCGCACTGCACCTGCGTGACCGTGCGCTGCGCCGGATCGGCCGTCAGTCGCACGGCCGACAACTGGTTTCCCCATACGCAACCCGAATCGAGCGCGACGACGTTGTCGCGCAGCATCAGGCCGAGCGCGGCCCAGTGCCCGAACACGACCGTCACGTCCTCGGTGCGGCGCCCCGGCACGTCGAACCACGGCAGGTAGCCGGGCGGCGCGCTGTCGGGGCCGCCGTTCGCCTTGAATTCCATCGCGCCGTCGGGTGTGCAGAAGCGCAGGCGCGTGAACGCATTGAATGCGACGCGCATCCGGTCGCGTTTCTTCAGGTTCGGACTCCACTGGTTCGGCTCGTTGCCGTACAGGCCTTGCAACGTGTCGCGCCAGTCGGGGGCACGCAGCGCGTGCTGCAGTTCGTCGGCAAGTTGGAGCGCAAGCGCGGTGTCCCATTGCGGCAGCACGCCGGCGTGCACGAGCAGTTTTCCGTCTTCGACATGCACGAACGGACGGTGGCGGACCCAGTCGAGCAGCGCGTCGGCGTCGGGCGCGTCGAGGATCTCGCCGATGGTGTCGCCGGGGCGTTCGGTGCGGATCCCGGCCGAGACGGCGAGCAAATGAAGGTCGTGGTTGCCGAGAACGACGGTCGCGCGCGGGCCGAGATCGACAATGGCGCGCAAGGCGGCGAGCGAGCCCGGGCCGCGGTTGACGACGTCGCCGGCGATCCAGAGCGGGGTGTCGGCGGGGGCTGAAAGCTTGGCCAGCAGCGACTGGAAAGCGGAATGACAGCCTTGGATGTCGCCGATGGCGATGGGAGGGAGGGTCATGGGGCGGCGGACTTTGCGAGTATCGAGAACGCGGGAAAAATTATCCAGTCAATGCGGCGCAGTGCGATTTCTGTTCCGCAACGGCGCGGCAATCTGGCAATAAATTTCGCGCTCGGAAAGGGTTCGAAGCGCTGTATCAAGTTGTTAGCGGCATGGCTTTTGCAGGGGGCGGCTCCCTATAATCGTCGCTTTCCCCAACAAAATTAGCATTTCATGACTTTGGAGGCCATGTCGACCGGTTAAAATTCCCGGTCTGACGTGGCAATCACAAGCTACCGGCATTTGCGAATCCGATGTGGCCGGCGCCTGATGGCGCCTGCCGCACACTATTTGAGGGAGCCTCATGATCCTGGTTACGGGCGGCGCGGGTTTTATCGGTGCCAATTTTGTACTCGACTGGCTGCGCGCATCCGACGAAGCCGTGCTCAACGTTGACAAGCTGACGTACGCAGGGAACCTGCGCACGCTGCAGTCGCTGGACGGAAACCCGAAGCACGTGTTTGCCCGCGTCGACATCTGCGACCGTGATGCACTCGACGCACTCCTGGCCCAGCACAAGCCCCGCGCGGTGCTGCATTTCGCGGCCGAAAGCCATGTCGACCGCTCGATCCACGGCCCCGCGGACTTCGTGCAGACCAACGTCGTCGGCACGTTCACGCTGCTCGAGGCGACCCGCCAGTACTGGAACGGCCTGAACGACGCCGACAAGGCCGCGTTCCGCTTCCTGCACGTGTCGACCGACGAGGTATTCGGTTCGCTGTCGGCCACCGACCCGCAATTCTCCGAGACGACGCCGTACGCGCCGAACAGCCCGTATTCGGCGACGAAGGCGGGCTCCGACCACCTGGTACGCGCATACCATCATACGTACGGTCTGCCGGTGCTGACGACGAACTGTTCGAACAACTACGGCCCGTACCAGTTCCCCGAGAAATTGATCCCGTTGATGATCGCGAATGCGCTCGCGGGCAAGCCGCTGCCGGTGTATGGCGACGGCCAGAACGTGCGCGACTGGCTGTACGTCGGCGATCACTGCAGCGCGATCCGCGAAGTGCTCGCGCGCGGCGTGCCGGGCGAGACGTACAACGTCGGCGGCTGGAACGAGAAGAAGAACCTCGAAGTCGTGCATACGCTGTGCGACCTGCTCGACAAGGCGCGCCCGAAGGCAGCCGGGTCGTACCGCGATCAGATCACCTATGTGACCGACCGCCCCGGCCATGATCGCCGCTACGCGATCGATGCGCGCAAGCTCGAACGCGAGCTCGGCTGGAAGCCGGCGGAAACGTTCGAGACGGGCTTGGCGAAGACGGTCGACTGGTACCTCGACAACCAGGCCTGGGCCGACGAGGTCGCATCGGGCGAGTACCGCAAGTGGGTCGAGACGAACTACGCGAAACGCACCTGAGGAGAGAAGCGATGGCACGTAAAGGCATCATTCTCGCCGGCGGTTCCGGTACCCGGCTGTATCCGATCACGCACGTCGTATCGAAGCAGCTCCTGCCGGTGTACGACAAGCCGATGATCTACTACCCGCTGTCTACGCTGATGATCGCGGGTATTCGCGATGTGCTGATCATCTCGACGCCGCAGGACACGCCGCGCTTCGAGTCGATGCTCGGCGACGGCAGCCAGTGGGGGATGAACATCCAGTACGCGGTGCAGCCGTCGCCCGACGGTCTTGCGCAGGCGTTCATCATCGGCAAGGAATTCGTCGGCAACGATCCGTCGGCGCTGATCCTCGGCGACAACATCTTCTACGGGCACGATCTCGCGAAGCAGCTCGAGCGTGCGCATGCGCAGGAAAGCGGCGCGACCGTGTTTGCGTATCACGTGCACGACCCGGAGCGTTATGGTGTCGTCGAATTCGACAAGTCGTTCCGCGCGCTGTCGATCGAGGAGAAGCCGGCCAAGCCGCGCTCGAACTACGCGGTGACGGGCCTGTATTTCTACGACAACCGCGTATGCGACATCGCGGCCGACATCAAGCCGTCGCCGCGCGGCGAGCTGGAAATCACCGACGTCAACTCGCGCTATCTTGATAGCGGCGCGCTGAATGTCGAGATCATGGGGCGCGGCTATGCGTGGCTCGACACCGGCACGCACGATTCGCTGATCGAGGCGGCCAGTTTCATCGCGACGCTGCAGAAGCGACAGGGTCTTGTGGTCGCCTGTCCGGAAGAGATCGCGTATCGCCGCAACTGGATCGACGCGGAGCAAGTGCTGAAGCTCGCCCAGCCGCTCGCGAAGAACGCATACGGTCAGTACCTGAAGAACATTCTTACGGATCAAGTCGCATGGCCATCCAAGTAACGGCAACGGCGCTGCCCGAAGTCAAGATCATCGAGCCGAAGGTGTTCGGCGACGCGCGCGGATTCTTCTACGAGAGCTTCAACGGGAAGGAATTCGCCGAGCAGGTCGCGCCCGGCGTCGAATTCGTACAGGACAACCATTCGCGCTCGTCGAAGGGCGTGCTGCGCGGGCTGCACTATCAGATCCAGCACGCGCAGGGCAAGCTCGTTCGCGTGGTCGAAGGCGAAGTGTTCGACGTGGCCGTCGACATTCGCAAGGGGTCGCCGAACTTCGGCAAGTGGGTGGGCGTGGTGCTGTCGAACGACAACCACCGCCAACTGTGGGTGCCGCCCGGTTTCGCGCACGGGTTCGTCGTGCTGTCGGAGGCCGCGCAGTTCCTCTACAAGACGACCGACTACTGGTTTCCGGAACACGAGCGCAGCATCGTGTGGAACGATCCGGAGATCGGGATCGAATGGCCGATCGATTTCGAGCCGCTGCTGGCGGCGAAGGATTCGGCCGGCAAGCGGTTGAGCGAAGCCGAAGTTTATGCGTGAGGTGGGTGTGACTCCTGAACCGACGATCCTCGTGACGGGTGTGAATGGCCAGGTCGGGTTCGAACTGCTGCGTTCGCTGCAAGGCCTCGGCCACGTGGTGGCGTGCGACCGTTCGATGCTCGACCTGACCGATCTCGATCGGGTGCGCAGCGTCGTACGCGAGCTGAAGCCGTCGATCATCGTGAATCCGGCTGCGTACACGGCCGTCGACAAGGCGGAGACGGACGTCGACGCCGCGCGTCGGCTGAATGCCGACGTCCCGCGTGCCTTTGCGGAGGAGGCGGCGCGCCTCGGTGCAGCGCTGATTCATTACTCGACCGACTATGTGTTCGACGGGACCAAAGAGGGCGCCTATGTCGAAACGGACGCGACCAACCCGCAGAACGTGTACGGGCTGACCAAGCTCGAGGGCGAGCAGGCCATCGCGGCAACAGGATGCGCGCACCTGATCCTGCGAACGAGCTGGGTGTACGGCCGGCGCGGCAAGAACTTCCTGCTGACGATGCTGAAGCTCGGGAGCGAGCGTCCGGAGTTGCGTGTCGTCGCGGATCAGGTCGGTGCGCCGACGTGGTCGAAGACGATCGCCACCGCGACCGCGCACATCGTCACACAGGCATTGGCGGCCGATAGCGCGGACTGGTGGGCGCAGCGTTCCGGCGTTTATCACTTCACGTCGGCCGGTGCCACGTCGTGGCACGGGTTTGCCGAGGCAATCTTCGCCCATGCAATGGGCGAGCGTGCGCCGAAGGTGCTGCCGATTCCGGCGAGCGACTACCCGGTTCCGGCCAAGCGCCCGTCCAATTCGCGACTGTCTCACGACAAGCTGACCGAAGCGTTCGGGTTGCGGTTGCCGGACTGGGCCGATGCGCTGAAGCTGTGCCTGAGTGAGTAACTTGGATCAGAATTCCGCGGTTCAGGAGCGGGCCGGCGTCGTGATCGTGTTTTACCGACCGGATAGCGGTTGCGTGGCTCGTGCAAACCGGCTCGCCAAAGTATGGCCGTGCGTGGTGGTGGATAACACGGAGACCGTGTCGACGCCAGAGGCGCTCGGCCTCGACCGGCGAGTTGATTATGTCGCCAATGGTGCGAACCTCGGCATTGCGACGGCGCTCAACCAGGGGGTCGAGCGCCTGATCGCGGCCGGTTGTACGGCAGCATTGCTGTTCGATCAGGATAGCGAGCCGTCGGACGAATTGCTGATCGAGCTGCCTCGGACGATGGCGGCCGAACGCATGCGTAATCGTCGCGTAGCGCTCATCGGCCCCGCGTACGAGGATGCACGATTGGGCGGCGTCGCGCCGTTCGTCCGCTTCGGGTACGTGAAGCTGCGCCGGATTCAGCCGGACGGTGTGCAGCCGGTCGACGTCGACTTTCTGATCACGTCGGGATCGTGCGTGAATCTCGCTGTATGGCGCGACATCGGCCCGATGGACGACTCGCTGTTCATCGACTTCGTCGATCTCGAATGGTGTGTCCGCGCGCGCTCGAAGGGGTACGCGGTGCTCGGCGCGCCGGCGCTGCGGTTGAAGCACGAACTGGGCGGTGAACCAGTGAAGGTGTTCGGGCGGAGCTACCCGGGGCATAGTGCGGTTCGGCATTACTATCTGTTCCGCAATGCGGTCGCGCTGGTTCGGCGTTCTTACGTACCCTGGAGCTGGAAGTCGACCGAACTGGTCAAGATGCCGGTCCGGCTTGCGATCTACGCGTTGTTCATGCAGCCGCGAATGGCGCATCTGCGGTTGTCGATGCTCGGGATCTGGCACGGACTGACCGGTCGTACCGGCGCGCTGTGACGCGCCGGTGCCCATTTTTCAATCTCATTCAACTAAAAAGCTTGCATGCTGACTCTTTCACTTGCTGACCTCAAACAGAGCATCGCGTCCTGGCGGTTGTGGACGCTGCTCGGATGGCTCGAAATCAGGCAGCGCTATGCGCGCTCGAGCGTCGGCCCGTTCTGGCTCACGATCAGCATGGGCGTGATGATTACGTCGCTCGGCGTAGTCTACGGCACATTGTTCGGTCAGAAGATGAGTGACTATTTGCCGTTCCTCGCGTCGAGTATCGTGCTGTGGGGGCTTTTCTCGCAGACGATCCAGGAGGGAAGCGTCGCGTATATCAGTAGCGGGTCCTACATCCGCCAGGTTCCCACGCCAAAACTGATCTACATTCTACAAGTCGTATGGCGAAATCTGATCGTCCTGGCCCACAACTTCGTCATCATCATCGGTCTCCTGATGATCTTCGGCGTCAAAAGCTGGGAGACGTTGCCGATGTTCATTCCGGGGTTGCTGGTGTACGTTCTGAATGCGATGTGGATCGCGATGCTGACAAGCTTGTTGTCAGCACGCTTTCGCGATCTTCCGCAGATTATCGGTGCGCTGCTCCAGGTCGCGTTCTATGTCACGCCGATCATTTTCCGTCCCAACGCACTGAACCGGTTCTCGTTCATCGTCGAGTGGAATCCGCTTGCCTATCTGATCGATGTCGTGCGGGGTCCGCTGATCGGACAGATGCCGAGCATGCTGACGTGGGAAGTGACCATCGGCATGGCGGTCATCGGATGGCCGATCGCGTTGCTGATGACTGGTCGTTATCTGAAACGTCTGCCGTACTGGATCTGAAGAGGACGACATGGCACACATCGAACTGAAGAACGTGACGCTGGATTTGCCAATCTACGACGTGCAAGGCCGTTCGCTGAAGAAGCAGGTGCTTCGCATGGGACGACGCAACCGGATTGCGGAGGGCAACGATGGCGTCATTGTCGTCCGTGCGCTCGACGACCTGAGTTTTCGCTTCGATCGCGGCGATCGCGTGGGGCTCATCGGACACAACGGCGCAGGCAAATCGACGCTGCTGCGTGCGATGGCGGGCATTTATTCCCCGACGGGCGGTACGTTGTCGCGAGAGGGCAAGGTCGTGCCGCTGCTCGATATTAGTCTCGGTATGGACGAGAACTCGACCGGCATGCAGAACATCCGGTTACGTGGCCTGCTGCTCGGCATGACCGACGGGGAGATCCGCAGAAAGCAGAACGATATCGCCGAGTTCAGCGAATTAGGCGACTACCTCGATCTGCCTATCCGTACCTATTCGAGCGGCATGAAGATGCGGCTCGCATTTGCCGTTTCGACGGCGGTCGACGCCGAGATCCTGCTGCTCGACGAAGTCATGGGCGTGGGTGATGCGTCGTTCATGCACAAGGCCGAGGCACGTCTCGAAGAACTGCACGACCGTGCTGAGATTGTCGTGCTCGCCATGCACTCGAACAAGGAAATCCGCAAAGTGTGCAACAAGGCGCTCTGGATGGAGCGCGGGCGTGTGCGTGCTTTCGGAGAGGTCGACGACGTCGTGTCGCAATATGCTGCTTCGGTGGGGGAGTGATGGTTGTGAAGTCGAACGCGGGTATGGCTGGGTGCTGAACCGATGAAGTTGCGCAAAGCACGTTCGTTCGTGAATCGGGTGGCGGGTGACGGTGGATTGCGACTGGTCGCGCGCAAGGCTTACGGCATCTTTCGCCGGGAAGGGTTCGCGGGCGTGAGGAGCCGGATAGCGTGGTTGCGTGCGGGCGCGCCGGGTGTCATCGATCCGGTTCTCTATGCAGAATGGGTGCGCCGTTACGATCAGGTTGACGACGCAACGCGAGCGGCCATTCGCGAGCGCATCGACGGTTTCGAGAATCCGCCGCTGATTTCGGTGGTGATGCCCGTCTACAATCCCGATCCTGGCTGGCTGGCGGAGGCGATCGAGTCCATCCGTGGACAACTTTATCCGCATTGGGAACTCTGCATTGCCGACGACGTGTCGACGAATCCGGCCATCCGCCCACTGCTCGAACGTTACGCTTCCCGGGACCCTCGGATCAAGGTCGCGTTTCGGCAGAAGAATGGCCATATTTCCGCCGCATCGAATACTGCGCTCGAACTGGTGACAGGAACGTGGGTCGCGCTGTTCGATCACGACGACCTGCTGCCGGAACACGCGCTGTATTGCGTCGCGGACGTGATCGTGCGGGATCCGTCGATTCGGATGATCTATTCTGATGAAGACAAGATCGATGGCTCGGGCAAGCGCCGTGAACCTTACTTCAAGTGTGACTGGAACCCCGATCTGTTCCTTTCGCAGAATATGTTTAGTCATCTGGGAGTATTCCAAAAGGCGCTGCTCGATGAAGTCGGAGGGTTCCGCGAGGGGTATGAAGGATCCCAGGACTATGATCTGGCCCTTCGTTGTGTCGACCGGGCGGGCGCCGCAGCAATTCATCACATTCCGCGGGTGCTGTATCACTGGCGCGTCCATGCGGAAAGCACTTCGTCGGGGACCGACGCAAAGCCCTATGCGGTAGTGGCCGGCGAGCGGGCGCTCAACGACCATTTCGAGCGAACAGGTGTCCGCGGTGTGGCGGAGTACGCGGGAAACGGCTACCGTGCGCGTTATGCGATGCCCGATCCGGCGCCGCTCGTCAGCCTGATCATCCCGACGCGAAACGGGTTGAACCTGATTCGGCAGTGCATCATGAGCATCGTTGGCAAGACGACGTACGAACGCTACGAAATCATCATCGTCGACAACGGCTCGGATGACCCAGAAACACTGGACTACCTCGCGTCGCTCGAGGGCAACGCGCGTTTCCGGGTATTGCGCGACGATCGACCGTTCAATTTCGCGGCGCTGTGCAATGCGGCCGTCGAGGTGGCGGCTGGCGAGGTCATCGGACTGGTCAACAACGATATCGAGGTGATTTCCCCCGCTTGGTTGACGGAAATGGTCAGCATTGCATTGCAACCCGGCGTTGGCGCGGTGGGCGCGAAACTGCTCTATCCGAACGATACCGTCCAGCATGCCGGCGTAGTGCTGGGGCTGGGCGGCGTGGCCGGACATGTGCACAAGCACATTCCTCGCACATCGTTCGGGTACTTCGGTCGCGCGAGCCTGATCGGCGCTTTCTCAGCGGTGACTGCTGCATGCATGATCGTGCGCAAGGCGGTCTATCGTGAAGTGGCTGGAATGAACGCACAGGATCTGGGCGTCGCGTTCAACGATATCGATTTCTGTCTCCGCTTGCTGAAAGCCGGCTATCGCAATGTCTGGACCCCGTATGCGGAACTGTATCACCATGAGTCGGCGACGCGCGGTTACGAGGACGATCCTGTCAAACAGGCTCGATTCGACGGCGAGACCGAGTACATGCAAAAGCACTGGGGAGAGCTGCTGCGGAATGATTCCTCATACAGTCCAAATCTGACGTTGAACGAAGAGGATATCGGTCTGGCCTGGCCGTCGCGGGCGGGTGCGCTCGTCTGAGCGCGTGCCCGGCGATGCAGGCCGGATGCCGCCGGAATCAATGAGTCGTACTGATTCGGCGGTCGGAAAAATCGAAGGTATATCGTAACGGAGTTGACGTGAACATCTTCCCTGTAGTCCTGTGTGGCGGTAGCGGCACCCGTCTCTGGCCGTTGTCTCGGGGTGGTTATCCGAAGCAGTACCTCAAGCTGGCCGGAGAACACACGCTGGTTCAGCAAACCGTGCTGCGTCTGCGGGGCGTGCCTGGTGTCGAAGCGCCGATCATGATCACCAATGCAGAACAACGCTTCATCGTGGCCGATCAGTTGCGCAGTATCGACGTGACTGCGTCGGCGGTCGTGCTGGAGCCGGTAGGGCGCAACACGGCGCCTGCGGTCGCGGCGGCGGCGTTGCTCGCGATGGAGCAATCGCCGGACGCGTTGCTGCTCGTGTTGCCGTCCGACCATGTGATCCTGAGCGACGCGGTGTTCGCGAGGCTGGCCGATAAGGCACGCGATATCGCAAACGACGGGCATCTCGTCACGTTCGGTATCGAGCCAACCAAGCCACATACAGGCTACGGCTACATCCGTAGCGGCAATGCATTGGCGTCGCACGACGACGCGTTCCGTGTCGATGCGTTCGTCGAGAAACCAGATGCGGAAACGGCGGCGCGTTTCGTGTCGGAAGGCGGTTATTACTGGAACAGCGGCATGTTCATGCTGAAGGCCTCGGTGTATCTCGACGAACTCAAGCGTTTCGAGCCGGCAGTGCTCGACCGGGTCACGATGTCGGTCCAGCAGGCAAAGAGAGACGAGGATTTCGTCCGACTTGACTCCGATGCATTCCAGGCATGCCCGAACATCTCGATCGACTACGCGGTGATGGAGAAAACTGAGCACGCGGTGATGGTCGCGGCCGCCGATTTGAACTGGAGCGATATCGGCTCGTGGGCCGCCCTCGCGGATATTTCGGATACCGACGATACGGGCAACACGCTGTCGGGCGATGTTCTGACCGACGAGGTTTCCCATAGTTATATCCGGGCCGATCATCGAATGGTCACGGCCATCGGCGTCAAGGATCTGATCATTGTCGAAACGGCGGACGCGGTCCTCGTCACGCATCGTGATCAGTCGGAGCGCGTGAAGAAGATCGTCGAGCGTCTCAGTGCGTCGGGGCGACACGAATCGGTGACGCACCGGAAGGTCATCCGGCCGTGGGGTTCGTACGAGAGTATCGACCAAGGGGAACGCTTTCAGGTCAAGCGCATCATCGTCAACCCGGGCTCGTCGCTCAGCCTTCAGATGCACCATCATCGGGCTGAACACTGGATCGTCGTCCGCGGTACTGCGCGGGTGTTCAATGGCGACCAGGTCATTTTGCTGAGCGAAAATCAGTCGACCTATATTCCGCTGGGCGTGACGCATCGCTTGCAGAACCCGGGAAAGATTCCGCTCGAATTGATCGAGGTTCAATCGGGCTCCTATCTCGGCGAAGACGACATCGTCCGCCTCGATGACAACTATGGGCGGGACGTCGTCGCGGCGACGGGCAAGTAACCACGATTGGAATCCGGCGTGAATTCATGTCACATCAGCCATTCGCATGGCGTGACCGCGATCGACGATTCGGGCCGGAGTTTCAACATACTGAATAAACTGGAAAGAACATGACTGTTGCGATCATTACTGGCATTACGGGGCAGGACGGTGCGTATCTTGCGGAGCTTCTGCTCGAGAAAGGCTACACTGTTTACGGAACCTATCGGCGCACTAGCTCGGTGAATTTTTGGCGTATCGACGAGCTAGGTGTCAGCAATCATCCTAATCTTCACCTCGTCGAATACGATCTGACTGACCTTGGCGCAAGCATCCGCCTGCTTCAGACGACGCAGGCAACGGAGGTCTACAACCTGGCGGCCCAAAGTTTCGTCGGCGTGTCGTTCGATCAGCCGGCGACCACCGCCGAAATTACCGGGCTCGGCGCGCTCAACCTGCTCGAGGCGATTCGCACGGTCAATCCTGCGATCCGCTTCTATCAGGCCAGCACGTCGGAAATGTTCGGCAAGGTACAGGCCGTGCCACAGGTTGAAAGCACGCCGTTCTATCCGCGCAGCCCGTACGGCGTCGCCAAGCTTTACGCGCACTGGATGACGATCAACTATCGCGAGAGCTACAACATCTTCGGCTGCAGCGGCATCCTGTTTAATCACGAA
The DNA here is from genome assembly GCF_001522585.2 of Burkholderia sp. NRF60-BP8. Taxonomy (NCBI): domain Bacteria; kingdom Pseudomonadati; phylum Pseudomonadota; class Betaproteobacteria; order Burkholderiales; family Burkholderiaceae; genus Burkholderia; species Burkholderia sp. NRF60-BP8. Next base: position 874,142 of record NZ_CP013373.1, read on the forward strand.
TCGCCGCTACGCGGCCGTGAGTTCGTGACGCGGAAGATTACGGACAGTCTTGCGAAGATTCGTCTCGGCAAGCTTGACGTACTGGAACTCGGCAACCTCGACGCCAAGCGCGACTGGGGCTATGCGAAGGAATACGTCGAAGGCATGTGGCGCATGCTGCAGGCGCAACGCCCCGATACCTACGTGCTCGCGACGAACCGGACCGAGACGGTCCGGGATTTCGTGGCGATGGCGGCACAGGCGGCAGGTATCGAGCTCGCGTGGCAAGGTGCCGGCGAGAACGAGACGGGCGTCGACACCCGAACCGGCAAGGCCGTGGTCAAGGTCAGCCCGAAATTCTACCGGCCGGCCGAAGTCGATCTGCTCATCGGCAATCCCGAGAAGGCAAGCAAGGAACTCGGCTGGGTGCCGAAGACGACGCTCGAACAGCTTTGCCAGATGATGGTCGAGGCTGACATTCGTCGCAACGAAGCGGGCTTCTCGTTCTAAGGCCATGGCAAAAGTCTTCGTAACGGGCCTGGACGGATTTACCGGCCGCTATATGGCGGAGGAGTTGATCCACTCGGGTCACGAAGTCTGCGGGATCGTTCACAAGCCGGTTGCCGGTGCGCCGTGGCGCACGCACGTGTGCGATCTGCTTGATACCGACGCGCTGGTTCGCGTGCTGTCGGACGAAAAGCCGGATGCCGTCGTGCATCTGGCGGCCATCGCGTTCGTTCAGCACGGTGACGTCGGTGCGATCTACCAGACCAACGTGGTGGGGACACGCAACCTGCTTGATGCGCTGACCCGCGCTGCGTGTCAGCCGCGAGCCGTGTTGTTGGCAAGCAGCGCGAACATCTATGGCAATTCCGACAGGGAAGTGATCGACGAATCCACTGCGCCGGCGCCCGCAAACGATTACGCGATCAGCAAGCTGGCGATGGAAATGGTCGCGCGCACGTGGCAGGACAAACTTCCGATCGTCGTCGTGCGACCGTTCAATTACACGGGCGTCGGTCAGGACGAGCGATTCCTGCTGCCCAAGATCGTTCGGCATTTCAGCGAGCGCGCGGCACGCATCGAGTTGGGCAATCTGAATGTCGTGCGGGATTTCTCGGATGTGCGCATGGTGGTCGCAGCGTATCGGAAGCTGATCGAAGCAGACTTCGCAGGACGCACGTTCAACGTCTGCTCAGGCGTCGGATATTCGCTGCAGGATGTCTTGGCGATGGTGCAGGAACTATCCGGGCACGAACTGGAAGTGGCGGTGAATCTACAGTTCGTGCGTGCGAACGAGGTCCACAAGCTCGTCGGAAATTGCCGGGCGCTCGAACATGCGATCGGTTCGACTCACGCGATACCGCTTCGCAATACGCTTGCATGGATGCTGGAGCGTCCATGAGCGAACTGACTGTTGACGGCATGTCAGGCATGGCCGGCATGCACGGCACGGTCATGGCCAGACATGCAGGAAATCGGGGTGGTGCCGACGTTTTCTTCGATACCGACTCGAATTCTCATAGCCCAGGTAAGTGAAAATTTATGCCTCTAGTTTCCTACGCGCAAAATCTCGAAGACGTCATGCTGCATCGCGCGCTGCAGCATGTGATGGCCGGTTTCTACATCGACGTAGGCGCATGGTCTCCCGACGAGCATTCGGTGACTCGGGCATTCAGTGAGATGGGGTGGAGCGGCATCAATGTCGAACCCAATCCGATGTATTTTGCCGAGCTCGAAAGTCGGCGTCCCCGCGATATCAACCTTCGGGTCGCGGTCGGTGAAAGCGCGGGTACGGGACGTATCCATTTGTTTCAAGACACCGGTTTGTCGACGCTTGACGGCACGATTGCCGGCGAACACGTTGCGGCTGGGTGGAGCGAGAATGTCCAGGATGTTGCCCTGACGACCCTTGACAACATCTGGCGCGAATACGTCAGTGCCGGGCGAGAGGTGCATTTTCTGAAAGTCGACGTCGAAGGGGCCGAGCGCGCGGTGCTGGCCGGTAACGACTGGAAACGCAACCGGCCGTGGATCGTCGTGGTGGAGGCAACGCTGCCGCTGACCCAGAAGGAATCCCATCAGGAGTGGGAGGGCATTCTTCTGGGCGCGAGCTACGTGCATGTCTATTCGGATGGGCTCAACCGGTTCTATGTCGCTGGCGAGCGATCCGAACTCGTCGACGCGTTCAAGTATCCGCCCAACGTTTTTGATGATTTCGTATCCGCGAGGACGGCGGAGTTAGCTGCGCAAGTCGAGACATTGTCCGCTCAGGTGGCGACTGCGGAGCAACGGGAACGCGATGCCGTGGAATCCGTGCGGCGGACGGAGGTGCAAAAGATACTGGAAGAGCACGAAGCAAAGTACCAGGAGCTTGAACGCCTGAACAAGGAGTTGATGCGCCAGGCAGAGGCGATGGAACGCCGGCGGATGGAGACGGAGCACGAACACAAGCGTCGGCACAAGGATGCGGAGAACCAGATCGCTGAATTACGTTCGGCGCTGTCCGGCCGGGACGTGGTGGTACAACAAGCCAGTCATCGAGCCGAGCTGGTCGAGCAGCAGTATCAGGCCGTTACGCAATCGATGTTCTGGCGCGCGACCTCCCCGGCGCGCCGGATCGGGGCGATGATGCCCCCGGCTGCGCGGCGGCGCGCGCGTCAGGTAGCTAAGGCTGCATGGTGGCTGGCTACTCCGTGGCGGATGCCGGCGCGGCTGGAGTTCTTGCGGCAGCGGCGCGCGACCCTGCTTCGCGAGCAGCAGGCCGTGAGTGATCAGGTCGAAGTCCTGCAAGACGTTGGTATTCCCGGTGCCGCGTCGTCGGGTCGGTACGCCGACTGGATTCGCACGGTCGAAACCCGGTCGAGCCCCGATGCCCGAATCAAGGTCGATGGGCCCCTCGTGAGCTTTTTGCTTGCCGATGTGGAATCGATCGAGAGCGTGTCGAGAACGGTCGGCTCGATTCGCGCACAATCGTATCGAAACTGGGAAGCCATCGTTGTTCACTCCGACTGCGATGCGGCGATGCTGAAACTCGTCGAAGAGTGGACGAGCGCCGATTCGCGCGTGATCGCTGTTGCCGCGTCTGGCGTGGCCCCGGGGCGGCCGGCGAACCTTGCAACGGGCTTTGATCACGCCAAGGGCGTGTTCGTCGCCGTTCTCGATAGTGGGGATATTCTGTCGCCCGGTGCGCTGAGCGACGTTGTTTCCGTACTCGCAAAGTCGCCGCGGGCGGACATTGTCTATGGCGACGAGGATGTGCAGTCGACGTCGCAAACGCGGGAACGACCGTATTTCAAGCCATCCTGGTCACCAGATCTTCTCTATGCGTTCAACTACTTCGGACGGTTGACGTTGCTTCGCCGCGCGTTGGTGACGCAGGCGGGAGGGGTGGACATCACTGCCGCGACCGCCGTTGAATGGGATCTCAACCTGCGCGTGAGCGACCATGCGCAGAACATCATTCGTGTTCCAAAGGTACTGTGCCATCGCAAGCCGGGGGCCAGCCAGGAACGGCCCGCGCCCGACACGATTGAAGCCGGCGATCATCGTGCGGTCATTCGGCGATATTGGGAGCGTCACGGTGTTAGCAGCGCGGTGACCGTTGAAACCCAGCAAAACGGCACCCAGCATGCCACTTGGCAGATCGAGCGGGCGCCGTTGGTTTCGATTGTCATTCCCACCAAGAACAAGCCGGAACTGCTCCGGATGTGCCTGGAGGGCCTGCTGCATGCAACGGACTATTCAAACAAGGAAATCGTCATCGTCGATACGGGATCGGATGATGCCGAGACGCTCGCATACTACGAGCAGTTGGAATCCGAACCGCAGGTTCGAGTCGTCCATTTCCGGAACAAGTTCAATTATTCGGCCGCGTGCAACTTCGGTGCGGTGAGAGCGCGTGGCGAGTTTCTGCTGTTCCTGAACAATGATATCGAGATCATCAAGAGCGACTGGCTGCAGGAACTGGTCCGATTTGCGATGCGTCCGGGCGTAGGTGTGGTGGGTACGAAGCTCATCTACCCATCGCTGGAATTGCAGCATGCAGGCGTGTCGATCGGCATTCATCTCGCCGCATTGATGTACCGGAGCGGCGGCGGCATCGAATGGGATGTATTCGGCTCGCCGGATCATCCGCGAAACTGGCTTGCGATCATGGGCGCCTGCCAGATGGTGCGCAGAAGCGCCTTCGAAGAGGTCGGCGGGTTCGACGAATCGTATCTGATTGCGATGAGCGACGTCGCGCTGTGCATGCGCATCTGGCGTGCCGGTTATCGTACGGCCTATACGCCATACGCCTGTCTCGTGCATCACGAAGGGGCGACGAGAGGGAACAGCAATCCGGTCGAGGATATCCGGCGCCTGGCCGACGACATCCGTCACTTGGGCATCGACGAGGACCCGTATCTTCACCCCGAACTGGATGGACATTGCGCCATTCCGACCCTTCGTTTGCAGGGTAGCGTCGGTGTTCGTGCGGAACTCGACCGGCAGCTTCGAGACACCGGTTCGCTTCCGTTGTCGGCGAGGGAGCTTCGTCTCGATGACGAAGGCATTTGCATGGAAATCGCGGGATTGGCGCGAGACGAGGTCGTGTGGCCCCCGCAGCCGGTCCACAAGGTTTCGGATATCTGGAGCGCCGCGCGCTGGTGTCTGGATTTGCTGCGTCGCCGGGCCGATCTTCGCGTCCGGTTCCCGCAGGCACTTTCGGCCGGACGCAACGGCGCATTTGCGCAATGGCTGCTTGCGGGCGGCGGACGTGACCTCGGCCTGACTGACGCGGGCGTCGCGGCGATCGATCAATTGTTCGAACAGGATTTTGGTGCGCCGGCACGACAGGTTTTCATGTTCCGTCAGGATGTCCGGGCACTCATGCCGCACGGGCTGACGCCGGCCGGACAGGCGGATCTGTTCGAATGGTTTATCCAGCATGGGCGTGTCGACGCGGACCTGCAACTCGAGCAAATCTGGTGGCTCTTTTGGCAAGCGTCGGAAGCGCCGGCCCGTGAGGTCGTGGAAGCCTATCGCTTTACACCAGCGTGGCAGCGACTCCATCCGGACGGGTTGACGGTTTTCGGGCGTTCGGCATTTGCTGCGTGGTTTGCCGCAACATACCGGGTCCACGAGTCGTGGGGAGTGCCGGAGACCTGGCCGATCGACTTGTCGCCTGCCGAGCAGATTCGAACGGCATACAACGCCCGTGAAGACTGGCGCGATCGTTTTCCGGCGGCGCTGCGTAACGCGGCCGAGGCGCGTGCGCTGATTGAATGGCTGCGAACGGACGAAGCCGCGTTGCCGCACGACATTCGTTCATGGTGTGAATCGCTGGAGACCGACGCAGTGGCCGCGTCGCTGGCGAAGCCTGGCGTCAACGTGATCGCGCACTTCTGTTATCCGTCGGGTCTGCGCGTCTCGGCGGAAGCGTTGGTGAAGGGCATGCGCGAGGTCGACATGCAGACGTCCTTACGCGATCTTCGTACCGATCAGAGGGATGATCCGCATCACGTCGATTTCTCCGGTACGGAAGATTTCGACGTCACGATCATTCATACGCAGCCGGAACCGTTCTTCGACGATGCGTACGGGCGGTCCGATTTGCTCGAGCGCGCGCAGCGAACCTACCGGATCGCATACTGGTACTGGGAGTTCGATTCGATACCGGACAGCTGGCTCGAACAAGCCGCACGCGTCGATGAAGTCTGGACTGCAACCGAGTTCGTTGCCAAGGGGTTACGCGAACGATTGAGCATTCCGGTGAGGACGATTTTCCCGGGGGTGCAGCTTGGCCAATATCAGCGCCGGGATCGATCGTACTTCGGACTGAACGACGGCGAGTATACGTTCCTGTTTACGTTCCACATGATGAGCGTCATGGAGCGCAAGAACCCGATGGGATTGATTCGCGCGTTCAGCAAGGCATTCGGGCCGGACGACCCGGTCTGTCTGGTGCTGAAGACTTCGTTCGGTGATCGTCATCCGGCCCAGATCAAGGAATTGCAGCTCGCGGCCGAGATGTCGGGGGTGAAGATCAAGATCATCGATCAGGTGTATTCGCCGGACGAGGTACTGTCGCTCATGGATGCATGCGATGCATACGTGTCTCTGCATCGAAGCGAAGGATTGGGTCTCACGATGGCGGAGGCCATGCTGATGGGCAAGCCCGTCATTGCGACGAACTACTCCGGCAACGTGGACTTCATGGACGACAGCAACAGCCTTCTCGTACCGTACGATCTCGTGAAACTGGGACGACCGATTCCTCCGTACGACGCCAATCTCCACTGGGCGGAGCCTTCGGTGGATGAGGCGGCAAAAGCGATGCGCAAGGTATTCGAAAATCAGGAATGGGCGCGCGAACTCGGTGCCCGCGCGCGCGAGAGCGCGCGCGTCAATCTGTCGTTGACCACGGCGGGTTACCATGCGGCGGATCGTATCAATGAAATCCTCGACGCGATGCCCGGGAAGTCCGGCAGCCGGTAACCAGTTGCCACATGATGCCGGCATCAGTCTCGGTTGAGCGTCGGCGCCGTAACTTGATCCGACGTTTCGCAGCGGCACTGCCGGACGGTGGCGTGTCCGGCAATGTCCGCCGGATTCGGCCGCCGCCGGCGAGTGCGTAGTGCCTTATCGGCCGTAGCTTGAGGGGGCGAAACCGATAAGCGCGTGCCAGTGACCTGAGGTCTTTTCAAGGCTGAGAAGATTGGTTGTCAGAAACCGCGGCAGCTGCGCAATTTTCGAGCCCTTCCGACGATTTTGCCGTCGCATTTGGCACGCAAGACGCAAGCGTATTGCACGGAGTCGGTCCATGCGACGCTCTTGATATCTCGATCTTCGAAGAAGTCCTTGTCATTGTTGCTGGCGTCGCATCACGTATCGACGTGTTGTCCTGCTTCGGAGCAACGGATGAATGTTGTGACGACACATCGTACGGATGCCGAACCATGGTCGGCGTGAAGGCAATGATGCTGCGAGGCGATACGTGTGTTCGCGAGGGTGTTTCTATTTTTGCCGAGACGCGATGTGCGGGATCGCGCAGTGTCGCGTGGTGCTCACCAACGACATTGAATGGCGTCCGGAAATAAGGGGCAGCTTTTTATGCCGACGATGACCATGCTGACGTTAGAATTGCGTCGTGGGCACTGTGAAACGCGCCGGCAAATTCGCCCGCCAGGTCGAGGCGGTGGCGACACCCGCCTTCCCGCAATCTGCCGGACTGCCTAACCTGCGCTTCGTCTGATAAGCGCGTAGCCGAACTACGGATGAATGTAACAAGCCAGCAACCCCGTGATGCCGAAGGATTGTCGGTTTCTATCGTCGTTTATCAGCCCGATAGCGCTCAGCTGGGGCAGACGCTGATTAGCCTATGTGCAGCGTGTGCGCGCCTCTGCGCTGCCTCTCCGGTCGAACTGTTCCTCGTTGATAACGGTGGACTGAGCGACGTTGCTGCATTGATTGATGATCTCGCTACGAAAGGCATTACCACCCGGATTCTGTCAGGCCACGGCAACGTTGGTTACGGACGTGGGCACAATCTCGCGATCGAATTGTCGACACGCCCGTTTCACCTGATCTTGAATCCCGACGTCGATCTCGACGCAGACGCGCTCGTTGCCGCCCGTGCATTTCTCGACTCACGTCCCGAAGCAGGTGCGCTCACACCGTGGATCGGCGATGACACGGGCGGGCAGCAGTATCTCTGCCGCCGTTATCCGGCGGTACTCGATCTGCTCGTGCGCGGCTTCCTGCCGGCGCGGTTCCGTGCGTCTTTTGCCAACCGCCTCGCCCACTACGAAATGCGCGACGTGATCAACGACCGTGACATCGTCTGGGATCCCCCCATCGTCAGCGGCTGCTTCATGCTGTTCCGCACTGAAGTCCTGAAGCAACTCGGCGGCTTCGATCCGCGCTATTTCCTGTACTTCGAGGACTACGACCTCAGCCTGCGTACGCACGAGGTTGCCCGCGTCGCGTACGTCCCGTCGGTGCGCGTGATCCATCACGGCGGCGGCGCATCCCGCAAGGGCTTCGCGCACATCCGCATGTTTGCGGCATCGGCCTTCAAGTTCTACAACCGCTTCGGCTGGAGGCTCTGGTGAGTCACCTCGTCGTCACCGGCGCGAACGGCTTCGTCGGCCGGGCAGTTTGCCGACTCGCGTTGCAAGCCGGGCACACGGTTACCGCGCTGGTACGACGTCCGGGCGGCTGCATCGACGGCGTGCGCGAATGGATCCACGACGCTGCCGATTTCGCGGGTGTGGATGACGCGTGGCCCGTCGACCTGGCCGCCGATTGCGTGATCCATCTCGCCGCCCGCGTGCACGTCATGCGTGACGAATCCCCCGATCCCGACGCTGCGTTCGATGCCACCAACGTCGCCGGCACGCTGCGTCTCGCCGACGCCGCGCGCCATCACGGCGTGCGCCGCATCGTGTTCGCGAGCAGCATCAAGGCGGTTGGCGAGGGCGACGGCGGAGTACCGCTGTCGGAAGCGTTCGAACCCGCCCCGCAGGATGCATACGGCCGTTCGAAGTTGCGTGCTGAACGGCAACTCGCGCAATTCGGCGCGTCGGCCGGGCTCGACGTCGTCGTCGTGCGTCCGCCGCTCGTCTATGGTCCGACTGTCCGGGCCAACTTCCTGCGGATGATGGATGCCGTCGCACGTGGAGTCCCGCTGCCGCTCGGCGCGGTTTCAGCGCGCCGCAGCATCGTCTACGTCGACAATCTCGCCGATGCGCTGCTGCGTTGCGCAGTCGATCCGCGCGCAGCCGGCGAATGCTTTCACGTCGCCGACGACGACGCACCGACGGTCGCAGGCCTGCTGCGCCTCGTGGGCGACGCGCTCGGCAAACCGGCGCGGCTGCTGGCGGTTCCGCCGGCCCTGTTGCGTGTGGCGGGCAACCTGACCGGCCGCAGCGCGGCTATCGACCGCCTGACGGGCAGCCTGCAACTCGACACCGGCCGGATCAAGCGCGTGCTCGACTGGCATCCACCCTATACGACCCGCCAGGGCCTCGAAGCGACCGCCGCATGGTATCGTTCGCGCGATACACGAAAATAAAAGCCACATGCTTCTCGCGAATCCCACCTGGCTCACCACGGCCGCGGTAGCTCTGGCCGCCGCATTCGCCTCGACGACGATTCTCCGCGTACTGCTCGCCACCGGGTTGGCCTGGCGTCTTGCCACCGATGTTCCGAACGATCGTTCGCTCCATACACTGCCGACACCGCGAGTCGGCGGATGGGGCATCGTGCCGGTCTGTGTCGTTGCGCTGCTCATGCTGGCGCCGCGACTGTGGCTGATCGCGATCGCCGCTGCCGGGCTGGCTGCGATGTCGCAGATCGACGACCGGCGCGGGCTGCCAGCCCGTGTGCGGTTCTCGGCGCACCTCGTGGCCGTCGTCGCACTGATCGTCGTGTTCCCGGCCGATGCGCCCTGGTGGCTGCTCGCCGGTGTCGGTTTCGCAATGGTCTGGCTGACGAACCTGTACAACTTCATGGATGGCGCCGACGGCCTCGCGGGCGGCATGGCGCTGTTCGGCTTCGGCGGGTACGCGGTCGCGGCGCTCAGTGGGGCACAGGCGTCGCCCGATCTCGTCGTTTCCGGGGCAGCGGTCGCCGGCGCGGCGCTGGGCTTTCTTCTGCTCAATTTCCACCCGGCGAGACTATTTCTTGGCGACGCCGGCTCGATTCCGCTCGGCTTCCTGGCCGGCGCGCTGGGCTACTGGGGCTGGCGTACCGATGTCTGGCCGATCTGGTTCCCCGCGATGGTATTCGCGCCCTTTATTGCTGACGCATCTGTAACACTTTTGAGACGTCTGTTACGCGGCGAAAAGTTCTGGCAAGCACACCGTGAGCACTATTATCAAAGGATGGTCCGGTCGGGCGTAGGTCACGGTCGGACCGCTCTTTATTGGTACCTCATCATGCTCGCAGGCATAATTCTGGCCGTGTGGGCAAAGGGCCGCCCCGAACTGCAGCAATGGCTGTCGTTCCTCGCGTGGTATGGCGTCCTGGCGTGGTTCGGATGGTTGATCGACAGGCGCTGGCACCGGTTTCAAGCGGCCGCCGAAAACAATTCTTGAGGTTTCCCGCCGATGTTGCGATCCAGAGCATCTTGGCTGTCCCTGAGTGCTTTCCTGTTCGACCTGACGGCCGTCGTCGCCGCATGGTTGTTCGCTTATCTCGTTCGTTTCAACGGCAGCGTTCCGCATGATTTCCTGAGCGGCGCGCTAATGGCATTGACGTGGGTGCTGCCCGTCTACGCACTGATGTTCCACGGGTTCGGTCTGTACCGCGGGCTGTGGGTGTTCGCGAGCCTGCCCGACCTGATGCGCATCGCAAAGGCCGTAGTCGGCGGCGGCGTGATCGTGATGATCGGCGCCGTGATGTTCCAGCCGCAGCCGATCATCCCGCGCTCGGTGCTGCTCGTGTCGCCGCTGATGCTGTTCCTCGCGATGGGCGGCGCACGCGCGCTGTATCGCGCGACCAAGGAGTACTACCTGTACGGCGGGCTCGTCGGCAAGGGCAAGCCGGTGCTGGTGCTCGGCGCTGGCACGGCCGGCGCGAGCCTTGCGCGCGAACTGTCGCGCTCCGGCGAATGGCGCCTCGTCGGCCTGCTCGACGACGACGTCACGAAGCAGGGCCGCGAAATCTACGGCTACAAGGTGCTCGGCTCGTTCAACGATCTCAAGCACTGGACCGATGCGATGAAGGTCGAATACGCGATCATCGCGATTCCGTCGGCGTCGGTCGAAACCCAGCGTCGCGTCGCGACGCTGTGCGTGCGCGCCGGCGTCAAGGCGATGGTGCTGCCTTCGCTGACCGCACTGATGCCGGGGCAGGGCTTCCTGTCGCAGGTGCGGAACATCGACCTCGAGGATCTGCTCGGCCGCGATGCCGTGACGATCGACACGCCGCACGTCGAGGCGCTGCTGCGCGGCCGCGTCGTGATGGTGACGGGCGCGGGCGGCTCGATCGGCTCCGAGCTGTGCCGGCAGATCCTGCGCTTCGCGCCGGCGCAGCTCGTCGCGTTCGACCTGTCCGAATACGCGATGTATCGGCTGACGGAGGAGCTGCGCGAGCGCTTCCCCGATCTTCCCGTCTTGCCGATCATCGGCGATGCGAAGGATTCGCTGCTGCTCGACCAGGTGATGTCGCGCCACGCGCCGCACATCGTGTTCCATGCAGCCGCCTACAAGCACGTGCCGCTGATGGAAGAGCACAACGCATGGCAGGCGCTGCGCAACAACGTGCTCGGCACCTATCGCGTGGCGCGGGCGGCGATCCGCCACGACGTGCGTCATTTCGTGCTGATCTCGACCGACAAGGCCGTCAATCCGACCAACGTGATGGGCGCGAGCAAGCGCCTCGCCGAAATGGCGTGCCAGGCATTGCAGCAGACGAGCGGGCGCACGCAGTTCGAGACGGTGCGGTTCGGCAACGTGCTCGGCAGCGCGGGCAGCGTGATCCCGAAGTTCCAGCAGCAGATCGCGAAGGGTGGCCCGGTGACGGTCACGCACCCGGAAATCACGCGTTTCTTCATGACGATTCCGGAAGCATCGCAGCTCGTGCTGCAGGCGTCGAGCATGGGGCAGGGCGGCGAGATCTTCATTCTCGACATGGGCGAGCCGGTGAAGATCGTCGACCTCGCGTGCGACCTGATCCGCCTGTACGGCTTCTCGGAAGAGCAGATCCGCATCGAGTTCACCGGGCTGCGGCCGGGCGAGAAGCTGTACGAGGAACTGCTGGCGGACGATGAGGCGACGACGCGTACGCCGCACCCGAAACTGCGGATCGCGCGCGCGCGCGAAGTACCGGACAACCTGCTCGATGAATTGCTGCCGTGGTTGATGCAGCATCGCGTATTGTCCGACGACGAAGTGCGGCGCGATCTGCGGCGCTGGGTGCCGGAATACCAGACGGCCGTTGCCCCCGTGTTGCAGAGCGTGCCGTCGGTGCGCGTCGCATCGAACGGGTGACGCGATCACGCTGCGAGTCGCACGTTGCGACGAACAAAAAGCGCCCGGCAGGGCGCTTTTTTTGTCTGGAAGGAAGCGACGTATCGCTCAGCGGCTCCGTCGGTGTTTGCGCACCACCATCCATCTGGGCGCCCTGAACCGCACGATGCTGAGATAAAGCCACACATAAGTGAGCGCGAACAGCACGACGAACACGAACAGATGCACCGTATGCCGCCAGAACAGCGTCGCCGGAATCACCGCGACGAGGCACAGCAGCCACAGATAAGGTGAAGTCAGCGAATTGCGTCGCGTCAGATCGTGCGCATGCTTCGTCCCCACGGCCCACCGCATCAGCCGCTTGTACACGAGCATATGCAGGTGCACGCCGTCCGGAATCCCCGGCGACATCCCGCGGATGAACTTCTTCCGGTAGATCGAGAAGCAGGTCTCGAAGATCGGATACATGAACAGCAGCACCGGGTACCACGCGGACACTTCACGATTGCGCATCACGAGCATGATCGCGAGCTCCGCGAGCATGAACCCGATGAAATACGCGCCGCCGTCGCCGAGGAAGATCAGCCCGGCCGGGAAATTCCACAGGAAGAAGCCGAGCACGGCGCCCATCATGATGATCGACGCGGACATCACGACCGGGTCGTTGACGTGGAACGCGACGTACGCGAGCGACGCGAACATCATGAAGCTGACCATCGATGCGAGCCCGTTGAAGCCGTCGATGATGTTGATCGCATTCGCGAGCGCCGCGACCGCGAGCACCGTGATGAACGCCGAGATGGCGACATACCCGAGCAGGAAGTCGAGCGGCGGCACGCTGATGCGCTTGACCGCGATGCCCATCAGCCAGAACGCCAGCGCGGCCGCGCCCATCGTGCAGAGCAGCCGCGCGCGCGGCGACACGCGCTTGGTCAGGTCCTCGACGAGGCCGGACAGGAACGCCGGCAACCCGCAGGCAGCGATCCCGAGAATGCTGCCGGCGATCGTCGGATAGCGCCGCGATACGAGCAGCCCGGCCACGACGACGCCGGCGAGGATCCCAATGCCCCCCACCCGCGGCACCGGCCGCACGTGGAATTTCTGCACGCCGGCCAGATCGCTGTCGATCGAGAATTTCTCGTGAAGGTGCGCGTAGCGCACGATGAACAGCGTGACGAGCAAGGAGACGATGAAGCCGGACGCGAAGCTGAGCATGGGATCGCTCGAAAAATGGACAGCGGATTATACAAAACCGCGCGGGTTCGCCTCCTGCCATCGCCAGTGGTCGGCACACATTTCCTCGATGCCGAGCGTCGCACGCCAGCCGATGATGTCGGCCGCGGCCTGCGGGTTCGCATAGCATTCGGCGATGTCGCCCGGGCGGCGCGCGACGAGTTCGTACGGCACCGGGCGGCCCGACGCCTTCTCGAACGCCCGCACGACTTCCAGCACGCTGTAGCCCTGGCCGGTGCCGAGGTTCACGACGAAGCTCGCGTCGCGCTTGGCGAGCGCGTCGAGCGCGGCGATGTGCCCCTTCGCGAGATCGACGACGTGGATGTAGTCGCGCACGCCGGTGCCGTCCGGCGTCGGGTAGTCGGAGCCGAACACGCGCAGCTTTTCCAGCTTGCCGACCGCAACCTGCGCGACGTACGGCATCAGGTTGTTCGGAATGCCGGCCGGATCTTCGCCGATCAGCCCGCTCGCGTGCGCGCCGACGGGGTTGAAGTAGCGCAGCGTCGCGATGCGCCACGACGGGTCCGACACCTCGAGATCGCGCAGGATCTGCTCGGCGATCAGCTTCGACTGGCCGTACGGGTTGGTCGCGGACAGCGGGAACGATTCGTCGATCGGCGAGCGCTCGGGCACGCCGTACACGGTCGCGGACGAACTGAACACGAACTGCCTGACGTTGCGCTCGCGCATGACCTTGAGCACGGCGAGCAGGCCGCCGATGTTGTTCTGGTAGTACTCGAGCGGCTTCGCGACCGATTCGCCGACGGCCTTGAGCGCCGCGAAGTGAATCGTGCCGGTGATCGGATGCGCGTCGAACACCTTCGCCAGCGCGGCTTCGTCGCACACGTCGACCTGGTGGAACGCGGGCGTCTTGCCCGTGATCCGCTCGATGCGTCGCACGGACTCGGCCTTGCTGTTGACGAGATTGTCGACGATCACGACGTCGTAGCCGTTGTCGAGCAGTTCGACGGCCGTGTGCGAGCCGATATAGCCGGCGCCGCCGGTGACGAGGATGGTGCCTTTAGCGGTCATTGCTGATGCGCTCCTTCAGAGTGTGAATCCTGTCAACGAATGGATGGTCTCCCGGTAACGTTCGACGACCTGCTGTTCGTCGAATTCCGCCGCGACCTTGTGCCGGCCGCGTGCGCCCATCGCCGCACGGCCTTGCGGCCCGAGCGCGATCATGCGATTCAGTTGCTCCGCGAGGCTCGCGCTGTCGCGCGCGCGGCACAGGAAACCCGTTTCGCCGTCGGCGACGACGTCGCGGCAGCCCGGCACGTCGGTCGCGACGATCGGCCGCCCCATCGCCGATGCCTCCATCAGTGTGCGCGGCACGCCTTCGCGGTACGACGGCAGCACGACGCAATCGGCCGCCGCGATGTGCGGGCGCACGTCGTGCGCTTCGCCGAGATACTCGACGACGCCTTCGGCGACCCACGCGTCGACATCCGCGCGGCCGATCGCGCTCGGATTGTCGACGCCGAGCGGCCCGAGCAACTGGAAGCGCGCGTTCGGGTAGCGCTCGCGTACGCGACGCGCGGCCTCGACGTATTCGCGCACGCCCTTGTCCCACAGCAGCCGGCCGATCAGGATGAAGACGGGCGCGTCGCCGGCGGGCAGCGGCACGGGCGCGAACTGGTCGAGATCGACGCCTTCGCCGTGCAGCAGCCGCGCGCGCTCGGGATGCGCGAGCAGCCGTTCGTCGGTGAAGGTCGCGAGATCGTCGCGGTTCAGGAACCAGACTTCACGCGGGAAGCGGAACGCGAACCGGTACAGGCGTTTTGCGACGCTCGCCGCGCGGCTCTTCTGGATGAATACGTAACCGAGCCCCGTCGTCACTGCGATCGACGGCACGCGCGCAAGCCACGCGGCCACCGAGCCGTAGATGTTCGGCTTGATCGTGTAATGGAACACGAGATCGGGCCGCAGCGCGCGGTAGTGGCGCACCAGCGCGGCGAGCGTGCCGAGATCCTCGCGCGGGCTCGTGCCTTTCGACGCGACCGCGAGCGCCACGTAGCGGCAGCCCATCTGCTCGAGCAGCGGCACCGTGCGGTCGTGCGGCGCGATCACGACGACCTCGGCGCCGCGCGCGACGAGCGCACGGATCAGCCCGTGGCGGTACGTATGGATCGCCCAGGCCGTGTTGCAGACGAGCGCGATGCGCAGCGGGGAGGTGGCGGACATGAAAAAAAGAAAAAATAAAGCGTCGAAATTGCCGAGCGGGCCGGATACGCGTCAGGCGGACGGCCGCGCGGCGAACAGCGTCTGCTTGATCCGCTGCAGCGTACGGTACGGCGTCACGAAATGCAGCAGGTTCTTGGCGAGGCCGGCCCAGTCGTACGGGTTGAGCACGTTGAAGTAGCGCAGCAGCAGCGTGAGCGTCGACACGAGCTGGCGCCGGCGTTTGGTCGCACTGATCCCGCCCTCGTTGAGCTCGTAATACAGGCCGAGTTCCGGCAGGTTCGCGCAATCGTAGCGTTGCATTAACCGTAAAAAAAGATCGAGATCCTCGGCCGCGCGGTACTTCGCGCGATAGTTGCCCACTTCGCGCACGGCGTCGATGCGCAACATGACCGACGGATGCACGAGCGGCGAGCGCAGGAAGCGGGTGCGGCGCAGCGTGCGCGGATCGGCGGGCGGGGTCAGCATGAAGCGCGGCTCGCCGGCGCGCGACACGACCTGCGTCCACATGCCGACGCAGGCCACGCGCGGGTGGGCGCCGAGATAGGCGCGCTCTTTCGCGAGGCGGTGCGGCGCGGCGAGATCGCCCGCGTCGATGCGCGCCGCGTAGCGGAAACCGCGCGCCGCGAGCGCATCGATGCCGGCCGCCAGCGCGCGTTCGATGCCGCCGTTGCGCGGCATGCGCAGCACGTCGATCGACAGGCCGGGCAAGTCGGGCGCGACGATCGGCGGCGTGCTGCCGTCGTCGACGATCAGCACGTGCACGGGCGCATCCTCGCGAAACGACGCGAGGGTGCGGACGACGTCGTCGTGCCCGTTGTAGGCCGGCATCAGCACGGCCACGTCGTCGAGCGGGGGCGGGCAATCGGGGGACGTCATGTTCGCAGCTTGAAACGGATGTAATAAAAGTTGACGGCGGCGGCGGCCAGATAGCCGGCCGCCAGCCCGACGAGCGCGCCGTACAGGCCGAGCCGCGGGATCGCGAACAGGTTGACGAGCGCGGCGATCGCCAGCGCGAGCAGCCATTTCGTCAGCAACACGAATTTTGCTTGATATTTGAGAACGATAAGATTGCCTATCGCCTCGATGCCGGCCGGCACGGACAGCCAGACGGCCCAGCGGAAGATGTCGACCGACGCCTCGTAGCCGCGGCCGAACACCTTGCCGACGATCAGCGGGGCGGCCGCGTCGAGCACGAGCGCGCCGGCGGTCATCAGGCCGGCCGTCATCGCGATCAGCCGGACGATGTTGCGGCGCAGCCGGGCGACGTCCTGCACGCGGTAGACGAAGGCGGGCGCGATCGTCTGTGCGAGCATCAGCGCGAGGGTGATCCAGTTCTCGTTGAGCTGCTGCGCGGCCGAATAGCGGCCGAGGTCGGCGAACGACACGTGGCGCTCGAGCATCAGGCGGTCGAGCTTCAGGAACAGGTACATGCAGATGAGACCGAGCCAGAACACGGTGCCGGCCGTCGCAAAGTGCCGGAACAGCGGGGTATCGAACGTCCAGCCGAGCGCACCGCCGTTACGGTGGCGGTAGTACAGCAGCAGCGCGAAGCCGATCGCGGCGGCTTCCAGCGCCCACAGCCACGCGAAGCGGGCGGGGCCGGCGGCCGCGCGGACCAGCAGCCAGACGAGCAGCGCCTTGGCGAGCGCGGTGACCATGCTGGTGACGAGCTGCGGCTTGCTGTAGGTCATGCTCTGCAGCCACGCGTTGATCACGCCGACGAACGGCTCGCGGAACACCATCGTGACCGCCAGGCCCGCGAGCATCGCGCCGACCAGCGGGTCGAAGGCGCCCGCGGCGATCGCGATCCAGGTCGCGACGAGCGCGGCGGCCGATACGGCGATGCGTAGCACGAACGCGCTGCCGAGCACCGCGCCGAGCTGGGCGGGCGGGCGCTGGACGATGGTCGGGACGAGGATTTCCGCGCCGCACACCCAGGTGAGCGGCGCCAGTACCAGGAGAAGCGTATTCGCATACTGCCATTTGCCGAACACATCTGGCCCGAAATAACGGGCCAGCAGGCCGCTGATCGCGATCGCGACGCCGATCTGCGTGAGCCGTTCGAGCCCCAGCCAGACGAGGTTCGCGACGGCCTTCGCGACGTCCGGGTTGCCGAAGCGCTTCAGCATGCGCGGCAGCGACGGCGCGCGCGGCGGGCGGCCGGAAACGGCGGGTGGGCGGCGGCGGGACGGCTAGGCATTAAAATGGGCGACATGCGCGTCATCAAAACCCGCGATTATAAGTGTGATCGCGGCTGCTCCAGCCGTTGCTCGCCGTGTCGTGCCGGCAGCCACGTATCATGTGCGGCACCCGCGAGCGGCGGCCGCGCAAGCCAGACAATTTTCCATGCACGCAACCGAGAGAAGAGAATCGATGATTTCCCAATCCATCTTCAAGGCATATGACATTCGTGGCGTGGTCGGCAAGACACTCGACGTCGACACCGCGCGCGGCATCGGCCGGGCATTCGGCAGCGAAGTGCGTGCGCAGGGCGGCGATGCGGTCGTCGTCGCGCGCGACGGCCGCCTGTCCGGGCCGGAGCTGGTCGGCGCGCTGGCCGACGGCCTGCGTGCGGCGGGTGTCGACGTCGTGGACGTCGGCATGGTGCCGACGCCGGTCGGTTATTTCGCGGCGAACGTGCCGCTGGCGCTGAAGGGCGGCGAGCGCCGCGTCGATTCGTGCATCGTCGTCACGGGCAGCCACAATCCGCCCGACTACAACGGCTTCAAGATGGTGCTGCGCGGCGCCGCGATCTACGGCGAGCAGATCCAGGCGCTGTACCGCCGCATCGTCGACGAGCGGTTCGAGACGGGCAGCGGCACCTATGAAGCGATCGACGTCGCGGACCAATACATCGCACGCATCGTCGGCGACGTGAAGCTCGCACGGCCGCTGAAGCTCGTGGTCGACGCCGGCAACGGCGTCGCGGGCCCGCTCGCGACGCGCCTGTTCAAGGCGCTCGGCTGCGAACTCGTCGAGCGCTTCACCGACATCGACGGCACGTTCCCGAACCACCACCCCGATCCCGCCCACCCGGAAAACCTGCAGGACGTGATCCAGGCGCTGAAGGACACCGATGCGGAGCTCGGCTTCGCGTTCGACGGCGACGGCGACCGCCTGGGCGTCGTCACGAAGGACGGCCAGATCATCTATCCGGACCGCCAGCTGATGCTGTTCGCGGAAGAGGTGCTGTCGCGCAACCCGGGCGCGCAGATCATCTACGACGTGAAGTGCACGCGCCACCTCGCGCAGTGGGTGAAGTCGAAGGGCGGCGAGCCGCTGATGTGGAAGACGGGCCACTCGCTCGTGAAGGCGAAGCTGCGCGAGACGGGTGCGCCGCTCGCCGGCGAAATGAGCGGCCACGTGTTCTTCAAGGATCGCTGGTACGGCTTCGACGACGGCCTGTACACCGGTGCACGGCTGCTCGAGATCCTCGCGAAGACGGCCGATCCGAGCGCATTGCTCAACAGCCTGCCGGACGCGATGAGCACGCCCGAACTGCAGCTCTGGCTCGACGAAGGCGAGAATTTCCGCCTGATCGACAAGCTGCAGAAAGAGGCGAAGTTCGACGGCGCCGAGGAAGTCGTGACGATCGACGGCCTGCGTGTCGAGTACCCGGACGGCTTCGGCCTCGCGCGTTCGTCGAACACGACGCCGGTCGTCGTGATGCGTTTCGAGGCCGAGACGCAGGAAGGGCTCAAGCGCATCCAGGAAGACTTCCGCCGCGTGCTGACGGCCGCGAAGCCGGACGTCAAGCTGCCGTTCTGAGCGCCGGCGGCCGGCGGGCCGCCCGTACGACGGCCGTCCATCGGCCGTGCTCGTCCCGAAAAGCGGCGCGCGCCCTCGGCGCGCGGCCGCTTTTTGTCTATCCGGCGCTTCGGCCGGGATAAAATCCCCCCTTTATGTCCGTCGCCGGCTGCCAGCCGGCGTTTTTTCAGCGTGCAAAAGATCCTGATCGTGCGCGTGTCGTCGCTGGGCGACGTCGTGCACAACATGCCGGTGATCGCCGATATCCGGCGCCGTCACCCCGATGCGCAGATCGACTGGCTCGTCGAGGAAAGCTTCGTCGACCTCGTGCGGCTCGTCGACGGCGTGCGCAACGTGCTGCCGTTCTCGCTGCGCCGCTGGCGCAAGAAGCCGTTCTCGGGCGCGACGTGGCGCGAGATCCGCGCCTTCCGTCGGCGGCTCGCGGCCGAGCAGTACGACCTCGTGATCGACTGCCAGGGCCTCATCAAGACGGCGTGGGTCGCGAGCTGGGCGCGCGGGCCGCTCGTCGGGCTCGGCAACCGCACCGACGGCGCCGGCTACGAATGGCCGGTGCGTTTCTTCTACCGCAAGCGCGTGCCGATCGCGCCGCGCACGCACGTGGTCGAGCGCTCGCGCCAGCTCGTCGCGGCCGCGCTGGACGACCCGGCGCCGACCCCGGCCCATCCGGTCGAATTCGGCCTCGACACGCGCGCGGCGGCGCGCGCGGTGGCCGCGCTCGGCCTGAACCTGCCGGTGCCGTACGTCGTGTTCGTCCATGCGACGTCGCGCGCCGACAAGCAGTGGCCGGACGCCGCATGGATCGAGCTCGGCCAGGCGCTCGTGCGGCGCGGCGCGTCGCTCGTGCTGCCGTGGGGCAACGATGCGGAACGGGCGACCAGCGAGCGGCTCGCGAAGGAATTCGGCGCGGCGGCGATCGTGCCGCCGAAGCTGTCGCTGCCGGCCGTGGTCGGGCTGATCGACGGTGCGGCCGCGACGGTCGGGGTTGACACAGGTCTGGTTCACATCGCGGCCGCGCTGAAGCGTCCGACGATCGAACTGTACAATTTCGCGACGGCCTGGCGGACCGGCGGCTACTGGTCGCCGAACGTCGTCAATCTCGGCACGGCGGGGCAGCCCCCGTCGATCGCGCAGGTGAAGTCGGCGCTCGCGGGCTTCGGTCTCCTGTAACGCTGTCCACACGCGAACCGATCATGAGCGAATCCCAGATCATCGAAGTCCCGTCCGCCGACTGGAGCGGACACAACCTGTCGGCGCCGCGCGAGCAGTTGCTGGCCGCGGTCGAGGAAGGCAAGGTGCTGTATTTCCCGCACCTGCGTTTCGCGATCGAAGGCGGCGAGGAAGCGCTGCTCGATCCGGCGCTCGCCGATCCGAAACGCAAGAACATCAGCCTCGCGCCGAACGGCGGCGCGCTCGCCGGCGTGCTGGGCGACAGCGTCACGCAATCGGCCGTGCGCGCGCTCGTCGCGCGCTTCCAGCAGCAGGCCGGCACGCTCGTCGACGGCCTCTTTCCCGAATACCGCGGCAAGCTGCGCGTCGCGCCGACGAGCCTGCGGCTGATGCAGGTCGAGACGCGCCAGACGTCGTGGCGCAAGGACGACAGCCGGCTGCACGTCGACGCGTTCCCGTCGCGGCCGAACTACGGCGAGCGCATCCTGCGCGTGTTCACGAACGTGAATCCGGCCGGCGTGCCGCGCGTATGGCGTGTCGGCGAGCCGTTCGAGGACGTCACGAAGCGCTTCCTGCCGAAGATCCGGCCGCAGTTCCCGGGCTCGGCGTGGCTGCTGAACCTGCTGCACGTGACGAAATCGCCGCGCAGCGCGTACGACCATCTGATGCTGAACCTGCACGACGGGATGAAGGCCGATCTCGACTACCAGAAGACTTGCCCACAGCAGACGATGCCGTTTCCGCCGGGCAGCGTGTGGATATGTTTCTCGGATCAGACTTCGCACGCTGTGATGTCCGGACAGTTCATGCTCGAGCAGACCTTCTTCCTGCCGGTCGACGCGATGGTCCGCCGCGAGTGCGCGCCGCTCGGCATTCTCGAGCGCCTGACGGGCAGGGCGCTGGTTTGAGCGCGCACCTGCTTCGACGCCACACCCGGGCGGCCGCATGCTGAGGGCGATCTATCGTGCGCTGTGGTGGCTCGTCGCGCCGGCCGCGGTCATCCGGCTCTACGTGCGCTCGCGCAAGGAGCGCGGCTATCGCGAGCATATCGGCGAGCGCTTCGGCCACGTCGCGGGCCGCTCGCGCGACGACCGCGCGCCGCTGATCTGGGTGCATGCGGTGTCGGTCGGCGAGACGCGCGCGGCGCAGCCGTTGATCGATGCGCTGCTGCGCGCCCGTCCCGATGCACGCATCCTGCTCACGCACATGACGCCGAGCGGCCGCGCGACCGGCGAACAGATCTTCGGCGACCGGGTGCTGCGCTGCTACCTGCCGTACGACATGCCGGGCGCGGTGCGGCGCTTCCTGCACGCATGGCGGCCGACGCTCGGCCTCGTGATGGAAACCGAGGTGTGGCCGACGCTGATCGACGAGTGCCGCCGCGCGGACGTGCCGCTCGTGCTGACCAATGCGCGGATGTCCGCGCGTTCGTTCCGGCGCGCGGCGAAATTCGGCGCGGCGACGCGCGACGTGTTCGGCGGCTTCTCGCGCGTGCTCGCGCAGAGCCCGGCCGACGCGGAGCGGCTCACGTCGCTCGGCGCGCGCAACGTGACCGTGCTCGGCAACCTGAAGTTCGACATGACGACGCCGCCGGAACTCGCGGCGCGCGGCCATGCGTGGCGCGAGGCGATCGGCGCGCGGCCGGTGTGGGTCGCCGCCAGCACGCGCGAGAACGAAGAAGCGCTGGTGCTGCAGGCGTTCGCGGAAATGCGCACGCCCGGCGCGCTGCTGGTGCTCGTGCCGCGTCATCCGCAGCGCTTCGCGGAAGTCGAGGCGCTCGTCGCGCGCAGCGGGCTCAAGTGCGTGCGGCGCTCCGTCTGGGCCGCCGATGCGGCCGCGCTCGCGGCGGGCCGTCCGGCCGCCGAACCGCTGCCGGACGACGTGACGGTGCTGCTCGGCGATTCGATGGGCGAGCTCGGCGCGTACTACGCGGCGGCCGACATCGCGTTCATCGGCGGCAGCCTGCTGCCGCTCGGCGGGCAGAACCTGATCGAGGCATGCGCGGTCGGCGTGCCGGTGCTGATCGGGCCGCACGTGTTCAACTTCACGCAGGCGACCGCCGATGCGGTCGCGGCAGGCGCCGCGATGCAGGTCGAGGATCCGCTCGATCTCGCGCACGTGCTCGACGCGCTGTTCGCCGACAAGGCGCGGCGCATCGCGATGGGCGCGGCCGGTGCGGCCTTCGCGTCGCGTCACCGCGGCGCGACCGCGCGCACGGTCGACGTGCTCGCCGCACTGCTGCCGCCCGCCGAAGCCGGCGCGCGCGCGTTGCCGGACGCCGCCGACGACGACGCATAGACGGAACGGGCGGCGCGATGCCGCCCGGACACGCGCGGCAGCGTCGCCGCGCGCCGCCACGCGGCTCACACAGTCAGCAAGCCCTTCTTTTCGATGAACGCGATCACGTCCGCGACGCCGTCGAGCGCCTTCAGGTTCGTCATCACGTACGGCCGCTCGCCGCGCATCTTCTTCGTATCGGACGCCATCACGTCGAGGTTCGCGCCGACCAGCGGCGCGAGGTCGGTCTTGTTGATCACGAGCAGGTCGGACTTCGTGATGCCGGGGCCGCCCTTGCGCGGAATCTTCTCGCCGCCGGCGACGTCGATCACGTAGATCGTCAGGTCCGACAGCTCGGGGCTGAAGGTCGCCGCGAGATTGTCGCCGCCCGACTCGATGAACACGATGTCGGCATCGGGAAAACGCGCGAGCATCCGGTCGACGGCTTCGAGGTTGATCGACGCATCTTCCCGGATCGCCGTGTGCGGGCAGCCGCCCGTCTCGACACCCATGATGCGTTCCTCGGGCAGCGCGCCCGCGACCGTCAGCAGCCGCTGGTCTTCCTTCGTGTAGATGTCGTTCGTGATCGCGACGAGGTCGTAGCGCTCGCGCATCGCCTTGCACAGCATTTCGAGCAGCGTGGTCTTGCCGGAGCCGACGGGGCCGCCGATGCCGACGCGCAGCGGCGGCAGTTTCTTCGTGCGGCGAGCGGAGGAGGGTGCAGGTGCGTTCATGGTCGGGCGATGAGGTTCAGGAGCGGAACAACCGCGAATACTGGGTTTCGTGCCGCGCGGACAGGATGCCGAGCTGCGGCGCGAACGTGTTGACGGCGTCGGGCGGCGTCGCGAGCGCGCGGCGCACGGCCGCGTCGATCGCGCCGCGCAGCGCGACGACGATGCGTTGCCCGGCGAGCTGGCCGAGCGGCACGGCCTTCAGCGCGGCGGACGTCTGGTTCTCGACCCAGCCGAATGCGTACGCGGCGAGCGTCGCGTCGGCGCTGGCGTCGTGGGCGGCGGCCGCATACGCGAACGCGGTCGGCAGCGCGACCGGCGACAGCGATGCGAGCGTCGCGCGACGTGCGGCGTCGCCCCATTCGAGCGACGCGCACAGCTGCGCGAGCGACCAGCCCATCTGTTCGGTTTCGCGGCGCAGTTCGGCCGATTCCCGGCTGGCGACGAACCAGGCGTTTTCGGCGGCGAGCGCGTGCGTGTCGTGCGTCTGCCAGCGCGCGAGCTGATGCGCGAGGAACGGCAATTCGCCGTGCGCGAGCACGTCGGTCAGGCCGCTCGCGATCCAGTCGCGTGCGGAGTCGGCATCGCGGATCAGGTTCGCGTCGAGCGCGGCTTCGAGGCCCTGCGAATAGCTGTACGCGCCGATCGGCAAAGCGGGCGACGCGAGGTGCAGCAGCGCGACGAGTTCAGTGGTGGTCATGACCGTGGTGGCCGTGCGTGCAGCCGGGACCATGCTGGTGATCGTGATCGTGATCGTGATCGTGATCGTGCGAGTGCGAGTGCCCGTGGTGTTCGCCGAACACCTGTTGCGCGAGCGCGTAATCCTCGGCGAACGTCGCGTCGTGCCCATGCTTGTGACCGCCGCCGTACGCGCCGGCTTCCGGCTGGAACGGCGCACGCGTGGATTCGACCTGCGTGCCGAGCCGGCGCAGCATGTCCGCGAGCACCGGATCGGCCTCGAGCTTCAGGTAGCCTTCGCCGATCTCGACCGGCGTGTGGCGATTGCCGAGGTGATACGCGGCGCGCATCAGCGTGAGCGGGTCGGCCGCGCGCACGAGCAGCACGGTTTCGGGCGCCGCGGCGATGCGCACGAGCGCGCCGTCGTCGGCGACGAGCACGTCGCCGTCGCGCAGCACGGTGCCGCGCGGCAGCAGGACCGCGACGTCCTCGCCGGTGTCGAGCGTCGCCGCGAGGCGGCTCTTGCAGCGGGCGTCATAGGCGAGCGTGAGCGTCGGCGCGCGTGCGACGAGCGACGCGGCGAGTTTCACGTTCGGGGCGATGCGTTTGTCGAGGGTGCGCATGAAACCAAGGATTCCGAATCAGAACAGGAAGTAGCGCTGCGCCATCGGCAGCACCGTTGCCGGTTCGCAGGTGAGCAACTGACCGTCGGCGATCACGTCGTAGGTTTCCGGATCGACGCTGATCGACGGACGCCATGCGTTGTGGATCATGTCGGCCTTCGTCACGGTGCGGCAGTTGCGCACCGGCACGATGCGTTTCGCGAGGCCATAGCGCTGCGCGATGCCCGCATCGGCCGCCATCTGCGACACGAAGGTCAGCGACGTGCGCGCGAGCGCACCGCCGCGCGTCGCGAACATCTCGCGATAGTGAACCGGCTGCGGCGTCGGGATCGACGCGTTCGGGTCGCCCATCTGCGCGACGGCGATCATCCCGCCCTTCAGGATCATCGACGGCTTGATCCCGAAGAACGCCGGTTCCCACAGCACGAGGTCGGCCCACTTGCCGGGTTCGATCGAGCCGACTTCGTGCGCGATGCCGTGCGTGAGCGCCGGGTTGATCGTGTACTTGGCGACGTAGCGCTTCGCGCGGAAGTTGTCGTTGCGCGCGCCGTCTTCCGGCAGCGCGCCGCGCTGCACCTTCATCTTGTGCGCGGTCTGCCACGTGCGGATGATCACTTCGCCGACGCGGCCCATCGCCTGCGAATCGGACGACAGCATCGACAGCGCGCCGAGATCGTGCAGGATGTCCTCGGCCGCGATCGTCTCGCGGCGGATCCGCGATTCGGCGAACGCGAGATCCTCGGCGATCGACGGATCGAGGTGATGGCACACCATCAGCATGTCGAGATGCTCGTCGAGCGTGTTGATCGTGTAAGGGCGCGTCGGATTGGTCGACGACGGCAGCACGTTCGCCTCGCCGCACACTTTCAGGATGTCGGGCGCATGGCCGCCGCCCGCGCCTTCGGTGTGATACGTATGGATCGTGCGGCCCTTGAACGCCGCGACCGTCGATTCGACGAAACCGGCTTCGTTCAGCGTGTCGGTATGGATCGCGACCTGCGTGTCGGTGTCGTCGGCAACCGACAGGCAGTTGTCGATCGCGGCGGGCGTCGTGCCCCAGTCCTCGTGCAGCTTCAGGCCGATCGCACCGGCCGCGATCTGCTCGACGAGCGGCTGCGGCAGGCTTGCATTGCCCTTGCCGAGAAAGCCGAGATTGATCGGCCAGCCGTCGGCGGCCTGCAGCATCCGCTCCATGTGCCACGGGCCCGGCGTGCAGGTCGTCGCATTGGTGCCGGTGGCCGGCCCCGTGCCGCCGCCGAGCATCGTCGTGAGGCCCGACGCGAGCGCCTCGTCGATCTGCTGCGGGCTGATGAAGTGGATGTGCGTGTCGATGCCGCCCGCGGTGACGATCAGCCCTTCGCCGGCGATCACTTCGGTGGCGGCGCCGATCGCGATCGTCACGCCCGGTTGAATGTCGGGGTTGCCGGCCTTGCCGATCGCGGCGATGCGGCCGTGCTTGATCGCGATGTCGGCCTTCACGATGCCCCAGTGATCGAGGATCACCGCGTTCGTGACGACCGTGTCGGGCACGTCGGCGGCCACGCGCTGCGACTGGCCCATCCCGTCGCGGATCACTTTCCCGCCGCCGAATTTCACTTCCTCGCCGTAGGTCGTGAAATCGCGCTCGATCTCGATCAGCAGTTCGGTATCGGCGAGCCGGACGCGGTCGCCCGTCGTCGGCCCGAACATTTCCGCGTACGCGCGGCGGCTCAAGCGTAGTGTCATGTTGCTGTTCCTGAAGAGCGGGGCGCGGCTTACAGCGGCCCCATCACCTTGCCCTGAAAACCGTAGACGGCGCGCTCGCCCGCAAGCGCGACGAGCTCGACGGTGCGCGTCTGGCCCGGTTCGAAGCGCACGGCCGTGCCGGCCGCGATGTTGAGCCGGAAGCCGCGCGCGGCCGCGCGGTCGAACGACAAAGCGTCGTTGACTTCGAAGAAGTGGTAGTGCGAGCCGACCTGCACCGGGCGATCGCCGGTGTTCGCGACGACGAGCGTCAGCGTTTCGCGGCCCGCGTTCAGTTCGTGCTCGCCGTCGTCGGTGAGGATTTCGCCGGGGATCATGCGGTGCCTCACGGAATCGGGTGGTGGACGGTCACGAGCTTCGTGCCGTCGGGGAAGGTCGCTTCGACCTGGATGTCGGGAATCATTTCCGGCACGCCGTCCATCACGTCGTCGCGCGTGAGCAGCGTCGTGCCGTAGTGCATCACCTCGGCGACCGTCTTGCCGTCGCGCGCGGCTTCCATCAGCGCGGCGGTGATGAACGCGACCGCCTCCGGATAGTTGAGCTTCAGGCCGCGCGCGCGGCGGCGTTCGGCGAGCAGCGCCGCCGTGAAGATCAGCAGCTTGTCCTTTTCGCGGGGAGTCAGTTTCATGAAGGCAGACGTTCAGTAAAACGTAATTTTTGTCGATGCACCCGTAACCGGACGGATGCACGGGCATCGTAGCACCGCGCTGTTCGGTGCGCGCCGTGTATCGGTTATGTAAGCAGCAAGGCGCGTGCCATGGGCATCGAATGCAGCGCAATGCGCGTTCGTGGTGCGCGATGCATGGGTAACGTGCGGCGCCCGACGTGGAATGCGCCGAAACGGTGCGTGGCGCGAGCGCGTTCAGGTTTGCCAGAGACGCAGCGGTCGCGCGTCGACGCCGTGCACGATCGGCCGCAACTGCAGCCAGCAGTCGGCGAAGTGGCGCTGCAGCGCTTCCATCGACGTCGCGAGCGCACGCACCAGCACGACGCCGGGCGTCACGCAGGTGGCGCCCGCACGTAGCGTGTCGTCGAACGGCATGCGCGCAGCAAGCGATTCGGCGAGCGCGGCGTCGCACGCGGCCCCCGCGGCCCACAGCGTGCCGTAGACGGGAAAGCCGGCGAGGCCCTGCAGCGCGCCGCGCAGCGGGTCGCGCGCGTCGAGCAGTGCGCGCTCGGTCCACAGCGGCCGGCCGTCGGCATCGACGAGCGCCGAGGTCGACATGAGGCGTCCCGCCGACCAGGTTTCGCCGGCCGCCTGCCGGCCGAGCTGCGTCGCGTCCCAGCCGATCGCGCTCGCGCCGGCGCCGAGCGTCACCGTGAAGTCGAGCGACGCGTGCGCGGCGTCGAAGAACAGGTTGTTCTGCGGCAGCCAGTCGAGCTTCGCGTGCTCGCCGACGGTCACGCCGATGCGCTGCGTCGCATCGAGCCCGTTCGACTTGTACCACTTGGTCGCGCCGGGCGTCGTCAGTACCGCGTGCGTGCCGTCGCCGAGCGCGACGTCGATGTCGAGCCGGTCGCCGCCCGCGACGCCGCCCGGCGGATGGACGATCACCGCGTGGCAGATCGCGTCGCCTTCCGGGTACAGCGGCCGTTGCACGCGCAACGGGCCGTCGTGCAGCCGGTGCGCGAGCGTCGTGCGCGCGCCGTGCCGCTCGAAGCCGAGTTCGAGGCGGCCGCGCCACGACTTGGCGACGGCAGGGCGGGACAGCGAGGCATGCGAATCGGGGGCGGACATCGGCGGCGAACGGGAAACGAAGGAAACGGGCGTGAAGAACGTGGATGCTACCGGAACAATAATGCAGATGCCGCGTTCGCCGAAAGCGCCGCGTGCGGACGCTCCGCGAGCCGGCCGCCCGTGCGGCCTGCGTCGTCATGCGCGGTGCCAGCCGCCGTGCCTACCGCCGTGCCTACCGCCGTGCCGCGCGTCACACCGCGATCAGCTCGCGCACGCCGTTCGTCTCCATGTCGCGCGCATCGCCCCCCGCGACGATCTCGCCGCGGCTCATCACCCAGTAGCGATCGGCGATCGATCGCGCGAAATCGTAATACTGTTCGACGAGCAGCACGGTCATCTTCGATTCGTCGACGAGCTGGCGCAGCGTGCGACCGATGTCCTGGATGATCGACGGCTGGATGCCCTCGGTCGGCTCGTCGAGGATCAGCAACTGCGGCTCGCTCATCAGCGCGCGGCCGATCGCGAGCTGTTGCTGCTGGCCGCCCGACAGGTCGCCGCCGCGCCGTGCGCGCATGTCCTTCAGCACCGGGAACAGGTCGTAGATGCGATCGGGCACCTTCGCGGGCGCCTTGCGGCTCGCCGCGCCGACGAGCAGGTTCTCCTCGACGGTGAGCCGCGGAAAGATGTCGCGGCCCTGCGGCACGTACGCGAGCCCGGCCGCGACGCGCGCATACGGCGGCAGTGCGCCGAGCGCGGTGCCGCGCCACCACACGCTGCCGCTCTTCGCGGCGACGACGCCCATCAGGCAGCGCAGCAGCGTGCTCTTGCCGACGCCGTTGCGGCCGAGCAGCACGGTGAGCTGGCCGTCGTCGGCGGCGAGGTTCACGTTGCGCAGGATATGGCTGCCGCCGTAGTACTGGTTCAGCGCTTCGATTTTCAGCATCGCATCATCGTCCGAGGTAAGACTCGATCACCGCGTCGTCGCGCTTGACCTGGTCGAGCGTGCCGTGCGCGAGCACCGCGCCTTCGGCCATCACCGTCACGCGCCCCGTGTCGCCCGCGAGCGCCGCGACGAATTCCATGTCGTGCTCGACGACCATCATCGAGCAGGTGCCGCGCAGCGTGTTCAGCAGCTCGGCGAGCTCCATCGTCTCGTGGTCGGTCATCCCCGCCGCCGGCTCGTCGAGCAGCAGCAGCGCGGGGCGCTGCATCAGCAGCATGCCGATTTCGAGCCGCTGCTTCTGCCCGTGCGACAGTTCGCCGGCCGCGCGATACGCGTGGCTTTCGAGGCCGATCAGCGCGAGCGTCTCCTCGATCTTCGCCTGCGCGGTGCGGTCGAGCCGCGCGCGCAGCGACGCGAGCCAGCCCTTGTCGGTCTGCATCGCGAGTTCGAGGTTTTCCCACACCGGATGCTGTTCGAACACGGTCGGCTTCTGAAATTTGCGGCCGATGCCCGCACGCGCGATCTCGGGCTCGTTCATCCGTGCGAGATCGATCGTCTGGCCGAGAAACACCTTGCCCGCATCGGGCCGCGTCTTGCCGGTGATCACGTCCATCATCGTCGTTTTGCCCGCGCCGTTCGGGCCGATCACGCAGCGCAGCTCGCCCGCGTCGATCGCGAGCGACAGCTTCTTCAGCGCGCGAAAGCCGTCGAAGCTCACCTCGATATCCTCGAGATACAGGATCGTGCCGTGCGACGTGTCGATGCCGGGCGGCACGACGCGCCCCATCGACGCGCTGCCGCTGACGGCGAGCAGTTCGTCTTCGGGCGGCGGCGTGAACTGGTAGAGCGCCGTTCCGTTCATGCGCGTTTCCCCTTTGCGAGCACGGTTTCGACGAGGCCCATGATGCCGCGCGGCAGCAACAGCGGCACGAGCACGAAGATCAGGCCGAGGAAGAACAGCCAGTATTCGGCGAAGTATGCGGTGAAGAAACTCTTCGCGCCGTTCACCGCGAACGCGCCGACGATCGGCCCGATCAGCGTGCCGCGCCCGCCCACCGCGACCCAGATCGCCATTTCGATCGAGTTGCCCGGCGACATCTCGCCGGGATTGATGATGCCGACCTGCGGCACGTACAGCGCGCCGGCGACGCCGCACAGCACGGCCGACACGGTCCACACGAACAGCTTGTACGCGAGCGGGCTGTAGCCGAGGAACATCAGCCGCGTCTCGCCGTCGCGCACCGCGGTCACCACGCGCCCGAGCTTGCTCGTGACGATCGCGCGCGCGGCGACGAACGCGAGCACGAGCGTCGCGAACGTCAGCAGCAGCAGCACCGTGCGCGTGCCCGGCGACGTGATCGCGAAGCCGGCGATGCGCTTGAAATCCGTGAAGCCGTTATTGCCGCCGAAGCCCGTCTCGTTGCGATAGAACAGCAGCATCGCGGCGAACGTCAGCGCCTGCGTGATGATCGACAGGTACACGCCTTTCACGCGCGAGCGGAACGTGAAGAAGCCGAACACCCACGCGAGCACGGCCGGCACGAGTACGACGAGCGCGAGCGCCCACGCGAGATGCTGTGTGCCGTTCCAGTACCACGGCAACTGGTGCCAGTCGAGGAACACCATGAAGTCGGGCAGGTCGCTGCCGTACTTGCCGTCGCGGCCGATCTCGCGCATCAGGTACATGCCGATCGCATAGCCGCCGAGCGCGAAGAACAACCCGTGGCCGAGGCTCAGGATCCCGCAGTAGCCCCACACGAGATCGAGCGCGAGCGCGGCGATCGCGTAGCACATCAGCTTTCCGGCGAGCGTCATCGTGTACGCGGACAGATGCAGCGCGCTGGTTTCCGGCACGACGAGCGCGGCGAGCGGCACGCCGATGCCGATCGCCACGCACAGCGCGACGAGCGCGAGCCACGCGCGGCGCGACAGCAGCGCAGGGCGGGGCGGCAGGCCGAGCGCGAAGCCGTCCGCCGCGCGCGCGCCGGCGGCGGGCTTCGACGTATCGGCGACCGGGTTCGGCATCGAATCGGTGAATGAAGTCACGTCAAGCCTCCGCGCTGCGGCCCTTCGGGGCGAACATGCCCTGCGGGCGTTTCTGGATGAACAGCACGATCATCGCGAGCACCGCGATCTTCGCGAGCACGGCGCCCCAGAACGGTTCGATCGCCTTGCTCGCGAGCCCGAGCCCGAAGCCGCCCAACACGGTGCCGGCGATCTGCCCGACGCCGCCCAGCACGACGGCCATGAACGAATCGATGATGTAGTTCTGGCCGAGATCGGGGCCCACGTTGCCGATCTGCGACAGCGCGCAGCCGCCGAGGCCCGCGATGCCCGCGCCGAATGCGAACGCATACGCGTCGACGCGTGCGGTCTTCACGCCGACGCAGGCGGCCATCCGGCGGTTCTGCGTGACCGCGCGCACGAACAGCCCGAGCCGCGTCTTCGTCAGCACGGCCCACGCAACGAACACCACCGCGAGCGCGAACGCGAGGATCGCGAGCCGGTTGTACGGCAGGATCAGGTTCTGCATCACCGTCACGCCGCCGCTCATCCACGACGGGTTCGCGACCTGCACGTTCTGCGCGCCGAACAGCATGCGCGTCGCCTGGATCAGGATCAGGCTCACGCCGAAGGTCGCGAGCAGCGTTTCGAGCGGGCGGCCGTACAGGTGCCGCAGCACGAGCCGCTCGAGCACGATGCCGACGAGCGCGGCCGCCGCGAACGACACGGGCACGGCGACGAGCGGATACCAGTCGAATGCGCCGGGCGCGTAGCGCTGGATCAGCGTCTGCACGACATAGGTTGCGTACGCACCGATCATCAGGAATTCGCCGTGCGCCATGTTGATCACGCCGATCAGCCCGTACGTGATCGCGAGGCCGAGCGCGGCGAGCAGCAGCACGCTGCCGAGCGACAGGCCGGCGAACAGCGTGCCGGCGATTTCGCCGCGGCGCTGCAGCGCGTGGAGCGCGTCGAGTCCTTGTTGCGCTGCGGCGCGGACCTGTGCATCGGGTTCCGCGTAGCTGCCGTCGGCGTTTTTCGCGACCAGCGGGCGCAGTTGTTCGATCATGTCGAGATCGCTGCGCGCGGCCACCACCTGCACGGCTTCGAGGCGCTTGGCCGGATCGGCGTCGTGCAGCGCGGCGATCGCCCACAGCGCATCGAGACGACGTTTCAATGCCGGATCGGTTTCCTTTGCACGGGCGCGGTCGATCATCGGCTTGAGCGCCGGGTCGGGCGACTTCAGCAGCGCGTCGATCGCGTCGCGGCGCGCGGCGGCGTCGGGCGACGCGAGCGCGAGGCCCGACAGCGCGCCGGCGATCTTCGTGCGCAGCAGGTTGTTCAGCATCACCGGCTGCGCGTCGCCGGCCGGCGTCGCGGCCTGCGTAAGCGCGTCGTGCGCGGTGTCGCCGGCCTGGATCAGCAGGCGGCCGTCGCCGGTCGCGAGCGCATCGCCGCTCGACAGCGCGTTGAGCACCGCAACGGCACGCGGATCGGTGTCGGCGGCGAGCCGTTCGATCGCGGCCGTCTTCGCGTCGAAGTCGTCGCCGGCGAGCGCGGCGGTATCGGCCGCCGTCAGCGCGAACGCGGCGTGCGGCAGCATGCCCGCGAGGGCGGCGCATGCCGCGATCGCGCGGGCGGCTCGGCGAAAGCGTGTAGGCATCGGGAAGTCCTGTCGGGCGTGGGGAAGTGGAGCGGCGCCGGCGCGGGCGGTTCGTCACGGCAAGCGCGGCCGGCGCATCGGCAGCGGGCGGCCGAGCGGCACGTCGCGCACGAAGCGCGACGTGCCGCTTTGCGTCAGGCCAGCGCCGCGCGTTGCCGGCGCAGGAACGCCGGAATCGAGCTGACGACGTCCGGCTTGCCCTGGTTGCCCGCGATGAACGGGCTCCACGGCTGCGCGCGCACGGCCGTCTTCGTCTTCCACACGACGTTGAACTGCCCGTCGCCGCGGATCTCGCCGATCATCACCGGCTTGTGCAGGTGATGGTTGCCGTCCATCGCGAGCGTGAAGCCCGACGGCGCGGCCACGGTCTGGCCGATCATCGCGACGCGCACCTTGTCGACGTCGGTGCTCTTCGCCTTCTCGACGGCCTGCTTCCACATATGGATGCCGACGTAGGTGGCTTCCATCGGATCGTTGGTCACGCGCTTCGCGCCGCCCGGCAGGTTGTTCGCCTTCACCCACGCGGCGAACTGGTCCTTGAACTTCGTGTTGGTCGGGTTCTTCACCGACATGAAGTAGTTCCACGCGGCGAGGTGGCCGACGAGCGGTTTCGTGTCGATCCCGCGCAGCTCTTCCTCGCCGACCGAGAACGCGACGACCGGCACGTCGGTCGCCTTGATCCCCTGGTTGCCCAGCTCCTTGTAGAACGGCACGTTCGAGTCGCCGTTGATCGTCGAGACCACGGTCGTCTTGCCGCCTTGCGAGAAAGTCTTGATGTTCGCGACGATGGTCTGGTAATCGCTGTGGCCGAACGGCGTGTAGACCTCCTGAATGTCGGCGTCCTTCACGCCCTTCGATTTCAGGAACGCGCGCAGGATCTTGTTGGTCGTGCGCGGATACACGTAGTCGGTGCCGAGCAGGAAGAAGCGCTTCGCGCCGCCGCCTTCCGCGCTCATCAGGTACTCGACGGCCGGAATGGCCTGCTGGTTCGGCGCGGCGCCCGTGTAGAACACGTTGCGCGACATTTCCTCGCCTTCGTACTGCACCGGGTAGTAGAGCAGCCCGTTCAGTTCCTCGAACACCGGCAGCACGGACTTGCGCGACACCGACGTCCAGCAGCCGAACACGCACGCGACCTTGTCCTGCGTGAGCAGCTGGCGCGCCTTCTCGGCGAACAGCGGCCAGTTCGACGCGGGATCGACCACCACCGGTTCGAGCTTGCGGCCCATCACGCCGCCGCTCTTGTTGATGTCGGCGATCGTCATCAGCGCGGTGTCCTTCAGCGACGTCTCCGAGATCGCCATCGTGCCCGACAGCGAATGCAGGATGCCGACCTTGATCGGGCCGGTGCCCGCATCGGCCGCGTGCGCGAACGGGCTCTTGCCCGCCAGCGCGAGTGCGCCGGCCATCGAACCGAACTTCAACAGACTGCGACGTTTCATCGGGATCCCCTTGTCGTGTTGGATGTGCGTGCGCCGTGGCGGCGCCGGCCATCGTGTAACGCAAGGCATGTGCCAGTCGTGCGGATGCACGCCTGGCGTGCCTGCGCGGGGTGCGGGCGAGCATCGGGACGGTGCGGATGACGCGCCGTGCAGCATGCGCGGTCCGTTGCGGTGCAGACGCACGGGCGCAAATGGTGCACGGCGGTGCTGCGGCGTCGCAACGCAGGAAACGGAGGAGCGGAAAAGAGAAACGGGCGCGCAGTGCGCGCCCGTTCGGCGATTTCGTGCGGCCGGCGGCAGGGTGCCGGGCGGCGCGGCGGCGCGTGATGCGCCGC
This sequence comes from Burkholderia sp. NRF60-BP8, assembly GCF_001522585.2. Lineage (NCBI taxonomy): Bacteria > Pseudomonadati > Pseudomonadota > Betaproteobacteria > Burkholderiales > Burkholderiaceae > Burkholderia > Burkholderia sp. NRF60-BP8. The sequence continues at coordinate 908,547 of NZ_CP013373.1, forward strand.
CGGAAGGATCGATCAGTAGCGCGGCACGGACGGATCGACGTCGCGCGACCACGCGTCGATCCCGCCTTGCAGGTTGTACAGCTTCGTGAAGCCGCGCGATTCGAGGAACATCGCGACCTGTGCGCTGCGCATCCCGTGATGGCACACACAGACGATTTCGGCTTCGTCGTCGAGCTCTTCGCTGCGTGCGGGAATCTGCTGCATCGGAATCGCCACGCTGCCGGCGATCTGCGCGGTCGCGATTTCCCACGGCTCGCGCACGTCGAGCACGATCGGCGCGGGGCGCGCCGTGTCGCCGAGCCATTCCGCGAGCATCGCGGGTGTCAGGATCTGCATGGAGGCTCCGCCGCTCAGAATTTGAAGCGCGACGGCTCGATCGCGTTGACGAGGTGGTCGATGTACGTTTCGAACACGTCGGCGACGCGGTACTGCTTGTCGTCGATACGCGTGATGATCTGCGCCTTCATCACCGGACGGCCGCCGACGAACGCCGACAGGCGGCCGCCGATCTTCAGCTGTTCGAGCATTTCCTGCGGCACGACCGGCAGGCCGCCCGCGACGCAGATCACGTCGTACGGCGCCTTCGCGGCCCAGCCGCGCGAACCGTCGCCGAGCACGACTTCGGCGTTGGTCACGCCGTCGTTGCGCAGGTTGTCTTCCGCGAACTTCGCGATCGTCGGATCGATCTCGACGGCCGTCACGTGCTGCGCGCGGTGCGCGAACAGCGCGGCCAGGTAACCCGAGCCCGCGCCGATCACGAGCACGTTCTCGTGCTTCTTGACGGCCAGTTCCTGCAGCACGCGCGCTTCGACGCGCGGGAACAGCATCTTGCTGGCGCCGCCGGGCAGCGGGAGTTCGAGATCGGCGAACGCGAGATCGCGGTATTCGGCCGGCACGTAGTTTTCACGCTTGACGATCGACAGCAGGCCCAGGACATCCAGATCCAGCACGTCCCACGGACGGATCTGCTGTTCGATCATGTTGAAACGCGCGTTTTCGATATTCATGGTGTGGTCACGCAGCCTGGTCGGCCATCAGCGGGGATAGAGAAACTTCGTGATTGTACCAAACGGCACGGCCGCGAAGCCTTCAGGCGGCCTGCAACGGACCTTTACCCTTTGCTCTTCTTGATCTGCGCCTCGAAGGCGAGGTCGAGCTTGCTCGCCTTGCGCGGCTTTTTGGGGCCGAATTCGTCGACGAACTTGACGAACTCGTCGAGCGGCAGCGGCTCGCAGCGTTTCTCGGCGGTGCCGCCCGAGCGGTCGACGAGATAGAACAGGCCGCCCGCCATCGCGACGGCCGCGAATTGCGGGTTGCCGGAGCGGGTCTTCAGGCGTTCGACCGCGTGGGTCGCTTTGGTGGTGCGCATCTTGGGAGGGGCGAAGCGGATGTAAGCCTCACACTCTATCAAACCGGTCGCCCGCGTGCGTTCGGCGCCCGCCCGGCGCCCGCGCGAACCGCACCCTAGACGGTGCGGGAATAGCGCTGCCGCGGCGTCTGGCCGAGGTACGCATCGAACGCCATCGCGATGTTGCGCACGACCATGCGGCCGGCCGGATGGATCGTCAGCCGGTCGCGTGCGATCGTCAGCAGCCCGTCGCGCTCGAACCGGCGCAGCGCGTCGAGCTCGCGCGCGAAATGATCGGCGAAGCGGATGCCGTGCGCGGCCTCGACATGCGAGAACGGCAGATCGAGGTTGCACATCAGTTGCGTGATCACGTCGCGGCGCAGCCGGTCGTCCGGCGTGAGCCGTACGCCGCGCGCGATCGGCAGCCGCCCCGCGTCGAGCGCGGCGCCGTAGGCGGGCAGGTCCTTCGCGTTCTGCGCGTAGACGTCGCCGACCTTGCCGATCGACGACACGCCGAAGCCGATCAGGTCGGTATCCGCGCGCGTGCTGTAGCCCTGGAAATTTCGCTGCAGCGTGCCGTTGCGCTGCGCGCGCACGAGTTCGTCGGACGGCCGCGCGAAGTGATCCATCCCGATGTACACGTAGCCGGCCGACGTCAGCATGTCGATCGCGAGGCCGAGCAGCGCGATGCGCGTTTCCGGCGGCGGCAGCGCCGCATCGTCGATCTGCCGCTGCATCTTGAACAGGTGCGGCATGTGCGCGTAGCCGAACACCGACAGGCGGTCGGGCGCGAGCTCGATCATCGTCTCGAGCGTGCGCGCGAACGCGGCGACCGTCTGGTGCGGCAGCCCGTAGATCAGGTCGACGCTCACCGAATGGAAGCCCGTCGCCCGTGCGGCGGCGAGCAGGTCGGCGGTCATCGCGCGCGGCTGGATGCGGTTGATCGCCTGCTGCACGACCGGGTCGAAATCCTGCACGCCGAGGCTCAGCCGGTTGAAGCCGATCGTGCGCAGGTGGACGAGCGTTGCCGGCGTGACGGTGCGCGGATCGATCTCGATCGAGAACTCGGCGTCGGCGTCCGGCGCCAGCACGAAATGCTCGCGCGTGGCCGCCATCAGCTCGGCCGTTTCGTCGTCGGACAGGAAGGTCGGCGTGCCGCCGCCCCAGTGCAGTTGCGTGACGGGGCGGGACGGATCGAACAGCGCGGCCTGCAGCGCCATTTCGCGCTCGAGCTGGTCGAGATACGGGCGCGCGCGGCGGCGGTTGTTGGTCGCGATCTTGTTGCAGCCGCAGTAGAAGCACGCGGTGTTGCAGAACGGGATGTGGAAGTACAGCGACAGGTCGCTCGACGATGCGCCGGGGTCGCCGGCCGCGCGTACGTAGTCGGCCGGATCGAAATCGTCGCGGAATTGCAGCGCGGTCGGGTACGACGTGTAGCGCGGCCCGTTCGCGCCGTATTTCGCGAGTAAATCGGGACGGAACATCGTGTCGGCAGAACCAGAACGCATGACGGTCTCGCGTTTTTTAGATGCTTTCGAGTATATGAACGCCCGATCGGGCTGCATTGTGTAATAACGTCGCAGCCGGCGATGGCACAATGCGGGGTGGGGCTGCCGGATGCCGCGTCCGGTTGCCGCACCGTTTTTCGTTGTTCGTCGAGAGAGCCGAGTGTCCGTCGAAATGCCTGTTGTTCGCCCGGCGCCCGCCGAAGTCCCGCCGCCGCATGCGTGCCGCGAGGGCTGCGGCGCGTGCTGCATCGCGCCGTCGATTTCCAGCCCGATTCCGGGCATGCCCGGCGGCAAGCCGGCCGGCGTGCGCTGCGCGCAGCTCGGCGACGACCTCCGCTGCATGATTTTCGGGCGGCCCGAGCGCCCTGCGTGCTGTTCCGGGCTGCAGCCGTCCGCCGACATGTGCGGCGCGTCGCGCGACGACGCGCTCGCGTGGCTCACGCGCCTCGAGGTCGCGACGCGGCCGGCGCATCCAGGAGAGCGTTCAGCATGACCATCCCTCGCGCGCCCGGTCGGCGCCGTTTTCTCGCCGCCGCTGTCGGCGCCGTCGGCGTGTGCGTATCGCTTGCCGCGTGCGCGTCGACGTTCCCGTTCATCCCCGATCACTACACGTTCTCGCGCGGCGACGTGCAGAAGGCCGTCGCGCGCAAGTTTCCGTACCAGAAGACGGTCGCGCAGGTGGTCGACGTGTCGCTCGCGAACCCGGCCGTCAACCTGCTGCCCGACCAGAACCGCGTCGCCGTGCAGCTCGATGCCCATTTCGCGAGCCCGTTCCTGCGCGAGCCCGTCAGCGGCAAGTTCACCGTGTCGGGCCAGCTCGCGTACGACGCGCCGAGCCGCTCGGTCGTGCTGAAGGCGCCGGCCGTCGACAGCCTCGCGCTCGACGGCGACGCGCAGATGTACGCGCAGCAGGTCGGCGCGGCCGCCGGCCTGCTCGCGACGCAGCTGCTGACCAACTATCCGATCTACACGTTCAAGCCGGAACAACTGCAATTTGCCGGGGTGAACTACGAACCCGGTACAATTACGATCCTTACAAACGGCATACGCGTGGCGATCGTCGAAAAGTGACGACGGGGCGCGCACGGCCGGGCGGGCCGCGCGCGCAAGAGTGGCCTTTTCTTTCGACCATTTCGGAGTTGGGCCACGGATGGACTGGATCCTGATCTGCAAGGCATTGATCCTCGGCGTCGTCGAGGGGCTGACGGAATTCCTGCCGGTGTCGAGCACCGGTCACCTGATCGTCGCGGGCAGCTTCCTGAATTTCAACGATTCGCACGCGAAGACGTTCGACGTCGTGATCCAGTTCGGCGCGATCCTCGCCGTCTGCTGGGAATACCGGCAACGGATCGTGTCCGTCGTGTCCGGGCTGCCGAGCCGGCCCGACGCGCAACGCTTCACGCTCAACGTCGTGATCGCGACGATTCCCGCGATCGCGCTCGGCCTCCTGTTCGAGAAGAAGATCAAGGCCGTGCTGTTCTCGCCGGTGCCCGTCGCGTTCGCGCTCGTCGTCGGCGGTGCGATCATCCTGTGGGCCGAGGCGCGGCAGCGCGAACGCAGCGAGCCGCCGCGCGTGATGTCGGTCGATGCGCTGACGCCGCTCGACGCGCTCAAGGTCGGCATCGCGCAGTGCTTCGCGCTCGTGCCCGGCATGTCGCGTTCGGGCTCGACGATCATCGGCGGGATGCTGTTCGGTCTCGATCGGCGCGTGGCGACCGAATTCTCGTTCTTTCTCGCGATTCCGATCATCTTCGGGGCGACGCTCTACGAAACCGTCAAGGACTGGCAGGCGTTCACCGTCGATTCGCTCGGCCTGTTCGCGCTCGGGCTCGTCGCGGCGTTCGTCAGCGCGTTCGTGTGCGTGCGCTGGCTGCTGCGCTACGTCGCGACGCACGACTTCACGGTGTTCGCGTGGTACCGGATCGCGTTCGGGCTGTTCGTGCTGCTGGTGGGGTACAGCGGGTGGTTGAATTGGGCGTGATGCCGGGCGGATACACCGGCCGGGTCCGGCGCGCATCGCGGGCATCATGAAAAAAGGCCTGATCGGCAATTGCCGATCAGGCCTTTTTATTTGGCGAAGCCGCCGGGTCGTGCGCCGGCCGGGTGTCAGCCTGCGCGCTTGCGGAACACCAGGTCCCACACGCCGTGGCCGAGCCGCAGCCCGCGCCGCTCGAACTTCGTCACCGGGCGGTAGTCGGGGCGCGGCGCGTAGTCGGCGGCCGTGTTTTCGAGCGTCGGTTCCGCACCGAGCACGTCGAGCATTTGTTCCGCGTAGTTCTGCCAGTCGGTCGCGCAGTGAATGTAGGCGCCGGGCTTCAGCCGCGACGCGAGATGCGCGACGAGCGGCGGCTGGATCAGCCGGCGCTTGTGGTGACGCGCCTTGTGCCACGGATCGGGGAAGAAGATGTGCACGCCGTCGAGGCTTTCCGGCGCGATCATGTGCTCGAGCACCTCGACCGCGTCGTGCTGGATGATGCGGATGTTCGTCAGATCCTGCTCGCCGATCAACTTCAGCAGCGCGCCGACGCCCGGCTCGTGCACCTCGACGCCGAGGAAATCGTTGCCCGGGCGGTTCGCGGCGATCTCCGCGGTCGATGCGCCCATCCCGAAGCCGATCTCGAGGATGCGCGGCGCGCTGCGGCCGAAGATCGCGTCCCAGTCGGGCAGTGCCGGCGCATACGGGACGACGAAGCGCGGGCCGAATTCGTCGAGCGCACGGCGCTGGCCGGTCGACACGCGGCCGGCGCGCGTCACGAAGCTGCGGATGCGGCGGTGGTGCAGCGGGTTGACTGCGTCGGCGCCTTCGGGCGCTTCGTCGGGAATGGCGTCGTCGCGTGGCGGCAGGCCGGCTTCGTTCGGATCGTCGTGCATCATCGGTACAGAGAAAGGCTGGGTTCGGGCGAGGGCATCAGGCGCGCGGGACGCGCCGGCGCGGTACAAGGCGCGGTACAAAAAGCCGCCTTCGACGAGGCGGCTGGCGCGCGGTTGCGGAACGTGGAGACGGACGCGGCGATGCGCCGTCAAGCCGTTGATCCTTAAGGATTTCTCGTCCAGCTAACCGGAAAGAGCCGGATTATGGACTGGTTTGATCGGGCTGGCAAGGTAGCGGGGCGTTCGCGCGACGTCTCGCTGCCGCCGGGCGATTGAGTAGAATCGCGGGCGCTACAGGCGCGACCGGATGCGTCAGAGGCGTGCGTAACGCGATGAAAATGAACCGCGCGCGCTTCGTTCGGGTGCTCGCAGCCGGAACGACGAGAAACGACGGCGGTCGCCATGACGCTTCACGTTCGAGCGATGGTTGCTTTCGCAACGACAGTGCGAAATGGCGCGTCGGAACGATCTACGACCAATGGCCTTTAGGGAGAAAAGCCATGAGTGAAACAACTTCCGCGCGCCGCAAGGTCGGCAGTGGCCCGGCGATGCTCGCCCTTGCAGAGTGCGTGATCGCCGGCATCGCGGGCATTTCAATCGTGAGCGATCCGGGCAGTTTTGCCGGCGCGTCGGGATTCGGTGCGATCGGCGCGGCACTGGGCGTCGCGATCCTGTGCGGCATCGTATCGCTGGGCGGTCTCGCTTGGGCGATCGGCACCTTGCTCCACGCGAACGACGATGCCGGGTCTGCCGGATCTGATGCAATTCCCGCGTATTGCGCGATCGTGCTTCATGGCTTGCTGTGTCTGCCCATTCTCATCGTGATTTTTGCAGGCGGTATGAGGTAGCGGCTGCGTGCGCGCGCGGCTGGGGGGGTGCTTCCAGGGGAGCGGGCGTCGGGCTTTTCGCCACGAACGAGCTATCGGGCGACGAGGGGCCAAGGAAGTGCTTCGCTACGCACACTCTGGAGCAAATATCGCTGGCAAAGGGAGATTCGGCGGCTGCCGAAAACGCTGCGCGCCAAGCGCGGAAAGGACTTGAGAGGGGAGTGGAGCGGGCGATGGGAATCGAACCCACGTCATCAGCTTGGGAAGCTGAGGTAATGGCCATTATACGACGCCCGCAGAACGCGCAATTCTACAGGGATTTTTGAGGTTTGGGGAGTGGCGTTTCGCGGTCGCTGGCATCGAAACTGGCATGACTCGATGGCCGCGCGGTGGCAGCGCTCGTACAGATTTCTTCGGGGAAGCGTTGTAACTAGCCGTCCGCTACTTTAAACCCATCGCCTTGAGGTCGTTGTGGACGGTGGCCTGGGAAACGCCTAGTGTGTCGGCGATCGTCGTTTGAGTCATCTTCTGTTGCATTCGCAGCCGTGCCACGTTACTGCGACGAACGTCAATTTCACTTGGCTCCGATTTCGACATCGTGCGCATAGTCAGACCAGCATGCTCCGCTTTGGTCAAACGGACGGTATCCCCGCTTGCCGTTTTGCCAACAAGCGTGTGTACCCCGTTCTTGTACGTGACCTTATACTCTTCGATGCCCATCTCGCTAAGTTGCGACTGCAGGCCTGCAACCGGCACCATCGGCTGATGTTGTTTGGGGGAGATGGCCGGTGCAGGCATACGACGAATCACCGGCAGCTTACTCGTTGCCATGCGCTGTTCTCTTCTGGAGTTGATAAAATTTTTATCAAATTTATCAGGGGCGCATGATCCAGTCAAGTGTACCTCCCGGGTTTGCTGGCGAGAAAGCGTATCCACCCCGGAAGTTCCTGCTGGAATCACGTTTTCTCGTCGGGCCACCCTTCCAACGGCGATTCAATCTAAGAGCATGAACGTTGCACTGCAGTCAACGTTGCGTCGTTCTAGCTGACTGGACTCGCTGCGCCGGTCTGATTGGCCCTAGGGGGCTAGCTCACTCGGGCGAAAACCATCGCGGCTATCGCTACCAGGACGGCGCCAACTCCGCCGAAGGCCCCGACCATCGTCCAAAACGCAGTCCGGCTCGATGCCAGGAGGTCGCGCGCTGCCCGTTGCTCCGCGCGCTCAGAATCGCGCTGCGTGAGCCAAGCTTGGACATGCTTAGTCTGAGCAGATGTGTAGCCGCCGATAGCAAGCTTGCGCCGAATATAGCCTTCGTCGGTCGCTTCCAGCTCGCGATAGAGTTCGTCGATGGTTAGCCGCGCCATGGCCTACTCCTTCAACTCTTGGCTAGAGCCAATGGCACTTGCTCGCTCAAGCAAAGCTGCATACTGGGTGTCGGGAACGAGTCCAGCGGCGTGCAGCTTCTTCACAACCTTATACGGGTTAAGCAGAAGCACATACTGCATCGGCCCTTTAGTGCCTTTCCGAAAATCGATAAAGCCAAGCTCCTTCAACATCTTCATGTGGTTGCGGAAGGTGCTTACGTTTCGCTCACCCTCGTAGCCGGCTTCGAAGGCAGCATCAGCCTCGCTGTCGATGCGAACAAGCGCTTCGTCGAAGACGTGCAGCCATAAAACAAGGTAGGTTTTCCCCGCCGGAATCGCTTTTCCAGTTTTGCGCTTGGTGATGTCGTTGATTACGTTCATCATCATGGCAAGTGGGCGCGGTACTTGTGCGAACCCACCTCGTTTGCGATCGCCGAGTAGCCAAAGATCCTCTGCCTTTACGTCGGGCCAATGGAGATTGCGAATCTCGATAGCGGTTTGTTGCGCTTTACTGATCCGTTTCGCGTGTTGTTTGCCTGTCAATTGGCCTGCAATGATGCTTGCAAATGGATTCTCTGTCATCGATGTACTGCCGAGCGCAATAGTTCCGGCTGCGGTCGGTGGAGTTACTGCGCCGCCAGGTGCTGCGGCGGAAGGCGCGGACAGGTTGTCGGCGGCTGGAACGGGGAGGTTGTCGGACATGGGTGCAGGGAGTTGGTTTCGATGCATCTAGTCTGCCAGCACAGGTTTGCCGTCACAACGAAAGCGAATTTTCCAGTCGGTGAGTAGATAGCAGTTCTTTCACGAAGACGTAGGTGAGTTTTCGGGATTCGCAACAACTCAGATCTGAGTCGGCAAATTTGCCGTCATGAATTTATGTAGCAGATTGATTTAAAACGAATTTTTAAAAATTTCCAGTATCATACGTATCTTGCGTATCGTAAAGTATCGCAGGGTATCGTAGCTATCGCGGGTTGTAAGGGGCGCGAGATCCCCGCTGACCGACTCGGTTTGAAGCTCGCAACTTACCTCTGCGAGTTCGGTAGACCAGCAAGAATCGGCCGCGTCGTTGCGGGCGTTACCCCGATCGATGTCCAGGACGGCAATTTCAGTCGTTGGAGCAGCGGTTGCATTAGACGCCGGGCACTCATCCAATAGTGCGCGAACCCTCGCAGACTCTGGTGATTACATATCGCGGCTGTTCTCGAGCTACCTGCGTATGGGGTGGCACAGCAAGGGGCTGTCGGGCATACTGATCGGCAAGTAATAAAAAGGCCAACTCATGCCAATCGACTACAAGCAATACCAGGAAGAAGTCTGTTCCGACGTAGCGAGGGTTCTTGCCGACGCCGAGTGCCAACCCATCCTGTTTGTCGGCTCTGGATTCTCAAAGCGGTACGCGGGCGGGCCGAATTGGGAGGAATTGCTGACGGCTTTGGCAAAGAAGTGCCCGCAGATCGACAAGGACTTCGCCTACTTCAAGCAGACGTACAACGGCGATTTCAAGAAGATCGGCTCGGTCTTCACCGACCTTTATCGAGAATGGGCGTGGGGCAAAGGCAAAGACGAGTTTCCTGCGGATTATTTCAGCGCGAGTGCGCCCGCCGACATTTTCATAAAACATGCTATCGCCGAATTGCTCAAGGGCCTTGGCCCGAACGTAAAGGGTTCGTACGGCTCGCCCCAGCTAGACGCCGAAATAGAGGCGCTGAAGAACATCAGCGCGCACGCGATCATCACGACGAATTACGACGAGGTGATCGAGCCCTTGTTTCCACAATACGAAACCGTAATTGGGCAACAGATCATGAGGAAGGGCTATCTCGCGATCGGCGAAATTTTTAAGATCCACGGGTGCCGAACGATTCCGCAGTCGCTCGTAGTAAACGAGGCCGACTACCAGCGTTTCGACGAAGATCACAAGTACCTTAGCGCGAAGCTACTTACATACTTTATCGAGCATCCTCTCATCTTCATCGGCTATCGTGCTGACGACCCGAACATTAAGGCCATCTTGTACGACGTGTACCGCATGGTGCGAGCCACGACCGCGGACGTCGTCCCGAACATCTACATCTTGCAGTGGGATGAGACAATTAACGAGGCGTCGAGCCCCGCGCGCGAATACGTGGTCTCGGTCGCGCCCGACATCAACATTCGAATCAAAAGCATCACGGCAAACTCATTCGAGTGGGTGTTCAAGGCGTTTGGGCAAGCGGGCAACCTGGAGAAGATCAACACGAAGCTCTTGCGGGCGCTGATGGCGCGCTCGGTCGAACTGATCCGTTCGGACATCCCGAAGAAGCACGTAGAGATCAACTTTGAGCAATTGGAGCACGCTGTAGAGTCCGGGGAAAGCTTCGCGAAGCTGTTCGGCGTCACTTCGCTCGCGGACCCCTCGAAGGTCAATCTCGACTACAAGTACGCCGCGACGGGCGTTGGCCAGTTGCTCGGCTACGACACTTGGCACGAGGTCAGGAAGATCATCAACCGCATCAAAGAAGAAAAGGGTTTCGACATCACCGCCACGGACAACAAGTATCACATCGCGCTAAAGCTTGGCCACAAGTCTCCGCAGCTAAGCCATCGCTATACAGATGCGGCCGTTGATCTATTCCGCAAGGTTAGCAATGGAGAGCCGTACGAGATCGACACCGGCGCTGTTGAAATTGACAAGGCTGCTGTCGCCGCAGCAGCAAAGTCTGTCTGAATACGGTTCTTATCGCCGATCTATGCACGGAGGGGCACAGCAAGATTGCATTGAGCTACTCGTAGGTCGGCAGCGCCATCAGTGCCGCGCTGGCGGCACCGTCGTCCCCGACGCTTTCCAGATATTCGTGCTGTCGTGGCTTCACTCGAATCTTATCCGTGTTGCGGTATGAGCCGGGACCGTCAGGCACGATGACGAACACGGTATCACCGCGCATGATCAGACTGGCAATCTCATGATAAGCCAGCGCTCGGCCCACATCTAATCCGATGCTTCCGTCGTCGTTCTTACTGAACCGATGTATTTTTGCTTCGGCCACTTCCCCGATCGTCGCGTCCAGCTGAATCATCGAAATACCATAGGTGCTCATCGTTGCCCCCAAAACGGCGAAACGATAGGCCGCCGTCAGGGAAGTATAGCGAAGGCAGTGCGGAGACGGGCGTGCTTCGTTGCCAAGATCACGGTATAGCCGGGATAGTCGTCGCATGGACGACATCAAACACCCCAACGATTTTCCACCCCTGACCATCGAGCAGATTCAGGGGCTGGCGGAATCCATCCAAGACGCGTTCGGCACTGATTTCTCGCGGGCCGAATTCACGAACCATCTGCTGGCACTGCTAGAAGACGTGCCGGGATTCGAGACTGGCGATGTCCCAGCGACGTTCATCGAGTCAGCGTGGGACATCTACTCGGGCGGTCGCTCATGAGCCGACCGCTATTCCCACTCGGTCAGGTTGTTGCAACGCGCGGCGTAGCCGCCCATCTTGAACACCACCACATTTCCGCTTTCCTGTACCTCGACCGTCACGCACACGGCGATTGGGGGAGTGTACCCGCCGAGGACGCGAAGGCGAATCACCTAGCGATCGGACACGGCGCACGCATCCTGTCGAGCTACGAGATTGCGGGTAAGTACGTTTGGATCATCACCGAGGCAGATCGGCGCATGACGACGCTGTTGTTTCCGAGCGAGTACTGAGCATGATGGGCAAGCATCCTATCGTGCCGGAGATGGCCACGCCGGGCATGATCCGTCGTCCTTTGCGTGATCTGATCGCAGGGCTTATGCAGCTTCCTACAGAGCTATCTGGGGAGCCAGACTACGCCGAAGCCGATCCAGAACGGCTGGTCCAGCTTCCCGAATCAGCGGAGCTGGCGATGCAGATCATGCATGACGGGTTGGCGTCGATTGGGCTTCTGTACGCACACACCACAGACCGGATTGCAGGAGGGCACATCAAGGCGGCTCACGCCGCAGCTCTTGGTCGGCTTCAGGCCGAAATCGCGGACCTGCTTTCATATCTCCATCGACTGTCGTCGGAGTGCCGACGCTATACGGCGGACTACGAGGGCGACTAGATCACTTGCGTCGCGCGGCCTTCACTGGCTCGACCTCGAACGCCAGCATGTCGCTCGGTGCCACGTTCAAGGTTTCGGCTAGGACGCAGATATTGTATAGCGCGATATTCCGTTGGCCACGCTCGATCCCGCCGACATACGACCGCGCCAAGCCCGATTCGAGGGCGAGTTTTTCCTGCGACCAGCCTTTCGCCTTCCGCAGTTCCACCAGCCGTTTTCCGAACAATTCGAGCGGGTCGTAATCCATCGTTGGATGTCCATGAACATCCGGTGGAGGGTATGGATTTGACCTTTATGAAGCCACTCTCTATAGTGACACGCACTATGAGTGACAGTTTGGGGTGGCGGCATGTCGCCATGCCATCAATGGTCGCCGGAAAATTACAGAAAGCCAAACGGGGTGACGGGAATGATCAAGCTGGAAATCAGTCTTACAGGAGCGGGGCCGGACGAAGCTCGTCAGCTGGAAGCTGTGCTGCGGAAGGTTCTTGCCGAAATGAAGCCGCAGTTGAAGGGTATTGAGGCGACCATTGCCGCAACTCCTGTCGCAGATCCCTATGAATCGACCAAGAAAAAGATCCTCGACCATATCAAGTGGCGGAAGATCGAAACGGCAGAGCGTCTGACCGAAGATTTCTGGGAAGTCGATATCCAGGACTGGTTGAATCCTAAGGACAAGAAGAATCTCTATTCGGCCATCGACTCGTTGTGCAAAGACGGGTATCTCGAACCCGGCGCGGATCGACGTACATATTATCTGACGAACTTCGGCTACAACGCGATCTACTGACAAAAGGCGAGGCCAGTATGTCGCACGATTCGAAGAACGGCTTCTTCGCGATGATCGATCGCCTATGGCGAGCGTTCGTAGCAATGTATTGGGTAGCAGTAATGGTGCTGCTCCCTATCGTAGCGGTGCGCGGTTTGTACGTCGCGTATCGCAGAAAACGTGCTGCCACGGACAAGCACGAACGGCGCTATTGGCGTAACGAAATCCTGTTCAACTGGTGCCTGCTGTACGGGACCGTAGTGGTCTATTACCACATCTTCCAAGACATCCTTTTCCTCCCGTTTAGCTTTCAGGCTCAGGCGCGGTTCACCGCCTACTTCGACACAATCATGGGCCTGCCGGCTGCGATTTGGTATGGTGCTTCCGGCCAGAGCGGTGTGTTCGGCGATGACCCGATGGCTCTCCTGATGCCGACGTTCTTCGGCGTCTTCATCGTGTTCCTATGCTCGTTTGCATTGAGCTGGTTGCGCGTGTTCGGCCACGTAGATGAAGCGGGCGACTGGATAGCACCGAATCGAGTCAATCGTGAGCGAATCGCTCAGTTTGAACACGAGGAAGCGCCTTCCCGAGCGCTGTCGAAACAGTGGTACATGCATAAAATGCAACACCCAAGCAATCATCCAGCTTGGGACGAACTTCCCGAAGAGAAGCGACGGAAATTGATCGAGAAATGGGAGGCGGAGAAGGCCGACCTCTGGAGAAAAATCGAAGAGTGTCCTCGGGCATCGTACTTCAGCCGATCGAAGTGACCGAGATCGAGGCGGACATGAAGTTCGGAAAGCTGTTCGAGGGAAAGGTATGGCCGGAGGTGTCGGAGCGGATCGGCGTTATGTCGGTCGATTCGCTCGATCGGCTATGGATACCCGTTGCCGAAGAAGGCGGCTATCTGATCGCAAAGTCGAGAGACGGTCAGGCGGCATTACTCGGCCGCATGGGGATGCGTTATGACGGCAAGTTCTGTATCGAAGTCATGGTGCGAGCGACCATCGAGAACGGCAGACTCTCGGTTCCCGAGTTCTGGCACGTCGATCCGACCCGGACTCAGCAGTTGTACGACGCGATGCGATACCACATCAATAAGATCGACGCAGACGGGGACCAATAATGCTTCGCCCGACACGGGAAGACTTCGCGCGGTGGGGCGAGACCGGGCTCGCGTTCTTCGGGACGTATTTGCATCCGAATCCACGGATGTACAAATACATCTGGCAGATATGGACTCCGGATTCGCCGCTCGAAGGTGCGCTGTTCTTTCAGTTTGGCCCGAAATACAGTACGGCGCAGTTCCATGAAATCGAGGCTCAGATCATCGCGGCGGGCACGTCGGGATTCATCTACAACTATAAGCTCCCACGTCGTGGACTCGATCAGCTTTTCGATCTGACGCATCCCCGCTGGGCGAATCGAGAATTCGCGCCAGCGTGGGAGGATGATCCTGATCCAGAGTGGAACGGGCACAAATAAGGACGAGCGCGCAGCCGGGATTCCAACCCCACGAACTCCGGTTTTGTACGCCTTCAATAAGTCCTCAAAGTGCCCCAAATTCAGATACGTCGGGGCCGGGTAATCCCACGATTCATACGGGATTGAGCAGCAACGAGTCGATGACTTTTACGGCCTTCCGGCTCGCGTCGTTCGGGCTGAGGTGCGCGTAGCGTTGAGTCATCTTCGGATCACTGTGGCCGAGCAAGACCGACACCTCATACAGACTGACGCCCGCCTTGACGAGCTTGCTCGCGAACGTGTGCCGGAGCGTGTGCAGGGTGACGCGCCCACCGCGTTCCTTGACGAGAACGGGATCATTGAGTCCGGCCCGCTCGATTGCCTTCTTGATCGACTTCGTGCTGTAGCCTCGTTCGTTGCCGGTGCGATCTTCAAACACGTATCGCTGCCCGGATCGACGTTCTTCCCACCGCCGACGAAGGATCGCTTCGAGTCGGGAGGTCATGTGTAGCACATCTTCGTTTCGCACCTTGCTCCGATAGAGGCTGATCGTGCACGTGTCGAGGTTGATCGCCGACCACGGAATGTTCGCGACCTCCGAGTAACGGCACCCCGTATCGAGCAGGAAAACCGTGATATCGTAGTTGTCCTGCATATTCCGTGTCATTTCGGGTGTTTGCGGTTTAGACGAGTTTATACGCGTTTTAAGCCGTTCCGGATCGAGTTCGAGCAATAACGCCGACTCGTCGTTAGAATCCAGATATCGAAGCCTATACGAAGTCCTAAGCTCTGGAAAAACGATCTCACGACTGACTTTGAATCCGAGCTTCGCCATCTCGTTGATGGTCGCTCGAAGGAGTCCGATCTCGTGTTTGATCGTCGCGGGCTTGTCGCCCTCGGCCTTGCGCTTCGCGACGAGAAGATCAACATCGCGCGTCGTCAGCTCATGCAACAGCCTGTCGGGCGACATGCCATAGCAGGGGAGCTTGGCTTTCGTACGCGGATGAAGCTTGTAGCCGAGCGTCTTTCGAACGATCGAGCACATGTTCCTGTGATAGGAAGTCTCGCTCCGCGCTTCGACATATTGTTCCAACGCATCCTTGAGCGTGATGGGCTGCGCATCCCCGAGATACTGCTCGGCGTGGGCTCGATTGCGCATCTCGCGTTCGACCTGAGCGGCCTTCGTCTTGTTTGGCGTTCCGGTCGACCCGAAGAATTTCTTGCCCTGAATCTGGAACTGGTAGTACCAATTCTTGCTGTTGTTTCGACGGATGAGTGTCATGGTGTTGCTCCTTACGGAATGTAATTGATGAGTAACACCATCCGGGCTGAGACCGGGGTATGACAACAGCTTTCGCCCATGCCAGATGCAAAAAACGGAGCGTGCGCGAGCACGATCCGTTCGGGAGAAGTCACTTACGATGGGTTATGCGGCGAGGGGCTCACCCTCGTTGTCATCGGGGCCTACATCTTCGCCGGTCATGCCCGAGAGCAGCTTGCTTTGCCAGTCGCGCTTCCGCAGCTCAAGTTCGTAGTCGTAGAACTCATGGCCGACGTAGGCCCCCGTGTTCTCGTTGAACTGGAGGTCAACGAGCAGCGTCAAACCCTGATAGACGCGATGAGGCCTAGCAGCGGGCTTGTACCCCTTATCCTGCAAAATCATGCCGAGCCGCTTGCGGGAGTAGGAGAAATTGTATTCCGCCTCGCTCCACGCCTTGAAGAACTTGTACGCGTCACCGAAGTGGATTTCGCCATCCGGATCATCGCGTGTGAATTCCAACAACCAGCTCTCGACAACATCCATTTCGCCACGGTACTCGGACACCTCGTTCGTGATGATTGCCGGCTCCTTGAGCTTGTAGCCGTTCTCACGCCATTGCTGGCAGCCCACGAGCGCCCAGTTCAGGATGCCCGGGAGTTCATCACGCAGCTTGCGCTCAAGGTCGGGGTCACGTTTCTCGGGCGGAATCGTCACCGTGAACGGGATCAGCTTCATGCGACGCCAGATGCCATGATCGTTGCCCTTGATCGTAGGCTTGTAGTTTCCGGCGAGCCAAAGCTTGAAGCGAGGCGTGAACGAGAACGCATTCTGGTAGAGCATGCGAGCGACGATGTCTTCGCCGCCCGTATACCACTTCACCGTTTTCTCGCTGAAATGGCGTCCCTCTTCGACCTCGCTCATGGCGACGAGACGTTTCCCGACGAGGCGTGCGACTTCACTGCTTGAGGCATTCGAGGACATAGCTTGCCCGCCGTTCTTGTCGAGCAACATGTCGCCGTTCGCCTGTGCTCCAAGATCTCCGAAGAGAGCCCGCAGCAAATTGAGAAAGGTTGACTTCCCGTTTGCTCCGCTGCCGAAGGCAAAGAACAGGGCATGTTCCGAGGTTTGACAGGTCAGCGTATACCCAATGGCGCGGCGCAGGTACTCCACAAGCTCGACGTTCCCGTTCATGATTTCCAGCAGGAAGGCTTCCCACCGCGGGCAGGTTGCATCCGGATCGAAGCTCACCCCCGCGGTCTGCGTGATGTGCAGCGCGGGGTCCATCGGCATGAACTTGCCGGTCTGCAAATCAACGAGGCCGTTCTTCGCGGGGAACATCCATTCCCCTTCATCGAGGTTGCTGGCCGAGACGGCGATGCCGGGTTCGGACCTGAACAGTTCGACGGCATCCTTGAGCGCCTTATTGCTTTCGCTGTACTTCGCGTGATCCATCAGTTCACGGCGATTACCAGGATTAAGGCGGCGAATCTCGTCGTGGATCATCGGAATGATTTCGCGGGCGAGCAGCAGCACGCGAAGTTCATCGATGAAACGCCATGCACCGGACGGGGATTTTTCGAGCCAACGCTTCATCTCAGAGACGTAACGGAGCGTGTCGCTATACCGTTCCGACATCCGTTTCGCATTACCGAGGTCGGTTGCGCGCGAGACGCTGTCGTTGTTCTTCTGGTGCGAGTTCGCCACGTTTGCGGCAATCTGGGATACCTCCGACTCCGACAGCGGCGGGTCGCAATTGGCGGCGTTGTACTCCAGCAGTTCCTCTTCCAGCAGGTCAGGGTTCAGACCTGCATTGAGCAGGGAGAACCCCTCGAATGCGACGGACTCGTTGCGGTTACCGAGGATCGCAGATTTCGATTTGGCGGATTTCCGTTTGCGCGTCTTCGTGCCCTGCGTCGAGCAGAGCAGTTCAAGCAGCCACGCAGGGGCACGGGAAATGGGCAGTACGGGTTCCTCGAAGAAATAGGGCTCTCCGTTGATGGCTGACGGTGGAGCGAGACAGTAACCGCCCTCCGCCTTTACATCGACGCGAGGCAGGAAGTTGATCCTGCTCGGCACCTTCAGGTTCTCAGGATACCGGTAGATGAGGTGATACCCACCTGACGGTGTGAACACCTTGCGAGTAGGAGGGAGTGCGCCGTGTTCTTTCTCCAGACGACTGATCGATTTGAGGCCGGTTGCATCCCCATTCTTCACATCGACATCGACAACGAGCACGTAACCGGACGCCGGTCCTGTCGCGTAGGCGACGTTGTAGTCGGGGCATTCATTCGCCCATGCGCGATGCTTGTCGGGATCCATGTTCGCATCCTTGAATCCGTGCTGCGTAGCAGGAACCTTATCGTTCAGGCGGATAGGGAGCGGGGCGAGGCCTTCGGCTGCGAGGGCGGAGTATTTTTTGATTGGATCCGTATTCATGATTAGGAATGCATAATAGATGACCGAGAGGTAGTGCATGCACCATCTCCCGGTAGCGGGTTAGCAGATTTTGAGTGTTATTCGCCCGTAATCGGGCATGTCAAGTCGTGGTTACGAGGTCCGCAGGTGTCAGGCATACACCATCTCCTCGGAGCCGACCGGTACAGAGTCCATTGGCAGAGCGAGGTCCGTTGTTGTGTAGATGGCGTTGCACTCCTCGCAGACGAAGCCATACGGTTTTCCGTTCATCCCGATAATGCGGAGTGGACTGTGCCCGATCGGGTGCATGGGGCAGTGGATGTAATCTCCGATCCGAAGGCTGGACAGGGGCTGCTGGCCGTCAACAGCGGTAACCGGCCAAACGGGGTACTCGGGGGGCAAGTCAAGGACCCAATTATCAGGGCCGGACCATTGAAGAAGCCCCTCTTCAAGAAACAGGTGGAGGGAGCGTGTCGCGTCATTAAATTCGGTATGCATAATATTTCCCTGTGAAGTGGAAGGCCAAGCTGTTCACCGTGAACGTCGCTGGATCGAAATCAAATGCGAGGGAGCACCTCGCCGCACGTTCTTCGTCGCCGAGGAGGTGTGCAGAAAAATTCGATGGACTGGACTGTACGGAGGCGGAAAGCGCGGCGCAAGATGAGTAGTTTTTGTCTTTTCCGGCGCGGAGCACGAACTGGCGGGAGCCGAAAAATCGAATGCGCGAGCTAGAAGGGTGTTACAAAAAAAGGGGGAAGGGGTGGAGGGGTTACGTTATTTGTAACAGGCCTTGTCGGACCGTTTTGACGGTCGACGATGCATGTTTTCGGTCGAGACACCCCCTCGAGATCGGATGCACAATTCCCTCACATGTGTTGCTAGTGAAAACCCTTATCCGTTGGTGTGGTTTCGTTGCTTTCTTACGTCAATCTAGTGAAAACACCTATTTTTGACGATTCGATTCCATGAGCAGTAGGTGCAAATTTTCGGGGGGAGCCTGTCGTATATTGGTCATTGGGAGACGTCCGGCGGGCCGGCTCCCTCGGTCGCTCGGCGTCCTTCTCCTCGCCCTCTCACCCGTGCGCGCGAGCACAACACATCCTAAACAATTCAACGATTTCTTCATTTTTCAAAAATTTCTCCATTTCTCTCTCCTCCTATACAAATTTTCTAAAAACAGGAAGAATTGTTTAATTGTTTAAAAAGCCGTTCCCCTTCTGTTGGATGTGAAGAAATTTCATCCCCGCAACGCGGGGGCGGTCGGCGACGCTGGAATACGAGGGGGCGAGCGGGAAGGTCCTACGGCAGAATCCTAGAAAGCTGATGGTCTAGCTCGGAAATTCCCGGTAGATCAAGGGGATAGAGGAGATGGGGGTGAGGGTGACGTGAAAACTGTCACTGTTGCTCGACGGATTTCACGATGGTCGCCGCCGTGTCTATCAAGGGCGCGCTCGATGTTGCCCTAAAGGGCAGTCTGCCGGACCCTGGACGCACTTTCAACGAACGGAGTGCTGTCATGGTCGACCAGAAGCAAGGTGCAACGAGCAAGGACGAGAAAGCTGGCAAGCCGGTTGCTGCTGACCAGAAGCCGGTGATTCCGGCAACCAGTTCGACGGGAAATGATTCCGCAGCGAAGGCGGCACCAGCTACGCCGACGAAGATGGAGCTGGCGACGGAAATCTACAAGCGGATGCGGACCGTCAAGGATGTGACGCGGAAGGACATCATCGAAAAGTTCATCGCCGAGGTGAAATTGACGAAGGCCGGTGCGAGCACCTACTATCAGATGATCAAGGACAAGCAAGAACCGCTCGGCAAGAAGTGAGCATTGGCTGAACGCGCGGGGAGTGGCCCGACTGTGGCTACTTCCCCACTTCGGAGGACTCGGGCTGAATCTTCATCTGACTCTGTGATTCATCCATCGTTATTTGACGGATCGTTCAGTCGTCTTGCAAACAACATGTGAAGCGAAAGTTCTTATCCTTGGCGCGGATTGAGCTTAAGCGAAAGGCAGTTATATCCGATGTGAATTTAAAGCCATGCTTGGCGGCCAAGTGATTTGGCTCGATAGGGTGATTTTGCTCAATCAGTATAGATTTCCTGTGGGCATCTTCTTGCACATTCAACCTCCACACTGCTTCGGCGGTTGTTCCGGTTCCTGCAAAAAAATCTAGCACCGTACCGTCAAACGGGCAGCAAGCGTCAATTAAGTCCGAAATTAATGTGATGGGTTTGGGGGTTTCGAATATTTTTTCTCCAAAAATATTTTTTACTTCTGCTGTTGCCTTGTCGGTGAGGTAATCGTCGCTATCCAAGATGCTGCGTAGCTTCACGCGCTTGTTATCCGTGTGGTAGTTTTTGACATAAATTGTTCCCTTCTTCGAGGCAAACAGTTTCCATGACTCGGCTTTCGCTTTGTCACGTCCCCAGAGCCAGCGTCTGGCAATACCTTTTGAGTCATGTGGGTAGATCTCTTTGAGATCATTACGTACTTTCTCTGTAAATACTTCCCCATTATCCGAATAATACAGGGGGTAGTACATGTTGGGCCTGTCTTCTCTTAGGCTCGCATCTCCTTTTTTTCGAAATAAGCCATCGATAGTATACTTGCCGTAACAGTCCTCCTTCTCGTATCGTCGTGTGCTTTTTTCGACAACGCCGGAGACAGTTGCTAGGCTCGATTTTCCGTATAGAACAACATATTCGTGCATAACTGCGACATGCTTCTTGCTGCCTTTCCCATTTTTGCTTCTATGTACGACCAGCGTGGCTATATGGTTTTCGCTCGAGAATATACTATCCATCAAGATTTTAAGGTGCGCATATTCGTAGTCGTCAATGCTGACGGCTATGATTCCTGTTTCTTTGAGAATCAAGTGCGCGGCGACAAGTCGAGGTAACATGAAGGTCATCCAGTCATGATGTTTTCCCCAAATTGTCCCTGACTCCCTTGCTCGGTTATCGCAATAGACGAATTTTTGCCCGGTATTATATGGTGGGTCGATGTAGCAAAAATCAATCTTTTTTTGATCTTCTGCGAGCAATTGGGACAAGGCGCGTAGATTATCACCTTTGATTAGAACGCATTCATCGACGGGTAGTATGGCTTTAGGCGTCCCGGGTGCAACTGTGTCGGGTTCGTTAAGGCCCATGGCTGTAGCGATGGCGCGAGTTCGTGCATTAAGCCGCGTTTGAGCCAATATGTAGCCTGAGGTTTGATTCTGGATGCCTTCTGTGGCGGTAGAAAATAGATCGTAATTCACTTTAGTTCTTTACCGAAATATTTAAGCAGAAGTTCTAGTGCTTCCTTCTTCTGCTGCACTCCAATCGACTGAAGTATCCCTGAAATATTGATTTTCCCCGTGCCAGAATCCCAGTAATTCTTTTTCATCACCTGATGCCTTCCGCACAATGCTTGCCACTGAGTCGGATCGGCAGTATCCGTGTTCGGATTGATCGAGTGAGGCGTCACATGGTCGGGCGTCAACTTTACAGTTCCCCCGCCGACAGGGTCGATATCCCCCTCATATAGCCCGCAAGTCCGCCCATCCTCGGACCATTCGCAGCGGTTACCGGCTCGCGCTAGTACTTGGCCCCAACAGTCCCTTGTGGGGAGAACGCGTTTGCCTGCACTCTCTCGCCGCTCGCTATGTGGCATCAGGTACTCCTGCGGAGCAAGATCCTTGGAATCCCGCCATGACAAGATCGTGTAGCCCTTGTCTGTTCTCAATTCGGATAGGCGTTGGTGCCAGTTCTCCGGTTCTTTGCCGGTAACTGGGTCGGTTGCTGCCCGTAGGATCTGATCGCGCGTCACGACTAAGCCAATGTTGTTGAGAAATAAGGCTTCGATCCGCTGACTTACCGTCTTTTGATCGTACCTATTGGCGTCTTGACTGTATTTTTTTGTGCTGCCGAGCATGGCTTGGTCTCGTGGTCGAAAACCGATAGTTTGCCATGCTTGCACCCGCATACCGAGACGCGCGCGATGTATGTTGATGCGGAAGCGTTCGATCGGTTGTCGCTTGTGACCCTATCCGGCAAAATAGACTAGTTCGGTAGCGCCCACGGGCATCTCTGCGGGTTGCGCTGCACGTTACCAATCGGCCCTCTGGCGCCCATGCGAGCGATCGCGTGTGCGTGACCGGCGGAATCAGGGGCGGGTCCGAATCGCAAGATGCGGTCCGCAACGAGGATGCCGAAGGGGCGACCGGGTCGCTTTCTGTCCCTAGAACTGTTGGGAAGGCGATTAACAAACGTGCGGGGCATCCCCGAGGCAGGGAGGCGGGCGCGCCGGCAACGTCGCGGCGCATGTCTTCCATGCATCGCCCTCGTTGCGCCGGCCGGAAGCTGGTCTGCGCGGCCGTGGCCGCCATCGCTTGCGTCACCGGAATCAAAACCAGCGTAATGGAGGTGAGAATGAGAAGCATTTGCGTCGAAGCGGCCGCTTCGGTCGAAGTGCTGCGCCCACGGGCATCTCTGCGGGTTGCGCTGCACGTTACCAATCGGCAACCTGCGCCCATGCGAGCGATCGCGTGTGCGTGACCGGCGGAATCAGGGGCGGGTCCGAATCGCAAGATGCGGTCCGCAACGAGGATGCCGAAGGGGCTTTCGGCCGCTGGTCTAGGGAGGATGTTCAACGCCAGCGAAGCACCTGAGTTATGGCTAAAAACGCATACCATACTGCCCTGTCACTTGATGCCCTACGCGCGGCGTGGGGCATTCTATTTAAGAAATCTTCACCTCGATCCCGCAACACTACGGGTGTCGATGACATCTCCATCAACGACTTTCGTGCTGACGAAAAGGCTCGTCTCAATCGATTGGCTCGCGATTTGCACCGCAGAGCGTTCCAATTTTCCGATCTTCGACCACACCTCATTCCGAAGACTTCAGGAAAGGATCGGTTGATCTGCGTTCCGACGGTCCAAGATCGCATTGTGCAGAGAGCGCTTTTGAATTTTCTTTCGGATCGCTACGCAGATCGGCTTGCTAACAAGATCAGCTATGGCTTCGTGAAGGATCGTGGGGTGAAGAAGGCTGTTCACGACGCTTGTGAGATTCGAGCGAAGTATGGATGGGTCTACAAGACAGATATCGCGTCTTTTTTTGATTCCATTGAACGGTTGCATCTTGAGCGAGCGCTGAAGGCTGTCATCCGTGAGCGCTCCCTCCATCCGTTGCTGGTGCAGGCAATTGGTTGCGAGATTTCCGCGACGAAGGGGAGCGTTGCGAAGAGGATCAATCGACTCGGCATCAAAGCCGGGCGAGGCGTGCGACAGGGAATGCCGCTATCCCCATTCTTTTCCAATATCATGCTGGCCGGTTTTGATCGCGTGATTGAGCAGAAGAGTCTTCGTGCGGTCAGGTATGCGGACGACCTGATTTTCTTTGCCTCGTCTCGTGGTGAGTGTGAGGATGCGGCTGAATTCTGCGCGCGCCATCTCGCCCCGATTGGCCTAACGGTTCCACCAGTTGAGCTCGGTTCGAAGTCGGCGATATACGAACCCGATGAGGCTGCCGAATTTCTTGGCGTGAGCTTGGTTCGCCACACGGCCGGCTACCGGCTTGAATTGACGCAGGAGCAAATCGATGTCATCCGTGATGACTTACTTAAGCTCGGCTCTGTACAAGAACTCGTGACGCGAGGGATAGCTCTGCCAAAGTTAGGTCACGTGCTTATGCTGAGGCGAAACGGATATCTAGCAGCCTATGACATGTGCCACAACGTAGAGAATCTGAGTCGCGAGTTGGGGAAGCTGGAACAACGAGTACTTCGAAGAATCTACAGTGAAGGTCTTGGGATTAACATCGACAAATTGTCGCCGGCAGCCCGTAATTTTTTAAGTTTGATCTGATTTGGTTACTGATGCCAATGCCCTGCAAGGGTGCCCTCATGCGTCTAAAGTAGGCGGACGAATGCTCCATCCGGAACTGCACTCAGGACGTACATGAAACCCTGCCAGCCCTTGCGACGTGCGTTGTCGGACAAAGGTTTTCGAGCGGAAAAGAGTGCAGGGTTCTGAAAGTCTGTTGGCAGGTAATAGATGGCGTGAGCGTCGGCCGTCTTAAGCACAAGAAACAGAGCAAAGTAAATTGCCGCGTCCATGCGTTCTTTCTGTGGTCCCCACGCGGCGCCCAACAGCTGCTTAGGTAGCGGAGCAACGTCAGATGCCGACATGGTCTTAACTTGTGCAAGGAACCCACAAAAATCGCAGATGATGTCGGCACACTTGAAATTGGTCGGAAGCCGTTTGAATGTTTTGCTTCTCTTGCATTTCGGGCAAGAGCATTTCTTGACAATCAACTGCTCTCCCCACGAGCCGAGTTGCTGCTTTGCTGTTGCCATCGGGTACTTGAACGTTATGGATGTAAAGGTGAACGATATGCGCCTTGCGTTCGTTGCAACTGCAGCAACAACTGTGGCGACGAAATTATGTCATCTTACCAAGGGGTAGGACTGCAGCTTCTGGGAAACGCAAGTGGGGTGAAAACTGGCATCGCGGTGAATCCCGCATGGACAGTGGTTCTTCGTGGAGCCGGGAGAAAATCCGACGTGAAAACGCGCATGAATAATGGTTCTAATTAATGCGCTGGGGATTGGGAAGCTGAGGTAATGGCCATTATACGACGCCCGCAGAACGCGTAATTCTACAGGGTTTGGAGTGGGGATGGCAAGCGCGGAGATTTGGCCGGCGGCGTTGAAACTGGCATCGCTCGATGCTGGAGCGGTGGCGTCGCTGCGACGGTCGCCAGAGACTGGCTGGAATTCGGAGGCTGTCCGCGTCGATGTGCGGGCGATGAGTTCTCGCCTTCGGCGCGACCCGTGTCGAGATCACGGACGACTGCTGTCGAGTATGAGGAGGAAGCTACCATCCGAACGCGACGACTACCGAACATCTCGACATAATTGGTGCGGTCACGGAGGGGCTTCGACCGCACGATATGCTTCGCTGAGGGCTTGCGTGCAGGTTCCGCGCGGGTGATATAAGCGGAACCTTCACTGGTTCCGGTCGGAGTGGTGCGGGCAGTGTACCGGGATTCCGCTCGCGAGCGTGGAGAGGGGCGGCTTGTTTTCCGCCACGAATGCGGGGGCAATGATCTTCGGCGACGTACAGGGACGAGCGGACGAAGTTGTTCACGTTCGGATTGCCGCCGTCTCGCTTGTCATTTCCCCGTGCGTCTCGCCGAGTTCCTTGAGGTATTCGATCTGTTCGGCGGTCAAGGTCTTGTCGATGATATGCAACTCGCAGCCTTCGTTGAAGGATGTGACCCGGATGAACATCATCGAGAAGTTCACCACTGAAGTGAAGCTGACGAAGGCCAGTGCGAGGACGTACTACCAGACGATCAAGAATAAGCACGAACCGCTAGGTAAGAAAGTGATTTCCATCAGCTAGCGCCTGCGACCAACAAGCCGGCTCAAGAAAATCCGTTAGCTGGTCGTTAACACTAGCGTCGATAGCTCGGATTCCTTCCAGATGGGTAATGCTGATCAAGCTAGTAATTCTTCACTGAGTCGGTGGCTGGCAATTCTCGCCGTGTTGGTTCCCGCCTTGCAATTGATCCCGCAGTTCTTCCCCCAAGGCGCGAAGTTGCGCGCGTACTGCACTAACTATCCTCCAACGGTGTTCGAACTGGATTCCGGCCTAATTGGGGCGTTGGACGGGGAGCGTAAGCAGTGTCAGTCGCTTGTCGCTGCTGATGTGGAGCTGAACGAAAAAATTGGATCTGTTTGTCAAGATGGTGGGGGAGGTCCGGTGAACGCGGCGCTGAACGCTCGCCATGTTCCTCTAACTATGTTGATTGGTGGTCATTCGGTGGATTATCGCGACTACAGGGTTCAAGACACGGAGTACTGCCAGGTGACTAATGATGGAAGTAAAGAGGCCGTCGACGTCAAGGTAGATCTTGAGGCTGCTCCGGCTTTCTGGATCGCTAATCGGAGTCGGGTTGATAACACTGCTGCAACGCGGACCATCAATCTTGGCTCGATCAGGCCTGGTTCCAGCGTGGTACTTACGTACGTTTATTTGGGAAAGGATGCGGTTAGTGCCAGTGCACCGGTGAATGTCAGCTTCCCCGACGGGGTAGGGGAAATTCGTGAGGGCAAGGTTCACTTCGGGATCGCGTCGAATGTGGCTAATTTTGTACAGAACGTTGTTGACCAACCGCTTCTGGCCGCGCTCATCTTCGGTGGATGTTTGCTCCTGATGAGTGTGTTCGTGTGGCTAATCTAGTTTTTACCCTGCGAAATATCGATCTGCGCAATCAGCTTTTTAAGATTGTTGCTGGCGTGAGAGTTGGCATCGTCGCGAACCTCGCGTGAACAGTGACTCTTCGTGGCGCTGGGAGAAAACATGACGCGAGAGCGCGCTTGAATAGTGGTTTTGGTTAACTCGCAGGGACTACAAAGCTGATGATCTGATTCTGAAATCCCCGGAAGATCAAGAGGATAGGAGGGATGCGGACGAGGATGGCGTGAAAACTGTCACTGTTCCTCATCGGATTTCGTGCTCCTGGCTATCGTGTCGGTCGTGATTGCTCGGCGCCGTTGCCTCGACGGTCGATCTGCCGGACCTTGGGCACACTTTTAGCGAACGGAGTGCAATCATGGTCGATCAGACGCAAGGTGCAACGGGCAAGGGCGAGAAAGCTGGCAAGCCGATTGTTGTTGACCAGAAGCAAGACGTGGCCTCGAACTCGACGGGGAACGATACCGCAGCGAAGGCGGCACAAGCGGCGGTGTCCATAAACTCGAAGCGCTCTTTGCTGATGGGGACCTAGTCGGGGTTCGAGAGCGATTGCCTTCTGCTGGTGGTCGCGTCAGTATGCTAGGTAGATTTCACGCAGCAGAGGGCGCTGCGCTTGCAAAGCGCCTCGCGTCGATTAGACGGGCATTGGATCTATTGCCAGTTATCTCGAAGACGTCTGCAGTGATGTCGCAGGTGAGTCACTCAGATTTGGACGGCACCGTTCCGTGGTGATGTCGGCGCGGCAGATGTAGAGTGTCATTTTTAACGGTTCCCATGATTAATTGGACAGACGAAGATTTGTTGCGGCTCGATAGGCGCTACGCAGAGGTAGGGGTTCCATTTCACGCGCGGCCAATGCGGGCTGCTATGGATTTGCTGGGAAGTGGGACTGTTCTCGATGTGCTAGGGAGCCCAGGTTTTCAGGAGATTGAATCCGCCTATCGGAGACTCATCCCAGAGGTGAATACGATTTGGCCTGGAATGGGGATTGGGCTTGCGACGTCTATCGACAGGGTGCGCAAGGTTGTTGTTGCGATTGTTTATGGACAGAAGGCGTTCTCACTTGATGAGGGTTTGGGATTCTCCTCTCGAGAGGAGTGGTTGAGCTGGTGTCGAAATGACAGCTCAATTGCTGCCGGTACCGCTTTTGCGCTAGCCGATCTGTCCGATTTGACGTACGGCCTCGATGAACTGCAGCAGTCAAATTCAGCAACCAAATACTGGCAGATGGCGCTGTCCAATCTCGAAGATGTCACGAATATCTTGGTGAGTGGGTTCAATGTCGCCTCAGTGCTGCAGCCGGTTTGCATGACGGCGGAGCTAGCGATGAAAGGGACCTTGGTATATCTCGGGGATGATCCAAAAACGCTTGGGCGTCGAGATATTGGCCATCGACATGCCGTTTTGGCAGAGAGGCTGGCGAGAATGCGACCGCATCGCGATGACGCGTTGATTGCCTCGATTGTTTCGAAGTTGCCAGATTACGTGAGTAGTCGGTATGACGGTACGCAGTTGACCCGGCTTGATATTGTGAGACTGGCGCTTGGGGTTCAATTCATTGCGGCGTCTTCTGTCCGACGCATTACCGATCGTGATTTCGCACTTGAGTTGGAGCGCGATCAGTGGCCCGGACCGCGTGAACCGTACTTCGGCTAACTGTGCGGACGGTGAGCAGAAGAGGCCTGGCTCGATGCATCGCTACTTAGAATCAACCCCTGAATGCGACAGTAGATTGATCCATGCATCTACTGTCTCGGGAGACTTCACGATGCTAGGTCATCAGCTTCTTGATGTCGGCACTGGTACGAAAACTGGCATCGCCGTGTATCCCGCATAGACAGCGGTTCTTCGTGGAGCCGGGAGAAAATACGACGTTAGAACGCGCGTGACTAGTGGTTCTGATTAACGCGCCGAGGCTTGGGAAGCCAAGGTAATGGCCATTATACGACGCCCGCAGAACGCGCAATTCTGCAGAGTTTGACGTGAGGATGGCAAGCAGGCGGTTTTCAGGCGCTGGCATCGCTGGATCATCTGGCGGTGGTCGCGGTCCGAGTTTGGCCCGCGGCGGCACTGGGCCAAGCAGTTTTTCCCTTTGCCGAATCGAACAGGCGCTTATCTCAAGTATCGTTCCCGAAGGTACTGAGGGTGCGGTTTGCCAGAGGGATTAAGCAGCAATGGCGCGGCCATTCTCCACCAGGCCCAGTTCATCTAGGCGGATGGCCATCGCCGTCGGTGACATACCGAACAATTTGCTGAGCGGCTTGAAACAGTTGCCCGGGCCGAACGCCTTTGCCGTTGCCACCGCACGGGCGAATTCCAGTGAGCCCGTTGATGAGCGGAGAAGGTTCTGCATCTCGCGGCAACCAACTAAATAGAAGGCAGTCGTATCGTCAAGGTGCAGAGTCGAGGTGTGGAAGCGTGCTTCGAAAGCCTGTCGAACCAGCTTTTCGGGAGCAAGGAAACACGCCGCAAAATGATTAGCTTCGCGCTCGCGTTTGTCAGGTGACGACCATTCTCCCGTCAGAGGGCGGTCGCGGTGCAGCGACATGCCCGGATGCAGGACCATGTGACCGAGTTCGTGCGCAGCAGTAAAGCGCTGCACTTCATATGTTAGGTTGCCGGCGATTTTGATGATGTTGTTCGTCGGGTCGACGAGGCCGGCTACTTGGTATAGGTCCTTGCCGATGCCGTGAATCCCCAGCGAGCCCTCGGCAACTTCATATTCATAGCCGTGGACATTAGCGGCATGGTCCGGCCGAAACAATTGCAGCAAATGCGGCACGGTGTTGTGAGTCATGCCAGCGCGCTGCCAGATTTCATATTGAAAGCGCTTTACCTCTTTGGCAATCGCCTTCTTGTCGATTTCGTCCATGCGGGATCCCCCAATCTATGTGGAAAAGATATGCACAATTTATGGTGTATGCAAGGACGGGTTTGTACTATATGTTGTGTGCGCTGCAGCGAGCATCGCTCAAGATGGAAAGCGAAATGCAGCGTAGCATCCAGCTTAAGCACCGAAGTACCGTAGATGCTCATTGCTGCCTCGAACGGCCAAACGATGGGTCACGCCCGTCAAACGGTTTCGCTTTGTTCGATGGTGCCTCATCCCATTGCGCAGGTTCCGCGAACAGATGATCGACCGAAACGCGGGGCTGTACCATGGCTCCCAAGCCGAACGAAGTGTGCCGGCAGGGGGCGCACATAACCCTATGTCGAAAATTGACGAGTCGGTGTCGGACGCATACAAGTCGCGACAACGCTTTCGAACTAACGTGACAGGCCTCTCACACGATCGTTAGCCTGGAGCCGACATGTCCGATTTCATCACCGTTCTGCGCAAAACCTGCCCGACGCCTGTCCTTGACGCGACCAAATGGAAGCGCATCGGCGGCGATCCGCACACCGTGAACCTCAACGCGTACGTCTCGAAGGACGGCAGCAAGATCATGGGCACGTGGATCTGCACGCCGGGCAAGTTCGAGGTGAATTACGAAAAATGGGAGTACTGCCACTTCCTCGACGGTTATTGCATCATCACGCCGGAAGGCGAGGAGCCGGTGCACCTGAAAGCCGGCGACGTGTTCGTGATCGAGCCCGGCATGAAGGGGACGTGGGAAGTGGTGGAGACGGTGCGCAAGTACTTCGTGTTCGCCTGAGCGGGCCGGCCGGTTCGCCCGACCCACGCATACCAGCCCCCATCCTCCCGGTTCACGAAGCCGGCCGGACAAACGCGGGATTCCGGTTCAATGCAGGTCGACCGGTTCGGAAACGGCGCGCCGAGCGTGGTGACGGGCCCGGCGCGCTCCGCTATCCGGCTGCAACCCGCGACGTAACGCGTGCGACACGCGGTTGTCCGGCGACGACACGATGACGCGCGCCGCCGGCCCTGCACGCTGCCGCACAAACCCCTAAGATGCAGCGATCCGCCCATCGTTTCCGCTGCAGCGCGACTCTTCCGCCTGCGCCGGACGCCCCTCCGGAGCCCGACCATGCGCATCACCGCGATTCACGAACGCGCGATTCCCGTGTCCCGCTATGCCGATCCGGCGATTGCGTCCGGTGGCCTGACGACGAGCGTCGTCGCGGTCGTCACCGACGTCGTGCGCGACGGCCGCCCGGTGACGGGCTACGGCTACGCGTCGATCGGCCGCTTCGCGCAGGGCGGCCTGATCCGCGAACGGTTCGCGCCGCGTTTGCTGGCCGCGGCCGACACGCTCGCCGACGAAGCCGGCACGAACCTCGACCCGTTGCGCGCATGGCGCGCGATGATGGCCGGCGAGAAGCCGGGCGGACACGGCGAACGCTGCGTCGCGGTCGGCACACTCGACATGGCGATCTGGGACGCCGCCGCGAAGGTCGCCGACCTGCCGCTGCACCGCTTTCTCGCCGACCGCCTCCAGCGCACGGCGGCACCGCGCGTGCGCGTGTACGCGGGCGGCGGCTACCGCTATCCGCACGACGATCTCGCGCGCCTGTCGGACGAGATGCGCCGGATCGTCGATCTCGGCTACACGCACGCGAAGATCAAGATCGGCGGCGCGAATCTCGATCAGGACCGGCGCCGTATCGAAGCCGCGGCCGCGCGTCTTGCCGGCTCATCGCATCTCGCGGTCGACGCGATGAACACGTACGACGCGACGACCGCCAGCCAGGCCGTGGACATGCTCGCGCCGTTCGGTCTCTGGTGGTTCGAGGACATCTGCGACCCGCTCGACCTGCCGCTCCAGGCAGACGTCGCTGCGCGGTACGCACCGCCGATCGCGGCCGGCGAAGCGTTGTTCTCGCTTGCGGAAGCGAAGCTGCTCGACCGTTACGGCGGCCTGCGCGCCGACCGCGACGTGCTGGTGTTCGATCCGGTGCACAGCTACGGGCTGCCGGGCTATTTGCAGATCGTCGATCACTTCGTGTCGCGCGGCTGGCGGCGCGACGCGTTCTGGCCGCATGGCGGCCATCTGTTCTCGCTGCACGTCGTCGCGGCGCTCGGGCTCGGCGGCGCGGAAGTCAGCCCGTTCGCCTTCCATCCGTTCAGCGGCCTCGCCGATGGCGAAATCGTCGACGCGGGATACGCGCGCGTGCCGCAGGCGCCGGGTATCGGGTTCGAACTGCATGCCCACGCGCACGACGCATTCCGCACGGTTTCGGCGTCGGGCCGCTGACGCCTAAAGCGCGTCGATCGCGAAACGCATCGCGAAGCCGAGCATCGTCACCGCGACGAAGCCGTCGAGCACGCGCCATGCGAGCGTTCGAGCGAACCACGCACGGCACGCGCGTGCGCCGTACGCGAGCATCAGGAACCACGCGAGCGAGGCCGTCATCGCGCCGATCGCAAACGGCTCGCGTGCGGACGGCGCGTGGCTCGCGATCACGGTCCCGAGCAGCAGCACCGTATCGATCCATGCATACGGATTGAGCAGCGAAACCGCGGCGGCCGCGAGCACCGTGCGCGACCGGGTGGGTTCGCGGCGAGCGGACGCGCTGCCGACGTGCGCGGGCCGCCGTCCGACGATCGCCGCGCGCAGCGCGAGCAGCCCGTAACCGGCGAGATACGCGATGCCGGCCCACAGTGCGGCCGCCACCACGCCGGGATGGCGCGACAGCAACGACGACAGCCCGTGCGCGCCGAGCGCGATCAGCAGCGCGTCGCTGCCCGCGCAGACGAGGGCGATGGAGAGCAGGTGAGGGCTCGAAATCGAGCGCTTGATGACGAAGGCGTCCTTCGGGCCGACCGACGTGAACAGGCCGGCGCCAAGCAGCAGGCCTTCGAGGAAGGCGGAGGTGTCGAGCACGAGCGGGCCGACAACCTCTTAAGCTGAACCGGTGATGGTTACGATGAGGGAAACGTTAAGGGGTGGCGGGGAGCGTTGTCAATGCCCCCGTCGGATGCGTGCGCAGGGGATCATCGTGCCGCCGCATCGCCGAGGTTGAGCGCGACGAGCGCGCAGACGGTCAGCGCGATGCCGACGAGCTTCAGCGACGACACCGATTCGTCGAAGCAGACGATGCCGATCATGGCCGTGGCCGCCGTGCTGGCAGCGGCCCAGCTCGCATACGCGAGCCCCATTTCGATTCGCTTCGTCGCGAGCGCCATCAGCCATACCGCACATGCATAGCAGACGATCGCGATCGCGGACGGCAACGGGCGGGATAAACCGGCCGAGCACTTCAGGCCAACGGAGCCGAGCACTTCGGCGAAGACACTGACGCCCAGCAGAAGCCAGGCAAACTGGGACGGGGACACGAACGGCCTCCTTCCCCCCGACGCTTATACCGAACGGCGAGGAAAAGCGGGGTGTCAGCGGTACCCAGGATGAAACGAGCTTAGTACGCGCGGCGGGGCGGCACAAGGTCCGTCACGCGCGACCGGCATGGCCGGCCGCCCACTCCGGCCGCTGCCCGAGCGTGTCGAACAGCCGGACGATTTCGGCTTTCACCTTCTGCACCGCGTTGCTGACGAGCGCCGTGTCGTGCCAGCACAGCGACAGGTCGCGTGCGAACAGCCGGTGCGCGACCGTCGACAGCTTGAGCTTGCGCTCCTCGATCTCGACGTGCGCGGCCGTCCACGGCAGGATCGTCACGCCGAGCCGGGCCATCACGGCCGCGAACAGCAGCCCTGTCGAGCTTGCCTCGAAGCCGATCTCGTACGACAGCCCGGCCTCGCGCATCGCCCAGTCGACGCGGTTGCGGATCGTGTTCGGCGCGCTCGGCAGCACGAGCGGCATTCGCGCGATCGCGTCGAGCGGCACGGGGGCGTCCGGCACCGGGAATCCGGGCCACGTGATCAGGTACAGCGTTTCCGTCAGCAGCCGATGGATCGCGATGCCGCGCGTGTCCACCGCATCGACGACGATCGCGAGATCGAGCCGTGCGCGTTCGAGCAGCGTGTCGAGATCGGCGCTCGGCGCCTCGATCAGCTCCAGCATGATGCCGGGAAAGCGGTCGCGCACCGCGCGAGCGAGCGGAATGGCCAGCACGCGCGCCGTGCTCGACGGCATGCCGACGGTCACGCGGCCTTGCGGCGTGTCGGCGTCGCGGCGCAGCAACTCGCGCGTGCCGTCGGCCTGGCGCAGCAGTTCGAGCGCGTGCCGGTACAGCGTGCGGCCGGCGGCGGTCGGCGCGACGCCGCGCACGCTTCGTTCGAGCAGTTGCATCCCGAGATCCTGCTCGAGATTGCGCATCTGCTGGCTCACGGCCGGTTGCGCGACGTGCAGCGCCTCGCTCGCATGCGTGACGTTGCCGCATTCGACGACCTTCACGAAATAGCGCAACTGTCTCAAGTCCATCGCCGCCGTCTCCCGATTCGCGCTCGATTTGAGCCATAAGCCAATCCGATCGAGCAAGATGAATATCATATTTTTCGGCGATCGATCGCGTTTCTATACTCGTCTCACACAAGAGCCCGACTGCCGGCCATCCCGGACCGGACGCGGCGAAAGCGCCGGCCCCGCCGGCAAGGAGACGAAGATGTTCAAGGCGATCGACGCGCCGGCGGCCGGCGCGAAGCCGCGGCGCACGCCGCTCACGCGCGAGCAGGTCAAGGGCTTCTGGGCCGTGTACGCGGGCTGGGTGCTCGACGGCGTGGATTCGGTGATCTACGCGCTCGTGCTGATCCCCGCGCTGACCGAACTGCTGCCGGCCTCCGGCATCGCGGCGACGCCCGCGAATCTGGGGATGTACGGCTCGATCCTGTTCGCGCTGTTCCTGATCGGCTGGGGGCTGTCGTTCGTCTGGGGGCCGCTCGCCGACCGCTTCGGCCGCGTGCGCACGCTCGCGGCGAGCATCCTGATCTATTCGGTGTTCACCGGCGCGGCCGCGTTCGTGCACGACGTGTGGGCGCTGGCCGCGTGCCGGCTGATCGCCGGGATCGGCGTCGGCGGCGAATGGGCGCTCGCGGGCACCTACGTCGCCGAAAGCTGGCCGGAGGACCGCCGCAAGATGGGCGCCGGCTACCTGCAGACGGGCTACTACTTCGGCTTCTTCATCGCGGCCTGCCTGAACTACACGATCGGCGCGGCCTACGGCTGGCGCGCGATGTTCCTGTGCGGGCTGGCGCCCGCGCTGCTCGCGGTGTTTACGGTCATGCGCGTGAAGGAGCCGGGGCAGTGGCGCCGGCACGACGCGCGCGACGGCGACGTGGCCGACGCGCGCCGCGCGCATCCGCTGCGCGAGATCTTCGCGCCGGCGTTCCTGCGCCGCACGCTGACGAGCGCAAGCCTCGTCGGCGTCGCGATCGTCGGGCTGTGGGCCGGCTCCGTCTACGAGGCGAGCGCGGTCACCACGCTGGCGACACGCGCGGGCATCGATCACGTCGGTGCGCTGCGGCTGGCGTCGATCGGGGCGGCGATCCTGTCGTGCGCGACGATCGCCGGTTGTCTGGCGGCGCCGTGGCTGTCGGAACGGCTTGGCCGGCGCACCGCGCTCGGCGTGTATTTCGCGGGAATGGCCGGCTCGATCGTGTTCGCGTTCGGCTGGGCGTTCTACCAGCCGAACGGCCTTGTCGCGTTCATGGTGTCGCTCGCGTTCCTCGGCTTCTTCGGCGGCAACTTCGCGATCTTCTCGCTGTGGCTGCCCGAGCAATATCCGACGCGCGTGCGGGCCACCGCGTTCGCGTTCAACGCGTCGGTCGGCCGCTTCATCGGCGCGGGCGTGAACTTCCTGCTCGGCGCCGCGATTCACGGTTACGGATCGCTCGGCGTGCCGGTCGCATGGACTGCGGCCGTGTTCGGGCTCGGCATCCTGATCCTGCCGTTCGCGGTCGAAACGCGCCACCAGACATTGCCCGAATGAGCGGCATACCGCCGTCGTTCGCCAACACGCCACACCCAGTCATCAACATCAGGAGTCCGGAATGCAGGCATTAACGGGAATCAGGGTCGTCGATCTCAGTCGCGCGCTGTCGGGGCCGTTCTGCTCGATGGTGCTCGCCGATCTCGGCGCCGACGTGATCAAGGTCGAGTCGGGTCCGCACGGCGACATGAGCCGCGCGTGGGGGCCGTTCGATCGCGGCGTGAGCACGTACTACCTGTCCTGCAACCGCAACAAGCGCGGCATCTGCGTGGACTTCCGGCAGCCGGCCGGCCTCGACGTCGTGCGGCGCCTGATTGCGCAGGCCGACGTCGTGATCGAGAATTTCAAGGCCGGCACGATGGACGCGATGGGGCTCGGCTACGCCGCACTGAGCGCGCGCGACCCGCGGCTCGTGATGGGCAGCGTCACCGCGTTCGGCCCGCGCGGCCCGCTGCGCGACTGGCCGGGCTTCGACCAGATCGCGCAGGGCTATGCGGGGCTGATGAGCCTCACCGGCTTCCCGGACGGCGAGCCGACCCGCACGGGCACCGCGATCGGCGATCTCAGCTCGGGAATGTGGGTCGCGACCGGCGTGATGGCCGCGCTGTTCGAGCGCGAGCGCACCGGGCGCGGCCAGCATGTCGGCACGTCGCTGCTCGAAAGCCTCGTTGCGCTGCTGAGCGTGCACGGGCAACGCTACCTGAGCCTCGGCGACGTGCCGCGCCGCACCGGCAACGCGCATGCGGTGATCGCGCCGTACGGCGTGTTCGAGACGGCCGATGGCCCGCTGAACCTCGCACCGATCACGACCGACATGTGGGAGCGGCTGTGCCGGTTGCTGGACCTGCCCGAACTGCCGGCCGATCCGCGCTTTGCGACCAACGATGCGCGCGTGGCCCATCGCGACGAACTGAAGGCGCTGCTCGACAGCCGGCTGCGCACGCGCGGCAAGCACGAATGGACGCAGCGGTTCGTCGAGGCCGGGCTGCCGGCCGGGCCGATCCATACGCTCGACGAAGTGTTCGACGATCCGCAGCTCGCGCATTGCGGGCTGGTCGAGCCGGTCGCGCATCCGACGCTCGGCACGCTGCGTCAGGTCGTCACGCCGCTCGGCGGGATGGGCGACGACCTGCCGGTGCCGCGCACGCGCCACGCGCCGCCGCTGCTCGGCGAACATACGGTCGACGTGCTGCGCGAAGCCGGCTACGGCGATGACGCGATCGACGCGCTGCTGGCGCAGCGCGCGATCTTCCAGGCGGATGCGGTGGCGGAGGTCGTGCAATGACCGACACGACGAAACGGGACGGGGCGTCGACCGTGACGGTCGACCTGATCGGCGAGCGGATCGCGCGCGTGCGGTTCGCGAACCCGGCGCGACGGCATGCGCTCGACGCGCCGCTGCTCGACGCCCTCGTTGCACACCTCGATGCGTTGGCCGGACATCGTCCGCCGCCGGTCGTGATTCTGTCGAACGACGGCAGCGGCGACGTGTGGAGCGCGGGGCACGACCTGCGCGAACTGGCCGACGATCGCGATCCGCTCGCATACGGCAAGCCGCTCGAACGCGCGCTGCGGCGCGTGCGGACCTATCCGGGCGCGGTGATCGCGGCGGTGGCCGGATCGGCGTGGGGCGGGGCGGTCGATCTCGCGATGAGCTGCGATCTCGTCGTGGCGGCGCGCGACGCGCGTTTCGCGATGACGCCCGCGAACATCGGCCTGCCGTATTCGACGAGCGGCTTGCTGCGCTTCTACGACAACCTGCCGATCCACGTGCTGAAGGAGATGTTTTTCTGCGCGCAGCCGCTCGACGCGGAACGCGCCGCGCATCACGGGCTCGTGAACCGGCTGGCCGACGCGGGCGGGGTCGACGATGCGGCGCTCGACGTCGCGCGCACGATTGCCGCGAAGGCGCCGCTCGCGGTGCACGCGGTGAAGGAGCAGTTGCGCGTGCTGCAGGACGCGCGGCCATTGCCGGCCGACGCCTTCGAACGCATCGCCGAGTTGCGTCGGCAGGCGTGCGGAGGCGCGGATTTCGACGAAGGGTTGCGCGCGTTCGCGGAACGCCGCGCGCCGGTGTTTCGCGGGATGTAGGCGGACAGACGACGGTCCGATGCGACGATGGTGGCGAGCGTCATGCGCCGCCGAGCGCATGTACGCCGACGAGCAGCAGCGCGCCGATCGCGATCAGCAGCAGCGCATGAACGCGCGTGTAGATCACGCACAGCGTCGATGCGACGGCGATCGCACGCGCGGGCCAGCCGCCGTCGAGCGCCTGCAGCAGCACCCACACCGACGCGAGAATCATGCCGGCCGCGACCGGGCGCAGGCCGGCTTCGAGCGCGATCTGCCAGCGCGCGCCTCGGTGTCGCCGCCATAGATGCGCGACACCGTAGATCAGGAACGCGGTCGGCCCGAACAGCGCGAGCGTCGCGATCACCGCGCCCCAGAAACCGGCCACCTGCCAGCCGATCAGCGTCGCCAGCAGCGAGCCGGGGCCCGGCGCCATCCGCGCGAGCGCGAAGTCGTTCACGAATTGCGTGGCGCTCATCCAGTGATGGACGTCGACGACCTGCCGCTGGATGTCCGCGATGACCGCTTGCCCACCGCCGATCGTCGCGATCGACAGCGGTGCGAACACGCCGAACAGCGCGGCGTAACGTGCGGACGCGTTCATCGTGCGTCGCTCCCGCCCGGCGCCGCGGTCGCACGGCGGTATTCGAGCGCGACGCTCAGCGTACCGCCGATCAGCACGGTCCACACCAGCGGCCAGTGTAGCACCGCGACCGACACGAAGGTGAGCGTCATGACCGCGAACGGCAGCACGCGGCGCGGCAGGCGGCGCACCGCGGTGATCGCCATCGAGATCGACAGCCCGATCGCCGCGGCCGCCGCGCCGGCGAGCGCGACGTGCGTGAGCGGGAAGCGCGTGAGGGTCGAGAACGCGACACCGAACAGCACGATCAGCACGGCGGGCGGCGCGATGATGCCGGTGAAGCCTGCCACCGCGCCGCGCCATCCGGCGAGACGGTAGCCGATCCAGATCGCGAGGTTCTTCACGTTGACGCCCGGCAACGCCTGCGACAGCGCGAGGCCGTTGAGGAACGCCTCTTCGTCGAGCCATCGCCGCTCGTGCACGAAGTCGCGCATCATCCGTCCGCTGAGTCCACCGCCGAAGCTGGTCAGGCCGATCTGCGCGAACGCGACGAACAGTGCGAGGACGCCTGGCGGCGCGTCGCTGGCCGGAGGGGCCGGGGGAGTCGTGGTGGAGGCGGGAGGCATCGGGCGGGTAGTACGTGGGGATCGGGCGATCGCCCATGTTAGCAAGCGGTGCCTGTCAGCACGCTGACATGGGCGCGGCGCCCGCATCACCCCGGCTCCGCGAGCGGTTCGACGCGGCCGGGCCGCCGCGCGTCATGCGCGCACCACCGTCACGCCGGCGGCCTCGATCGGCTTCGTCAGCGCGGCGTCGGTTTCCTTTTCGACGACGATCGCCTGCGCCAGCGCGATATCGCCGATCACGAACTGCGACGCCGCACGTAGCTTCGACTGCGACGCGAGCACGACCGTCTCGGCCGCGCGTTCGGCCAGCGCGCGCTTGATCGCCGCTTCCTCGAAATCGCCGGTGCTCAGCCCCGCGACCGGATGCACGCCCGTGACCCCCATGAAGTACAGGTCCGCATGGATGCGCGCGATGCCTTCCATCGCCGCCGCGCCGACCGCGACGATCGAGTGCTTGTAGAGCCGCCCGCCGATCAGGATCACGTCGATCGACGGATGCGAGGCCAGCGCAACCGCGACGCTCGGGCTGTGCGTGACGATCGTCGCGCGCAGGTCGGCCGGCAACTGACCGACCAGCAGCGCGGAGGTCGTGCCGCCGTCGACGATCGCGACTTGCCCGGGCGCGATCATCTGCGCGGCGCGCCGCGCGATGCGCCGCTTCTCCGCGGTTTCGAGCGCCTCGCGCTGCGCGAACGGCACGACGGCCGGCGACGCCGGCAGTGCGCCGCCATGCACGCGCTGCAGCAGCCCTTCGGCCGCGAGTTCGCGCAGGTCGCGGCGCACCGTGTCTTCGGACACGCCGAATTGCACACTCAACTCGGCAGCCAGCACCTGGCCGTCGCGCGCGAGCGCATCGAGGATCGCTTTCTTGCGTTGCGTCGTCAGCATCGTCTTTGCACGAAAATTCTTGAAATTGCACGAATCTGCACGTTACCATGGGCGCCGTCCTTTGTCGAACCGGAGGCTGCAATGGCTGCAACGCGGGAGCGGGTCCGCATCGTCGATACGACGGTGCTGTCCGATGACTGGTATGTGCTGCGCAAGGTGACGTTCGATTTCCTGCGCCGCGACGGCACGTGGCAACGCCTGAGCCGGGAGACCTACGATCGCGGCAACGGCGCGACGATCCTGCTGCGTCATGCCGAAACGGGCGACGTGCTGCTGACGCGGCAGTTCCGGATGCCGGCGTTCGTGAGCGGGCACGACGGCATGCTGCTCGAAGCGGCCGCCGGCCTGCTCGACGACGAAACGCCCGAAGCGCGCATCCGCGCGGAAGCCGAGGAGGAGACCGGCTATCGCGTGCGCGGCGTGCGCAAGGTGTTCGAGGCGTTCATGAGCCCGGGTTCCGTGACGGAGAAGCTGCATTTCTTCGTCGGCGAATACGATGCGTCGCTGCGCACCGGCGCGGGCGGCGGCGTCGCGGAAGAGGGCGAGGATCTCGAGGTCGTCGAGATGCCGCTGCAGGCGGCGCTGGACGCGGTCGAGCGCGGCGAGATCGTCGATGCGAAGACGATCATGCTGCTCCAGTACGTCGCGCTGCGGGACACCGCGGGCGCGCGCGCCGCATGACGCCGCAGCTCGTGCTGGTCGCCGGCCCCTATCGCAGCGGCACGGACGGCGACCCGGCGCGCATCGCCGCGAACCTGCATCGGCTGGAAGCGGCGGCGCTCGCCGTGTATCGGCGCGGGCACGTGCCGATGATCGGCGAGTGGGTGTCGCTGCCGCTCGCGGCCGCGGCCGGGTCGACGGGGGTCGGCGACGCGATCGGCGAAACCTTCCTGTATCCGGCCGCGCACCGGCTGCTGCGGCGCTGCGACGCGGTGCTGCGGATCGACGGCGGGTCGCGCGGGGCGGATGCGGACGTGGCGCTTGCGCGGCGACTCGGCAAGCCGGTCTATTTCGCGGTCGACGAGATGCCGGTTGCGCGGGACGATTCGGCTGACTGAGCGAACATGGGCGTCGGTTGGCGGCATCGCCGGTGCGGCGCTTGCTGCCGGCCGGCACGCGCATCGCCCCAGGCCGGCGCGTGGCGTGCATGCCGCGTTGCGCGGCCGATGCAGCGCGGCGTCCGAACCGGCGTATGATCGCGACGCCACTCGCGCAATGCTCGACGCCACTGCTTCTCCATCATGCCTTTTTCCGATCCCGCTGATTTCGCCGACTCCGCCGATCCCTCCGGTTCCGCCGCCGCGCCGCTTCCCGCCGATCTCGTCGCGTCCGCCGTCGACGCACTCGCGCGCGCGGACGCATTGCTCGTCACGGCCGGCGCGGGCATCGGCGTCGATTCCGGGCTGCCCGATTTTCGCGGCACGGACGGCTTCTGGCGCGCGTATCCGGCGCTGCGCCACGAGCGTTTCGAATTCCACGAGATCGCGTCGCCGCACGCGTTTCGTGCGCGTGCGCCGCTCGCGTGGGGGTTCTACGGGCACCGTCTCGCGCTCTACCGCGCGACGGTGCCGCACGCCGGCTTCGCGATCCTGCGCCGCTGGATCGACGCGATGCCGAACGGCGGCTTCGTGCTGACGAGCAACGTCGACGGCCAGTTTCAGAAAGCCGGCTTCGATCCGGCGCGCATCGTCGAGATCCACGGCTCGATTCATGCGATGCAATGCCTGCGCCCGTGCACGGACGAGACGTGGGACGCGGCGCCGTTCGTGCCGGAGGTCGACGAAACGACGTGCCGCCTGGTGGGCGACCTGCCGCGCTGCCCGCACTGCGGCGGGCTCGCGCGGCCGAACATTCTGATGTTCGGCGACACCGGCTGGCTCGGTGCGCGCTACGACGCTCAGGCGCGCGCGCTCGAGGAATGGATCGCGCGGGCGGGGCGCGTCGCCGTGGTCGAGATCGGCGCGGGCACCGCGATTCCGACCGTGCGCCTGTCGAGCGAACGGTTCGGCGCCGACGTGATCCGCATCAACGCGCGCGAAGCGCATGCGCGCCGGCCTGACGTGATCGGGCTGAAGGGCGGTGCGCTGGCGACGCTGAACGCGCTCGAGCGCGCGTGGCGCGGCGGTTGAGCCACGCGCCGACCGGCCGAGCCCGCGCCGATTACGGCCGCGCGACGAGCGCCTGCACGAGCACCGGCGCGATCGGCGAACCGAGGCCGCGGCGCGCGTGTGGAAATCGTGAAGGGCGTCGTGCGTCCGCGACACGATCCGCCGCCCGTCGGCATTGCCGGCGCGGCGCGATTGCGCATACAGTTCCGCGTAGGCCGCGCGCGCCGCGCGGCGCCGCCAGACAGGAGTGCCCTTGTTCTATTCGATCGTCGCGATCTTCGTCGGCGCTGGGCTCGGCGCGTTGCTGCGCTGGTTCCTGAGCCTCGCGCTCAACGCGTTCTTTCCCGCGGTGCCGCTCGGCACGCTCGCGTCGAATCTGATCGGCGGCTATGTGATCGGCGTGGCCGCCGTCCTGTTTACCGCTCGCGTCGGGTTGCCGCCCGAGTGGCGGCTGTTCGTGATCACGGGTTTTCTCGGCGGCCTCACGACGTTCTCGACCTTTTCGGTCGAAGTGATGACGCACGCGCTCGAGGGCGAATTCGGATGGGCATTGGCGGTGGCTGCCCTACACTTGACTGGATCGTTCGCGCTGACGGCGCTCGGCATGTGGACCGCGCGCGCGTGGCTCGCGGCGGCCTGAGCGGGTCGTCATCGGAGGGAGCGATGGACAGGGTCTTGTTGCGCTTCTACGTGCACGAGCAGCACCGGCTGCACTGGAAGCCGCTGTGGGAATGGCTGCTGGAAGAGGCGAACTGGATGGGCGTCGCGGGCGGTTCCGCGTTTCGCGCGATGGCCGGTTTCGGCCAGCATCGCGTGCTGCACGAGGATCGCTTCTTCGAACTGCAGGGCTCGGTCGCGATCGAGGTCGAATTCATCGTCACCGAGGACGAAGCGCAACGGCTGCTCGAGCGGCTGTCGCACGAGAAAGTGCGCGTGTGCTACGCGATGATGCCCGCGCGGTTCGGCGTGATCGACACGCTCGGCGCACCGCCGGCGCAGGGGCCGGCGGCGTAGGGCGTGGCGCGGATCAGATGCCGAACATCGTCAGCGACACGGCGGCGCGCGTGACGATCATCAGCAGCACCTGCACGATCACGAACAGCAGGATCGGCGACAGGTCGATGCCACCGAGGTTCGGGATCACGCGGCGCAGCGGGTTCAGGAACGGCGCGGTGAGCTGGTAGAGGATCGGCATCGCCGGCGAGTGCGGGTTGAGCCACGACAGCAGCGCCATCAGGATCGTCATCCAGATCACGAGATTGAGCGCCCACTTCACGACGGTGAGCAGCGCGACCACGACGAGCGTCGCGATCACGGCGGCCGGATCGAAGCCGGCCATCACGACCATCAGCACGACGTAGACGAGCGCGGTGAGCAGCGCGGCGACGACGCTGGCCCAGTCGATGCCGCGTACGCCCGCGATCACGCGGCGTAGCGGCAGCACGAGCCAGTTGGTCGCCTGCAGCACGGCTTGCGTGACGGGGTTGTACGGCGGCA
The DNA here is from genome assembly GCF_001522585.2 of Burkholderia sp. NRF60-BP8. Classification (NCBI taxonomy): domain Bacteria; kingdom Pseudomonadati; phylum Pseudomonadota; class Betaproteobacteria; order Burkholderiales; family Burkholderiaceae; genus Burkholderia; species Burkholderia sp. NRF60-BP8. Next base: position 951,254 of record NZ_CP013373.1, read on the forward strand.
CGCGGACGGCCTGCATCCAGACGCGCAGGATCAGCGCGGCACCGAATAGCGTGAAGACGGTATTGAGCAGAAAACGGGCGATCTCGCCGAACATCGTTGGCATCCTTTTTATACAGTCAGTAGCGTGCGGCCGCCAACGCCGGTTGGCGGCGCATCGGCCGACACCTTATCACGCCTCGTCTCGCGACGGGGAGGGGCGTGCGGCCGCGCGCGCGAGCGACGTTTCGACGGCTTCGGTCAGCGCCGGCAGCGAGGCCGGCGGCGTCGCGCGCTTCGCCGCGAGCGCGATCGCGCGGCGCGTCAGCAGCGCGTACAGTGCCGCATGATCGCCGCCGCGCGCCTCGAGCAGCGCGAGCTGGCGCTCGACGATGCCCGTGTCGCCGCGCGACACCGGCCCGGACAGCGCATTCGCGAGCCCCTTGTCGCGGGCAGTCTCGATCGTGCCGGCGAGCATCGGCAGCAGCGCGCGCAGCGCGGCTTCCTCGTCGAAGCCGAGGCCGCGCCACAGCTCGACCGCTTCCGACAGCCCGCACAGCGCGAAGCTCGCCGCGTAGTGGGCGGCCGCGTGATACAGCATCCGGCCGCCGGCCGGAATCGACAGCGGATGGCAGCCGAGTGCGGCGGCGAGTCGCAGCAACGCCGCGTGCAGCGCACCGTCCGCTTCGATCGTGACCGAGCAGCCGTCGATGCGGGCGAGGTCGGCATCGGTGCCGCCGAACAAATAAAGAGGATGGAAGCCGCCGGTGGCCACGCCTTGCTGATTCGCCGGGTCGAGCAGCGCGACCGGCGATGCGCCGCTGCAATGGACGACCGCCTGGCGGGCGGCGCGCGACGCGTCGAAGCGCAGCGCCGCGGCGCTCGACGCGAGATGATCGTCGGGCGTCGTCACGAAGATCAGGTCGGCGACGTCGGCTACCTGCTGCGGGGTATCGACCGCGCGGCAGCCGTCGATGCGCGCGGCGAGGCCGGTGGCCGAGGCGGGCGTGCGGCTCGCGATCGCGACGACGGGAAAGCCGGCCTGCGCGAAACGTTGCGCGACACAGCGCGCGAGGCGGCCGGCGCCGATGAAGCCGAGGCGGGGTGTGTCGGGAAGCGGCATGGCAGCGGATGTAAGCGAAAACGAAGCAGCCGTCAGTATCGCAGGAATGACGGCGGTGTCGCGCAAGCCCGCCTGCGAGGCGGCCGCACGTATGAATTACCGGTACGCGGTGCGATCGATGCGTTGGCAGGCGTCCGGTATCGCGGCGGAATCAGGATTACAGAATCCGACCCCGAAATTTCGTGCGCCGCCCCGCTTGAAATGTCGGCATGTTGTCTCGAATTTGTAATCGTTCATTACGTACGCGTGCCGGCTGCGCGCGCCGGATCCGGTAAGACTGACCGGTCGTCGTGTCGCGACCCGACTTCTCGGATGGAATCGCGCGACCCGCAAGGGTCGCCGCCCACGCCGGGCCCCGCGCCGGGCGGCGGCTCCGGCCGCGCGCAATTGCAATTTGCAACAAATGCACGATACGCGCGGGGCGGCTTTTCGCTACATTGCTTGCATGCGACGTGCATGCCCGCCGTTGCCGACAGGAGCGCCTAAAATACCGCTCCAGCAGGAGAATCGAAGTGAAAAAGCTCATTCCGTTCATCGCCGCCGCCGCGCTGGGCCTGGGTGCCGCAAGCGCCGCGCAGGCACACGTGTCGATCGGGGTCGGCATCGGCATCCCGGTCGCACCCGCGTATCCCGTCTATGCACCGCCGCCGCCCGTGTACTATGCGCCGCCGCCTCCGCCCGTGTACTACGCGCCGGCGCCGGCCTACTATGCGCCGCCGCCCGCCGTGGTCGTCGGCGGCTACTACGGCCGTCCGTACTGGCGTCATCACGGCTACTACGGGCACGGCTGGCGTCGCTGGTGATCCGACGCAAGCCGCGTCACGGCGAAACGGCGCAATGTCCGCAAGGGCATTGCGCCGTTTTCATTGGAGCCGCGCGGCTTCGCACGCGGCAGGCGTCGCCGCTACGCCGCGTGCGCGATCAGGTCGCGATAGCCGCCGACGATCACGCTGTACGAGAAATACGCAAACAGCAGCGCCGACGCGACGTGGCACGCGCGCATCAGCCCCGCGCCCGCGCGCTTGCGGCCCTGCGCCGCGAGCGTACACATGAAGAGCGTCCACGCGAGGCCGCCGAGGAAAAAGCCCGACAGGAACACCGACGCGGTGGCCGGCGTCGTCGCGCCGGCTTTGGCGATCAGCGCGCCGCCGACCGCCGCAAACCACAGGATCGCGCTCGGCGACGACATCGCGAGCAGCATCCCGCGCACGAAACTGCGCCGCGCGCTCGCCCGCGGCGGCGGCGCATCGTCCGCGTCGTCGTCGGCTGCGTCGACGGGCGCCAGCGCTTCGCGCGCCATCTTCCACGTGAGGAACAGCAGCACCGCGCCGCCGCCGATCCACACGATCCAGCGCACGGGTTCGAACTGCAGCAGCACGGCCATCCCCGCGAGCGCGAGCGCCGCGTAGACGAGATCGCCGACGCACGAGCCGACGCCGAGCCAGAAGCCCGGCCGGAAGCCGTGCGACAGCGTCAGCGACAGCATCGCGACGTTGACGAGGCCGATGTCGAGACACAACGATAGCGACAGAAAGAATCCGTCGGACAGCATGGAGGCGGGCGGAAAGTTCATCCTCGGGGGCGTGCGGCGATTGCGATGCGCGGGCCGGCGGGCGCCGGCCGCGTGGCGTCAGAGGCCGATCTCCTGCCACAGCCGGTCGACGCGCGCCTTCACGGCCGCGTCCATCTCGATCGGGCGGCCCCATTCGCGATGCGTTTCGCCCGGCCACTTGTTGGTCGCGTCGAGCCCCATCTTCGAGCCGAGTCCGGCCACCGGCGACGCGAAGTCGAGATAGTCGATCGGCGTGCTGTCGACCATCACCGTGTCGCGCACGGGGTCGACGCGCGTCGTGATCGCCCAGATCACTTCCTTCCAGTCGCGGATGTTCACGTCCTCGTCGACGACCACGATGAACTTCGTATACATGAACTGCCGCAGGAAGCTCCACACGCCGAACATCACGCGCTTTGCGTGGCCCGCGTAGCTCTTCTTCATCTGGACGATGGCCATTCGGTAGCTGCAGCCTTCGGGCGGCAGATAGAAGTCGGTGATTTCCGTGAACTGCTTCTGCAGCAGCGGCACGAACACCTCGTTGAGCGCGACGCCGAGCACTGCGGGCTCGTCGGGCGGCTTGCCCGTATAGGTCGAATGGTAGATCGCGTCGCGGCGCATCGTGATGCGCTCGACGGTGAACACCGGAAACCACTCCTGCTCGTTGTAATAGCCGGTATGGTCGCCGTACGGCCCTTCGAGCGCGTGTTCGTACGCGGCCGCCGCGTTGCCGGCCGGCCGCGGCGGCGCGCCGGCCAGTGCGGGGGCAGGGGCGCCTTCCTGCGGATGAATGAAGCCTTCCAGCACGATTTCCGCGCGTGCGGGCACCTGCAGCGTGTCGACGCCGGGCGTCAGGCACTTGGCGAGTTCCGTGCGGCTGCCGCGCAGCAGGCCGGCGAACTGATACTCGGACAGCGAATCGGGCACGGGCGTCACCGCGCCGAGCGTCGTGGCCGGATCGGCGCCGAGCACGACCGCGACCGGATAGGGCTTGCCGGGGTTGCGCAGCGCGAACTCGCGGAAGTCGAGCGCGCCGCCGCGGTGCGCGAGCCAGCGCATGATCAGCTTGTTGCGGCCGATCAATTGCTGACGGTAGATGCCGAGGTTCTGGCGCGGCTTGTTCGGCCCGCGCGTGACCGTCAGGCCCCACGTGACGAGCGGCCCCGCATCGCCGGGCCAGCAGGTCTGGATCGGCAGCTTGTTCAGGTCGACGTCGGCGCCTTCCCAGACGATTTCCTGGCACGGCGGCGACGACACCGACTTCGGCGCCATGTCCCACACCGCCTTCGCGAGCGACAGCAGCTTGCCGGCGTCCTTCAGGCTCTTCGGCGGATCGGGTTCCTTCAGCGCGGACAGCAGGCGCCCGAGATCGCGCAGCGAACCGAGCGCGGCATCGTCGCCCGCATCGACGCCCATCCCGAGCGCGACGCGGCGCGGCGTGCCGAACAGGTTGCCGAGCACCGGGAACGCATGGCCGGGCGGCGCGTTGAACAGCAGCGCCGGGCCGCCGGCGCGCAACACGCGGTCGCACAGCTCGGTCATTTCGAGCACGGGCGACACGGGCTGCGTGACGCGCCGCAGTTCGCCGAGCGCCTCGAGGCGCTGAATGAAATCGCGTAAGTCTTTGTATTTCATGAAGAAGGTCCGGGCTGCCCGCAGGACGGGCAGCGGTGGGCGGGGGCAGCGGCCGGCTGCGACCCCGAATCGACCGACGATTTTACCCGGGTCGCCGCGCGGCCGCCCGGCGCAGAAAAAAGTCGATCGAGCGCAAACCCCTTACGGCACGGGGATTGCGTTCTGAAGAGTGGTTTTAAATTACTTTTTGTTATGATTTGAAAGTTTTATAGTGTTGACGATCTATAAAACCCTGCTAGAATCCGCTCACATTGGTTGCAGGGTAAAAGGCTTCGAGCCGCCAATCACCGATCCTTGACGCAGCGCGTCACCGTCCGCCGAATCCTGCACGGCGTTTTCGACGGCCTTTGTCGTAGTCCCAGCCAGCGCCACCAGACGCTGGTTTTTTGCGTGGGTGCCACCGCGTATGCCCGCCTCGCCCAGTGTGCGAAGGCGCCGGCCTTCTTACACCGTGGCCTCGAACGGTACTTATACCGTTTCCCCGATGCTTGCGCGTCCCAACCAAGGCGTGCGGCGTCGTGATTCCGCGGCGCGTTTTCCGTCTCGCCATCGAGCTGAGCGAGCCGCACGAGTCATGTTCATGGGAGATGATCTGAATGAACGCTTGGTTATCGTGGCGTCCCACCGAGCAGCATGCGCAAATCGTGCGCAACTTGCTGCGTCGCGGGACGCGTGTCAGTCACCATCTATTCAGCGTTGTCGGCTGTTTCGCTGTCGCGGTCGCGCTTGCACTGTGGCTGCTGCCGACCGTGCGCGGCACGCTCGCCGCGAAGCTGATGCCGGTCGTGTCCGCGGCCGTGCAGGCCGGTCCGGCCCGTCTGCTGTCCGGCCATCCGCTGCCGAATTTCGCGCCTGCCGGCGCGCAGCCGCAGCAGGAAGAGAATCCGGAAACGGATGCGCTTGCAGTCGGCCTCGACGTCGCACCGGAAGCCGCCGCTCAGGGCGCCCAGGGCGATGCGTCCGATCCGGCCCGTAACGGCCCGTCGCCCGTCGCGCTGGCGAAACTGATCCCGATTCAGCGCGTGGCGGCCGATGCCCGCGACGATCGCGCGCTCGCGTCGAACCGCGAACAGGCGCTCGTCGCCACCTATCTGTCGCGCCGTTACCGCGTCGCCCAGGAGCCGCTCGGCCAGCTCGTCAAGGCGGCGTTCCAGACCGGTCGCGACGTCGGCCTCGATCCGCTGCTGCTGCTGTCCGTGATGGCGATCGAATCGGGCTTCAACCCGTACGCCGAAAGCGGCGTCGGCGCGAAGGGGCTGATGCAGGTCATGTCGAAGGTGCATTCCGACAAGTTCGAGTATTTCGGCGGCACCGACACCGCGCTGCAGCCGCTCGCGAACCTGCAGGTCGGCGCGCTGGTGCTGAAGGACTGCATCGCGCGCGGCGGTTCGCTCGCGAACGGCCTGCGCCTGTACAACGGCTCGACGAATCCCGACGACAACGGCTACGGCGCGAAGGTGATGGCCGAACGCGGTCGCCTGCGCGACGTCGCGCGTGGCCGCAGCGTGCCGATCAACGCGCCGCAGGCGCCCGCGCAACCCGCGAAGCCGATCGTCACCGCCGCTGCCGTGACGGCCGCGGCAGGCGGCGCGAAGCGCGTGCATGCGACGCTCGATGGCACGACCTCGATCAAGGCGGCGCCGAAGGAAGCCGCCCCGCAGGACGACGCGAGCGTCGATACCGCGAAGCAGTCGCACGGCGATCATTCGGAGCTCGGCGCGTAACGGTCGCGTTTCGGCGGCTCCGGCCGGCACGACATGAAAAAAGCACCCGAATCGGGTGCTTTTTCTTTTTGCGATGCGTGAAGCGGCGGTACGCCCCGGCCGCGGCGTCAGTGCCGACAGAACAGCGCCGCGAGCCGGTCGACGGCCTCTTCGAGCCGCGAGTAGGCCGTCGCATAGGACAGGCGGATATAGTCGCGCGGCGCATGGACACCGAAGTCCATGCCCGGCACCAGCACCACGCCTGCGTCGTGCAGCATCGCCTGCGTGAGTGCGGCGCTGTTGCCGGCCGCCGGGTGGGCGACGCCGCCGCAATGCGCATACACGTAGAACGCGCCGTCTGGCATCACCGGCACCGTGAAGCCGAGCCGTTCGAGCGCCGGTGCGATGAAATCGCGGCGGCGCTTGAATTCGAGCCGACGTGTTTCGTAGATATCGAGCGTCGCGGGTTCGAAGCAGGCGAGCGCCGCGTGTTGCGCGAGCGCGGACGGGCAGATGAACAGGTTCTGCGAGAGCTTCTCGAACGAGCCGACGAGCGCGGGCGGCACGACGAGCCAGCCGAGCCGCCAGCCCGTCATGCTGAAATACTTCGAGAAGCTGTTCACGGTGATGACGTCGTCGCCGAACGACAGCGCCGAGACGGGCGCGGCGTCGTAGCTGAGCCCCTGGTAGATCTCGTCGACGATCGTGAAGCCGTGGCGTGCGCGCACCGCTTCGACGATCCGCTTCAGTTCGTCCGGTTCGAGCGACGTGCCGGTCGGGTTCGACGGCGACGCGAGCAGCACGCCGCGCGTGCGCGCGTTCCAGTGCGTGCGGACGTCGTTTTCGGTGAGCTGGAAGCGTGCGTCCGGGCCGCTCGGCACGAGCACCGGGCGACCTTCGGCCGCCGCGACGAAGTGCCGGTTGCACGGATACGACGGGTCGGGCATCAGCACTTCGTCGTCGCGGCCGACCAGCGCGAGGCACGCGAGCAGCAGCGCGGCCGATGCGCCGGCCGTCACGACGATCCGCTCGGGCGCGATCGCGAGGCCGTACGCGCGCGCATAGTGCGCGGCGATCGCCTCGCGCAGCGGCGCGATGCCGAGCGCGCTCGTGTACTGCGTGACGCCGCGGCGCAGCGCGGCCGCGGCGGCCTCGACGACCGGCTCCGGCGCGGTGAAATCCGGCTCGCCGATGCCCATGTGGATAACGTCGCGTCCCAAGGACTCGAGCCGCTGTGCCTCCTTCATCAATTCCATCACGTGGAAGGGCTGGATCGCGTCGACGCGTGCGGCGAGCGTGACGAGCGAATCGGCGGTGGTATTCATCGGCGGGCGGGGCGGAGGGGAAAAGAATGAAAAACGGGCGCTTGCGCGCCCGTGGACCAACCAACGGTATCAGCCGTTGCGACGCGCCTGCGTTTCGGCGGGGCGCAGCTTCGCGGCCAGCTTGTCGAGCACGCCGTTCACGTACTTGTAACCGTCGGAGCCGCCGAACGTCTTCGCGAGTTCGACGGCTTCGTTGATGATCACGCGATACGGCGTTTCGACGTGGTGCGTGAGCTCGAACGTCGCGATCAACAGCACCGCGCGTTCGACCGGTGACAACTGATCGATCGGACGGTCCAGCGACGGCGCCAGCGCTTCGACGAGCGTCGCATGTTCGCGGATCACGCCGTGCAGGATCGCTTCGAGCAGTTCCTTGTCAGCCTTGTCGTAACCGAGCGCGCCGCGCAGTTGCGCGTCGATCTCGCCGGAGGGCGCGTTCGACAGCAGCCACTGGTACAGGCCCTGCGTCGCCAGCTCGCGCGATTGTCGGCGGGCGCTCTTCTTCATGCGCGCTCCTCTTCGTCGTCTTCGTCTTCCTCTTCGTCCTCGTCGTCGCCGAGCTGGTCGAGCGCCATCGTCAGGTTGGCCATCTCGACGGCGACGCGTGCGGCGTCACGACCCTTTTCGGTCATGCGCGCGACGGCCTGCTCGTCGGTTTCGGTCGTCAGGACCGCATTCGCGATCGGCAGGTTGAAGTCGAGGCCGATGCGGGTGATGCCCGCGCCGCTCTCGTTCGACACGAGTTCGAAATGGTAGGTCTCGCCGCGGATCACCGCGCCGAGCGCGATCAGTGCGTCGAACTGGCCGCTTTCGGCGAGCTTCTGCAGTGCGAGCGGGATTTCCAGCGCGCCGGGCACCGACACGAGCAGCACGTCTTCACCGGTGACGCCGAGGCGCTCCAGTTCTTCGACGCACGCGTCGGCGAGGCCGTTGCACACGGGTTCGTTGAAGCGCGATTGCACGATGCCGATACGCAGGCCGTCGCCTTCGAGATTCGGTTGGTATTGTCCGATTTCCATGATCTGGTCCGTGGTGTGGATGAACGGTTATAGGGCGAAAGCGCCGTGGCGGGTTACGCGTGGGACGCCGGGCAGGACTTGGCCTCGCCGCCGGGCATCGGAATGAAGCCCGTGACTTCGAGGCCGTAGCCGGACATGCTGCCCAGCTTGCGCGGATTCGACAGCACCTGCATCTTGCCGACGCCGACATCGCGCAGGATCTGCGCGCCGATGCCGAACGTCTTGAAATCGACCGGCCGGCGCTTGAGCGCAGCGGCCCTTTCTTCCTCGTCGAACGCCTTGAAGACGTCGATCAGGTGTTCCTTCGTATCGCCGCAGTTGAGCAGCACGATCACGCCGAGGTCGCGTTCCGCGATCTCGCGCATCGCGGCGTCGAGCGTCCACGAGTGCGTCGAGATGCCCGTCTCGAGCAGGTCGAGCACCGACAGCGGCTCGTGCACGCGCACTGGCGTATCGACGTCGGGCGACGGCATGCCGCGCACCAGCGCGATGTGCGGCGAGCCGCTCGGCTGGTCGCGGTACAGCACCGCGCGGAACGTGCCGTGCGCGGTCTGCATCGTGCGCTCGGCGATCCGCTCGATGATCGATTCGGTGCGGCTGCGGTACTGGATCAGGTCGGCGATCGTGCCGATCTTCAGGTCGTGTTCCTTCGCGAATTCGATCAGGTCCGGCAGGCGCGCCATCGTGCCGTCGTCCTTGATGATCTCGCAGATCACCGCGGCCGGCGTGAGGCCCGCGAGCGCGGTGAAGTCGCAGCCGGCCTCGGTGTGGCCCGCGCGCACGAGCACGCCGCCCGGTTGCGCCATGATCGGGAACACGTGGCCCGGCTGCACGATGTGCTCGGGGCGCACGTCGTGCGCGACCGCCGTGGCGATCGTGTGCGCGCGGTCGGCGGCCGAGATGCCGGTCGTCACGCCTTCGGCCGCTTCGATGCTGACCGTGAACGCGGTGCCGTACTGCGTGCCGTTGCGATAGGTCATCAGCGGCAGGTGCAGCTGCTTGCAGCGTTCCTGCGTCAACGTCAGACAAATCAGGCCGCGGCCGTACTTGGCCATGAAGTTGATCGCTTCCGGCGTGACGAATTCGGCGGCGATCACGAGGTCGCCCTCGTTTTCGCGGTCTTCTTCGTCGACCAGGATCACCATCCGGCCGGCTTTCAGCTCGGCGATGATGTCGAGCGTGGAGGCGAGCGTCATAAGGGGGCGAGAAAGAGGAAAGTGCGTATTTTACGCCAGCCGGGCGGCGTTTCGGCTGGCGCGGGCCGGGCGGGGCCGGCCTGCGCTCCGGAAAGCGCTGTGGCCGGCCTGCGCGCGGGTGCGCACGGCAGCGGGCCGGCGGTGCGCGGCCGCGCGTCACGCGTGCTCGTTGCGCCCACCGAGGTAGTCCAGCTTGCCGAGTTCGACGCCGCTATGGCGCAGGATGTCGTACGCGGTGGTCACGTGGAAGAAGAAGTTGGGGAGCACGAAATTCAGCAGATACGACTGGCCGGTGAATTCGATCGGCCCGACGCGCATCTTCAGCACGACCTGGCGCGTCTCGCTGCCGTCGATCTGCGCGGCGTCGAAGCTTTTCAGGTAGTCGATCGTCTTCTGGATGCGCGCATACAGCTCGTCGAAGGTCTGCTCGACGTCCGGGTAGCTCGGGATGTCGACGCCGGCGAGCCGCGCGGCGCAGCCCTTGGCCGTGTCGGTCGCGATGTAGACCTGGCGGACGAGCGGCAGCATGTCCGGATAGAGGCGTGCGCCGACGAATACCGACGGGTCGATCTGCTTTTCGGCCGCATGGGCCTGCGCCTTGCCGAGGATGTGTTGCAGGTTGGTGAGGCCGCGGATCAGGACGGGCAGCGAAGCCTGGTACATGGAGATGGACATGGGAACGACTCCTGTTGGAAGAGAGGCGGCGCGGTACGCGGCACGTCGTGCGTTGCGGCGTTGAAACCGCTGTCGACGCATCTTAGCGCGACGGCATGACCCGTGCGCGTCGTTGGCCGTTTGGCCAGGTGTCGGCTGGCCAAACGGTCAACGACCGAACGCGATCCCGATGGCGGCGTGTCGGTGTCCGGCGACGGAGCGGCCCGGCACGAAGTAGGGTGGGAGCAAAGCGCGGCGCGGCCCGTTCGGCCCATGCACGCTATCGGGCCGGTGGCCGGCGAGTGGTCAAGCGACGGGGCGGCGGCGACGCCCGAACCATGCCGGGCGAACCGCCAGCCGTCATTCCCCCCACCGAACGGCGCTGGCCGATCAGTCCTGATGCACGCCCTGCGACGACGACAGCATCCGCTCCACGTACCGCGCGATCATGTCGACTTCGAGATTGACCTTGTCGCCGGCCTTCACGTGACGCAGCGTCGTGACTTCGACCGTATGCGGAATCAGGTTGATCGAGAATTCGCAGCCGTCCGCGCGATCGTCGATCGTATTGACGGTCAGGCTCACGCCGTTCACCGTGATCGAGCCCTTGTACGCGAGATAGCGGCCGAGTTCGCGCGGCGCGACGATCCGCAGTTCGTGCGACTCGCCGACCGGCGCGAAGCGCGACACGGTACCGAGGCCGTCCACATGGCCCGACACGATATGCCCGCCGAGGCGATCGTGCGCGCGCAGCGCCTTCTCGAGATTCACTTCGCCGGGCTGCGCGAGGCCGACCGTCCGGTTCAGGCTTTCGCGCGACACGTCGACGTCGAACGCGGTATCGGTCTTTGCGATCACCGTCATGCACGCGCCCTGGATCGCGATGCTGTCGCCGAGCGCGACATCGGCCAGGTCGAGCCCGCCGGCCTGCACGGTCAGGCGTACGCCGGCGTCGGCCGACGTGCCGAGCGGGGCGATCGATTCGATGCGGCCGACGGCCGCGACAATTCCGGTAAACATCGTGACGATTCCGTTCAGTGAGAGGCGTCGGGCGACGCGAGCCGCGCGAGGATCCGCAAGTCGTCGCCGATCCGCTCGATACCGTGGAACGACAGTCGGGTGCGCGCATCGAGGCTCGCCGGCGCGGCGAGATCGAACATGCCGGCCGCGTCGGCGCCCAGCAGGCTCGGCGCCAGATACACCAGCAATTCGTCGACGCACCGTTCGCGCAGCAGCGAACCGTTGAGCTTGTGGCCGGCCTCGACGTGCAGCTCGTTGACGCCGCGCGCGCCGAGCGCCGCCAGCATCGCGGGCAGGTCGACCTTGCCGTGCGCGTTCGCGAGCGGCACGATTTCCGCGCCGCGCGACTTCAGCACGTTCGCGCGGACCTCGCCGGCGGCGTCGAGCCGGCCGCAGAAGATCAGCAGCGGCGCGCCTTCGAGCAGCCGCGCGTCGAGCGGCAGGTCGAGGCGGCTGTCCACGAGGATGCGTTGCGGCTGACGCGGCGTGTCGATGCCGCGCACGGTCAGCAGCGGATTGTCCTCGCGCACGGTGCCGATGCCGGTGAGGATCGCGCACGCGCGGGCGCGCCACGCGTGCCCGTCGAGGCGCGCGGCCTCGCCGGTGATCCACTGGCTTTCGCCGGACGGCAGCGCGGTGCGGCCGTCGAGCGATGCGGCGGTCTTCATCCGCACCCACGGGCGGCCGCGCGTCATCCGTGACACGAAGCCGATGTTCAGCTCGCCGGCCTCGTGCGCGAGCAGCCCGCAGCGCACGTCGATGCCCGCATCGCGCAGCATCCCGAGGCCGCGGCCCGACACCTGCGGATTCGGGTCTTCCATCGCCGCGACGACCTTCGCGACGCGCGCGTCGATCAGCGCGTTCGCACACGGCGGCGTGCGGCCGAAATGACTGCACGGTTCGAGCGTCACGTACACGGTCGAGCCCGCGACGTCGTGGCCGCGCGCACGCGCGTCCTTCAGCGCCTGCACTTCCGCGTGATCCTGGCCGGCCGGCTGCGTGAAGCCTTCGCCGATCACCTCGCCGTGCTTGACGATCACGCAGCCGACGCGCGGATTCGGCGCGGTCGTGTACATGCCGCGCGCGGCGAGCGCGAGCGCGCGCTGCATGTGGGCGAAATCGGTATCCGAGAACATGCGCGCGGCCCCGGGTCAGGCGGCGAGTGCCGCGAACGCGCGGCGCGCGGCCGCGAGCGTCGCGTCGATCACCGTGTCGTCGTGGGTGCTCGACACGAAACCCGCCTCGTAGGCCGACGGCGCGAAGTACACGCCCTCGTCGAGCATCAGGTGGAAGAAGCGGTTGAAGCGCTCGGTGTCGCTCTTCGTGACTTCCGCGAAGCTGCCCGGCACGCGCTCGGCGAAGTACAGGCCGAACATCGCGCCGATCGAGTCGGCCGCGAACGGCACGCCGGCCGCGCGCGCTTCGGCCGCGAGGCCGTCGGCGAGCCGCTTCGTCTGCGCGGTGAGCGCGTCGTAGAAGCCCGGCGCCTGGATCAGCTGCAGCGTCTTCAGGCCCGCGGCGACCGCGATCGGGTTGCCCGACAGCGTGCCGGCCTGGTAGACGCCGCCGAGCGGCGCGAGGTGGGCCATGATGTCGCGGCGGCCGCCGAACGCGGCGGCCGGCATCCCGCCGCCGATCACCTTGCCGAGGCAGGTGAGGTCGGCCGCGATCCCGTAGTGCGCCTGCGCGCCGCCGAGCGCGACGCGGAACCCGCACATCACCTCGTCGAAGATCAGCACGGCGCCGTGCTTCGTGCACAGCGCGCGCAGCGCGTTCAGGAATTCGGGCGTGCCGCGCACGAGGTTCATGTTGCCGGCCACCGGCTCGACGATCACCGCGGCGATTTCGTCGCCGAACGCGCCGAAGGCTTCCTCGAGCGCGGCGACGTTGTTGTATTCGAGGACGGTCGTGTGCTTCGCGATGTCGGCGGGCACACCAGCCGACGTCGGATTGCCGAACGTCAGCAGGCCCGAGCCGGCCTTGACCAGCAGACTGTCCGCGTGGCCGTGGTAGCAGCCCTCGAACTTCACGATGCGGCTGCGGCCCGTGAAACCGCGCGCGAGACGCAGCGCGCTCATCGTGGCCTCGGTGCCGCTCGACACCATCCGCACCTGCTCGATCGACGGCACGAGCTTGCAGATTTCCTCGGCGATCTCGATCTCGGCTTCGGTCGGCGCGCCGAACGAGAAGCCGTCGGCGAGCACGTTCTGCACGGCCGACAGCACTTCCGGATGGACATGGCCGACGATCATCGGGCCCCACGAACCGATGTAGTCGATGTACTGCTTGCCGTCGGCATCCCAGAAATACGGGCCTTGCGCGCGCGCGACGAAGCGCGGCGTGCCACCGACCGAACGGAACGCGCGTACCGGCGAGTTGACGCCGCCCGGAATGGTCTTCTGGGCGCGTTCGAAGAGGATCTGATTGTTGGACATGAGCGAAACCTGCGAGAGAACGGCGCGGGGGCCTGTGCACGGGCCGCGGCGCCTGGGCGGAACGATCGTCCGATTGTACCGGAGACGCGCGAGGCAGGCCCGCCGCCGGTCCGCGGCCTTTCGGCGCGCAGGGGATTGCCGGGCCGGGTAATGCAGGCCTGATTCGACCCGGTTTCCGGTCACCGTGGCGGCTTGCGCTTGCCGGTCAGCTCGGCCCAGCGCTTTTCGAGTGGGCCTTCGACCATCGGCTTGATCGACGTGCCGGAGCTCTGCGCATCCCAGGTCTGCACCGAATACGGATGGACGCGCAGCGCGTCGCGCGCAATCACGACGTCCTGATGCGCGTCGACGAGCCAGTCGTACACGAAGTCGATGCACAGCCGGTAACCGCGCCTGGTCGCCGGATCGGGCACCTCGTAAGGTGCGCGTGTCACGTAGCCGGAGCCGAACACGCCCTTGGGCGCCTGCGCGACGCGGTGCAGGAATACGCGGTCGCCCGGCAGGATGCCGCGCGCGAAGCCGCAGCCCCATACGTCATGCACGGCCTCGCCGGCCTTCACGCGCGCGGCGACGTCGGGCAGTTCGGGCCATGGCCATTTCTTGGGGCTCCAGATCAGCAGGAAAGCGGTCATCGGGTCGGTCGTACGTCGAATGGATCGGACAAGTGCGGCGGGCAGCCGCAAGCTTAATCGAATCCGCCGGCGTGCTCGTGGGTATGCGCGACGCGCGTGGGCGGTTCCCCGGCCGCCGCCGCGCGGTCCGAGGCACGCAAAAAAGTTGCGCGTACAATCATGGGCCTGAACGCGCCGCTTGCGGTGCGGCTTCCCGTCTTCACCGTCACGCGCGCCCCGATGCGCGCGGACTCCCATTCCGGATACCCATGTCCCACGTCGTCCGGCGCCGGCCCGATGCCCGGCTGATCCTGTTGCTCGGCGCGCTCGCTGCCTGCGGGCCGATCGCCACCGACATGTACCTGCCGAGCCTGCCGTCGATCGCCGCCGGCTTTTCGGTCAGCCCCGGCGCCGCGCAGCGCACGCTGACCAGCTTCATGGCCGGCTTCTCGATCGGCATGCTGCTGTACGGCCCGCTGTCCGACACGTGGGGCCGCCGGCCCGTGCTGCTCGGCGGGATCGCGCTGTTCACGCTCGCGAGCGTCGGCTGCTTCGTGTCGGGCTCGATCGACATGCTGATCGTCGTGCGCTTCCTGCAGGCGCTCGGCGCCGGCGCCGCGTCGGTGCTCGCGCGTGCGATCGCACGCGACGCGCACGAGCCGAGCGACGCGGCGAAGGTGCTGTCGATGGTCGCGATCGTCACCGCGGTCGGGCCGCTGCTCGCGCCGCTGATCGGCGGCCAGATCCTGCGCTTCGCCGGCTGGCGTGGCGTGTTCGTCGTGCTGGCCGTGTTCGGCGCGATCTGCGCGACGACCGCGTATCTGCGGGTGCCCGAAACCTGGCCGAAGGAGCGGCGCAAGAGTGCGGCCGTGCTCGCGTCATTCGCATCGTACGGGCGCATCCTGTCCGACCCGGTCGCATGGGGGCACATGCTGTGCGGCGGGATGGCGTTCGCGTCGATGTTCTCGTACATCACCGCGACGCCGTTCGTGTACATCGAGTATTTCCACGTGTCGCCGCAGCACTACGGGCTGCTGTTCGGCCTGAACGTCGTCGGGATCATGATCGGCAACTTCGCGAACACGCGCCTCGTCGGCCGCGTCGGTTCGCTGCGCATCATCGCGGCCGCGTCGCTCGTGAGCTGCGTCGCGTCGCTCGCGGTCGCGCTCGTCGCGCTGACGGGGTGGGGCGGGCTGTGGTCGATCGTCGTGTGTCTGTTCTTCGTCGTCGGCGTGGTCGGGATCCTGTCCGCGAACTGCACGACCGACCTCATGCACCGCTATCCGCACAACGCGGGCGCGTCGGCGGCCGTGTTCGGCGCGATGCAGCTCGCGCTCGGCGCGCTGGCGAGCGTGGCGATCGGCGTACTCGCGGACGGCACGCCGTTCGCGATGGGCGTGACGATCGGCGTGTCGGGCCTGCTGTGTTTCGCCGGGCGCTACCTCGTGCTGCGCTGGCACGGCCGGCCGGTGAAAGCGGGCGCCTGAGCCGCCCCGCCAGCCGGGCCGCGCAATGAAGAACGCCACCGCGCGCGATGCGCCGGTGGCGTTTTTCATCGGGACGCGGGCAGCGGCGCTCGCCGCGCCGCGCGTCAGTCCCGCGCGACGTCCTTCGCCGCCGGCGACGCGCCGTGGCTCAGCCAGTCGAGCACGTCGGCCGTTTCGTCGTCGGCGGCGCGCGCCTTCGCCTGCGCGACGGCCTCGGGCAGCTCGCCGTTGGTCGACGCGCGACGGATCGCGACGCCGACCGCGAGGATGTCGATCATCAGCAGATGCAGAATCCGCGAGATCATCGACAACTGCGATTCGCGCATCTCGATGTGGTCGGTCTCGAGCGCGACGGTCGCGCGCTTCGCGAGCGGCGTGTTGCTCGACGTGATCGCGATCACCTTCGCGCCGGCCTGCATCGCGACGTCGAGCACGCGCAGCAGCTCGGGCGCGCGCCCCGACTTCGACACCGCGACGATCACGTCGCCCTTGCCGAGCAGCGCGGCCGACGCGGCCTGCATGTACAAATCGCCGTACGCGATCGTCGGAATCCCGAAGCGGAAGAACTTGTAGTGCGCGTCCTGCGCGACGATGTTCGAATTGCCGAGCCCGTAGAACTCGATGCGCCGCGCGCCGTTCAGGATCTCGATCGCGTTTTCGACGTGCTCGAAATTCAGGTGCTCGCGCAGTTGCAGGATCGCGGACACCGTGTTGTCGAGCACCTTCGCGCCGAAATCGGTGGCCGTGTCGCCGAGATGCACCTGGCTGTGGCTCATCGGAATCGTGCCGGTGAGACCGGTCGCGAGCTTCAGCTTGAAGTCCGACAGGCCCTGGCAGCCGAGCGAGCGGCAGAAGCGGATCACCGTCGGCTGGCTCACGTCGGCCTTGCGCGCGATGTCGACGATCGGATCGTTGATGATCGAGCGCGGATGGTTCAGCGCGAGATCGGCGACGCGGCGTTCGGCCGGCGTCAGCGCGTCGCGCATCTGGCGGATCCGCTCGAACACGGCAGACGACGCGCCGCCGGAACGATTCGACAACTGCTCCGCGAGAATCGCCGACACGCCGAGGAACGCCGGGTATTCGGCGGTGATCAGGTAGGTCGGGATGTTCTCGAGATAGTGCGCGAAGCGGCCCTTCGCCTCGAAGCGCGCCCGGAACGACGAGCGCGTGAACAGCTCGCCGAGCTTCAGCGCGACACCGCCGCCGATATAGACGCCGCCGAGCGCGCCGAGCGTCAGCGCGACGCTGCCGGCGAACGAGCCGAGAATCCCGCAGAAGCATTCGACCGTCTCGAGCGCGAGCGCGTCGCCCGCATGCGCGCGCTCGACGATCTCGACCGTATCGACGGACGCGGCGACGCGCTTCTTGTCGCGCGCGGCGAGCGCCCGGTAGATGATCTCCATGCCGGGGCCCGCGCACACGCGTTCGAACGATACGTGCGGAAATTTCTTGCGCGCGTATTGCAGCACCAGATCCTCGCGCTCGTCCTGCGGCGCGAACGACGCATGACCGCCTTCGCTGCCGAGCGCGATCCAGCGGTCGTCCGCCGGAATCAGGCCCGACACGCCGAGTCCGGTGCCGGGCCCGAGCAGCCCGATCACGCTGTTCTGGCGGCGCGTGCCGCCGCCGATCTGTACGCGCTGCGCATCGGTCAGGCCGGGCAGCGCCATCGCGAGCGCGGTGAAGTCGTTGACGACCAGCAGCGTGTCGAAGCCGAGCGCGCGGCGCGTCGCCTCGATCGAGAAGCGCCAGTCGTGATTGGTCATCGTGACCTGATCGCCGTCGACCGGGTTCGCGATCGCGATCGCCGCGTGGTTCACGCGGCTGATCTTCACGTCCTTCAGATACTTGCGGATCGCGTCGGTGATCGTCGGATAGTCGGCGCCGGGATACACGCGGATCTGCGTGATCTCGCCCGGGCCGGTTTCCAGCGCGAAGCGCGCGTTGGTGCCGCCGACGTCCGCGAGCAGGCGCGGGCCGTCGGCATGCTGACCCGCGACGACCGCCTTACTTTGCGCACCAGTAGACATCGAGCTGGGTCCCCTTGTCGTTGGCCAGTTGGGAAATCGCGTTCTTCTGCAGCGACGCGGCCGCGGCGTCGAGCACGTCGCGCTTGCGGGCACCCGCGATCAGCAGGAACAGCCGCTCGACGCGCTTGAGCGCATCGAGCGAATAGCTCACGCGTGCATGGGGCGCCGCGCCCGGATGCACGGCGACGAAACGCTCGGGCGTCGTGATCGCGTGGTCCCATTCGGGCGCGTCGGCGAAGATCGACGCGGTGTGGCCGTCCTCGCCCATGCCGAGCACCGCGACGCTCGGCACGCGGTAATCGGCGTTCGCGTTGAGCGCGGCGACCCGTGCGTCGAGCGTGGTGCGCGTGTCGACGAGCGGCAGAAAGCGGGCAGGGGCCGCCGCGTGCTGCAGCAGCGTGTCGCGCACGAGTTGCGCATTGCTCGCCGCGTCGTCGTCCGGCACCCAGCGGTCGTCGACCAGCGTGACGTCGACGCCGGCCCAGTCGAGCGCCGCATGCGACAGCGTGTGCAGGAACGGGCGCGGGCTGGTGCCGCCGGACACCGCGAGCGTCGGGCGCGCGGGGCCGGCGAGCGCCGCGCGCAGCGCGTCGCCGACGGCGCGCGCGAGCGCTTCGCTTTGCGCTTCCTGGGTGTCGAAAGCGTGGATCTCGATCACATCTCCTCCGGACTGCTTTGTCTGTTTAAATCGTACGAATCGTGAAGCGTGTTGCCGCGTACGGTGGCGTACGCGGCAACGGGTTGCATCAGTTTTCTTCTTCGAGCCAGCAGGTGTCGTGCTGCGCGAGCATCGCGCTCGACGCGGCCGGCCCCCACGTGCCCGCCGCGTACGGCTTCGGCGGCTTCAGCGTGCGTGCCCATTCGTTCAGGATCGGCTCGACCCACTGCCATGCGGCTTCCTGTTCGTCGCGACGCACGAACAGGGCGAGCCGGCCGTTGATCACGTCGAGCAGCAGGCGCTGGTACGCCTCCATCTGCCCTTCCTTGAAGAACTGGTCGAACGCGAGGTCGAGGTGCACGCTCGCGAGATTCATCCCTTCGCCCGGCTGCTTCGCGAGGCAGTACAGGCGGATCGTCTCGTTCGGCTGCAGCCGGATCACGAGACGGTTCGCACCGGGGCGCAGCGCGGAGGCCCCGAGCGCCGAGTGCGGCACCGGGCGGAAGTTGACGACGATCTCCGCGACGCGGTCGGCCAGACGCTTGCCGGTGCGCAGGAAGAACGGCACGCCGGCCCAGCGCCAGTTCTCGATCTCGACCTTCAGCGCGACGAAGGTTTCGGTCTGGCTGTCGGGCTTCACGCCCGGCTCGGTCGCGTAGGCCGGCACCTGCACGCCCTTGATCACGCCCGCATGATACTGGCCGCGCACCGCGACCTTGCCGATGTCGCGCGGATCGACCGGCTTCAGCGCACGCAGCACGCGCAGCTTCTCGTCGCGCACGGAGTCGGAATCCATCGAGTGCGGCGGCTCCATCGCGACGATCGACAGCAACTGCAGCAGGTGGTTCTGCACCATGTCGCGCAGCGCGCCCGTATTGTCGTAGAAATCGCCGCGCGCCTCGACGCCGAGCTCCTCGGCGATCGTGATCTGGATGCTCTCGACCCATTCGCGGCGCCACAGCGGCTCGAACAGCGCATTGCCGAAGCGCAGCGCGAGCAGGTTCTGTACCGGCTCCTTGCCGAGATAGTGGTCGATCCGGTAAATCTGGCCTTCCGCGAAGATTTCGCCGACCGCGTCGTTGATCGCGTTCGACGACTTCAGGTCGTAGCCGAGCGGCTTCTCGAGCACGATGCGCGAGCCTTCGTTCAGGCCGACCGACGCGAGCGCCTTGCAGATCGGCACGAACAGCGACGGGCCCGTCGCGAGGTAGAACACGCGAATGCCGGGCAGATGCGCGATCGCGTCGCGCAGCACGCCGTAGTCCTCCGCGCGGCCGAGGTCGAGGTTCACGTATTCGATGCGCTCGAGGAAGGACTTCCAGGCGCTTTCGTCGAATGCGCCGCCGGCTGCCTTCGCCGCATGCGGTTTCACGTGCGTGTCGACCCACTCGAGATAGTGGGCCCGGTCCGATTCGTGTCGCGCGACGGCGATGATCCGGCCGCCTTCCGCGAGCATGTTGCCGCGGTGCGCTTCGAACAGCGCGGGCAGGATCTTGCGCATCGACAGGTCGCCGGTGCCGCCGAAAAGTACGAAGGTAAAGCTGGAATCGGTATGCATGTGTCTCCGCCGTGTTGGGGTGCTCGGAAGCGATCCGTAGTGCGATAAAAATATTTTTGACACTGAATTGTAGTTTAACTACAATCCGCCGCAAGGGGTAGCACCTGGGTGAAGAAAAAAAGAAGTGCGGTCGATGAGCTGCGCGAGCTTCGCTTCCGGGAACGCCTTGTGCCGAATGTTATCGGACATTGACGGAGCGCATCGTCCGCGCGCCGTCGAGCCCCGGGCTCGTGCCGCATCGCGGCGGGCCAGAAACACAAAGAGGAGACACGCCGTTGAATCTCGATTCACGCTTTCTGTAAGAGCCCGGCCGGTCATCGGCCCGTACGCTGCAGGCGTCCCGCGGCTCGATTTCCCCGTCGTTATCAAGAAGCCGGTTCCCGGTCAGGGAACTTCACGAGTTGATTCAGTCTGGAGGAGATAAGTAATGAAAGTTCGCTCGATCATGGGCGCGCTCTGCGCCGCAGGCCTGATGGCTGGCGCCGTGGCGGCGCAGGCAGCCGAAAACGTAACCGTGCTGCACTGGTGGACCTCGGGCGGCGAGTCGAAGGCCGTCGGCGTGCTGAAGGACGACCTGCAGAAGCAGGGCTACGTGTGGAAGGACTTCGCGGTCGCGGGCGGCGCCGGCGCCGCGGCGATGACCGCGCTGAAGACCAAGGTGATCAGCGGCGACTCCCCGTCGGCCGCGCAGATCAAGGGCCCGCTGATCCAGGACTGGGCCGACCAGGGCGTGCTCGTCAACATCGATTCGGCCGCCGGCGACTGGAAGCAGAACCTGCCGCCGGAAATCGACAAGATCATCAAGTACAAGGGTCACACCGTCGCCGCGCCGTTCTCGGTGCACCGCGTCAACTGGCTCTACATCAACAAGGCCGCGCTCGACAAGGTCGGCGCGAAGGTGCCGACCACCTGGCCCGAATTCTTCGCGGTGGCCGACAAGCTGAAGGCCGCGGGCATCCAGCCGATCGCGATGGGCGGCCAGCCGTGGCAGGACCTGACGCTGTGGGAAGACGTCGTGCTGTCGCAGGGCCCGGCGTTCTACAAGAAGGCGCTGGTCGATCTCGACCAAGCGACGCTGACGTCGCCGCAGATGCTGTCGGTGTTCGACACGGTGCGCAAGATCCAGGGCTACTTCGATACCGGCCGTAACGGCCGCGACTGGAACCTCGCGACCGCGATGGTCATCAACGGCAAGGCCGGCATGCAGTTCATGGGCGACTGGGCGAAGGGCGAGTTCGAGAACGCCGGCAAGAAGGCGGGCAAGGACTATATCTGCGCGCCGGTGCCGGGCACCGCGAATTCGTACACGTTCAACGTCGATTCGTTCGTGTTCTTCCAGCAGAAGGGCGAGAAGAACGCGACGCCGGGCCAGCTCGCGCTCGCGAAGACGATCATGACGCCGGACTTCCAGGAGCAGTTCAGCCTGCTGAAGGGCTCGGTGCCGGTGCGTCTCGGCGTGAAGATGGACAAGTTCGACGACTGCGCGAAGAAGTCGTATGCCGACGAGCAGACCGCGATCAAGTCGGGCGGTTTCGTCCCGTCGCTCGCGCACGGCATGGCGCAAGGCGACGCGACCGCCGGCGCGATCACCGACGTCGTGACGAAGTTCATGAACTCGCAGCAGGATTCGAAGAGCGCGGTCGCCGCGCTCGCGAAGGCCGCGAAGGTCAAGTAACGCGCGCCAGGCGCCCGGCCGGAAACGCTTCATCGGCCGGGCGTTTTTGCATGTGCAGCAAACGGGCTCGCCCGCGGGCTCGTGCCGTACCCGGCGCCGGCCCGGCCTGCGCCGCCCTCGTTCCAGGAGTCGAATCAAGTGGCTGCCCCTCTTAGCGGAAACGGATCCGGCGCTGCCGCCGCACGGCGTACGTCGCCGATGTCGGCCTTCGCCGATCGCTGGATCCCGAAGCTCGTGCTCGCGCCGAGCGTCGCGATCGCCGTGGTGTTCATCTACGGCTTCATCCTGATTACCGGCTATCTGTCGCTGACCAACTCGCGGCTGTTGCCCAACTACGAATTCGACGGCTTCGACCGTTACACGGACCTGTTCCAGAACGACGTGTGGTGGACTTCCGCCGCGAACCTCGGCTGGTTCGGGATTCCGTTCATCGCGATCTGCGTCGGGCTCGGGCTGTTCCTCGCGATCCTGCTCGATCAGCGGATCCGCAACGAAGGCGCGCTGCGCGCGATCTTCCTGTACCCGATGGCGCTGTCGTTCATCGTCACCGGCACCGCGTGGCAGTGGATCCTGAACCCGGGCCTCGGCCTCGAGAAGGTGATGCACGACTGGGGCTGGACGAGCTTTTCGTTCGGCTGGCTCGACGATCCGGACAAGGCGATCTTCTGCGTGGTGATCGCGGCCGTGTGGCAGTCGACCGGCTTCGTGATGGCGCTGTTCCTCGCGGGGCTGCGCGGCGTCGACGGCGAGATCTTCAAGGCCGCGCAGGTCGACGGCGCGACGCTGCCGACCATCTACCGCAAGATCGTGATCCCGAGCATGCGCCCGGTGTTCTTCTCGGTGCTGCTGATCCTCTGCCACATCACGATCAAGACCTTCGACCTCGTCGTCGCGCTGACGGCAGGCGGCCCGGGCACGTCGTCGTCGCTGCCGGCGATGTTCATGTACACGTTTTCGTTCAACCGCGGCCAGCTGGGCCTGGGCGCGGCGTCCTCGGTGATGATGCTCGCGACCGTGGTCGCGGTGCTGGTGCCGCTGATGTATATGGAATCGAGGAGCACCCGCAATGCAGCCTAAGATGACGATCAGCCGGGCAGTGATCTATGCGGCGCTGATCCTGTTCGCGCTGTATTTCCTGTTCCCGATCTACGTGATGCTGTCGACGTCGTTCAAGGACCTCGACCAGCTGCGCACCGGCAACCTGCTGACGCCGCCGTCGCACTGGACCGTCGATCCGTGGGTGAAGGCGTGGAGCGGCGCGTGTACCGGCGTGCGCTGCGACGGGATGAAGCCGTTCTTCCTGAACTCGCTGCAGATGGTGATTCCGGCCGTGCTGATCTCGTCGCTGATCGGCGCGTTCAACGGCTACGTGCTCACCCACTGGCGCTTTCGCGGCGCGGATGCGCTGTTCACGATGATGCTGGTCGGCTGCTTCATCCCGTTCCAGGTGATCCTGCTGCCGATGGCGCGCCTGCAGGGGATGCTCGGCCTCGCCAATACGATTCCGGGCCTCGTGTTCGTGCACGTCGTGTACGGGATCGCGTTCACGACGATGTTCTTCCGCAACTTCTACGTGAGCGTGCCGGCCGAACTCGTGAAGGCCGCGCGCATCGACGGCGCGGGTTTCTTCACGATCTTCACGAAGATCCTGCTGCCGGTGTCGCTGCCGATCTTCATGGTGTGCCTGATCTGGCAATTCACGCAGATCTGGAACGACTTCCTGTTCGGGATCGTGTTCTCCGGCGTCGACTCGATGCCGATCACGGTGGCGCTGAACAACCTCGTCAACACGTCGACGGGCGTGAAGGAATACAACGTCGACATGGCCGGCGCGATCATCGCCGCGCTGCCGACGCTGCTCGTCTACATCGTCGCCGGCCGCTACTTCGTGCGCGGGCTGACGGCGGGCGCGGTGAAGGGGTAAGCGCGGCTTTATCCGATACGACGAACCGGCCGCGCAGGACGCGCGGCGCATCGAAACGAACCCGACGCGGCGCCGGAGCGCGCCGCGCGAGACGAGACAGAGGATTCACAGCATGGCAAGCCTTTCCATCCGTGACGTGTACAAGACCTACCCGAACGGGGTGCCGGTCCTGAAGGGTGTCGACATCGAGATCGAGGACGGACAGTTCCTGATCCTGGTCGGCGGGTCGGGCTGCGGGAAGTCGACGCTGCTCAACATGATCGCCGGCCTCGAGACCGTGACGAGCGGCGAGATCTGCATCGACGGCAAGGTCGTCAACGACCTGTCGCCGAAGGATCGCGACATCGCGATGGTGTTCCAGTCGTACGCGCTGTATCCGTCGATGACGGTGCGCGAGAACATCTCGTTCGGGCTGAACATCCGCAAGGTGCCGAAGAGCGAGCAGCAGCAGATCGTCGAGCGCGTGTCGCAGATGCTGCAGATCCAGCATCTGCTCGATCGCAAGCCGGGCCAGTTGTCGGGCGGCCAGCGCCAGCGCGTCGCGATGGGCCGCGCGCTCGCACGCGATCCGTCACTGTTCCTGTTCGACGAGCCGCTGTCGAACCTCGACGCGAAGCTGCGCATCGAGATGCGCGCGGAAATCAAGCTGCTGCACCAGCGCCTCGGCACGACGATCGTCTACGTGACGCACGACCAGATCGAGGCGATGACGCTCGGCGATCGCATCGCGGTGATGAAGGACGGCGTGGTCCAGCAGTTCGGCGCGCCGCAGGAGATCTACGATTCGCCGTCGAACCTGTTCGTCGCGGGCTTCATCGGCGCGCCGCCGATGAACTTCATCAACGGCAAGCTGGTCGAGCAGGGCAGCGGGATCGCGCTCGAGATCGACACGGGCCTCGCGCGCAGCGCGCTGATCCTGCCGTTCGACGCGGCGAAGCTGAAGTCGCACGTCGGCCGCGAGGTGATCCTCGGCCTGCGTCCGGAGCGCATCACCGACGCGCGTAACGCGCACAACGGCGAGGCGTCGAACCTGCAGCCGATCGACGTGCGCGTCGACGTGACCGAGCCGACCGGGCCGGACACGCACGTGTTCGCGCAGGTGAACGGCAAGCGGATCGTGAGCCGCGTGCATCCGGCCGCGAACCCGCAGCCGGGGCAGACGCAGTCGCTGCTGTTCGACGTGTCGAAGGCGGTGCTGTTCGATCCGGCGTCGGAAGAGCGGATCGCGTGACGCGGCGTTCGCGCTGAACGAAGGAGAAGGGGCCGTTTCGAACGGCCCCTTTTTCGTTTCGGCGATGCGGCCGACGCGTCGGCGGAAGCGTCGGTCAGTGCGGCAACCGCACGTCGAACTTGAACGTCGCGAGCCGGGCGACGAGGATGAAGCCGGTCGCGAGCAGCACGCTGTACACCGAGTCGAACTGCAGCCACACGAGCAGCAGGTAGAACCAGCAGCCGACGAACGCGCAGGTCGCGTAGGGCCGCGAATCGCGCAGGATCAGCGGGATGTCGTTGCACAGCACGTCGCGGACGATCCCGCCGACCACGCCGGTAATCACGCCCATCATCACCGCGATGAAGCGCGGCATCTCGGCGTCGAGCGCGATCGCCGTGCCCGAGATGCTGAAGATGCCGAGCCCGATCGCATCGGCGATCAGCAGCAGCCGTTCGGCCGACAGCCGCGACAGCATTCGCAGCACGAACGGCGCGAACAGCGCGAGCACGAAGATCGCGATCACGTAATCGTCGTGCACGACCCAGTAGAACGGCCGGCGCTCGAGCAGGATGTCGCGCAGCGTGCCGCCGCCGAATGCGGTCGCGAGCGCGACGACGAACGTGCCGACCGAGTCGAGGCGGTTCTTGCGCGCCTCGATGAACCCCGAAATCGCGAAGGCCAGCGTGGCGATCGCCTCCAGTACCGCGATCGCGAGCGTCAGCCTAGGATGCGGCACGCGGCCCCCGGTCGGCCGGCGCCGCGTGCGGCTGCAGCAGCACCAGCACCGCGCCCGCGCCGCCGTCGTGGCCGCGGGCCTCGCAGAATGCGATCACTTCTTCCTTCTGTACGAGCCATGCGCGCACCTTGCCCTTCAGCACGGGTTCCTTGCCGATCGAGCCGAGCCCCTTGCCGTGGATCACGCGCAGGCAGCGCAGCCCTTTCTTGCCGGCTTCGCGGATGAATTCGGCGAGCGCGTCGCGCGCTTCGTCGCGCCGCATGCCGTGCAGATCGATCTGCGCCTGCACGATCCATGCGCCGCTCCTCAGCTTGCGCACCACCTCGCGGCTGATGCCGGGGCGGTGGTAGTACAGCGATTCGTCGCTGTCGAGCAGCGTCTCCGGATCGAATTCGTCGGACAGCGTCGCGTTCAGCACGGCTTCCTCGTCGCGCTGCGTCTGTTTCGGCACCGGGTCGGGCGGCATGCGGCCGGACGACGCGCGCGGCGGCGCGTTCAGCGGTCGGATCGCGCCGATTTCGTTGCGGAACAGGTTCGCGTCGGCTTCCGCCTTGCGCTCGGCCTTCGCGGCTTCGATGCGCGCGCGTTCGCGACGATCGGCTTCGCCTTGCAGCGACTTGCGCAATGCGCCGAGGCCCGCGAGACCCTGGCCCCGCAATGCGGCCGCATCGGGCGCGGGCGGCGGCGCCTCGGGCGCCGGGGTCACGGGACGGGCAGCGATCTTCCGCTTCGCGGGATCGCTCGGATGGGGCTGGTTCTTCGCCATGATTCGGTAACGGGGCAGGCGCGTTCGGGCGCGCGGGCACAAAAAAAGCCGCTGCGCGGCGGCAGCGGCTTTCCGGTCGAGCCCGCTTCGCGGCAGCGGACGCCATTGTAGCGTCCGGCGCGGCAGCGCTCGCCTTACTTCTTGTCGTGCAGGCTTTCGAGGTAGCGCTGCGCGTCGAGCGCGGCCATGCAGCCCGTGCCCGCGCTGGTGATCGCCTGGCGGTACACGTTGTCCTGCACGTCGCCCGCGGCGAACACGCCCGGCACGCTCGTCGACGTCGCGTTGCCTTGCAGGCCGCTCTTCGTCAGGATGTAGCCGTCCTTCATCTCCAGCTGGCCCTGGAACAGGTCGGTGTTCGGCTTGTGGCCGATCGCGACGAACACGCCCTGCACGTGCAGGTCTTCCGTCGCGCCGGTCTTCACGTTCTTGATGCGCAGGCCCGTGACGCCCGACTCCTCGCCCGTCACTTCGTCGAGCACGTGATCCCATTTGATGTCGACGACACCTTCCTTTTGCTTCTCCAGCAGGCGGTCGATCAGGATCGGCTCCGCGCGGAACTTGTCGCGGCGATGGATCACCGTGACCTTCTTCGCGATGCCGGTCAGGTAGAGCGCTTCCTCGACGGCCGTGTTGCCGCCGCCGATCACCGCGACTTCCTGGCCGCGATAGAAGAAGCCGTCGCAGGTCGCGCAGGCCGACACGCCCTTGCCCATGAACGCTTCCTCGGACGGCAGGCCGAGATACTGCGCCGACGCGCCGGTCGCGATGATCAGCGAGTCGCACGTGTATTCGCCCGAGTCGCCGATCAGCCGGATCGGCTGCTCGTGCAGCTTCGCGGTGTGGATGTGGTCGAAGACGATTTCGGTGTTGAAACGCTCGGCATGCTCCTGGAAGCGCGCCATCAGTTCCGGGCCTTGCACGCCCTTCGCGTCCGCCGGCCAGTTTTCGACGTCGGTCGTGGTCATCAGCTGACCGCCCTGCGCGATGCCGGTGATCAGCACCGGCGACAGGTTGGCGCGTGCCGCGTAGACGGCGGCCGTGTAGCCGGCGGGGCCGGAACCGAGAATCAGGACTTTGGCGTGTTTGGGCGTGGACATGTGCGAATCCGTAAAAGGCGGCCGCGGCGGGCGGGGTAGGGCTCGCCGGACGGTCTGGGTTGACCGGGATGCCGTCATAGATGGGTATCAGACGCGCATTATAAAGGCCCCGTTGCTGCGCTGCCGAACGAGAGTTTCAATCGCGACGATAGTGTCTCGCGGGCGGCCGGCCGGCGCGGCAAGCAGGTGGGGCGTCAGCGACGACCGGCACCGCCGCATCGGGCGGCGCATTGTCGCAGTCGAGCGCGAGTGACTGCGCGGCTCATGTCGCGCTCGCATGCGCGGTGTCCCGGTATCCGCTCGATGCGTGATCCCGGCCCTCTTATGTAACCGTCATTTACACTTGGCGGCGCGGTGCAGCGTTTACAATAAGCGCGATCGAACGACAGGCGGGCGCACGGCCCGTCCTCTTTATACGGATTCATGGCAAAAGCTCCTTATTCCGCCCAGGCACAGGCGTTGCCGCACCGGATGTCGAAGCTCCTCACGGAGATCCGCTGGATTCTCCAGGTCGCGCTCTGCGCCTTTCTGGTGATGGCCCTGC
The DNA here is from genome assembly GCF_001522585.2 of Burkholderia sp. NRF60-BP8. NCBI lineage: Bacteria > Pseudomonadati > Pseudomonadota > Betaproteobacteria > Burkholderiales > Burkholderiaceae > Burkholderia > Burkholderia sp. NRF60-BP8. The sequence goes on from NZ_CP013373.1 coordinate 979,194, forward strand.
TGAGCTACAGCCGGCGCGATCCAAGCTGGACGCACGCCGCCCAGGTCGATCACATCTCGAACTGGGCCGGCCGCGTCGGCGCGTGGACGGCCGACATCATCCTGCTGCTGTTCGGCCTGTCGGCTTACTGGTTGATCGTGCCGCTCGGGCGGCGCATCGCCGTCAACTACCGCCGCATCACGCGCCACGACGCGATTCCCGACGAACCGGAGCGGCCGATCGGCTGGCTGACCGAAATCTTTGCGTTCGTGCTGGTCGTGCTCGCCTGCGACGGCATCGAGGCGCTGCGCATGTGGTCGCTGAAGGTGCAGTTGCCGCGTGCGCCGGGCGGCGTCGTCGGCGAGGCCGTCGCGGGTGCGATGTCGCATGCGTTCGGCTTCACGGGCGGCACGCTGTTGCTGCTGATCGCGCTCGCGATCGGCCTGTCGCTGTATTTCCGCTTCTCGTGGCTGTCGGTCGCCGAGCGGGTCGGCGGCGCGATCCTGTCCGCGGTCAACGTCGCGAAGCTGCGCCGCGAGGCCGAGCGCGACCGCAAGCTCGGCGAGGCCGCGGCGGTGCGCCGCGAAGGCAAGGTCGAGGAGGAGCGCGTGCGCATCGAGGATCACGAGCCCGTGACGATCGTGCCGCCGGTCGTCACGCCCGCGAAGTCCGAGCGCGTCGAGCGCGAGCGCCAGGTGCCGCTGTTCACCGACCTGCCGGGCGATTCGACGCTGCCGCCGGTGTCGCTGCTCGATCCCGCGCCGAAGACGCAGGAAGCGATTTCCGCCGATACGCTCGAGTTCACGTCGCGCCTGATCGAGAAGAAGCTGAAGGACTTCGGCGTCGAGGCGAGCGTCGTCGCCGCGTATCCGGGCCCGGTCGTCACGCGCTACGAGATCGAACCGGCCACCGGCGTGAAGGGCAGCCAGATCGTCAACCTCGCGAAGGATCTCGCGCGTTCGCTGTCGCTCGTGTCGATCCGCGTGGTCGAGACGATCCCCGGCAAGAACTACATGGCGCTCGAGCTGCCGAATCAGCGCCGCCAGACGGTGCACCTGTCCGAGATCATCGGCTCCGAGGTGTATGCGGCCGCGGCGTCGGCGCTGACGCTGAGCCTCGGCAAGGACATCGGCGGCAAGCCGGTGTGCGCGGATCTCGCGAAGATGCCGCATCTGCTGGTGGCCGGTACGACCGGTTCGGGCAAGTCGGTCGGGATCAACGCGATGATCCTGTCGCTGCTGTACAAGGCCACCGCCGAGCAGGTGCGCCTGATCCTGATCGATCCGAAGATGCTCGAAATGAGCGTCTACGAAGGCATTCCGCACCTGCTGTGTCCGGTCGTCACCGACATGCGCCAGGCCGGCCATGCGCTGAACTGGACGGTCGCGGAGATGGAGCGCCGCTACAAGCTGATGAGCAAGCTCGGCGTGCGCAACCTCGCCGGCTACAACAACAAGATCGACGACGCGGCGAAGCGCGAGGAGAAGATCCCGAACCCGTTCAGCCTGACGCCGGACGATCCCGAGCCGCTCGGCCGGCTGCCGAACATCGTCGTCGTGATCGACGAGCTGGCCGACCTGATGATGGTCGTCGGCAAGAAGGTCGAGGAGCTGATCGCGCGGATCGCGCAGAAGGCGCGTGCGGCCGGCATCCACCTGATCCTCGCGACGCAGCGGCCGTCGGTCGACGTGATCACCGGCCTGATCAAGGCAAACGTGCCGACGCGGATCGCGTTCCAGGTGTCGTCGAAGATCGACTCGCGCACGATTCTCGACCAGATGGGCGCCGAATCGCTGCTCGGGATGGGCGACATGCTGTACCTGCCGCCCGGTACCGGGCTGCCCGTGCGCGTGCACGGCGCGTTCGTCGCCGACGACGAAGTGCACCGCGTCGTCGAGAAGCTCAAGGAGCAGGGCGAGCCGAACTACGTCGAGGGTCTGCTCGAAGGCGGCACCGCCGACGGCGACGAGGGCTCGGCCGGCGCGGGAACCGGCGAAGGCGGCGGCGAGTCTGATCCGCTGTACGACCAGGCGGTCGAGATCGTCATCAAGAACCGCCGCGCGTCGATCTCGCTCGTGCAGCGTCATCTGCGGATCGGCTACAACCGCGCGGCGCGGTTGCTCGAGCAGATGGAACAGTCGGGGCTCGTGTCGGCGATGTCGTCGAGCGGCAACCGCGAAATTCTTGTGCCGGCGCGCGATGCGGAATGAGTCCGCGGCGCCGGCCACCCAGGGAGAAAACCGCAATATGCAGCAACATTCGTTCGCCATGTCTCTTCGTTCGACGCGGCGCTGGCTCGGTGCGGCGCTCGCCGGCGCCTCGCTGATGCTCGCGGCGACGCACGCGTTCGCGGGCGGCACCGAGCAACTGAAGGCCTTCGTGTCGCAGGTGCGTTCCGCCAAGGGCGATTTCACGCAGCAGATCGTCAAGGCGCCGGCCAAGGGCGCGAGCGCCGCGCAGGCCGCGCCGAAGCCCACCGACAATTCGAGCGGCACGTTCGTGTTCTCGCGTCCGGGCAAATTCATCTGGACGTATCAGAAGCCGTACCAGCAGGTGCTGCAGGCCGACGGCGACAAGCTGTACGTGTACGACCGCGACCTGAACCAGGTCACCGAGCGCAAGCTGAACGGCGCGCTCGGCGCGAGCCCGGCCGCGATCCTGTTCGGCAGCAACGATCTCGACAAGAACTACACGCTGCGCGATGCCGGCGAGAAGGGCGGCATCGAGTGGCTCGAGATGCTGCCGAAGGCGCAGGACACGCAGTTCCAGCGGATCGGCATCGGCTTCCGCAACGGCACGCTCGCCGCGATGGAGCTGCACGACGTGTTCGGCAACGTCACGCTGCTGACGTTCACGAACATCCAGACGAACCCGCCGCTGAAGGGCGATACGTTCAAGTTCGTCGTGCCGAAGGGCGCGGACGTGATCAACGGCTGACGTTCGTTGCGTCGTTTTCCCGACACGGGCCTGCCGGCGACGGCAGGCCCGTGTTGTTTTCAGGCGCGGTTACCGGGCGCGGCGCATGGCGTCCGTACTCGGTGCGGGTACGGAGTACCGGGGCCAGGCGCCATCACTGCCCACCACGCGCGGCGGCATGGTCGCGCGGCTGTCATAATGTCAGGTCCGGCGGCCGGTTCGGCCGCCATCGTTTGATCTGGAGCGAGGGTTCATGTCCGACCTGTTTCAAGTCGAGCCGCGCCGGCCGCTCGCCGAGGCGCTGCGGCCGAAAACGCTCGCCGAGGTGATCGGCCAGACGCATTTGCTGGGCGAAGGCAAGCCGCTGCGGCTCGCGTTCGAATCGGGCAAGCCGCATTCGATGATCCTGTGGGGGCCGCCCGGCGTCGGCAAGACGACGCTCGCGCGGCTCACCGCGCTCGCGTTCGACTGCGAGTTCATCGCGCTGTCCGCGGTGCTCGGCGGCGTGAAGGACATCCGCGAGTCGATGGAGCAGGCGAAGGACACGCTGAACCGCACCGGGCGCCACACGATCCTGTTCGTCGACGAGATCCACCGTTTCAACAAGGGGCAGCAGGATGCGCTGCTGCCGTTCGTCGAGTCGGGCCTCGTGACCTTCATCGGCGCGACGACCGAAAACCCAAGTTTCGAGGTGAATTCGGCGTTGCTGTCGCGTGCGCAGGTGTACGTGCTGAAGTCGCTGAACGACGACGAGATGCGCCAGTTGCTGAAGCGGGCGCAAGACATCGCGCTCGACGGCCTCGCGTTCGACGACAAGGCGATCGATACGCTGGTCGGCTACGCGGACGGCGACGCGCGCCGCTTCCTGAACCTGCTCGAACAGGCGCAGACGGCGGCGGCGTCGGCCGGGGTGGCGACGATCGATGCGGATTTCGTCAGCAGCGCGATGACGCTGAACGCACGGCGCTTCGACAAGGGCGGCGACAACTTCTACGACCAGATTTCGGCGCTGCACAAGTCGGTGCGCGGCTCGAGCCCGGACGGCGCGCTGTACTGGTTCTGCCGGATGCTCGACGGCGGCGCGGATCCGAAGTATCTCGCGCGGCGCATCGTGCGGATGGCATGGGAAGACATCGGCCTGGCCGATCCGCGTGCGTTGCAGGTGGCGAACGACGCCGCCGAAACCTACGAGCGGCTCGGCTCGCCGGAAGGCGAGCTCGCGCTCGGGCAGGCCGTGATCTATCTCGCGTGCGCGGCGAAGAGCAACGCCGGCTACAACGCGTTCAACCAGGCGATGGCGTTCGTGAAGCAGGACAAGTCGCGCGAGGTGCCCGTGCACCTGCGCAACGCGCCGACCAAGCTGATGAAGGAGCTCGGCTACGGTCACGCTTATCGCTACGCGCACGACGAGCCGAACGCGTACGCGGCCGGCGAGACGTACCTGCCGGACGGGATGCGCGAGCCGCGCTGGTATCAGCCGGTGCCGCGCGGGCTCGAATCGAAGATCGCCGACAAGCTTGCATGGCTGCGCGAGCTCGATCGCGAGGCCGGCAAGAAGGACTGACGGCGCCGCGCGGGCCGCTCCGGCCTGCGCCGCCGCGGAGGCGTCAGCGCTTGTTGCGGCCCGGCGGCTGTTTCTTCCAGTATTCGAACGGCTCTTCGTGGCATTCGATGTCGAGTTCGGCGACCCGCGCATGCAGGCGTTCCTGCGCGTCGGCGATCGCGAGGTTGTAGATCGCCGGCGCGATTTCCTGGACGAAGAAATGCAGCAGCGCGCCGGCCTGGATGTTGCCGATCGGCTCGTCCATGTTTTCTGTGAAATAACGTTGCAGCGACGCGATCGCGCGGTCGCGTAGATCCTTGTCGAGTTCGATGGTCATCGGATTCCTTGGGGCTGTGACGCGGAGCCGGCGCTTCGCCTGATTCGGTTGCCATGCGCCGGCGCGGGCGTGTCGCGATCCGTCATCGCGAGGCGCGCGGCCATTCGCCGGCCACCGGTGCGGCCGACCGCCAATGCGATACTGCCATGGCCGCCCATTTGCGGCATCGTCCGTCCGGCCAATGCCGTGGCGGCCGCGGGGTGCGTTAGAATTCCCGTCTTACACAACGATTTTTCCAAGTCCTCCCATGCTCGACATCCAGTTGCTGCGCAAAGACCTCGACGGCGTCGCCAAGCGCCTCGCCGATCGCGGCTACACCCTCGACGTCGCCGCGTTCTCTGCCCTCGAGGCGGAACGCCGCGCGATCCAGACCCACACCGAAGAGCTTCAGGCGCGCCGCAACAGCCTGTCGAAGCAGATCGGCGCGATGAAGGGGAAGGGCGAGGACACGTCGGCCGTGATGGCCGAGGTCGGCGGGATCGGCGACGACATGAAGGCGTCGGAAGCCAAGCTCGGCGAGATCCAGGCGCGCCTGTCCGACCTGATGCTCGGCATGCCGAACGTCGCGCACGAAAGCGTGCCGGTCGGCAAGGACGAAGCCGACAACGTCGAGGTGCGCCGCTGGGGTACGCCGCGCCAGTTCGACTTCGAGGTGAAGGATCACGTCGACGTCGGCACGCCGCTCGGTCTCGATTTCGAGACCGGCGCGAAGCTCGCCGGCGCGCGCTTCACGATGCTGCGCGGCCCGATCGCGCGCCTGCACCGCGCGCTCGCGCAGTTCATGATCGACACGCACACGCAGCAGCACGGCTATACCGAAACGTATACGCCGTACATCGTGAATCCCGAGATCCTGTACGGCACGGGCCAGTTGCCGAAGTTCGCGGACGACATGTTCCGCGTCGAGAAGGGCGGCGCGGAAAACACGGTCACGCAATACCTGATCTCCACGTCCGAGATTTCGCTGACGAACACCGTGCGCGAGTCGATCGTCGACGCATCCGCGCTGCCGATCAAGCTCACCGCGCATTCCCCGTGCTTCCGCTCGGAAGCCGGTTCGTACGGCCGCGACACGCGCGGGATGATCCGTCAGCACCAGTTCGACAAGGTCGAGATGGTGCAGGTCGTCGCGCCGGAAACGTCGTACGCGGCGCTCGACGAGATGGTCGGCCACGCGGAGGCGATCCTGCAGAAGCTCGGCCTGCCGTACCGCGTGATCACGCTGTGCACGGGCGACATGGGCTTTTCGGCCGCGAAGACGTTCGACCTCGAGGTGTGGCTGCCCGCGCAGAACACCTATCGCGAGATCTCGAGCTGCTCGAATACCGAGGCGTTCCAGGCGCGCCGGATGCAGGCGCGGTTCCGCAACGCGCAAGGCAAGCCGGAGCTCGTGCACACGCTGAACGGTTCGGGCCTGGCGGTCGGCCGCACGCTCGTCGCGGTGCTGGAGAACTACCAGAACGCGGACGGCTCGGTCACGGTGCCGGAAGTGCTGCGTCCGTACATGGGCGGCATGGAGCGCATCGACGCGCCGGCACAGGCGTCGTAACGCGGGCCTTCCGAAGCCCCGCAAAAAAATTTGCAGAGGGGGCTTGTCAGCCAAGAAAAGATCGTTTTATAATCTTTTCTTTCGCGGAAACGACCAACCGCGAAATGCAGTAAGGAAGGAGAGGTGGCAGAGTGGTCGAATGTACCTGACTCGAAATCAGGCGTACGGTTTCCCCGTACCGTGGGTTCGAATCCCACCCTCTCCGCCAAAATACGAAGCCCCTTGATCCGGAAGGATCAAGGGGTTTTTCGTTTTGGTCTCCGGTGCAATGTGTAGCTCGTCATCGTGCGCCGCTGGATGACGCCGCGGGACAGTCGTGCCACTGCACCGTACGCGCCGTTCGACCTGACCGGTCCGCGCGGTACCCGGCCTTCACCGCTTTCCTCAGCTTTAAACCTTCGATGTCCGCGCCGTTAACACGGTACCGCGGCCGGCACCCATGCCGCCCGCCATCGTTCCACGTCGACTCAAGGTTCCATGAAGCTGAGCTACAAGATTCCTCTCGCATTTGCCGTCGCGCTGTCACTGATGTTCTGTGGCGCGCTATATGGCATCCACATCCTCAACCGGTCGATCGATACGTTTGCCGAAGACGTGCAGACGAACGTCGGCAACGAACGGCTCGTGTCGGCCTCGCTCGTGCAATTCAAGCTGCAGGTGCAGGAATGGAAGGACACGCTGTTGCGCGGCAAGCAGCCCGAGAAGCTCGAGCGCTACTGGCAGGCATTCCAGACGCGCGAACGCGCGGTCGATTCGCTCGCCGCGCAGCTCGTCCGGCGGTTGCCGGCCGGCGAGAGCCGCTCGCTCGTCGAGCAGTTCATGCGCGAGCACGCGACGATGGGTGACGGCTACCGGCGTGGCTTCGACGCGTTCAAGGCCGCCGGTTTCGACCCGTCGGCCGGCGACGCCGCCGTCGCGGGCGTCGACCGCGAGCCCGCTGCGCTGCTTGAGCGGGCGGCACGGACGATCGCCGCGGAGAGTGCCGCCGTGTCGGCGAAGGCGAGCCGTGACGCGCAGCGGGCGACCGCCGTGAGCCTCGTGCTGATGCTGATTGTGCTCGGCGTCGCGATGGTCGGGGCGTTCCTGTTCAGTCGCGCGATCCTGCGCCCGCTCGATCGCGCAGTGGCGTGTGCCCAGGCCGTCGCCGGCGGCGACCTGACCCGCGACGTCGACGCGAGCGGCCGAGACGAGATCGCCCATCTGCTGCGGGCATTGCAGACGATGCAGACCAGCCTGTCTCGCGTCGTGCTCGAAGTGCGCACGCATGCCGAGGCCGTCGCAACCGCGAGCGCGCAGATCGCCTCCGGCAATCACGACCTGTCGTCGCGGACCGAATCGCAGGCCGCGTCGCTCGAGGAGACAGCCGCGAGCATGGCGCAGTTGACCGGCATCGTGCGTCAGTCGGCCGAGCACGCGCAACATGCGGCGCAACTGGCGCACGATGCATCGAACATCGCGTCGACCGGCGGCGGCGTGATGACGGACGCCGTCCACACGATGAACGGCATTGCCGATAGCGCGACGAAAGTCGGTGAAATCATCGCGGTGATCGACGGCATCGCCTTCCAGACCAACATCCTTGCGCTGAACGCGGCGGTCGAAGCCGCGCGCGCCGGCGAGCAGGGGCGCGGCTTCGCCGTCGTCGCGGCGGAGGTGCGCACGCTCGCGCAGCGCAGCGCGTCGGCCGCGAAGGAGATCAAGGGACTCATCGAACAATCGACTCGGCGGGTCGACGAGGGTGCCGTGCTGATCGGCCGTGCGGGGGAATCGATTCACGAGATCGTGGACGCAGTGCAGCGCGTCACGACGATCGTCGGGGAAATCTCGTCCGCGTCGCAAGAGCAGAGCGGCGGCATCGATCAGGTGAACGTCGCGGTCACGCAGATGGACGAGGCGACCCAGCGCAACGCGGCGCTCGTCGAGCAGGCCGCGGCCGCGACTCACGCACTGGCCGAGCAGGCGAGCGCACTGCGGCACGCGGTGGCCGTGTTCAGGCTGCCGGAGATGGCGTGACGGCAGGGCGGTCGCGCTGGCTTTCGCCGGCTCTCGCCGAGCATCACGCCGCCGCCGGATACTGCGCCAGCACCCTGTCGCGAATCGACGGCTTGATGTTCGATTGCGCCATGTCGCCGCGATAGTGTGCGACCACGCGCGGGTTCATCACGCGATACCAGAGCGGCGGTACGTACGCGAGCAGGATCATCGTCGCGTAGCCGGCCGGCAACTGCGGCGCATCGTCGAAGTGGCGCAGCGCCTGGTACGAGCGCGTCGGATTCGCGTGATGGTCGGCGTGTCGCTGCAACTGGTACAGGAACAGGTTCGTGACGACGTGATTGCTGTTCCACGAATGCTGCGGCGTGCAGCGTTCGTAGCGGCCGCTCGGCAGTTTGCGACGACCGAGCCCGTAGTGTTCGACGTAGTTCACGACTTCGAGCAGCGACGCGCCGTAGACGGCCTGGATCACGAGGAACGGGATCGCGACCTTGCCGGCCATCGCGATCGCGATGCCCCACACGACCGCGGTCATCGCCCACGCGTGCAGTACTTCGTTGCGCCAGGTCCACGGCGAATGCCCGAGCCGTTCGAGGCGGGCCTTTTCGAGCCGCCACGCGGAGCGGATGCTGCCGGTCACCGTGCGCGGCAGGAATGCCCAGAACGACTCGCCGTAGCGCGCGCTCGCCGGATCCTCGGCCGTCGCGACGCGCACGTGATGGCCGCGATTGTGCTCGACGTAGAAGTGGCCGTAAGCAACCGGCGCGAGCGTGATCTTCGCGAGCCAGCGTTCGAAGCGGTCGGTCTTGTGTCCGAGCTCGTGCGCGGTATTGATCGAGATGCCCGTCGCGGCGCCGAGCGACAGCGCGAAGCCGACGTAGTCGTACCACGCGAGCGCATGCGTGCCGACGATCCGCACGCACATGAAGAACGCGACGTATTCGACGAAAGTCGCGAGATAGACGATGTACCGGTAATAGCGCTCGCGTTCGAGATGCGGGACGACGGCTTCGGGTGGATTGTCGCGATCGTCGCCGATCAGCGTGTCGAGGATCGGGATCACGCCGAACGCGAACAGCGGGCCGAACCACCAGAACACATGAAGGCCCGTCGACAGCGCGAGCTGCGCGGCGAGGATCGGCAGCGTGATCGTCAACGCGCCGAGCAGCCACAGGTAACGCTTGCCATCCGACCAGCCCGAAGCCGGTCCGTCGGTCATTGCCATTGTCTCCCTCCAGTCGGCCGACCCGCGGGCGGCCGCAACATCGTTCGAATCCTCGTGGGCCGCGACGCGCGCGGCAGCCGCCGGATCGCCGTCCGGTTCTGCCTGTTATACGACCGGTGCGCGCGCTTGCCAAACTCCGACGCTAGGCGTGTCGCTCCAAACGACGGGGTGCGTGCGACGTGCGCCGGGGAGGGCCCGACGCGCGCTGATTGAAACATGCCGACGACGGCGGATCGGCCCGCGGCGGCGATGTGTTCGTCGGATGAATGACTCCGCAGGCGGCACGCACCGGCCGGTACGACGCGGTTACAACAAATGTTGCGTTGCAATACGGAAGTCGGCGAAGGAGGGGCGCAGCGGGCTTTTCGTTCGCTTATATTACGTAGCATTACGGTTGCGGCAATGCGACCCGACGCGGCTCGGGACGGCCGCGCGTCGCAAGGAGAACGACGCGAAGCGTCGGATCGCGAGATCGCGCTCATCGTCGGCCGGCCTGCGTCGATGCGCCGATGCTGCACCTGCACACCGAGCGGCGCATATTGCCGCGGATGACGTCTGCCGCCTTTCGATCCGCGCCGCCATTTGAAAATTACGATTTGACTCATGCCCCGCTTTCGGTTGAAGCTACTAGCTTGCTGTCCGAAGGGGGCTGTGCCTGCATGAGTTCGACCTTGACCGTTCGTCGTATCGCTGCCGATCAGGGCGGCGTGTATCGCGAACTCCGCGCCGCGTCGCTGCGTGAGCCCTACGCACCCGGCGAAGCGCCGGAGGCCGAATTGCTGACCGTCGAAACGGACGAGGCGTCGGCGATTGCCGCGCAGCGCGCCGTGTCCGACGAGTCGACGACTTTCCTGCTGTACACCGAAGGTCATCCGGCCGGCATGATCGGCGCGTATTTCGACAACACCCCCGAGCGGCGCGCGTTCGTCAGCGAATTGTGGGTCGCGCATGCGGTGCGTCACCTGCGCGGCGGCGTGCTGCTGCTGGAGACGGCCACCGCATGGCTCGCCGAGCGCGGCGCCACCGACGTCTACGCGTGGATCGCCGATGCGAACCGCAACGCGATCCGCTTCTACGAGCGTGCCGGCTTCGGCAACACCGGCGAACACGCGCCGATCGCACGGATGCCCGGCGCGATGAAATCGCTGTTCGTGTCGCAGGTGAAGCACTGACGCGACCTCAAAAAGGCCACCGCGTGGCGCGATGACAGCCGGTCGCCCACCGGCCCGCCCGCTGGCCGGTGGCGCGTCCGCCCGGCTCGCCGCCACGCCTCGTCCCAAAAATAATGGCCGCACGCGTGGACGCCTGTAAAATACGCAAAAAATTTTTGCAGAGTGTCCATGTCGCTTAAAAAATCGCCATTCTTCGAGCTGCGCAGCGGATCGGTCGATACGTTGCTGTTCACCGTGAAGACGACCGATCTCGATGCGTTGCGTACCGAACTGGTCAAGCGCTTCGAAGCGACTCCCGAGTTTTTCGCCGACGATGTCGTCGCGATCGACGTCCGCCGCCTGGCTGACGGCGAACGCGTCGCGCTCGCGGACATCCGGCAGATGCTGAACGACGTGCGGATGCGTCCGGTGGGCGTCGTCGCACTGGCAACGCAGGGCTGGGCGGGGGAAGCCGGCCTGCCGTTGCTGGAGGCGCGCGATCGCCGCGCGCCGGCCAAACCTGCCGACGAAGCGGAACCGGCGGCCGTGCCAGCCGCCGAGACCGCCGCCGCTGCGGCAACCGCAGCGGCGCCCGAACAGTCGTCGGAGCCCGCGCCGACGCTCTCGCAGGCCGGCGGCCAGACGCTGGTGATCGACCGGCCGCTGCGTTCGGGGCAGCAGATTTACGCGAAAGGAGACCTCGTGGTGCTCGCGCCGGTCAGTCACGGCGCGGAAATCATCGCGGAAGGCAATATCCACATCTACGCGCCGTTGCGCGGCCGCGCGCTCGCGGGCGTGCACGGCAATCACGACGCGCGCATTTTCTGCACGTGTCTCGAACCGGAACTGATTTCGATCGCGGGTATCTATCGAACGACCGAGAACCCGCTGCCCGCCGACGTACTGGGCAAATCGGTGCAGATCCGGCTCGAAGAGGAAAAACTGATGATCGAACCGCTGCGCCTGACGTGATTCACGCGGTGCGCTCCGGATCGATCGGCTCTCATTGACGAACACAGGGTATTGGGTAAATGGCAAAAATCATCGTGGTGACCTCGGGCAAGGGCGGCGTGGGCAAGACGACGACGAGCGCGAGCTTCGCGTCGGGCCTCGCGCTGCGCGGCCACAAGACGGCCGTGATCGACTTCGACGTCGGCCTGCGCAACCTCGATCTCATCATGGGCTGCGAGCGTCGCGTCGTGTACGACCTCGTGAACGTGATCCAGGGCGAAGCGAACCTGAACCAGGCGCTGATCAAGGACAAGAAGTGCGAGAACCTGTTCATCCTGCCGGCGTCGCAGACGCGCGACAAGGATGCGCTGACGCGCGACGGCGTCGAGAAGGTGCTGAACGACCTCGTCGCGATGGACTTCGAATACATCGTCTGCGATTCGCCGGCCGGTATCGAGGCGGGCGCGCTGCACGCGATGTACTTCGCGGACGAAGCGCTGATCGTCACGAACCCGGAAGTGTCGTCGGTACGCGACTCGGATCGCATTCTCGGCATCCTGTCGTCGAAGACGAAGCGCGCGACCGAAGGCAAGGAGCCGATCAAGGAACACCTGCTGATCACGCGTTACAGCCCGAAGCGCGTGAGCGAGGGCGAGATGCTGTCGCTCGAGGACATCAGCGAGATCCTGCGCATCAAGCTGATCGGCGTGGTGCCCGAGTCGGAGGCCGTGCTGCACGCATCGAACCAGGGTCTGCCGGCCGTGCACATCGACGGCACCGACGTCGCGGAAGCGTACAAGGACGTCGTCGCGCGCTTTCTCGGCGAGGACAAGCCGCTGCGCTTCACCGATTACCAGAAGCCGGGCCTGCTGCAGCGCCTCTTCGGCAGCAAGTAACGGAGGCCGCCCATGTCCATCCTTTCGTTTCTCCTCGGCGAGAAGAAGAAGTCCGCATCGGTCGCGAAGGAGCGCCTGCAGCTCATCATCGCGCACGAGCGGGTCGGCGGCCGGCCGCCGGCCGATTACCTGCCGGCGCTGCAGAAAGAGCTCGTCGCGGTCATCTCGAAGTACGTTCATATTTCCGACGATGACATTCGCGTGAGCCTCGAGCGCCAGGACGATCTCGAAGTCCTCGAAGTGAAGATCGAGATCCCGCAAGCCTGACGCTTGCGCGCGTCCTTCCGCACGGCGGCGCCCGCCGCCGTGCGCGTCTTACGCTCTGTTGCACTTTCGGGCACGCCGTAACACGGCGCCTGTCGGCTGCAATCGACCCTCCCGCATTGAACGAATACGCTCGCGTGACTTGTTCAACCCGGAGGTTGTGATGGCCGTTTCTACCGTTTCACGTCGTATCGTTTCGCTCGCGCTGTTCGCCGCGGGCCTGTCAGCCGTCGTCGCACCGTTTGCCGCGCAGGCGGACGAGATTCTCGTCGGCGCGCCCGTGCTCGCGCCGCAGGGGCGCATGGTCATCGCGGAGCCGGTCGCCGTGCGCACCGAGGAAATCGTCGTCGTCGCGCCGAATGCGCCGCCGCCCGTGCGCTACGAGGTCGTACCGGCCACGCGCGTGGGCTACGTGTGGGAGCGCGGGCACTGGCACTGGGATCATGGCCGCTACGTATGGATCGGCGGCCACTGGGAAGCCGAGCGCGTGGGCATGCAATGGGTGCCGGGGCATTGGGACCAGCGCGGCCCGAACTGGTTCTGGACGCGCGGCCACTGGGCTTGACGGAGGCGCTCGATGAAAAGAACCGCAATCGCCATCGTGCTCGTCGCGATCACGCTGGCCGGATGCATCGTCGTGCCGGCGCGGCCGGTCTACTACCGGCCGGCGCCCGTCGTGATCTACTGAGCGTCGCGCGGGCCGTGCCGCTGCGCCGAACCGTTTGCGTCGGTCGCAGCCGGCCCGTCATCGTGCGGCGCCGGTGCATGCGCAGCCCTGTCGGCTGCTGCTGCGGTGGCCGGCTCGTTGCCGCCTTCGTCGCGCAGCGTGTCGAGCGGATCGGCGGGGGCGGCGTTCGCGTCCTGGGGTTCGGTCACGTCGGTCACGTTGCTCGCAGCGGCCGCTGCGGTTGCCGCAGCCGGCGCGGCCGCCGCGACCGGCGGCGCGAGATAGCGCTGCGCGAGCGTTTCGTAGAGCGGCGGCGCGAAAAAGCGCGAGACCCGGCTCGATACCAGTGCGGTCGCCATCAGCGAAATCACCAGCGCATGACCGTTGATCATTTCCATCACGATCACGAACGACGTGATCGGCGACTGCGTGACGGCGGCCAGATAACCGACCATCGCGAGCGCGATCAGCATCGGCAGGCTCATGTGGGTGAACACGGCATGCAGCAGATTGCCGAAGCCGGCGCCGATCGACAGCGACGGCGCGAAGATCCCGCCCGGAATGCCCGGCAGGTACGACGCGACCATCGACACCATCTTCAGGAACGGATAGAACACCGACAACTGCTGGCTGCCGTCGAGCAGGCCGCGCGCCTCGGCGTAGCCGCTGCCGAACGTCGTGCCGCCCGATACGAGGCCCACGACGGCGATCGCGAAGCCGCACAGTGCGGCGAACGCGACCGGCCGCTCGCGATACAGGCTCAGCAGTTGCGCGGGCAGCCAGCGCCCCGTATTGAGCAGCAGCCAGCAGAACAGCCCGCCCGCGATGCCCGTCACGATCGCGGTGACCAGCACCGCGACCGCCAGCAGCTTCGGGAAATGGAGACCGGTGTCGATCGTGCCGAAATACGTGTAGTTGCCGTTCAGGCCGAGCGCGACGACGCCGGCGAGGATGATCGCGGTGATCAGTACGCCGCTGGCGCGCGCGGAGAAGCTGCGGGTCAGCTCCTCGATCGCGAACACGATCCCGGCGAGCGGCGTATTGAACGCGGCCGACAGCCCGGCCGCCGCGCCGGCCAGCACCAGCTGGCGTTCGATCTGCGCGTTCGAGCGCGGGTAGAAGCGCCGCAGGTTGAACATCAGCGCTGCGCCGACCTGCACCGTCGGCCCTTCGCGGCCGATCGTGAAGCCGCCGAGGATGCCGAGGAGCGAGATCAGCACCTTGCCGAACAGGATGCGCAGCGTCAGCAGCCGGGCGCCGAATGCGCTCGGGCGCGCATGCAGCGTCGCGATCACCTGCGGGATGCCGCTGCCCTCGGCGCCGCGGAAGAAACGGCGCGTGATCCATACCGACATCGCGGCGATCGCCGGCGTCAGCAGCAGCGGCAGCCAGACGGCGTGATCGCGCATCGTGCGGAAAGTCTCGTAGCCCCAGTCGATCAACCGGGCGTACAGTACGGCGGCGAGGCCGACGACGATCGCGCCGAGCCAGAAAACACCGTATTGACGCCAGATTCGCAGCGAGCGGCGGGTGAGGGCGGGGAACAGCGAGGGAAGGGCGGGGCGCGGCATTGGCTCGGGCCGGGGGCAAAGAGTGAATTATAAAAAGAACCCGATGCCAGCGGGGGCGACAAACGCCTGCGAGGCGCGACAAAAATTCACAAAGGAGATGCAATTTGTTGCAAATGTAATGCGGGCGTAATGTTTGCGCACAGAAACCGTCGTTAGCATGCCGAATGGCCAGTCAGGAATTCCCGTACATCGTGAAACGCATCCTCATCGTGAAAGTGACGTCGCTCGGTGACGTCGTCCAGACGCTGCCCGTCGTCGCCGACCTGCATCGCGCCTTCCCCGGCGTGACGGTCGACTGGGCCGTGGACGAATCGTGCGCGGAGGTCGTGCGTTGGCATCCGGGCGTGAGCGCCGTGCTGTGCGCGCCGCTGCGCCGCTTCAAGAAAATGCGCAACGTCGCCGACCTGAAGGCGATCTCCGCTTCGATCGGTGCGTTGCGTGCGCATCGGTACGACGCCGCCATCGATCTGCACGGCGTCTACAAGAGCGCGATCATTTCGTCGCTGGCGCGTGCCGCGCGCCGCGTCGGCTACCAGACGCAGGATCTCGGCGAAACGGGCGCGCGCTTCGCGTATTCGCACCGTTTCGGTCCGCGGCCGGACTGCGATGCATGGCACGGGATGCGCGTGAGTGCCGGCGAAGCGCTCGGCTATGTGCCCGAAGGGCCTGCCACGTACGGCATCGTCGCACCGCAGGATGCGAGCCTGCCGGCCGCCGTGACCGACGGCGGGCCGTTCATGTTGCTGTTCCATGCAACGTCCAATCCCGACAAGAAATGGCCGGCCGAGCATTGGGCCGCCCTTGCCGCGCAGATGATGGCGCGCGGCGTGCGCGTGCTGTTGCCGTGGGGATCGGCGGCCGAGCACGACGATGCGCGGGATATCGCCGCCCGTGCGCCGGGTGCGATCGTGTTACCGGCGATGACGGTGCGCGAGCTCGGCGCGGCGCTTGGCCGGGCTGCGCTCGTGGTGGGGGTCGATACGGGGTTCGTGCACATGGCGCACGCGCTGCAGCGGCCGACCGTGATGATTTTCGTCGCGACGTCGCGTCACCATTGCGGCATCGGCGGCGCGCCGAATGCGCTGTCGATCGGCGAGCCGGGCGCGATGCCGACCGTCGGCGAGGCGCTGGACGCGATCGATACGGTTTGCCCGGCCTACGGCGCGTTGCGCGCGCGGCTGTCTGCCTGACGCGGCGCGGCGGCCGCGATCAGGCCAGCAACATCTCGACCGTGACGACGGCGGCAATGGCCGCCAGATTCGCCAGCAGCGCCTCGAACACGAGGCCGCGCCAGGTCTTCGGCCGGAACCGCAGCGCGAGCAGCAGCGCGCCACCCAGCGCGAGTGCGAGGATCAGGATCAGATCGGCATTGGCGAGGCGGATGTTCATGGCGGCGGCTCCTGTCGGGGCGGGATCACCGGGCGCGTAACGCCGCGCCCAGGATCGAGTATAGAGCGCGCTCGCCGCCGTACAACCCGGGTCGCCCCGGAGGGTCAGACGAGCGACGCGTCTCGCGTTTCGCGCATCAGCAGTACGCCGATCAGGCTGATCGCCGCCGCCACCGACACGTAACCGCCGACCCACGACAGCCCGCCATGCGCAGCCAGCAGTTGCGCGATATACGGTGCGATCGACGCACCGAGAATCCCGCCGAGGTTGTACGCGACTCCCGCGCCCGTATAGCGGACGTTGGTCGGGAACAATTCCGGCAGCAGCGCGCCCATCGGGGCGAACGTCACGCCCATCAGGAACAGCTCGATCGTCAGGAACAGCGCGACGAGCGGCATCGAGCCGCTGCCGAGCAGCGGCGCCATCGCGAATCCCGACAGCAATGCCGCGATCGCGCCGACGACCAGCACCGGCTTGCGCCCGAAACGGTCCGACGCCCATGCGGACAGCGGCGTCGCGAGGCCCATGAAGACGACCGCGAAGCAGAGCAGGCCGAGGAAGCTCTGGCGCGGAATGTGCAGCGTCGACACGCCGTACGACAGCGAGAACACCGTCGAGATGTAGAACAGCGTGTAGCAGACGACCATCGCGAGCGCGCCGAGCAGCGTCGGCTGCCAGTGCTGCGTGACGAGCGTCGCGACCGGCACGCGCACCCGCTCGTTGCGGTCGAGTGCGGCCTGGAACGCGGGCGTTTCGGCGATCTTGAGTCGCACGTACAGGCCGAGCGCGACGAGCACCGCGCTGACGAGGAACGGGATGCGCCAGCCCCAACTGCGGAACTGCGCGTCGGACAACGACAGCGCGAGCGCGAAGAACAGCCCGTTCGACATCAGGAAGCCGACCGACGGCCCCAGTTGCGGGAACATCCCGAACCAGCCGCGCTTGCCCTGCGGCGCGTGCTCGGTCGCGAGCAGCGCCGCACCGCCCCATTCGCCGCCGAGGCCGATC
The DNA here is from genome assembly GCF_001522585.2 of Burkholderia sp. NRF60-BP8. Lineage (NCBI taxonomy): Bacteria > Pseudomonadati > Pseudomonadota > Betaproteobacteria > Burkholderiales > Burkholderiaceae > Burkholderia > Burkholderia sp. NRF60-BP8. Next base: position 996,632 of record NZ_CP013373.1, read on the forward strand.
CCCTGGCCGAAGCGCAGTACGCACAGCAGTACCGGCGCGAGCGCGCCGATCGCGTCGTAGCCGGGCACGAAGCCGATCGCGGTGGTGGACACGCCCATCACGAGCAGCGATGCGACGAGCGTCGACTTGCGGCCGATGCGGTCGCCGAAGTGCCCGAACAGGAACGAGCCGATCGGGCGCGCGATGAACGCGATGCCGAACGTGACGAACGCGGACAGCGCCTGGGCGGTCGCCGAACCGTGCGGGAAGAAGACGGGGCCGATGACGAGCGCGGCGGCCGTCGCGTACACGTAGAAATCGTAGAACTCGATCGCGGTGCCGATGAAGCTCGCGAACACGATACGCCGATGGCTGACGGCGCCGGCCGAACCGGTTGCGTGTGCAACGGCCGGGGGGGATGCGGACATGGATGTCTCCGTTTTGTCGTTGGGGCGGTCGGCCGGGCATGCACTCGGGCAGGCGACTGCCTGCCGGGAGCAGCCGGGCAGAGGATGATGCGGATGACGCGGTAGCGGCGTGGACGCGCGCCGTGGCGCGGACGTCACCCGCCGGTCGACGATGGAGACGGGTACGTCGCCGCCCGGTGCCGGCGTGGTCGGCTCGCTTGCCGGGTGGGGCGCGCGAACGCACGCGCGGCGTGATGGCCGCGCGAGTGCGGAAAATTATAGCCAGCGCCGCCGCTCACCCGCAATCGGGTCGCGGCGGCGCGTCAATCGATCGATTGCGCCTGCGCGGACGCGGTGCTTTGCAGCTGGAAGTGACCGTCGTCGTTGAAGAGCCAGCCTTCCATCAGTTCGAGCCGGCCGTTGCCGTCGAGCAGCCGCGACGGCGGCGCCGGCAGCGGCGCCGCGCGGCGCAGCGACGCGAGCGCGAGCGCTTCCGCTTCGCTGTCGCCGTTGCTGCGATAGACGGATGCATTGACGACGCGGCCGCTGCCGTCGACGGTGAAGGCCACGACGACGAGCGAACGCAGCATGGCTTGCGGTGTGCCGTGCAGCATCCCGGACGGATTGCGTTCGGCGACCCGATGGGCGACCTCGACGCGATACTGGTCGAGGCTGCCGCTGCGTGTGACCGACGGAATCGTCAGGACCGAGCGTAGCGACGAAGGCGGCGTGATCGTGCACGCGGCAAGCAGGGCGACGGCGGCCAGCGCGGCAACACGCAGCCGGGCGACGCGCGGACGGAGAAGGGGGCGCATGAGGTAATGGCCAGGAGGGACGATAAAAAAATGATAGGCGCACCGACGCGAGGCGATATGGGGAGAAACGCATAGCGCGCGGGAGCGGTCGCGGCGATCGCTGATGATGGCGGCCGGGCGCCGCGTCGGGCTACGTCCGTCGTGCAGCGTGTGTCCCGATGTGACGCGACATGTGACAGCGTCCGTGGGGGGCGCACGTTGCGAGGTCGCAAGCCGCGGCATGCCGCGATCGTCCGGCCGGGCGGCGCGATTGACCTATGCGGCAACCTCGGCCGTCCGTCCGCGCGATCGCAGGCGATGCGGGCCGGCCGCGTCAGAAGCCGTGCGTCACGAGCGACAGTACCGACAGATCGGGGTGCGTGCCGTCGATGATGCTCTTGCCGACGTGCACGGCTTCGTGGGCGGCCTCGTCGAGGCTCGCGAAGCTTTCCTCGCCGTCCGCGTGGAACGGCACCGCATGGCCGGGCAGCGCGGGATTCGCGCCCGGATGACACACGTAGCCGGTGTACGTATAGCGCGTGTCGCTACCGGGCATCGCGGCCGGCACGACATGGATCTCGAAGCCTTCGTAATCGACGTGGTCCGTCGCGGTCGACAGGTCGGTCATGGCGATCTCCGTGTGCCGCACGCAAGGGTGGCGCGTGCGGCATCGAATACGCGGCGGCGTTCGTGTCGCCGTGTTGAACGAATTCTAGGCGATGGCGGGGCGGGTCGGGAGGCGTGCGGCGGTGTGCGGCGACCTCCGGCCGGGCACACATACCACGCCGATTCGGCGCCGACGATCGGGCGCCGATTCCATTGGCGAGCGACGGAAACGGGGATTGTCGTATTGATCGCGTGCGGCGCGTTCGTGTCCGGCGCCGCCGCCCCGGCTTGCCAGCCAGGTGCCGCGCAGGGCGCGGCACAAACGCGCGTTCCGACTCGATCGACAGGCGTGTCGCACCGCGACATCGCTACTTGCAGCGCGCGTCCTTGCGTTGCACGACGACGATCACCGGATACTTCTGGCCGTGATCGAGCTCCACGCGCGCGACGACGGTCAGCGTCGCGGGATCGGAATCGTCGTACACGCTGACCTGTTCGTTGCGGAGGTAGGTCACGCCGGTGCAGTTCGACGTGCGTCCGTCGTCGCCCACCTTGCACTGAAGCTCGTTGTCCTTCAGGTAGTTGTACGGCGACGGGCTGGCGAGATATTCGCTCAGGCCGCGCGGTGAACCGCCGACGCCGGTCACGTACGCGATCGCGCACGATGCCTGCGCGTCGCTGCCGGAGTTGGTGTCGGCCGTCGCCTGCGCGCTGACGGCAACCAGCAGCGTGGCGAGCGACGAGACGAGGAAGGGCTTCATGACGTGGATTTCCCGTTTCGCGAATCGGAGCGCGGGATTGTAACGGCATCCGGCGGGGCGCGTCGGAACGTGCGGCGCGCACGTGTGCGGCCAAACAAAAACCCCGTCATTCCGGGAATGGACGGGGTTGGGCGAACTTCCTGGCGGAAGCGGTGTCCGCCATTATTGAATGGCGGCGAACGACAGTGAACGATAGGTTGACCTTTTAAATAAAGGGAATGCAGGATTTTATTGTTCGCCGGCGTTCGTTCGTGTACCCTCAAATTCGTGAATCTATGGTGGGTTCGTTGGCGGGTTATGGAGGGTTCATGCCGAAGGTGGCGAAGGAACTGGGTGCGCTTGCCGTGTCCCGTTTGAAGGAGCCGGGCTCATATCCGGTTGGCAAGGTGGCGGGGTTGTATCTGCAGGTCGCATCGCCGACAGCGCGATCGTGGATCCTGCGCGTCAAGATCGGTGATCGGCGCCGTGAGATCGGGCTTGGCCCGTATCCCGCAGTGAGCCTGAAGGATGCGCATGCAAAAGCGCAGGCCGAGCGCGACAAGATCAAGAGAGGTATCGACCCGGTGCTCGAGCGCAAGGCGGCCGAAAGCGCGCTGCGGGCCGCGCACGCGTCGGAAATCACGTTTGCCGAGGCCGCACGCCAGTTCATCGCGTCGCGCGCGCACGGTTGGAAGAATGCGAAGCACGGCGACCAATGGCGAAACACGATCGCCGAATATGCCGACCCGATCCTCGGGAGGATGCTCGTCCGACATATCACTCGTGAGCACGTGCTGCGCGTGCTCGATCCGATCTGGACGACCAAGACGGAAACGGCATCTCGTCTGCGGGGCCGGATCGAGAACGTGCTCGACTGGGCACGCGTGAAGGGATATCGCGATGGCGAGAATCCGGCGTTGTGGCGCGGCAACCTCGATCACCTGCTCGCGAAGCCCGCGGCGATTGCGAAGGTCCGGCACCATCCGGCGTTGCCGTATCAAGAGATGGGCGCCTTCATGAAGCGGCTGCGTGCGATCGACGCCACGGGCGCGCGTTGTCTGGAATTCACAATCCTGACGGCCGCTCGTTCCGGTGAGGCGCGCGGCGCGCGATGGTCGGAGTTCGACCTCGATGCCGGCGTCTGGCGCGTACCGCCCGAGCGTATGAAGCTGAAGAAGGAACACCGCGTGCCGCTATCGGCCGCAGTCGTGGCCTTTCTGAAGGCACTCCCGCGGAACGAGCCCGACGATCCGGATGCCCTGGTGTTCCCTAGTCCGCGGGGCAAGGTATTCAGCGACATGACGTTGCTGATGATGGTGCGCCGGCTAGAGGTGCCGGCGACGCCGCACGGTTTCCGGTCGACGTTTCGTGATTGGGCGGGCGAGTGCACCAGCCATCCGCGCGAACTGATCGAGGTGGCGCTCGCGCACATTCCCGGCGATCAGTCCGAGATGTCGTACTGGCGCGGTGACGTGCTCGAGCGGCGCCGGCAGTTGATGGCCGACTGGGCTGCTTTTATTTCGCGGCCGTTCAAGAGCGGCTCTATTTTGCCTCTCCAACGACAGGCATAATCGTTTTCACCGCGCCTAGGCTGATCCCCGAAAACCGGCTCCCTCGCCGGCCGGCGCGGTACCTCAACGAGGGATGCATGAGGGTGCATGTGAGCAATGACGACCTGAATCAGGTTGCTAAGCAGGTAGACCATTTCGATGGTTTCGAGTTGGTTCAACCTGGGCGACGGCAACGGCAGCAGCGCGATCAAAATCCCGCGTACAAGATAGTGCGAGTTGAACGCACCAACGAATCAATAGAGAAGAGCAAACGCGAGATCCTTGCGCGCAGGCTAGTAAAGCGAGCAGAGGCGTTTGCGGCCTTTATCGTCATCGTGGAGAGCAAGGGCTTACCTGCTCATGTGATTGACGAGACCAAACTTTCGGAGATCGCAATCGGAGAGCGGTGGGACATGGTTCCGCTTGTTCTCGCCCATCTCATCCGCACCGACGAAGAGGTGAGGATCGCGTTTCAGGAGTTTTCCCGTACCGCTAAGAACTGCGCAAATGCATTCGTGCGGGGAGCCTATTCGGTATCCGGAAAGGTGCGCGAAGCCGTATCCGCCAAATACAGGGACATTTTTTTGCATGCTGCTTCGGCCTATGCACGAAAGCTGTCACTACTCGAAACCTCCCTTGATCGTCTTTCCAGTATCTCGGCATCCGAGCTGCGCGAGTTGGCGAACACCGGTGACGAACTGGCAGCACGCGTCGCGTCGATCGGCGAACGAATCTCGGAAGAGCTGGCAAGGCGCAAGGCGAGTTCCGGTGGCCGTACCAGGGCAGAAAAGTACGCGGTCGTCAGTGAAGAAGCGCAGCGTCTCGCACGCGATCGCGTCCCGACCAGTGGCAAATGGCCATCGCGGGCACAGGCCGTCCGTGCCATTCTTGATGATGTGCAAAAGTGCGCCGAAGCGAACAATGCGCGCCTCACCGATACCCAAGCTCCCGAAACGATCGATGGCTGGCTGAAAAGCATGCCCGATGCCGAAACCCTGTTTGCCCGTAGATACCCCCCGTCAACTGGCAAACACCCCCCGTCAACTGGCTGACACCCTAGTAATTCGCTCCGTGCGTGGCAGATGATCCGCTCAACGTGCAATCCCGCACGATCTTGAACGGAGATGAGTGAATGAGCACGATTCAGGGTGGCGCGAAGCGCCCCAAACAAGCCGCTGCATATATCGGCTCCGGACTGACGACGCTTTGGTCGCTCGTGAAGAACGATCCGATGTTTCCGCGCCCTTTCAAGGTTGGGCGCATGACGCTGTTCTACACGGCCGAACTCGACACGTACCTCGCGCGCAAGGCGCAAGGGAGCCGTGTATGAGCGACGGCGTGCTGATCCCGACTCCGACCGTCACCGAGCTGGCCGACGCCGCGGTGCGTTCCATCGAGGCCGGCCGCGCGGCGGCCACCATCCTCGCCCAGATCGATGCCGACACGGCGGTGCCCGATGCCCTTGCCGTGCAGCTGTTGACCTTGCTCGCGGCCGAGGAACCGCAGCACCACGGCGACATTCTCACTGGCTTCCTGCGGCCGGTGCAGAAGCGTCTCGAGGAGCCGGCCGCGCGCTTGCGTGACCTGGCGTATCTGCGCAGTCCGTTCGCCGTGTGATCGGATGGGTTGATGTCGACTGAACCGTTCGAAAGCCCTTTCACGCGGATCCCGAACAACCTGCTCGACGCGATCCTGGCCGCTCGGCTTGGAGCACGGCAGTTGAACGTGCTGCTCGCGATCATCCGCAAGACCTACGGCTACAACAAGACCGCTGACGAGATCGGTCTCGGGCAGCTGCGCGATATGACCGGCATCGACAAGGCCAATCTCAGCCGCGCTGTTCGCGAGTTGGAGGCCTTGGGGATCGTCACGCGCGGCGCCGGCCGCCACGGGCACCGCCTTGCCGTGAACACTGATTCCTCGTCTTGGGAGTTGCCAATTCGGCAACCGTTGCCGGATGAACAACAGTTGCCAGATCAGCAACCGGGGGTTGCCGAATCGACAACCGAAGGGGTTGCCAAATCGACAACGAAACAGTTGCCAAATCGACAACCACAAAAGAAAGGAAAGAAAAGAAAGACAACTCCAAAAGAAATCCCGCACTCGCTGCGCGAGCGCTTTGAGCGATTCTGGGCGGCATATCCGCGCAAGCGCTCTCACGACGCTGCGCTGAAGGCCTTCGCAAAGCGGAACCCGGACGAGCAGCTATTCGCCGCCATCATGGCCGGCGTCCAGCGGGCCACGACATCCGGCCAGTGGAGCGATCCGAAATTCATCCCGCACGCCTCGACCTGGTTGAATGCGGCAGGATGGCTGGACGAACTGCAGACCGCGTACAGCGATGCGGAGCTGGCCGTCATCGATGCGTACAACGCAGCACTCGGCGACCGTCTCGGCCGCGTAGATCCTGCGCTGTTTGTCGAGGCGCGTGCCGGCGCTATCCGTGCGTTGATCGAGCACCTGAAGGGCGACATCGATGCTGTGGCCCGCTATTTCCCGGCCGTGCGCGATCGAGTCGAGCTTCCGCCACGTGTCGGATTCGATTACCTCATCGGCCCGAAGGGATTCGGCGACGTCACAGGCAAGCTGCAGCTCGCTCGCGCGGCCGGCGCAGGCGCCCCCGGTGTCGGTGTTGACTGGCACACGACGACCGCCGGCATTGAGGCACAAGCCGTCGTACTGGGCATCGCGAAGAGCGATGCCGAACCGTTCGCTGTCTTCAAGCGGCGCGTGTTCAAGGCCGCCGGTGACGGGCAATGGATTCGCGATGAACTTGCTGCCGAGAAGCGATTCGGCGACGAAGCGTATGAGCGCCTACGTGCGTTTTACTACGACCCGCCAAACGATGGAGCTGTGCATGCGTGACGATAGCGGAGGTCTGTTCCCCCCTGTCGCGAGCCCCGAAACGCCCGTGAAGAGAAAGCGCCGGTCGACCCGCCATCAACCCGCCATGTCGCAGAGTCCGAACCGGTGGCCGCCGGCGCGCGTCGCCGCTTTCTGGGCGCGCCGGTGCCGGATCTTCCTGAAGGCCTGCGAGGACGCCGAGTTGGTCGCCGAGGCGCTGCGTATCGTCGGCCGCAGCGAGGTGCTTGCGCGGCTGCGCGGCGGCGTGCCGGCGACGTTCAGTGACGTGCTGGTCGACCTGTACGTGCACGCACATCACGACCGGTTCGCCGGCGGGCGGCAGCTTGGCGCGGTGGGTCCGATCCGGCTGGCGATTCGCGCCGCGCTCGGGCGCGCGCCGAGCGCATCGACGAAAGAGCTATGGGCGATGGTGGCCGCGGCGCCCCCGCGCGGCTGGACGCTGCACGACAACCGGGCGGGCCGCTACGCGGAGGGGCCGGAGGCTGGCCAGAACGTCGATTACCGGGCGTTCGCGAACCACGCCTCGGCAGAGCGCCGAGCGCGGAAATCATCGAATAGCGGTGCGATGAGTCGGGGGTGAGATAGTCCGGCCATCACGAACCCGGACCGCCGAGCGATGACCTTCAATCCCCTCACCACCGTCAACGAACACCCGGGCGCCCAGGAGGTGCCGCACTCCATCGTGGATGCGGCGGGCAGCCAACTCCATCGGGATCTGCCGCTGCATGCCTGCACCCGCCTGGTCGAGGACTATCGGAAGACCGACGCGAGCCTCGCCAGCACGCTCAGGATCGTTCCGACCGCGGTGGCGTTGGTGCCCGAGGCTGGCCCGAATCCGAACGTCCCTGCCGATCATTTCCTGCGTGGGCTGCTGACCCATCCCGGCCAGCCGAAGCTGTACCAGATCGTCGCACCTGACGGCCGCGTCGTCGTCAATTTTCTGCCGCACGACATCGCCTGGAATTTCGCCAGCATTCTCCAACATCGGTGCCCGTCGCAGCGCTTCACGTTTCAGGAAGTGCCGGCCGACCAGCTGGGAGTGGTGGCGTGAGCACGATCTCCAACGACTCCCCGATGCGCACCGGCTGGAGCGTCGTAGATAAGCAGGGCAAGGAACTGTGCAGCCTCGTCCCGCGCTCGACGGCCGATGACATGAAGTGGTTCTACATGCAAAGCAATCCGGCGTATGGCAACGGGCTCGAGATCAAGCGCAGCGAGCCCAAACCGATGCCGGCGCCGATCGTTTTCTCGCCTGACATCTACAAACCGATGGCGGTGCCTACGCCGCCGAAGCTGCCCGACATCGAGGCCGGCCGCGAGCGCGCCCACCTACGTGAGTGCATCGAGCGGTGCAAGGTGACGCTGACAGCGCTGGAGGCCGCCAAGGTTGCGGCGGAACGGGCGCGCGAACACTTGGCGGGATGCGAGGCTGAATTGACGCGACTGCGTGCGGCAGACGTCGCCGAGACGGCGTCCGCTGGCGCGCAGCTTGCGGATCGGCTCAAGGCTGGCCAGGCCGCGCCACCCGAACCGAAACTGCGCACCGGTCGCGCTGCAGTTCTCGACGCCGAGGCGCGGCGCGATGCGGCGCTGGGCGCGTGCGAGTTGCTCGGCGCCGATGTCACTGCGGCCACCAAGGCGATGGAGCAGGCGGCCCACGATGCGCAACTTGCCGCCGACGTGGTGATGCGCTCGGAGTTGCAACAGCGCATCGAGCAGCTCGTGGCGTTGCGAGAACAGATGGTCCCGCTTCGTCAGTTCATTGACGACGCGCTGCGTTGTGGCATGCCGATCGATATTTCCGCGGCGCGTGAGGCACTCGTGATACCCGATCTGCATTGGAGCGGCGATCAGGATATGCACGTGCGCCTGCACAACTATCGCGAAGCGCTTCGGCAGGACGCTGATGTGCAGTTCGAAGATCAACCCACCGAGGTGAAGCAATGACCCGCCGAATCCGCTGCCGCACCATCGATCGCGGTATCTCGCTCAGCGGCCGCGTGACGGCTGACAAGACGGCCGCCGCGGCCGCCGCCGACCGCCCGGACATCAACGAGATCAACCGGCGTTTCTGGGACGCTCAAGGCGTGCATACGACGCCCACACGCGACGCCGCGCCGGTCGATGACATCAACGAGCGGCACCGCCGCTTCTGGGCGGCGCAGGCCGCTTCGTAACGCTGTTGCCTCGCTGGAAGCAACCCGAGTTCATCGTCGCTCGGCGTGGATCAGTCGGACAGTGCCACGGCTCCGAAAAACCCCGACAGCAGGCGGCCCACCGGGAGTGGGCGCGGCCCGCCGGTGCGTAGGGGGCGCATTGCGCGCTCCCTGCCGCATCGTGATCGTGTTCAACGAGTCGCCGTAATCGGCAGCCCGGACATAGGACGAGAAAATGACGCAGCAATGGCTTCGGAAGGCGTCGCTTCTGGCGGGCGACCTGAATGACGACGGTATCGACCTGTCAGCGCTTCGATTCACGTTCGAGGTGCGGCGCGGGGATCGTGAGACCCCGAATTCAGCGCGGATTCGGGTCTACAACCTGAATCCGAGCACGGCAAACAGGGTGAGCCAGGAGTTCTCGCGAGTGGTGCTGCAGGCAGGCTACAAGGGGAATTGCGGGATCATTTTCGACGGTTCGCTGATACAGGCACGACAGGGTCGAGAAAGCCCGACCGACACCTTTCTGGACCTGACCTGCGCGGACGGGGATCGCGCCTACAACTTTGCGACGATCAACACGACGTTGGCGGCTGGCGCGACCCATGCCGACGTTGTCGATGCAGTGTCCAAGGCGTTCGCGGAGAAGGGCGTGACACGCGGCTACATCCCTGATTTGACCGTGAACGCATATCCGCGCGGCCGCGTGCTGTTCGGGATGGCGCGCGATGTGATGCGGGATGTGGCAATGGACCTCGACATGGACTGGAGCATCCAAAATGGCCAGCTCACGATGATTCCTCGAACGGAGTTCATCCCGGGCGATATCTACGAGGTGAACCGGAATACCGGGATGGTGGGTTTGCCCGTCCAACAGCGCAACTATATTTTTGTCCGGATGCTACTGAATCCGAACATCAAAATCGGCAATGTGATCCAGCTCGAGAACGCCAGCATTCAGCGGTACGAGTATGGGCTTTCGATCAGTGATCAGCCGAAAAATGGTTTCGACGCGGTGAGCAATCAGCTCAACAACCCGGCCGGAAAATACGGCCTATACAGAGTCATGGTTGCCGAGCATCTCGGCGACACGCACAGCAAAGAATGGTACACGGAGGCGACGTGCATTGCGGTGAACGCCACTGCCTCGATCGAAATCGCCAACAAGGCTTCGCACTATTCGATCGCGCCAGCGCCGTCGAAGATCGATCCCAATGATCCTTTCGGCGCAAGCAGGATCCCACCGGTCAATCCGAACGGTTAGCGGCGGCTGTAGCTGGGATATTGGAGCGTGGCCGACCCGTCACCGTTCGGGGCGGCCCGCCCGAATATCGCGAGGGAATCGACCGGTTTTTGCCCGTCGGGCGCGATCATTACCACGGACTTGTTGAGCGTCGCTCCCCAACATCCAACGTATTGACTCGTGCCGGAATGCACTTCGAGCTCACGATATTGCTCTGCATTGACGATGGGCAGGCTGCATCGCTTCGATGTGTGAAGCGTATAGGTCATTGCGGCCAAATCGATTCTGTCGCCGGCCTTTGCCTCACCCGTTGGCCATACGAGCACATCGTCGGCGAGATGTTTCGGCGGCGTGGCAAGGGCCGATGTGCACAGAAGCATCGCAAGCAACCAGGCGGTAATTCTCATTGAGGTTCCCACGTGAATAAGAACGAAATTGCGCCAGACGCACTGGAAGTATTTCGGCTTGGCGTGTTTGTTGCCAAAAACGAAACGCACGTCGCACTTCCGGGCACTGTCGAATCATACGACGTCGACGCCCAGACCGTCGTCGTGCAGGCCGGCATTAAAGCAACGCTGCGCGCGGAAGACGGCACACTGTCAACCGTGGCGCTTCCGCTGCTTGTCGATTGCCCGGTGCAGTTTCCAGCTGGCGGTGGCGCGACCATGACCTTTCCGGTGACCAAGGGTGACGAGTGTCTTGTGGTGTTCGCCGACGGCGCGATCGACGCCTGGTGGCAGTCGGGCGGTGTGGGCGAGAAGGTATCCGTCCGCATGCACGATCTGTCGGATGGCTTCGCGCTGCTCGGCTTTCGCTCGAAGCCCCGCGTCCTTGCGAATGTCAGCACGACATCCGCGCAGCTGCGCAGCGACGATGGCTCGACGTTCGTCGACCTCAATCCGGCCGGCCAAGTCGTGAAAGTGAAGGCGCCGGGCGGCATCACGCTCGACGCGCCGACGGTGACCATGACAGGCGCGATCGCAGTGCTGAACGAGGACGGCGCGCGCACTGCGTGCTCGATCAACGGAGCTACGCAGTTCGCTGGCGAAGTCTTCGCGAACGGCAAGCGCGTCGACGACACGCACACGCACCCGGATGCACAGGGCGGCAACACCGGCCCGGTCAACTGATGGAGATTCCGATGCTCGACATTTCGACGTCCGCGGCCACCGGTGAACGCTTCCGGGATGCCGCCGCGGTCGCCTTCGATCGCATCGTCGGCGATTGCCTCGATCGCGAGTGGGTCATCGGCCCGCAGCCGCAGCCGAACAAGGCGCGGCATGGCAACAGCAACGCCGCGCTCGACCGGCCGCTCGCCGAGGATGTGGCGCATGCGGAGTGACCTGTGCCGCTTTGGGAACCTGATCGCCTTCAGCCGCCGTGAAGCGCGTCGGATCATCACTGAGGTTGGCGAGGCAAGGCGACACCGTCTCTCACTCGTCGGCGAGCGCTTGATCGCGCAGTTTCAGGACATCGACGCGGGTACCACGCTCGACGAGCGATTGGCGCTGATCGGCGCCAATCCGGCTGACGCCAGCGACATCGAGCCTGGCCGCGATTCGATGCTCCATCTCGTATGGGCACGCTCCCTCGAATGGTCGGCCATGCGCCGACGCGACAAGTGGATCGAGGAAGAGCGAGCATCGCTCTACTGGGCCGTGGCGTACGTGATGCTTGACTGGATGGGTACCGACGAAGTGCGGCCCGCCGTAGACGCCGCGCTACGAATGGCGTTGCCGTCTTGTGGCTTCCCGCAGCTTCGAGGGTGAGAGCAAATACCTGGAATTCCGGGATTGCCCCGGGTTTGCATAGACCCAGCATAGAAGGATTCGACCGATGGCCGCGCTCCCTGAAAACGTGAAAGCCCGCATCGTGCAAGGCTTGGCATGCTTCGACAGCCCCTCGCAGGTGGCGCGCGACATCTTGGCTGAGTTCGGCTTGTCTGTGACGCCGCAGCACTGCGAGAGCTACGACCCGACGAAGGCAGCCGGCGCCAAGGTCGGGAAGAAGCGGCGGGCTGAGTTCGAGGCGATCCGTGCGGCCTTCCTCGCCGACCTCGGGCAGAGCGCCATGTCGCATCGGGCCGTGCGTCTGCGTCGACTGGAACGGCTCATGACCCGAGCCGAGAACTCCGGCAATATCGTGCTGACCGCCCAGTTGATCGAACAGATCTCGCGCGAGTGCGAAGGCGCAGAGCTGGCCGACCTGCAGCGCAGGCTCGCCGCGTTGGGGGGTAACCGCTGATGGCGACCCGCCATAGAAGGATGCTGCAGCAACTGCGCGAGGAGGTTGCGCGCCTGGAGGCCGAGCGTTCCGACACGACGGGTGCCGCGGTGCGCGCGATCGAGCAGGCTTGGCAGCAACTCGGTGCGTACCAGGCGCGGGCCCGGCGCGAGCCGGTGCTGCTGGCGCTGGCCTATCGACGTCCGCTGCCGGACTGGACGCCCACCGCCTTCGTCGACGTGATCCGGGCCGATCCAATCGACCGCCATCCGTGGGCCGCGTGTGAGGCGTTCCGGGAGTTGCTATGGCGCTGGCGCGTGCCGGTCGACCGTGATGCCGACCAGGCCGCCGAGATCGAGGCCGACGCCCGTCGGTACGTTGCAGAGCTGCGCGACCGCGGCGCGCACGCGTGGGCCGCGCGCTTCGAGCTGATGCTGCTATCGGATGTAGAGCTGGACGCGATCGAGCGTGAGCTCGAGCTGCGGTACTGATGCGCCGCTATGCGTCGCCGTGGACAGAGCAATACCCGCCGGCATCGTTCGCTTCCTTCCATGCGAGCGCATCGCGGTAGTGTGCGCCTGGCACGAAGCATCGGCAGCGCTTGCCTGCGCGCGTTTTCGCTATGCACTTGACAGCCCCGTTGTTTTCGACCCATTCGGCATATTCTTCGTCGGACACGCCGACCGCTGCGGCCGGCGCCGATCGTCCGGACGCGATGCATTGGGCGAGCACTTCCGGTGTAATGGGGCGCTCCATCCAGCCATCCGGGGCTCGAAACTGAACCACGAGTTTCACGCCTGCCTTTTCGGCGAGGCGTAGCACCTCAACCGCGTCATTTTGTGTCGGCATTGGATTCTCCAGTGTTGCCGGAGGATAGCTCGGAGGGACTGACGACGCCAGACGCTCATGCATGGAGGAACGAAGGTCCGCCGACGTGGCCCGACCCGCATGGCGGGTACGGCGCTGGTGCCCGTCTACCCGCCATCTTGCCCGCCAACTGAATTTCTCAGATTCGAGGAATCTCCTGAAGCCCGCAATAACCGGAGGCTCGGTTTTCGGTCCGCCCTCAGGTTGAGGGTGAAGGGTCTCACGACTCCGTTACAGGAATTCCTGTGTCCCTATCGAAGCCGGAATTCCGGCGTTGGCGCATTTCCTCAACTTGAGGGAATGCGATAACTCGTTGATTTTGCTGGATTGCTGGAATTCCAGCAATCTCGCGCAACCATCGACGGTGGTTGTGCCGCCTACCGCCGCGGCTCGGCGCTCAATAGATCAGCGGTGCTTACCCTTTGCAATTTGAAACGCGGAAGGGACGTCGCTGATAATGGCTCACCGCCTCAACAATCGATCATCACATGAGTGTCTATCTCACCGCGAGCGAGCTCGCCGACCTTGTCGGCTGTAAGCCCAACCAGCGGGCGACGATGGCTCGCTGGCTCGATCGCAACGGCTGGCGATACGTGATCGACATCAATGGGATGCCAAAGGTCGCGCGGGCCTTACATGACCAGAAGCTCGGGATCGCTCCAGAGGAGCCGGCGACAGATAGTCGGTTTGCCACGGAACCTAACTTCGATGCGCTTTACGACTACGTCAAGCAACGACCGCGCCGTCGTTAATCAGGCTCTTGCGCGCCTCGCCATAATGGCCTAACCTGTAGCCGTCGTTGAAACAACAGCGACCCGGGTTTGACAGCCTGGAATACACAGGGCGGACGGCCGCCAGAGTGCGGTTTTTTTACGTCCGTAGTATCATCGCTCGCGCCCTTTTTACGGGCGGGCTGTGGTGGGGGAGCGCTTGCGCTCGCCGGTTCCTGTGTTCCGGTCTGTCAACCCTGTCACCAGCCTGCCCACCCGTTTGACAGCGGCGGCAGGCTCCGAAAACACAGGAGCTGCACCATGCGAACCGCTATCTCCGCTCGCCCGTCGAGCGTCGTTCCTCTCCGCTGCGCCGAGCCGCGCAGCCTTCTTTTCCTTGAGATTGTCTCCGACGCCGTGCGCGCGGCCGCGCTGGCCCCGACCGATCGCGCCGCGCTCGACATCACTGGCGACGCGCTGCGCCGTCTCGCTGACCTGGCCCGTGCAGAGGTGGCGCATGGCTAAGACGAACCCTGAACTCGAAGCGCTCGTGCGCCGCGGCATCGATGGCGTGTCGTGCTCGCGGGAAGGCTTCCTGCGCATGAGCAATCTGCTAGCCGCAATCGCGCGCTTCGCAGAGGCGAACGGCGATGCGTACACGGCGGCCGTCGCCATCGTCGGCGCCGATGTTGCTGAAACGTATCTCGACCTGACCGAGACTGCACACAAGGAACTGACCGCGAAGGTGAGCCATGGCTGACATCGAACAAAGCTTCATCGACGCCCAGCTCGACGCGCACCTTGTATGTGACCTGCTGCGCGTGCTGTATAGCGCGGTACCCGACGACAAGCCTGGCGCGCTCCCGATCCACAGCACGCTGAAGCACATCCTGACGCTGGCGGAAGCGCTTCCGGACACGCTCGATGTGATTTCGCGGGAGGTGTGCCATGGCTAAGCTTCGTTGCCGGCCGGGCGATCTGGCGCGCGTCGTGCGCTCGAAAAATCCTGCGCTTCCCGGGCGCATCGTCGTTGTCGATCGCCTGCGCCACGGCGACTGTTGGGAAGTGACCGTTCTCGGGCAGGCCGTGTTCGGCGCAGCTGCCGACGAAGACGGCCCCATTTTCACGAACTATTACCTGTTTCCCGATTACGCGCTCGAGCCACTGCGTGGCGACGGCCTGGAGACGGAACAGGGCGAGAGGGAGGCCAATCATGCGTGAACTGCGCTGTAGGCCCGGCGACCTTGCCCGCGTGATCTACTCGAAGCTCGACGGCCTTGTCGGCCGCACCGTCTTTGTGGAGGGCGTCGGCGTGTCGCCGCCGGACGGCTCGCACCTGTGGAATGTGACGCTGTTCGGCGCGCCGGTGGTGGGTGTGGGGCCGCTCAGCGGCCGGCCGCGCGTGACCCACAAGCTTAGGTTCAGCGATTCGTCGCTGCTGCCGCTCCGCGGCGAACCGCTGGCCGACGAGGAATCGACCGGGCGAGCAACCACCTTGCCACAGCCTGTATAGGAGGTATGGAAATGGCGAAACGAAAGTCAGTGGCGGATACAAAACCGTCCACGGATCGCGAGGTGATCGCGCCACTCAGGAGCACGATCAGCGCCGTCAGCTTTCAGGGGCTCAGCATCGTGACTCCGGACGGAAATGCCGCAACACTCGCGGTAGTCGACCAGAACGGCAAGATCGTCGAGGCCGGCCCGAGCGTGATGCGCGCGGTATGGGACGTCGCAATACGGTCGTATCGAAATTTCCTGATCGGCAACGGGCACTTGCGCGTGCTGACGCGGCCCCCGGATCTGGGAATTAAATGAACAATGGCGCCCGTGTGGCGCCATTGGTTTGATGCGTCCGCAGCCGCGTCAGGATTGTTCGTCGGGACCGCCAAACTCGCTGCTCCGCGGCTCGCCGAAGTCGACGACCGGATGCGGTTCCAGTTTCCCCTCGCGCAGTTGCTGCAGATACCGTTCGCGGGAGAACGGCATGCGTGCGCCGGTGTTCTTTGGCGCGCAGTGTTCAGCCTCGTAGCGTTCGATCAGGATCGACAGCCGCTCCAACTCGTCGCCGGCCGGCGTATCAGGTGCCGGATCTGCATCGACGAGCTCGGACACCGCCTTCAGGGCTACGCCGTAATCGTCCTCGGTTCGAATCGATTGAATGTCCATCGCTGGAAACCTGACGCAGGATATCAACATTCATTCTAGCGGAGCGCCGGCGCAGCGAGCATCGTCAACGTTGTTGGGACGTTGAAGGATGCGGGTTACGCGTCTGGATCTTTCGTGATGATTTCAAGGTTCGCCGAGAGCAGGCCGCCACCGCCGGTGACGAGAGCTGAGTAGCGATTGGCAGACGTAGCGAGCGTTGCTGCTTCCTGCACCTTCTTCAGCGCTGCGTCACGTGCTTTCGCGCCATCATCGGCAGTGAGGTCGATGTTGTATTCGCCGGGCGGCAATTTATACATCTTCCCGTTATTGGCAATGTAATACCGGCGATAGTCGCGAGAATGCATTTCGGCATGCAGCGTCGCGTACTCTTCGGCGTCAGGGGAGTGCTCTTTGGTTCGTTTGTCGTCTTTGTGCAGCACGACTCGGGCGGTCAGAGTGTAGCTCGGCATTTCTTGCCTCCCAGTGGCAGAAATACGACTTTGTGTTTAGGTGGGTTGTATGGCGGGTTGGATTATTTTGTCCGCCCGAAACCCTTTATACGTAAGGGCTTCTGGCGGAAGCGGTGAGATTCGAACTCACGGACAGTTTCCCGTCGCTGGTTTTCAAGACCAGTGCCTTAAACCGCTCGGCCACGCTTCCACACGAGGCGGCATTGTAACCGAAATGCCGCCGCGTTCATTCGATCAGTCGTCGCGCAGGAACAATTCCTGCAGGTCGTTGAGGAAACGCTGGCCGAGCGGCGTCGGCGCGATTCGGGTGAAATCGCGCGTGATCAGTCCGCGCCGCTCCGCTTCCTTCAGCGCCGGCTCGATCGTGCTCATCGGCAGGCCCGTGCGTTCCGCGAAGCTGTGCACGGGGAAGCCCTCGACGAGCCGCAACGTGTTCAGCATGAATTCGAACGGTAGATCGCGCGCGCCGACTTCACGCTCTTCCTGCACGGCCGTGCCGGCCTTCGCCTGCTCGATGAAGGTCGCCGGATGCTTGTAGCGCGCCTGCCGCAGGATCCGGTTCGGGAACGACAGCTTCGTGTGGGCGCCCGCACCGATCCCGAGATAGTCGCCGAAGCGCCAGTAATTCAGGTTGTGCTTGCACTGATGATTCGGCTTCGCGTACGCGGACACTTCGTAGCGTCCGTAGCCGGCTTCGGCCGTGCGCGCATGAATCCATTCCTGCATGTCGGCCGACGCGTCGTCGTCGGGGACGACCGGCGGGAACTTCGCGAACAGCGTATTCGGCTCGAGCGTCAGGTGATACAGCGACAGGTGCGGCGGCGCGAACGACAGCGCGGTCTCGATGTCGGTGCGGCATTCGTCGAGCGTCTGGTTCGGCAGCGCGAACATCAGGTCGAGGTTGAAGTTGTCGAAGTTCTGCGCGGCGATCTCGACGGCCGCGCGTGCCTGCGCGGTGTCGTGAATCCGGCCGAGCGCCTTCAGGTGCGCCTCGTTGAAGCTCTGGATGCCGACCGACAGGCGGTTCACGCCGCTTGCGCGGAACTGCGCGAACTTCGCGGCTTCGAACGTGCCCGGATTCGCCTCGAGCGTGATCTCGGCATCGGCGTCGAGCGGCAGCAGCGCACGCACGTCGGACAGCATCCGGTCGAGGCCGGCCGCCGACAGCAGGCTCGGCGTGCCGCCGCCGATGAACACGGTATGCACCTGCCGCCCCCACACGAGCGGCAGCGCCTGCTCGAGGTCGGCACGCAGTGCGTCGAGATAGTCGGCTTCCGGAAACCGCTCGCCTTTCCATTCGTGCGAGTTGAAATCGCAGTACGGGCACTTGCGCACGCACCACGGGAAATGCACGTACAGCGCGAGCGGCGGCAGCGACGTGAGGCGCACCTGGCCGGGCGACGTGAAGGTCGCGACGACGCGTGCGCCGGTTTCCGCGGCCTGGCTCATGCCACCTCCCGCGGCGAAGCGATATCGGGTACGGTCATGCTTCCTCCGCGAGCCGGGCGAGCAGTGCCTTCAGCGCCAGCGCGCGATGGCTGTGCGTGTTCTTCACGGCCGGCTCGAGTTCGGCGGCCGTCGCGCCGAGCGACGGCAGGTAGAAATACGGGTCGTAGCCGAATCCGTGTTCGCCGCGCGGCGTATCGACGATCTCGCCGGCCCAGCGCCCTTCGGCGAACAGCGGTTCCGGATCGTCCGCATGGCGCACGAGCGCGAGCACGCAGCAGTAGTAGGCGCGCCGGTCGTCGACGCCGCGCAACTGCTCGACGAGATACGCATTGTTCGCCGCGTCGCCCTTGGCGCGGCCCGCGCGCTGCGCGTAGCGCGCCGAATAGACGCCCGGCGCGCCGCGCAGCACGCGCACGCACAGGCCGGAATCGTCGGCGATCGCCGGCAGCCCGGTGAGCCGCGATGCGTGGCGCGCCTTGGTCAGCGCGTTCTCGATGAACGTGCCGAACGGCTCTTCCGCCTCCGGCACCGCGAGGTCGCCCTGCGGGACGATCTCGATGCCGACCGTCGCGAACAGCGCGGTGAATTCGCGCAGCTTGCCCGGGTTGTTCGATGCGAGCACGATGCGCGACAGCGGCGCGAGGGTGAGGTCGTCAGGCATGGCTCACGCCCAGGACATCTTTTTGCAGCCGCACGAGCTCGGCGATCCCGCCCTGAGCGAGGTCCAGCAGCGCGCTCATCTCGGCGCGCGAGAACGGCACGCCTTCGGCCGTGCCCTGCACTTCGACGAAGCCGCCCGCGCCCGTCATCACGACGTTCATGTCGGTGTCGCAGCGCGAATCTTCCGCGTAGTCGAGATCGAGCACGGGCGCGCCTTCGTACACGCCGACCGAGATCGCAGCGACATGGTCGGTGATCGGCGAGCGCGCGAGCTTGCCGGCCGCGATCAGCGTCGACACGGCGTCGTGCGCGGCGACGAACGCGCCGGTGATGCTGGCCGTGCGCGTGCCGCCGTCGGCTTGGATCACGTCGCAGTCGATGTGGATCGTGCGCGGGCCGAGCGCCTCGAGATCGAACACCGCGCGCAGCGCGCGGCCGATCAGGCGCTGAATTTCCTGCGTCCGGCCCGTCTGCTTGCCGCGGGCGGCTTCGCGGTCGCTGCGCGTGTGGGTCGCGCGCGGCAGCATCCCGTATTCGGCGGTCAGCCAGCCTTGCCCGCGCTCGCGCAGGAACTCGGGCACGCGCTCGGCGACGCTTGCGGTGCAGAGCACCTTGGTGTCGCCGAATTCGACCAGCACGGAGCCTTCGGCGTGTTTCGTGTAGTGGCGCGTGAGGGCGACCTTGCGCAGTTCGTCGGCGCGGCGGCCGCTAGGGCGGGAAACGGAAGACGTCATGGGAAATCGCGGAAGGGGAGGAAACCCCGATTTTAGCGCCGAACGGCGGGCGTGCCCGGCGGGATGGTCCGCAAAAATGGGATAATGCGCGCTTCCCGCCCCGCGCCTTTCGATGCGCCGGGCGCCTCGATGTATCCCCGCCCGCGAGGGCACCAGACGGCGAGACGAACCATGATCTACAGCATGACGGGCTACGCGAGCGCGACGCGCGAACTCGCGACGGCCACCGGCAACGGCGGCACCAGCGTGTCGGTCGAACTGCGCACCGTGAACTCGCGCTTCCTCGATCTCAATTTCCGGATGCCGGACGACGTGCGCGCGTGCGAACCCGCGCTGCGCGAAATGCTGATGAACAAGCTGTCGCGCGGCAAGGTCGACGTGCGCATCAACCTGCAGCGCGGCGAGCAGGGCATCGGCGCGGGCGCGCTGAATCAGTCGGCGCTCGGCCAGCTTGCCGAGCTCGAACGTGCGGTGCTCGATTCGTTTCCGGGCGTCGGCCGCCTGCGCGCGGGCGAAATCCTGCGCTGGCCCGGCGTGCTCGCCGAGAGCGGGGTGTCGGCCGACGCGATCCGCGACGCGGTGCTCGCATGCGGCAAGGAGGCGATCGGCGAGCTCGTCGTCGTGCGTTCGCGCGAAGGCGCGCAACTGGCGACGATGCTGCTGTCGAACGTTACCGAGATGGAGGCGATCGTCGCGCGCATCACGCCGCTCGTGCCGGAGCTGATCGCGAAGCACCAGCAGAAGATCGTCGAGCGGCTGCAGGAAGCGCTCGGCCTCGCGGCGCCCGAAGGCGGCTCGACGGTCGTCACGCGCGAGGAAGCCGCGGAGCGCATCCGTCAGGAAGTGACGATGTACGGGATCCGGATCGACATCGCGGAAGAGCTGTCGCGACTCACCGCGCACCTGAACGAAACGCGTCACGTGATCGAGAAGGGCGGCCGGGTCGGCAAGCGTCTCGACTTCATGATGCAGGAACTGAATCGCGAAGCGAACACGCTCGGCTCGAAGGCGGCGGCGAAGGAACTCGCCGACGCGTCGATGGCGCTGAAGCTGCTGATCGAGCAGATGCGCGAGCAAGTGCAAAACCTGGAGTAAAAGCAACATGACCGAATCCCATCGCGACGGCCACGCGTCGCATTCGCTGCACGGCGGCGTCTATCCCGGTAACCTGTTCATGGTGGTCGCACCGTCGGGCGCCGGCAAGTCGACGCTCGTGAATGCGCTGCTGTCGAAGGACAGCGAAATCTGCCTGTCGATCTCGTACACGACGCGCAAGCCGCGCCCGGGCGAGCAGGACGGTCAGCACTACCACTTCACGACCGTCGAGGACTTCCGCGCGCGTCACGCGGCGCACGAATTCCTCGAGAGCGCGGAAGTGCACGGCAACTACTACGGCACGTCGCGCGTCTGGATCGAAGAGCAGATGAAGAACGGCCACGACGTGCTGCTCGAAATCGACTGGCAGGGTGCGTTGCAGGTGAAGAAGCAGTTCCGCAACGCGGTCGGCATCTTCATCCTGCCGCCGTCGCTCGATGCGCTCGAGGAGCGCCTGAAGAAGCGCGGCCAGGACGAACCGAACGTGATCACGCGACGCCTGCTGGCCGCCGGCAGCGAGATCGCGCACGCGTCGGAAGCGGAATACGTGGTGATCAACGAGAATTTCGAGCGTGCGCTCGCGGAACTCGAATGCATCGTCGCGGCGACGCGCCTGCGTTTTGCTTCGCAGTACGCGCGACACGCGGAGCTGTTCATCGAGCTCGGCATCCATCTGCCCCACGCGGAATGACGCGGGGCACGAGGGACATAAGGTAGAATAAGGACTATATTCAGAAGGAATTACCAACATGGCTCGCATTACCGTCGAAGACTGCCTGAAGCAAATCCCGAATCGCTTCGAACTGGCGCTCGCCGCCACCTATCGCGCGCGGCAGCTCGCGCAAGGCCATACGCCGAAAATCGAAAGCCGCGACAAGCCGACCGTCGTCGCGCTGCGCGAAATCGCCGCCGGCCAGGTCGGCGTCGAGATGCTGAAGAAGGTGCCGGTGTAACGCGCATCCGGCCCGTTCCAGCCATGTAGTCCCCGCGCGCAACGACTCGACCTGGAGGCGAATATGAGCACCACCCCATCGTCCGCCTCCGCGGATCCGACCACCGAAGCCCCGGCCCAGTCGCCTGCGCGCCAGTACATCGACGCGGTCCTCGAACAGTCCTTCCGGCATCTGTTCGGGCCGACCGCCACACCGGAGCAGCCGCGCAAGCACGGCGTCGTTTCGATCGCGAAACTGACGGCCATGCTTGCCGAATATCTCGCTCCGGACGAAATCAAAGAGGTCAAGGCGGCGTTCCACTTCAGCGACGAAGCCCACCTCGGTCAATATCGCCAGAGCGGCGAGCCCTATATCACCCATCCCGTCGCCGTCGCGGAAATCTGCGCCGGCTGGAAGCTCGACGCGCAGGCCGTGATGGCCGCGTTGCTGCACGACGTGATGGAAGACCAGGGCGTGACCAAGAACGAGCTGGCCGAGCGGTTCGGCCCGAAGGTCGCCGAACTGGTCGACGGCCTGTCGAAGCTCGACAAGATGGAATTCCGCAGCCGCGAGGAAGCGCAGGCGGAAAACTTCCGCAAGATGCTGCTCGCGATGGCGCGCGACGTGCGCGTCATTCTCGTCAAGCTCGCCGATCGCCTGCACAACATGCGCACGCTCGGCGCGGTGCCGATGGAAAAGCGCCGTCGCGTTGCGCGCGAAACGCTCGACATCTACGCGCCGATCGCGCACCGGCTCGGGTTGAACAACACGTATCGCGAGCTGCAGGACATGAGCTTCGCGAACTTCAACCCGCATCGCTACGCGACGCTCGAGAAGGCCGTGAAGGCCGCGCGTGGCAACCGCCGCGAAGTGATCAGCAAGATCCTCGAGGCCGCGCAGCGCGCGATGGCCGACGCGAAGATCGACGCCGAGATCACCGGCCGCGAGAAGACCATCTACAGCGTCTACCGCAAGATGCGCGACAAGCAGCTGTCGTTCTCGCAGGTGCTCGACGTGTACGGCTTCCGGGTCGTCGTCGACAGCCCGCTCGACTGCTACACGTGCATCGGCGCGCTGCATGCGCTGTACAAGCCCGTGCCCGGCAAGTTCAAGGATTACATCGCGATCCCGAAGATCAACGGCTATCAGTCGCTGCACACGACGCTCGTCGGCCCGTTCGGCGCGCCGATCGAGTTCCAGGTGCGCACGCGCAAGATGCACGAGATCGCCGAGGCGGGGGTCGCTGCGCACTGGCTGTACAAGAACGGCAGCGCGGATCTCAGCGATGTGCAGAAGCGCGCGCATCAGTGGCTGAAGTCGCTGCTCGACATCCAGAGCGAAGCCGGCGATTCGAGCGAATTCCTCGAGCACGTGAAGATCGACCTGTTCCCCGACGCGGTCTACGTGTTCACGCCGAAGTCGAAGATCATGGCGCTGCCGCGCGGCGCGACGGCGCTCGATTTCGCGTATTCGATCCACAGCGATCTCGGCAACCAGTGCGTGGCCGTGAAGATCAACAACGAGCTGCTGCCGCTGCGCACCGAATTGAAGAGCGGCGACATCGTCGAGGTGATCACCGCGCCGTATTCGAAGCCGAACCCCGCGTGGCTCGGCTTCGTGCGTACCGGCAAGGCGCGCTCGGCGATTCGCCACTACCTGAAGACGATGCGCCTGAACGAGTCCGTGCAACTAGGCGAGCGGCTCGTCGACCAGAGCCTGAAGGTCTATGGTCTCGCGCTGGCCGACGTCGAGCCGGAAGTGTGGGAGAAGCTCGTGCAGTGGACGGGCAACAAGAGTCGCCAGGAAATCTTCGCGGACATCGGCCTCGGCCGTCGCGTCGCCGCGGTGATGGCCAAGCGCATCGAGGTGCTGATGAGCGGCCGCGACGCGGACGACGATCTCCCGAAGTCCGAGCGGCATCCCGCGCATCACGCGCCGCCGGTCGTGATCACCGGCACCGAAGGGATGTCCGTGCAGTTGTCCGCCTGCTGCCGGCCGATCCCCGGCGACGCGATCATGGGTTACATCGGCATCGGTCTGGGCATGGCGATTCATACGACGGATTGCCGTGTCGCGCAGCGCATCCATCGCCGCGATCCGGGGCGCTGGATCGACGTCGAATGGGCGCCGCAGCCGGGCCGCCTGTTCGATGTCGCGGTGAAGGCGCTCGTGAAGAACACGAAGGGCATCTTCGCGCGCGTCGCGGCGGATATCACGTCGGCCGACGCGAACATCGTCCATATCGCGATGGACGAGGATCTGACGCACGAATCGACGGTGCTGCGCTTCGTGATCCAGGTCAGCGACCGCGTGCATCTCGCGAACGTGATGCGGCGCGTGAGAACCAATCCGGACGTGATGCGGATCATGCGCGAGCGTTCGACCGACGACGGCGCGCACGCGCGCCATGACGGCGGCATGCGCATCGAGCGCGAGCGGCAGGATTACTGACGCAGGCGCTCCTTGGTGGCGGGCGAATTCGACGATCGACGGACGGCGGCCTATGGCCGCCGTTTTCATTGGAGCTTGCTGAAACGCGGCCGACGTTGCCGGCGGCGTCCGGACTGATGGCGCGAGCGAGGGGGAGGTGGGCGCAAAAAGAAAAAGGGCTTTCCCGGAGGAAAGCCCTTTTAAGGTGGCGCGGCTGGCAGGATTCGAACCCACGACCCCTTGGTTCGTAGCCAAGTACTCTATCCAACTGAGCTACAGCCGCACGCAAAACGGTACTGCTTCAACTGTCGGAGCCTTCTGCGATGGGAAGGCCCCCAAAAAAGTGGCGCGGCTGGCAGGATTCGAACCCACGACCCCTTGGTTCGTAGCCAAGTACTCTATCCAACTGAGCTACAGCCGCACGCAAAAACAAACTTCTACTGCTTCGAACTGAAAGGGCCTTCGGTTCGGAAGGCCCTCGAAAAAGTGGCGCGGCTGGCAGGATTCGAACCCACGACCCCTTGGTTCGTAGCCAAGTACTCTATCCAACTGAGCTACAGCCGCACGCAGAAGCGGAAGTATAGCAGAGTCATATAAAAAGGGAAGCCTTATTCGCGAATAAGGTGGCATGGCCTTGGCCGGCCGCCCTTCGTGTACCCTTGGGGGATCAGTCATCCACGTTGAATCTGCATCATGAACAAGGCGTTTGTCAAAGAATCGGACGGTGACGACGACGATCTCGACCAGGCTCAACCCGCGATTCCGGCGGGCGCGAAGAACTACATCACGCCGGCCGGCCACAAGCGGCTGCGCGACGAGCTGCTGAACCTGATCGACGTCGAGCGTCCCGAGGTCGTGCGGCTCGTATCGTGGGCCGCGTCGAACGGCGACCGGTCGGAAAACGGCGACTACATCTACGGCAAGCGGCGGCTTCGCGAGATCGACCGCCGGATCCGCTTCCTGACGAAGCGGCTCGATCTCGCCGAAGTCGTCGACGCGAGCCGGCAGGAGAACGTCGATCAGGTGTTCTTCGGCGCGACGGTCGATTACGAGACGCCGGACGGCGAGGATCACACGGTGACGATCGTCGGGATCGACGAGGTCGATCTCGATCGCGGCTGCGTCAGCTGGATTTCGCCGGTCGCACGCGCGCTGATCAAGGCGAGGATCGGCGATACCGTCACGCTGATGACGCCGGCCGGCCCGCAGCCGATCGATATCCTCGATGTGCGTTACCCGGCCGCGGACAGCGGGACGTGAACCCCGTGGCCGGCCCTTCGCCGGGCAGTCCGGCCATCGGCGAGACCTCTTCGCGAAAAAAAAGCGCCTCGCGAGGCGCTTTTTTGTGCCGAAGCCGCTCCGGTCAGAAACGGTGACGCAGGCCGGCAGTCACCGCGATCTGCTTGTTGGTCGACGAAGCACCGCCGAGACCATTGACATAGGCGCCGAGGCCCAGGCCGTCCGTGCTGACTCGCTGATACACGCCTTGCACATACACGTCGGTTCGCTTGGACAGCGCATAGTCGGTCTGCAGGTTGAATTGATTCCAGCCCGGATGGCGGCCGTCCAGGAAGCCTGCGGTGTACGTGTACGACCCGGCCAGCGACAAGGCCGGCGTGAGCGCATAGC
Source organism: Burkholderia sp. NRF60-BP8 (assembly GCF_001522585.2). NCBI lineage: Bacteria > Pseudomonadati > Pseudomonadota > Betaproteobacteria > Burkholderiales > Burkholderiaceae > Burkholderia > Burkholderia sp. NRF60-BP8. The sequence goes on from NZ_CP013373.1 coordinate 1,022,316, forward strand.
GTGCGTTGACTTCGTAGTTGTTGAAGCGGGCGAACGTGCCGTCGAGGGCCAGACCGTTCGACACGCCCGACGCACCCGCCGAGATGCCGAGCGCGCGGTTCACGCGCGATTGCGTGAATACGAAGCCGGCCGTGGCCGGGCCGAACGTGTAGTTCAGGCCACCGCCGAACACGCGCTGGCGCTTGCCGACGAACGTGTTGTCGCCTGCCACCGCGCCGGCGCTGTTGGTGACCGCAGCCGACGTGAGCCCCGAGATGTCGTTGTTCAACTGCAGGTAGCCGGCGCCGATATTGAAGCCGGCGTAGGAATACGACACGCCCGCGCTGTATGCGCGATTGTTCGAGAACTGGCTGCTGTTCGAGAAGCCGTACAACGCGCCGAACTTCAAGCCGCCGAAATTGACGCTCGTATATTTGACCGAGTTATTGATCCGGAACGAATTGTTCAGGTTGTCGTTATCGAACGGGTGGGCAAACTGGGTGCCGCCGAATTGCGTGCCGGTCAGCGACAGCGGCCCGATGTAGTCGACGACGCTATCGTACTGGCGACCGAGGGTGACGGAGCCGAACTGGTCTTGCGACAGGCCGACGAACGCCTGGCGGCCGAATTCGCGGCCATTCTGGCCGAGCGTGCCGTTGGCGATGTTGAAGCCGTTTTCCAGCACGAAGATCGCTTTCAGGCCTCCGCCGAGATCTTCCGTGCCGCGCAGGCCCCAGCGGCTGCCGTTGATCTGGCCGCTGCGTTCCGACCATGAGCTGTGCCCGCCCTGATTGTTCGTGTAGGTGATGCCAGCATCGATCAGGCCGTACAGCGTCACGCTGCTTTGAGCATGGGCTGCGGTAACGAACACGCCCGACAACGCGGTGACGATCAGGGTTTTTTTCATGGATATGTCTCCAAACACGATGATGTCGATCGAACCTGCGGTGGACTGGCGGTGGTTTGCTTGACGCTGTAGCCGGTCCGGCAGAACGGCGGTGCGCTTATCAGAAAGCCGTCTGCAGTGTACGGAGTGTGCGGAGCAGGGGTGTCTTACGCTTTAAGAAATAATATATTTTGGAATCCGCAAAAATCGGAAAAACCGCGCAAACGGTTGCCAGGCAAGGGTTTGTGGCGGTGCAGCGAAGAGAAATGACGATCAGGACTGCCGAGGGGGCGTTGCGTGATTGCGACAGACGGTCAGTGGAGGGCGGGGGCCGCTATAGCGCGATTATTGACACATCGGCAATAGAGGTTTGTGTGGAGCATGGATAATGAAAGGTAGTTCTCTCGCTATACTGCGATCTCTGCTTTCCGAAGCAGACTTTTTCGTTGACGGAAAAGATCTCCAAACCTTTGTCGGCGCGACTTCCCAGTCGCGCTTTTTTTTTGCCCGCTGCCCGGCGCGCTACGGCGTGTACGAGCGGCGCTTGCGCTTGCCCGCAGGCGCGGCGTCTTCTGCCTCGATCGGCGGCGGCGTGTAGGTCCAGTCTTCCATCACGTAGTGACGGGCATCCAGAGGCGATGCGAGCAGGTTCTGCCAGTGATCGCCGTGCCACGTCGTATCGAATTCGGTATCGCACGGCGCTTCGCGCGCGGACTCGGCCAGGGCGCGGGACTTGCGACGTACGCGCCCGAGCCGGCTCGCGAAGCGCATGATTCCGTCCAACCACATGACCCTCTCCTTCCTTTCGGCGTTGATTCAGGATCGCAACGTCACCGGATTTCCGCAACCCGGAAAAAACCCGAGGATTTTACCGAATCGATTTGTCCCCGGTAGGAATTTCACGCTCCGGATTAATGACGATCCGGTCCCGGTAATATTGACAGGTTCTTGATGCGCATCAATTAATTAAAGGCGATGGTGTACCGATTCCAGTGGTATTAGCGTCTTTTGGAGAAAGCGTTCGCTAAAAATTTTCTTGACGCGCCCGGATCGTCCAATTTATAAAGTCAGCACTCCGTCCTCGGGCGGAGCGCTGGTACGGGTGCTGGCGCGATGTTTCGGGATTTCGGGAAACGGCTATAAAAATAGCTTTTTTGATCTTATCGAGTGGGGAACGAAGACATGGATACCGGTATCGTGAAATGGTTTAACGATGCTAAAGGTTTTGGCTTTATTACGTCGGACAATGGCGGTGAAGATTTGTTTGCGCACTTTTCCGAAATCCGGATGGACGGCTTCAAGACGCTGAAGGAAAACCAGCGTGTTTCGTTCGAGGTCAAAGTCGGGCCGAAAGGCAAGCAGGCGGCGAATATCCAGGCGGTCTGACGCGCCTCGCATTGCCGATCACGTCCGGCCCCCGCATCGCGGGGGCTTTTTGTTTTCCGGGGACGGAACGAGCCGTCCGGGCTGGCCGCGAGTACGCATGCCGGTGCATACTCATGGAAGCATCGTTTCCCTGCCTTTTCATGTCCGATTCCCGTCCGTCCGATCCCGCCAGCGAGCAGCCGCTCGTCTTCGTCGACCTTGAAACCACCGGCGGTTCGCCCGCCGACCACCGGATCACCGAAGTCGGCGTGGTCGAAATCGGACCGCTCGGCGTGTCGACGTGGACGAGCCTCGTCAATCCGGGGCAGGCGATTCCGCCCTTCATCCAGCAACTGACGGGCATCTCGGACGCGATGGTGCGCGATGCGCCGACGTTCGCATCGCTCGCGCCGGCGCTGTTCGAGCGGCTCGACGGCAAGCTGTTCGTCGCGCACAACGCGAGCTTCGACCGCGCTTTCCTGCGCGCCGAGTTCGAGCGTGCCGGCCTGGCGTTCAATCCCGATGTGCTGTGCACGGTGCGGCTGTCGCGCGCGCTGTTTCCGCGCGAATCGCGGCACGGGCTCGATGCGTTGATCGAGCGGCATGGGCTCGTTCCGGCCGCGCGCCACCGGGCGCTGGCCGATGCCGACCTGCTTTGGCAGTTCTGGCGCCAACTGCACGACATCGTGCCGCTCGAGCGGCTGCGCGACCAGATCGCGCGGACGACACGCCACTTCCGTCTGGGCGGCGACCTGACTGAGGCTTGGCTGGATACCGCGCCGGCAGGGTGCGGCGCGTATGCGCTCTTCGGCGAGCGTGACGAAGCGCTGTATGTCGGCCGCAGTGTGCGCGTACGGCAGCGGCTGCGCGCGCTGTTGACCGGCGAGCGCCGCTCGTCGAAGGAAATGCGGCTGGCGCGGCAGGTGCGCCGCGTCGAATGGCGCGAGACCGGCAACGAGCTGGGGGCGATGCTTGCCGAAGCGCAATGGATCGCCCGCTTGCGTCCGTCGTACAACCGGCGTCCGGCAGCCGACGGCGCTCGCGGGGGCGGCGCGCCCTGGCCGTTCGAAGGCGCGGTCGCGTTCGAGGCGAGCGGCGAGCGCCGCCTGTTTCATGTGATCGACGGCTGGTGCTATCTCGGTTCGGCGGAATCGCTCGATGCAGCCGCACGGCTTGTGGCCGACGCGGCGGGCGGCACGTTCGAACCCTTCACTCATCGCCTGCTGCAGACGCATCTCGCGCGCGGCCTGCAAATGATTCCGCTCATGGCGCTGACGCCGGCGGACTGAGTGCCCGACAAACTGCGCGTCTAGTCGGGTTACGTTAGGACTTTACCGCACTGGTCACGCTCAAACATACGAGCGCCACGGTGCGATCCGCGTCCGCGGCGTCAGCCGATCGCGCTGGCTCCGCCGGCAGCGCAGACATGCGACAGCGCGGTATCGAGTGCCTGCGTCTGCGTGGAATCGTAGCGCGTGAGCGTCTTCCAGTTTGCGATGCTGCGCGCGAGTCGCGCCTGGCAGTCGGGCGCATCGCGCAGCGGGGCGACCTGCGCGAGACCGGCGAGCATTTTCTGCGTCAGCCGATCGAGTGCCGGGCGCGTGCTGGTCGCGAGATCGGGCGGCGTGCCTTCCGGCGGCCGCGTCGTGCGCCAGGTCGCGAACAGTGCGTTCTGCACGTCCTTGCTTGCGGCGATCTGATCCTCGAAGAACGTGCGGGCGAATGCGGGATCGACGCCGGCTTGTACGGCGCGTTTTTCGACTGCGGTGAGCAATGCCGCTTCGCGCGGCCCGTCCTCGATGGCCCTGTGATTCGCCCATTTCCATCGCGCGACCGGTTCGGCGAGCGCGAGGCGCTGCGACGCGAGCGCCACGACGTTGGTGAGGGCGGTGTCGTCGCCGTCGGCGCGAGCGATGTGAGGAGACGAAAAGAGGGCGACGCCGAGCACGGCGACAGCGAGGCTGGCACGAATGGCTTGCTTCATCGGAGCGATCGGGAGGGCCGGGCGGGCCGGACGTGGAAAACCAGAAGGATAGACGAAGACAGTCGCGCGGCGCAGCGTCGCGACAGCAGAATCAGCGGGCGAGCCGATCCGGCACCGTCAGGCTGTTGCGGCCCGGGTGCGAGGCGAATTGCGCGCGAAGCGCACGAATGAACCGCACGATAGCGATGATCGACACGTGGCGGTTACAGAACCGAACTGACGTTCACTTCGGCGCGTACAGCTTGTGCTGCTCGTCGAAGAACGCCCGAACGTGCTCGGGCAATTCGGCGAGAAATTCCACGCCGACGGGTTCCGGATCCGGGCTCATCACTTGCTCGGGCGGTGGCATGCGAGTTGGTCTTTCGTCCATGATCGTTTCTCCAGCAGGTGCAATGATTATCAACCTCGCGCTCGGATTTATGCCAGCGGCGAATCGTTAGATTTTGTCTCTGTTGTATTAACGGCACATGCGTTCCGGCGCGCGCTGCGATCCCCGGTATTGCACGCTGCACGATCGGCAACAATCGGGCTGCTTGTTATACTTGCGCGCACTTTTTCCTGGACCGCGATGAGACGAACGACGCGATGGATCGGCCTCGTATGGCTGGCGCTGGTACTGAACGTACTGTCGCCCGTCGTCGGCTACGCGCGTCTCGCGTCGAGCGGCTCCGGCGCGCTCACGCTTGAGTTGTGCAGTGCAGCGGGCGCGCGTCAGGTCGTGCTCGCGCAAGCGGGCGACGACCGCGACACGGCGTCGTTCGACCATGCCGGCGTCCCGCATTGCGTGTACTGCCCCGGCTTCGCGGCGAACGTCGCGCTGGGTACGAGCCTGCCCGCGATGCCGGGCTTCGTGCGCACGTTCGCGTATCGGGCAGCCGCTCCGATCGTTCCCGATGTGCCCCGCAAGGGCATCCGTCTCGCGCAGCCGCGCGCCCCGCCTGAAAACGTTCCGGTCTGATTGATGTCGTCCGCGCGCCCCGGTGGCGCGCGAGCCGCCCGCGATCCTGGTCCGCGTGTCGCGCCGTTCGTGCGCGGCTCGCGCGCTTGTGTCCGGCGGCGTCCGATCACGTTTTCAGGAACTCACTCATGTCGTCTACTCTTGCCGCGCGGCCGTCGCGCGGCCGGCTCGCGCTCGCATGCGCGGCCGCTTTCGCATGGCCGGCCGCTCACGCGGCTTCGATGGATGATGGACGCGCCGAGACCGCCCGCAGCGGTGGCGTCGGTCGCCCCGCCGCCGCCGCACCGGTTGCCTCGGGCGTCGCTGCGTCGGCTGCACCGGCCGGCGATACGCTGACCGCCGTCAGCGTGACCGCGCAACGGCAACCGGTCGACCCGGATACGCCGGCCGTCGTCACGTCGATCACGCGCGAGCAGATCGATGCGCACACCAACGTCACCACCGAGGACGCGCTGAAGTACGCACCGAACCTGATGGTCCGCAAGCGCTACATCGGCGACCGCAACAGCGTATTCGCAGGCCGGGACTTCAACGAATTGCAGAGCGCGCGCGGGCTCGTCTATGCCGACGGCGTGCTGCTGTCGAACCTGCTCGGGTCGAGCTATGCGTACCCGCCGCGCTGGTCGCTGATTCCGCCCGACGACATCGCGCGCGCCGACGTGCTCTATGGCCCTTTTTCCGCGCTGTATCCGGGCAATGCGATCGGCTCGACCGTGCTGCTCGCCACGCGCCGCCCGGAACGGCTCGAGGCGTCGCTGTCGACGCAGTTCTTTACGCAGCGCTACCACGACGGCTACGGGTTCGCGGACAGCTTCGGCGGCAATCACCAGACCGCGCGAATCGCGAACCGCGTCGGCCGGTTCTGGTTCGCGCTGTCGCTCGACCGGCTGGAGAACGACGGCCAGCCGATGCAGTATGCGAGCCCCAATTCGGCCTACAACCCGAAACTCGGCGCCGCCGTGCCCGTGACGGGCGCCGTGACCGACATCGGACCCAACGGCAAGCCGCGGGCGATCGTCGGCGCACAGACGATCGAGCGGACCGAGCAGCTCAACGAGACGGTCCGGATGGGCTATGCGTTCACCGATCATGTCGATGCGACGCTGACGCTCGGGCATTGGGAGAACCATTACCGGCAGCACGGCGAGACCTTCCTGCGCGATGCGGCCGGCAATCCGGTCTACGGCGGCAACGTGTCGATCGGCGGCCGGAACATGACCGTCGCGCCGAACGCTTTCGCGCCGCAGCGCGGCGACCAGGAGAACTGGCTGTATGCGCTCGGGCTGAACGGCCGGCTCGATTCCGGCTGGCGGCTGTCGGGCGTCGTGTCCGCGTACGACGTCTCGCGCGACGTACTGCGCGCGGCGTCGACCGTGCAGGGCGGCGCGGGTACGCTATTCCAGGGCGACGGCACCGGCTGGCGCACGCTCGACCTGAAGGCGGAGGCGCCCGAAGTGAAGGGGCATGCGTTCACGTTCGGCTATCACTACGACAACTACTTCCTGCGCAACGTCACGTACAACACGGCCGACTGGCTGGCCGGACCGACCACGTCGCTCGCGAGCGTCTATCGCGGCGACACGCGCGCGCAGGCGCTGTTCGGGCAGGACGCGTGGCGCTTCGCGCCGGGCTGGCTGGCGACGCTCGGGCTGCGCTACGAGCGCTGGGATGCGTACGGCGGCGCGCTCGGCAATGCGAGCGGCACGCTCGGCTATGCGGACCGCAGCGCGAATGCGCTGTCGCCGAAAGTCGCGCTGCAGTGGGACGCGACCGAGGCCTGGCGCTTCCGGCTGTCGTTCGCGACGGGCACGCGATTCCCGACGGTCGGCGAACTGTTCCAGGGCACGATTTCGAACAACGCGATCGTCAACAACAACCCGAACCTGCGGCCGGAAAAGGCGATCGACTGGGATTTCACCGCCGAGCGCGACGTGGGCGTCGGCGTCGTGCGCGCCAGCGTGTTCCAGAGCGACCTGCGCGATTCGATCTACAGCCAGACGACGGTGTCGGGCGCCACGACCGTCACGAACATCTCCAACGTCGACCGCGTACGCGTACGCGGTGTCGAGTTCGCGTTCAGCGGCGAGAACGTCGGGCTGCGCGGATTCAACGTCGATGCGAACGTGTCGGCGAGCAACGCGCAGATTCTCGCCGATGCCGCGAACCCGGCCTACGTCGGTTCGCGTTTCCCGCGCATTCCGCGCATGCGCGCGAATCTGCTCGCGTCGTATCGCTTCGACGAGCACTGGCTCGCGAGCGTCGGCGTGCGCTATTCGGGCCGCCAGTTCAACACGCTCGACAACAGCGACGTGAATCCGGACGTCTACGGCGGTACGAGTTCGTTCACCGTCGTCGATCTGAAGGCGCGCTACCGCTTGGATCGTCACTGGAGCGCGTCGGCCGGCATCGACAACCTGACGGACCGCCGCTACTACACGTTCCACCCGTATCCGGGCCGCACTTTCTATGGAGAACTGAAATGGTCGCTGTGAAATCGTTCGCGGCGCCGTCGCCCGCCGGCGCGTGCGATGGGCCCGGTGGGGCGAGGCCGCCGAACCGCTCGTCGCGCATATGAGCATCATGCCGCGTCTGCGCAGGAAGCAGCCGCTCGCGATCGGCGCCGCGTTCGACGCGCGGCGCCCGCTGTGAGTTGCCTAGGTCGGCGGCGCGCATGTCGTCGACCCTGGCGACGATGCGGGCCGCACGCTGTCCGCGTCCGTCACCGTCTACGCGGTGCCTGAGCAGGTCTCCACGCGCGCCGACAATCGCCCGAAGCTCGCGACGAGCCCGGATCGGCGTGCGGTATACGTATCGTGGTCGATGCCGCTCGATGGGGGATGGGGAGGTGCCGCGCACCGTATGGATCGGGCGCGAAGGTTGTGCGCGAAGCGAGCAGGGGATTGCTGGCGGCCGACGCGCTCGATGATCGGCGGCAGCAAGCGAAGCGCTGACGGACCCGGCGGCGCGCGGCGAACCGGCCGCGCGCCGGCCCGATGCGAAAACGCGCCCGAAGGCGCGTGGAGAGAAACGTCAGGCCGCTCGCCTGAATAGCCGGATCACGAACAGCAGGATCACCGCGCCGATGACCGCGACGATCACAGAGCCGATGAAGCCGCTGCCGATGCTGATGCCGAGCAGTCCGGCAAGCCAGCCGCCGATCACCGCGCCGACGATGCCGACGATGATGTCGACGATCAGCCCGAAGCCGCCGCCCTTCACGAGCAAGCCGGCAAGCCAGCCGGCGATCGCGCCGATGATGAGCCACATAATCAAGCCATGAGTCATGGTGGTCCTCTCCTTGGGGTTGAGTCGAAATGACCGCGCGTCGGCTGCCGCACGCCGAAAAGCCGATTGAAAGCGACTGCGACCGCCGCGCCGCCCACGCAATGTAACGCGATAGACGGGTCAGGATCGTTAAGTAATGTTATGCACCCTTAAGCAGATTTGCCAGGGGGATTTGTCTGCGTACGGCACGATCCGTGCGGGCCCCAGGTTTGACGAAATGAATTTGTAAGAATTGGCCGCCGCTGGTGTCTATCGGCTGCGTCGGCGATCAGTTCGTGACGGTCGCGCGTCGTCGATCGCCTCGATCGAAAGCAGTGCAAAACGGGTGAGGCAGCACGGTGCGTCGCTTCGCCGATCCGGGGTGTCGTGTGGCGCGGATCGGTGTAGGGCGGTCGTATCCGATGTCCGTCATCGTTCGGTATCCTGAAGGACAGGCTTCGGTCACGGTATGCGATGGAGCGGGAGATCGACCGTGGCGGCCATGTCGTCGGTGCGTGCGTCGTGCCAGCGGCCGAGCCCGGGATGGACGGCGCCGGCGCGTGCGCCGTGGAGGTCGTCGATCTGGCCATCGTCGCCATGCAGGCCGTGCGCTGCGCACCGCGTGCGATGCGATCGCGGGTAGCCGTCGCGTGCGTGGAAACGTCGTGCCGATGTGTCGGCGAGGTTGCGCGGAGAACGGCTGGTGCGACGATTGGCGACGAGTAAAGCAACGTGCGCGGCGGTTGCCGAACGCGCATGCGATCGCGTGCGGCGCGATCGGCGATCGGGCGGTGCGTCGTCGAACGACTTCGGGATTTCGGCGCCGGAAAAGAGAAAAGGTCTGACAAGCGATGCTTGTCAGACCTTTATGTCTTGGTGCCGGAGATAGGAGTCGAACCTACGACCTTCGCATTACGAATGCGCTGCTCTACCAACTGAGCTACACCGGCAGCAGAGAAATGAAATTATATGGCGAAATCCGCGATCTTGGCAATAGGTTTTGCGAAATTTTTTCAGCTTGCTGCGGCTGCTTCGCGAAACCCTCGATCCGGCGGACTTTCCGCTTTCACTTCACTGCGACGCGACCGGTTAGGGCCACATCGCGAAGGCGCGATTGTACTGATGTCTCGCGCCTCCGTCCAGTGCTGCAGTGCAATTATTTTGCTTCGTCGTGATAGCCGGTCACGCGCTCGACTTCGTTTTTCGAGCCGAGGAACACGGGCACGCGCTGGTGCAGGCCGGTCGGTTGCACTTCCATGATGCGCTGCGTGCCGGTCGTCGCGGCGCCGCCCGCCTGTTCGACGATGAACGACATCGGGTTCGCTTCGTACATCAGGCGCAGCTTGCCCGGACGATCGGGCGTGCGCTTGTCGGCCGGATACATGAAGATGCCGCCGCGATTCAGGATCCGGTGCACGTCGGCCACCATCGACGCGATCCAGCGCATGTTGAAGTTGTCGCCGCGCGGGCCGTCCTTGCCGGCGTTCAGTTCGTCGACGTAGCGCTTGACCGGGTCGTACCAGTGGCGGGCGTTCGATGCGTTGATCGCGTACTCGCGCGTGTCGGCCGGGATCTGCATGTTGCTCTGCGTGAGCACCCACGAGCCGACTTCGCGATCGAGCGTGAAGCAGTTCACGCCGTTGCCGGTCGTCAGCACGAACACCGTCTGCGGGCCGTAGACGGCGTAGCCGGCCGCGACCTGCTGCGTGCCGGGCTGCAGGAACGATTCTTCGGTCGCCTGCTTGCCGTCCGGGCAGCGCAGCACCGAGAAGATCGTGCCGATCGACACGTTCACGTCGATGTTCGACGAGCCGTCGAGCGGATCGAACACGAGCAGGTATTCGCCGCGCGGATAGTTCGCCGGGATCGGGAAGAACGTTTCCATTTCTTCCGACGCCATCGCGGCGAGGTTGCCGCCCCATTCGTTCGCGTCGAGCAGGATTTCGTTCGACAGGATGTCGAGCTTCTTCTGCACTTCGCCCTGGACGTTCTCGCTGCCGGCGGTGCCGAGCGCCTCGCCGAGCGCGCCCTTCGACACGTTGTAGCTGATCGCCTTGCACGCGCGGGCGACGACTTCGATCAGCAGGCGCAGGTCGGCGGGGAGGTTGTTGGTCTCACGTTGCTGTTCGATCAGGAACTTCGACAGCGTGGTGCGGCGGGCAATGGACATGACAGACTCCGAAAGGCCAAAGAATCCTTGAATGGCCGCAATTTTACCCGTCGCGCCTCCGGTGCCGCCGGCTTTTTTCGTCCGGTTACATGGCCGGCCGCCGGGTCGGGGCGGAGTCGGGCGGCGGTGACGGGCGGGGCGCGCATCGCGACGCAGGTGCGCCGCGCGGTTCGACCCCGCGCGTGCGGGTGATTTCAGGACGGGTCCCGCGCAATAAAAAAGCCGGCGCCGCGTCAGCGGGCGCCGGCTCGATCGCTCGGACGCGACAGGGCGATCGCGCGACTTATGCGAGCGCTTTCTCGACGATCTCGCGCACGTCACGCGATTTCGCGCCGGCGGCGACCTGTTCGAGCGCTTCGCGCATCCGGTCGCGCAGCGTCGGCGTGAAGCGGCGCCACAGTTCGAGCGAGCGCGCGAGGCGCGCCGCGACCTGCGGGTTGATCGCATCGAGCGCGAGCACCTGTTCGGCCCAGAACGCGTAGCCCGAACCGTCCGCCGCATGGAATTGCGCGGGGTTGGCCGCGCAGAAGCTGAAGATCAGCGAACGCGCGCGGTTCGGATTCTTCAGGTTGAACGCGGGGTGCGCGAGCAGCTTGCGCACCTTCGCGAGCGTCGGCTGCGCGGGCGTGCCGCGTTGCGCCGCCTGCATCGCGAACCACTTGTCGATCACGAGCGCTTCCTTCTCGAAGCGACGGTAGAAGTCGTCGAGCGCGTGCTCGGCCGGCCCGTCCGCGCCCGCGGCGGCCGCGGAAAGCAGCGCGCCGAGCGCAGCCGCGCGATCGGTCATGTTGTTCGCCGCGTCGTACTGGGCCGTGGCGAGGCGCACGGCATCGGCCGGATCGTCGAGTTCGGCGAGATACGCGAGTGCGAGGTTCTTCAGCGCGCGGCGGCCCGAGGCTTCCGGCGTCGGTTCGTAGGCGCCGGGCGTCTGGTGCCGTTCGTACGCGGCGAGCCAGTCGGCGCGCAGCGCGCTCGCGAGCTGGCGGCGCACGAACTGGCGCGCGCGATGCACGGCGGCCGGGTCGGCCTCGGCCATCTGGTCCGCGAGATAGGTTTCCGACGGCAGCGTCAGCGCGAGTTCGCGGAACGCCGGCGACAGGCTTTCATCGGTCAGCACGCGGCGGAACGCGGCGACGAAGTTCTCGCCGAGCGCGAGCGGCGCATCGGCGGCCGCACGCGCGGCGAGCGTCAGCAGCGCGCGCGTCGCGAGGCGCTGGCCGGCCTCCCAGCGGTTGAACGGATCGCTGTCGTGCGCGAGCAGGAACGCGAGATCGTCGTCGCTGTAGTCGTACTCGACGATCACCGGTGACGAGAAGTTGCGCAGCAGCGACGGCAGCGGCGCTTCCGGCACGTCGACGAAGGTGAAGGTCTGCTCGGTATCGGTGAACTCGAGCACGCGCGTCGTGCCCGATGCGGCGGCTTCGCCGTCCAGACGCAGCGGCAGGTCGCGGCCGTCGCGGCCGATCAGCCCGACGGCGAACGGGATCAGCAGCGGCCCCTGCTGCGTTTCGCGCGCGGCCGGCGACGCGTCGCCGTAGCCTTGCGCGAGGGTGATCGTATAGCGGCGCGCGGCCGCGTCGTACGCGGTGCGCACCGACACGCGCGGCGTGCCGGCCTGGCTGTACCAGCGCTCGAATTGCGCGAGGTCGCGCCCGTTCGCGTCGGCCATCGCGAGGCGGAAGTCGTCGCAGGTCACCGCGTGGCCGTCGTGGCGCTTGAAGTAGAGATCCATCCCCTTGCGGAAGCCGTCGCGGCCGAACAGCGTCTGGTACATCCGCACGACTTCCGAGCCTTTCTCGTAGACCGTCATCGTGTAGAAGTTGTTGATTTCGACGTAGCTTTCCGGGCGCACCGGGTGCGCCATCGGGCCGGCATCCTCGGCGAACTGGAGTTGACGCAGCACGCGTACGTCCTCGATGCGCTTCACTGCGCGGGCCGCCGATTCGACGTCGTCGCCCGCGGCCATGTCGGCCGAGAATTCCTGGTCGCGGAACACCGTCAGGCCTTCCTTCAGGCTCAACTGGAACCAGTCGCGGCAGGTCACGCGGTTGCCGGTCCAGTTGTGGAAATACTCGTGGCCGACCACCGACTCGATGTTCGCGAAATCGGTGTCGGTCGCGGTCTCGGGGTTCGCCAGCACGTACTTCGTGTTGAAGATGTTGAGCCCCTTGTTTTCCATCGCGCCCATGTTGAAATCGCCGACCGCGACGATCATGAAGCGGTCGAGATCGAGCTCGAGGCCGAAGCGCTTTTCGTCCCAGCGGATCGAGTGGATCAGCGAGTCCATCGCGTGACGCGTCTTGTCGAGATCGGCCGGTTCGACCCATACCTGCAGCAGCTTTTCCTTGCCGGAGCCGGTCGTGATCGTTTCCTCGATCGCGACGAGCTTGCCCGCGACCAGCGCGAACAGGTAGCTCGGCTTGCGGAACGGGTCTTCCCATTTCGCGAAGTGGCGGCCGTCGGGCAGGTCGCCCGAATCGACGAGGTTGCCGTTCGACAGCAGCACCGGGTACGCGGCCTTGTCGGCACGCAGCGTGACGGTGTACGACGCCATCACGTCGGGGCGGTCGAGGAAGTAGGTGATGCGGCGAAAGCCTTCGGCTTCGCACTGCGTGAAGAAGTTGCCGCTCGACACGTAAAGGCCCGACAGCGTCGTATTCTGATCGGGGGCGCACGCGCTTTCGAGCGTCAGCTCGAACGCGTCGGGCACGTTCTCGACGGTCAGGCCGTGTTCGTGCGCGCGCACCGCGCTGTGCGGTGCGCCATCCAGCCGCGCGCCAAGGAATTCGAGCGCCTCGCCCATCAGTTCCAGGTGGGGCGCGGGCGCGGCGTCCGGATTGCGGCGCACGCGCATCGTGTTCCTGACGATCGTGCGGGCCGGCGCGAGATCGAATTCGAGTGCAACGGAATCGATGAGGAAGGCCGGCGGCGTGTAGTCGGCGCGGCGGATCACGGTGGAGGAGGCGTTGTCGGACATGGTCGTCGAGATCGGTGGAGTGGGGGGCGGCCCTTCGCGCGGGCCAGGCGAACCGGGCCATTGTACAAAGGCTGGCGGCTGCGTGTCGGGCGAACTTTTTACCGATCCCGGGAGTCCGCGTATTATCGGCATCCCGTACGCTTCGCGCGGTGCGACGAACGGGTGACGGATCGACGAGGATCATCATGAAACGCGAATGGATTTTCCGCAGTGCGGGCTGGGCGGCGGCGCTGTGCGTCGCACTGCTGACCGGCTGCACCAGCTACGTGACCACCCAGGTCACGGCCTTCTCCGACTGGAGCGGCAGCGACGCGACGCGCACTTATGCGTTCACGCGCACGGACGCGCAGAAGAACAGCATCGAGCAGTCGACCTACGAGCCGATCGTCGCGAACGAGCTGTCCGCGTATGCGTTCCGGCAGGTGCCGCAGTCGCAGGCGCGCTATCTCGTCGGGCTGACCTATGCGGTTGGCAGCGATCTCGTGACGGTGCCGCAGCCGGTCTACTACGATCCGTGGTTCGCGCCCGGGCCGTACTGGCGGCGCGGACCGTGGAATCCCTGGGGCCCGTGGGGTCCCTGGGGGCCGATGCCGGCCGGTTACGTCGCGCAGACGTACCAGGTGTTCGACTACGTGCTCGGCATCCGCATCACCGAGCGCGCGACGGGCAAGGAGGTCTACAACGTGTCCGCACGCACGACCGGCGACAACGGCACGCTGCTGTACGCGATGCCGTTCCTCGCGCGCAGTGCGCTCGCCGATTTCCCGTTGTCGAACGGGGCGGTTCGCTCGGTCCGGCTGCCGGTCGACAAGCGCGGCGGGCCGGCGGCACCGGCCGCCAACGAGCGCGCGGTACCGACCGCGCCGCCGGCGGGCGCGACCGTCGCGAAGTAACCCCGCATCCATCGTGGCGCGGCCGCCCGGCCGCGCCGGCTACCTGCCTTTCCGTCAGATCCCGATACCCAGCAGCGCCAGCGCGCCGAGCACGACGAACAGCACGGCCGCGATGCCGTGCACGAGCTTCGTCGGCAGACGGTGCGCGAAGCGGTCGCCGAGCAGGATCGCCGGCACGTTCGCGAGCATCATCCCGAACGTCGTGCCGGCCACGACGCCGATGTAATCCTGGAAGCGCGCGGCCAGCGCAACGGTCGCGATCTGCGTCTTGTCGCCCATTTCCGCGAGGAAGAACGCGACGAGCGTCGCGCCGAACACGCCGAGCCGCGAGCGGGTCGCATTGGCTTCGTTCTCGTCGAGCTTGTCCGGCACGAGAATCCACAGCCCCATCGCGATGAACGAGAACGCGAGCGCCCAACGCATGATCGACGGCGTGACGAGTACACCCAGCCATTCGCCGAGCGCGCCGGCGAACCCGTGATTCACGAGCGTCGCGACGAGCACGCCGAGAATGATCGGTATCGGCTTGCGATAGCGCGCGGCCAGAACGAGGGAAAGCAGTTGGGTCTTGTCGCCGATTTCAGCGAGGGCGACGGCGCCGGTGGAGATCAGGAAGGCTTGAGACACGAATGGGGTTCCACGGGCCGTTGTTGTGCGTGCGAGCGACGATCCACCGCGCGCCGGGCCCTGATGCGACGCGCTGTGAACCATCGGTCTCGCCAGGCCAACGTGGCTGCGCCCGCCATGGCCGAACGGCCAAGTCTGTTGACGGACGCCTCCGTCACGATGCGCGCCGGTGGCGCGGGACATCGAGCGGAGCGGCTACTCCCCAATGAGCGGCGAATTCTAGCACGGCGCATTGCACACGGGAAAGCGGGCCGGCCGCCGTGCATTCGATTGCCGGCATGCACGGCGGCGAAGCGGCCGCGCTGCCGGCACGGCGTGCCCGCCGGGCGTTACGCGGCGGCGGGGCGACGAGCGGCACCGCGCTCGTGCACGAGTTCGCCGGCCGCATAAGTGCGGTATACCGCGCGGTCGTCGCCGAGCAGCGCGAACGCGAACAGCAGTTCCTCGAGCGACTCCGCGCGCTTCGTGCGGCGCGCGAGCAGCGGCGTCGCCTGCGGGTCGAGCACGACGAAGTCGGCTTCGGTGCGCGGCTCGAGCGTGCCGACCGTGTCCGCGAGGTCGAGCGCCTGCGCGGCGCCGGCCGTCGCGAGCCAGAACATCCGCGTGGCGCTCAGGTGATGGCCCGACAGCCGCGCGACCTTGTGCGCCTCATTCATCGTCTGCAGCATCGAGAACGACGTGCCGCCGCCGACGTCGGTCGCGAGCGTGACGGGCACGTCGTATTCGCCGGCCTTGTCGAAATCGAACAGCCCGCTGCCGAGGAAGAAGTTCGACGTCGGACAGTGCGCGACGACGGTGCGCGTCTCGGCCATCCGGCGGCGATCCTCGTCGTCGAGGTGGATGCAGTGGCCGTACACCGCGCGCGGACGCAGCAGCCCGTAGCGGTCGTAGATATCGAGATAGCTGCGGTGGCCGGGGAACAGCTCGGCCGCCCATTTCACCTCGTCGACGTTTTCCGCGACGTGGCTTTGCACGAACACGTCCGGATGGCGGCGCGCGAGTTCGCCGCACGCCTCGAGCTGCGCCTCGGTCGACGTCGGCGCGAAGCGCGGCGTGAGCGCGTACATCTGGCGGCCCTTGCCGTGCCAGCGGCCGATCAGCTCGGCGCTGTCGTCATAGCCCGATTGCGCGGTGTCGCGCAGGAATTCGGGGCAGTTGCGGTCCATCAGCACCTTGCCCGCGATCATCCGCAAGTTGCGTGCGTCGCTCGCCGCGAACAGCGCATCGGCCGACTGCTTGTGCACCGTGCAGTAGACGAGCGCGCTCGTCGTGCCGCATGCGAGCAGTTCGTCGACGAAGAAGTCGGCGACTTCGCGTGCATGCTCGGGGTCGCCGAACCGGCGCTCGGTCGGGAACGTGTACTGGTCGAGCCACGGCAACAGGCCCGGGGCCGGCGACGCGATCATGTCCGTCTGCGGATAGTGGATGTGCGTGTCGATGAAGCCGGGCACGATCAGCTTGTCGCGCAGGTCGTGGACCACCGCGTCGCGCGCGAGCGTCGCGGCGAGCCGTGCATACGGGCCGGCCGCGACGACCTTGCCGGCGTCGACGATCAGGAGCCCGTCGGTCTCGTAATTCGCGGCCTGGCTCGATTGCGCCGGGTCGCCGTTGAAGGTCAGCAGTTGGGAACGGAAAGCGGTTTGCGTCATGACGAAGGGTCCTGCATCAAGGTAAGGCGAACGGAAGAAAGCGATCGACGCCGCGTGGCGGCGGGACGGTGCTTCGCGA
This sequence comes from Burkholderia sp. NRF60-BP8, assembly GCF_001522585.2. Classification (NCBI taxonomy): domain Bacteria; kingdom Pseudomonadati; phylum Pseudomonadota; class Betaproteobacteria; order Burkholderiales; family Burkholderiaceae; genus Burkholderia; species Burkholderia sp. NRF60-BP8. Next base: position 1,039,147 of record NZ_CP013373.1, read on the forward strand.
GCGGCGGCGGCGCGCGACGTGCGGCACGGCCGGCGGCGACGGCGCGGGCGGACGTGGCGGCCGAAGCCGCCAGCGAGTAGTTGCCCGCGCACCTCGCGGCCGTTGCGTCCGCAACCGGTACGACGGCGAACGGCACGGCAAGCCGCGACGGCCGGTGCGTGCGGGCGACGACGCGCGGCGCGATCGCTCCGCATGCACGCAGCCAGTCGGCGCGGCGCCAGGCCGAACCGGTGATCGCGAAGCCGATGCCGTTGTCGTGTTTCATCCGTCAGCGTTCCTCGATGCGGGTCGTCACGCGGCGTTCCAGTAAGCGTCGAGGCGCGCGTACAGTGCGTCGCGCTGCGCCGGCTCGATGAACGACGCCTCGAAGCCGTTGCGGATCACCGCATGGACTTCGGCATCCGTGAGTTGCAGCCCTTCGGCCGTCGCGAAGTAGTTTTCATTGACGTAGCCGCCGAAATAGGCCGGATCGTCGGAGTTGATCGTCACCGCCACGCCACGGTCGAGCAGGGCCTTCAGCGAGTGCTTCGCCATGTCGTCGAACACGCACAGCTTCAGGTTCGACAGCGGGCAGACGGTGAGCGCCGTGCGCGTCTTCGCGAGGCGTTCGACGAGCGCCGCATCCTCGATGCTGCGCACGCCGTGGTCGATCCGGTCGACCTTCAGCACGTCGAGTGCTTCGTAGATATACGCGGGCGGACCTTCCTCGCCCGCGTGCGCGACCAGCTTCAGCCCGAGCGCACGCGCCTTCTCGAACACGCGTGCGAACTTCGTCGGCGGATGGCCGAGCTCCGACGAATCGAGGCCCACGCCGATCAGGCGATGACGATAGCGTTCGAACAGCGGCAATGCGGATTCGAACGTCGCGAGCGCATCTTCTTCGGACAGGTGGCGCAGGAAGCACAGGATCAGTTTGCTCGACAGCCCGCGTCGTTCGGCATCGGCGAGTGCGCGCTCGATGCCCGCGACGACCGTCTCGATCGGCACGCCGCGCTCGGTGTGCGTCTGCGGGTCGAAGAACAGTTCGGTGTGGACGACGTTGTCGGCGAGCGCGCGTTCGCAGTACGCGGCCGTCATGTCGTAGAAATCCTGCTCGGTGAGCAGCACGCTCGCGCCGGCGTAGTAGATGTCGAGGAACGATTGCAGGTCGGTGAACGCGTACGCGGCGCGCAGCGCATCGATCGAATCGTAGGCGAGCTTCACGCCGTTGCGCTGCGCGAGCGCGAAGATCAGCTCGGGCTCGAGCGAGCCTTCGATATGGATGTGCAGCTCCGCTTTCGGTGCGCGGGCAATCTTGTCCTTGAATGTCGGGGTCATGGCGTCGTTCTTGGTCGGTCAGTAGGATGGGGAAGCCTGCGCGGACGCATTCGCCTCGACGGCCTGCAGCAACTGCGCGGCCACCGAGATCGCGATCACTTCGGGCGCCTTGTCGACGATGCCTTCGACGCCGATCGGGCAGTGCATCCGCGCGAGCTGGGCGGGGTCGATGCCGATCGCGGCGAGGCGATGATCGAACTGCACGCGTTTCGTGTGCGAGCCGGTCATCCCGAAGTATGCATAGTCGCCGCGTCGCAGGATGCGCTCGGCCAGCGCAAAATCGAGTGCGTGGTCGTGCGTCATCACGACGAAGTAGGACTGCGGCGGCGCTGCGTCGACCGCGTCCGCCGGGGAAGCGGCCGCATCGATCGCGAGGTTGCCGATGCCGGCGAGCGCGTCGGCCGGCGGGAATGCCGCATCGGGCCGGTCGATCCAGCGCACGTGGCACGGCAGCGTCGCCAGCACCTTCACGAGCGCGCTGCCGATGTGCCCCGCGCCGAACAGCATGACGGGGAACGCGTACGGGGCGATCGTTTCGGTCATCAGCGATACGCCGCCGGTTTCCCACAGCAGGCAGTCGGCGCGCGCGGCTTCCGATTCGGGCTCGTTCAACAGCGGTGCGCCCGGCGAGGGGCCGAATGATACGCTACGGACGGTTGCGGCGCCGGCCGCGACACGCTTCGCGAGCGACATGATCCAGCCGAGATCGCCGACGTCGAGCCGCTCGAACGCGAGCACCACGGCGCCGCCGCAGCACTGGCCGAGGCTCGGGCCGAGCGCGAGCCGCTCGAGCCGGCGGGCGTGCGGCACGTGCGCGCCGTCCTTCAGCAGGTGCCGCGCGATCTCGATCGCCTTCCATTCCAGATGACCGCCGCCGATCGTATGGCGTGCCGTGTCGCGCGTGACGAGCATCTTGGTGCCGGCCTCGCGCGGCGCGGAGCCGTCGGTGTGCGCGACCGTCACGAGCACGGCCGCTTCGCCGTGCGCGAGCAGTTGCTGCAGATCGCCGAGCCAGGCTTCCATCAGCACGCTCCGTTCGGGACGACGCGGCACGACACGCGGCGCCGGCTGGCGGGCGCGGCGGCAACGAGGACGGACGGGAGCGGGGCGGGCCGGCTGCACGGCCGATGCGGCGCGGCGGCCGGGGACCGACGGCGTGCGCGAACGGCGCCGCCGGTCGCGCGGACGCCATGAGGGTGACGGATGCGGATGGTTTGCGTTGTCATGATGAATCCAGTCGACATTGCGGATCGGGCGCGCGTTACGCAGGCAGCGGTGAGACCGCCTGGCCTCGCGCACGTAGATCGCCATCCAGTCCCGAAGATAGCACCGCCACGCGCCGGGAACATGGGCGGGCGGTGATCCGGGCTATCAGGCGGCGATCATGTCGATCATAGGCGCGCTGCGCGGGATCGGGGCGCCGACGCATGCGCATCGGGCGGAAACGCCCGCGCGGCGGGCGGGAGCGCGGCGATCGCGCGACGCACGCCGGCCCGGCGATCCGGGCGGCGGCGGGGTAGGTGTTTACACGCGCCGACCGGGCAGGGCCGGCGCAGGCGCCCGCCGCGACCGGGTGGCGGCTCGTCGGCGCCGCGCGGCCCATCCGGCCGGGCCGCGCCGGCCATGGGCCGGCAAAACGGCCGGCCGGTCAGCTCGCGAGCTTGCGGCGATGGCGCCAGAGGCTCGCGACGACCGCGATCAGGATCGCGGCGAAGCCGATCAGCGCCCAGCCGGGCAGCAGGATGCCGAAGATCGGCGGGTAGACGGTCTCGCACAGCCCGGCGACCTTGAACATGCCGGGGAACCACTGCGCGAGCGGCAGGCTGTCGACGATCGGCTGCAGCGTGTCGAAGCCGCAGCTGAAGCCCGGATTCATCTGGATCGACAGGTGCCGCGCGGCCGTGGCGACGCCGCCGGCCGCGGCGATCGCGATCAGCAGTTCGAGCACCCAGACGCCGCGCCAGTTGCGGATCCCCGCGGCCAGGAACGCGAAGATCCCGATTGCGCAGAAGAAGTAGCGCTGGATGATGCATAGCGGGCACGGGTCTTCGTTCTTCACGTACTGCAGGTACAGCGCGCCGGCCAACAGGGCGATGCACACCCATCCGAGCAGCATCAGCAGGCGGCGTTCGCGGCGTAGTGCAAGCGTGTAGTCGTTCATGTCGGCGGGGTTCCTCGTCGGTCGGTCCGGAAAACAATCGCGCGATTTTAGCGCGAACGGTCTGGCACGAAACTGACGGCGCGCGTGCGGCACCCTGCCGCACCGCGCACCGGCCGCCGGCGATCGGCTCGCCATCGGCTGGCCACCGGCCGGCGCGGTCAGCGGATCGTGTTCAGCACGGCCTCGACCGACTGGCCGATCGCGAGCAGCGCGTCGTCGCGATGCGGCGCCGCCGCGAGCATCAGGCCGACCGGCGCGGCGTCGCGCGGATGGCACGGCAGCGACAGCCCGCACGCATCGAGGAAGTTGAATGCGCTGGGGTTGCGCAGGATCAGCGCGTTGGTGCGGGTGAACGCGTCGTCGTCGGTTTCGAGTTCGGCGATGCGCGGCGGCACGACCGGCACCGTCGGCGCGACGAGCGCATCGAAGCGCGACCAGACCGTGTGCGCGGCTTCGTCGAGCATCGCGGCGCGTGCGGCGAGCAGGTCCAGATAGTCGGCGGCCGTCGCGGGCTCACCCTTCAGGATGCGCGTCAGCACGCGCGGGTCGTACCGGTCGCGATGGGTGGCGAGCAGCGGGTGATGCCATGCGTACGCCTCGATCGGCGAGAAGCCGAAACGGTTGATCTCCGGCAGCCGGTCGAGCGCGGGGAAGCGCACTTCGGCGACGATCGCGCCGGCGGCTTCGAGATGCTTGAGCGCGGTGTCGAGCGCGGCCGCGACGTCGGCATCGACGCCGTCCGTCACGTAGTTCGTCAGCACGCCGAGCCGCACGCCCTCGAGCGGCCGGGCCGCCGGCACGTGCGGCTCGAGCCCCGCGAGCATCCGGTCGACGAGTGCGCAGCACGCGACCGTCAGGCCGATCGGGCCGAACGAGTCGAGCGTCGTCGACAGCGGCACGCCGCCTTGCGTCGGGATCCGGCTCGCGGTCGGCTTGAAGCCCGTCAGCCCGCACAGCGCGGCCGGAATGCGGATCGAGCCGCCGGTGTCGGTGCCGAGCGCGACCGCAGCCATCCCGTCGGCGACCGATGCGGCCGCACCGGACGACGAGCCGCCCGAAATCCGTGCATCGCCCGGCACGTCGCGGCGGTACGGCGAGCGCGGGGTGCCGAAGTGCGGATTCAGCCCGAGCCCCGAGAACGCGAACTCGCTCATGTTGGTGCGGCCGACCAGCACCGCGCCCGCACGCTTGAGCCGCGCGACGGCGACCGCATCGGTGCGCGCGGCCGGCGCGCCGTCGAGTACGCGCGAACCCGCGCGCGTGACCTGGCCCGCGACGTCGAACAGATCCTTGACCGACACGGGAATGCCCGCGAGCGGCGACAGCACGGTACCCGCGGCGCGCAGCCGGTCGTGTGCGTCGGCGGCCGCGCGGGCGTTGTCCGCGTCGACTTCGGTGAAGACGACGGCGCCCTGGCCCGACGGATCGGCGATCCGGTCGAGCGCGGTGTCGACGAGCGCGCGGCTCGTGGTCCGGCCGGCGGCGAGGTCGGCGGCGAGCTGGGCGAGCGGGGGGAAGGGCGTGAAAGTGGTCATGGCGGCTCAGGGGCGAAGATGTTGAAGAAGCGTGGAGCGAAACGAATCGATATGGCTTTCGACGGCCGCGCGTGCGCCGGCGCCGTCGCGTGCGGACAGCCGATCGAACAGCGCGCGGTGCTCGTGCTGGACGTCGGCGAGATGGTGCGGTTCGGACAGCGTGACGAACCAGAAGCGCAGCGAACGATCGTGCAGCGCGCGCAGGATGTCGGCGAGCACCGCGTTGCGCGCGGCCGTGGCGATCGTCTGATGAAACGCGCGATCAAGCGCCATCATGCCCTCGACGTCGTGGGTGTCGACGCAGGCCTGCCCGTCGTCGAGCAACGCGGCCAGGCGCGCGAGATCGTCGGGCGTCGCATGGCGCGCGGCGAGTTCGGCGCAGTGCGCTTCGTTGATGCGCCGCACGTCGATCACCGCGACGATGTCGTCGAGCGACAGCGGCTGCACCATCAAGCCCTTGCGCGGCATCACGGACAGCAACCCTTCGAGCACGAGCCGATGCACGGCCTGGTGCACCGGTGTGCGGCCGATCCCCGTGCGGGCGACGAGATCGGCTTCGTTGAGCGCGGCGCCCGGCTTCAGGCGCATCGTGATGATGTCCCGCTGAATCAGCGCGTACGCGCGCTCGGCGAGGCTGGCCGGCGACGCGGCGGCGCGGTCGCGGGCGACGTCGGTGAGGGTGCTCATACGGGGTGCGGCGCCAGGGCCGGAAGGGGCGCGATCATGGCGCGGATGGCTCGGGAAGCATGGACGATCTCTGGATATTATTGTGATATATCAGTGATGTCCAGCGTGGTCGATACGCGGCGGGCGCGTGACCGAGCCGTTCTGCCGCGCGACTTGCCGACGACTTGCAACAATATCGACAGGATGTTGCAGGTTTGCCGCGCGATCGTGCACTGAAGCATAATGAATCCTCGTCTATCCCTACGCGCGAGCGACGCATCAGACCATCGTCATGAGCGAAAACACGCCTTCTCCGGCCGGTCTGCCCGGCACCTCTTCCGCTTCTTCCGATTCCCCCCGTCCCGATCCGGCGAAAACGCCCGCTGCGTCGGCCACGCAGGCCGCCGCTGAGAACGTCGCCGACGACGGCGCGTCGCCCGTCACGGCCGCCTCCGAGCCGGGTGCGCCCGGCGCGGCGGGCGCACCCGGTGATGGCGCCGCCACGGCCGCGCCGCCGAGGCCCGGCTCGCCGCCGCCCGGATTCGGCGCGCCGCCCGATTTCGACACGCCTCGGCCGCCGCCCGCGAACGCGCAGAATGCGCCGCCGGCCTACCTGAAGCAGAGCGACACGCCGTGGTCGGTGTTCGGCCGGATCGTCGCGGCCCGCGCGCGACGGCTGTTCGACCGCGCCGGTCAGCGCATCACGCAGCGCACGCTGCGCATCGGCGTGTCGGCGCGGATCTTCCATCCGGAGCCCGGCGCGAAGGGGTTGCGCGGCAAGACGCTGCAGTATCTCGAGGAATCGATCGCCCACTGGGTGATGTCGCGCGACGTGCTCGTGTTCATGATTCCGACCGTCGGCCATCAAGGCATGATCCATCCGAGCAACATCCGCCTGCGCGATTACGCGAAGCATCTCGACGGCCTGCTGCTGCAAGGCGGCGCCGACGTGTCGCCGCAGACCTACGCGGCGTCGGATGCGCGCCCCGAATGGCCGGGCGATCGCGTGCGCGACATGTACGAGCTCGAACTGCTGCACGAATTCGTCGAATCCGGCAAACCCGTGCTCGGCGTGTGTCGCGGCTGCCAGTTGATCAACGTCGCGTTCGGCGGCTCGCTGTACCAGGACATCGCCACCGACGTGCCGACCGCGAACGCGCACGTGAGCGAGCATTACGACCAGCATCGTCACGCGATCCGCTTCCCCGATTCGTCGACGCTCGCGAGCATGTTCCCGGGGCGCAGCGAAGCGATCGTCAACTCGATACACCACCAGGCGATCCGCGATCTCGGTCGCGACCTGAACATCGAGGCCGTGTCGGCCGGCGACGGGATCATCGAAGGCATTCGCCATCGGCGTTCGCCGTTCGTCGTCGGCGTGCAGTGGCATCCGGAGTTCCATCGCGCGGGCGGCTCGGAACTGCTCGACTGCACGCCGCTGCTCGATGCGTTCCTGCGCGCGGCGCGCGAAACGCGTCTGTAGTACGCAGTATTTTTCGCGTTGCACGACGGCCGGCCGCATTCCGATAAATTCGAGATGCGGCCGTTTGGTTTTGAACGATAATCGCGAGTTCCGATTCGTTCGCCGGAGTCCGACGTTGGCTTTCCGAAACTTCTCCCCAGCACGATGCGCGACGTGGATCGTTGCGCTGATTGCCTGCGCACAAGCGGGCACGGCCTGGTCCGCCGATGCGACCGCACCCGTCGCCGGTACGCGTCCGGCGGTCACGAGCCTGAGCGGCGGCGCGCAGCCGTCGGCATCGGCCGCGGCCGCGACCGCGACGGACGCCGCTGCGCAAGGCAACGTCGCCGAACTGACGCAGATGCTGCACGACGGCCGGATCGTCGAGATGCGCACGACGTACAACGGCAGCTACGGCGCGAGCCTGATGTTCGATCCGCGCGAGATGACGTACTACGTCGCGCTGTTCCAGGACAAGAACCTGTGGCGCGTGATCCGTTCGCAGGAAAAGAATCGCGCGGAGATGGTGTACGCGAACTTCGTCCAGCAGACGACGCAGCTCGCCGATATCGAGATCCGCCGGACCGAGCTGCAGGCGCAGAAGGCCTTTCTCGAACGCGTGATCGCGCTGCAGGCGAATCGTGCGCAACAGTTGCAGGCCGACTTGAGCGTCGCGCGCAGCCAGCAGGCCGAAGTCGCGCAGCGGCAGAAGTCGGCGCAGGAGCAGGCACAAGCGCTGCAGGTCGAGAAGCGGGCTGCGCAACTGCAGTTGCGCGATCTGCAGGAGCAGGTGCGGCAACTCGAGAAGCAGACCGAGACGGGGCTGCCCGCGCACAAGTAACGATTCGTCGAACGGACGGAGCGAGACGAGCAAAAACCCGGCGAAGATCGCTTCGCCGGGTTTTTTATTGTGTGGGCGTCAGTGCGCGAACACGTCCGGCGCGTCGGTCACGCGACGGTGCGACAGTTGCGCCATCCAGTCGAAACCGGCCGCGGGCGGCGGCGCCGGGCGCGCGGGCTGCGTGGCGCGCAGCGCGTTCGCCATGGCAATCAACGTGACCGGATCGTCGAGCGAGTCGCGGGTATCGAGGGTGTCCGCCAGGTGCGGCGGCGGAGCGAGCCGATCGCGTGTGCCGGTGTGGGTCGCGCTGCGCTGGATCGACGGATGTGCGGCGAGCCGCGGCACGACCGGTGTGCGGGGCGGGGCTTCCGTTGCGTGTTGGCGGGTTGCCCGACGTGGCGAGGCAGGGCGGACGTTCCGCGCGTCGGCCGTCGCTTGCGGGTGAGACGGCGCGGGGCGAAGTGCGACGCGATGCGTGGCTGGCGGCGACCCGGGCATGTTCGCGACAGGCATCGCCACGTTGCGCTGCGGCACGGCGTGCGTCGACGTACCCGGTTGCGCCGCAGCGGCGTGAATCGTGCCGGTCGATGTCGTGACGAGCTCGGCCGCACTGCCGGCTGCCCGAGTTGCGGACGCAGGACCGAACCCCGCGGGCGGGTCGTATGCGCCGATCAGCCAGCCGATGATGCCGAGTGCGCCGATGCTCCAGCAGACGGCGTACATCGCGCGCTGATCGTGAGAGGCGCGTGCGCGACGGGCGGTTGCCGCGACCGGCGTGGCCGCCACCTCGACCGAAGCCGGCAACGATGCCACCGCGGGCAGCGGTTGCCATCGGCACGCGCGGTGTGGCCGGTCGACGTCGATGCAGGACGTCGTCAGTGTCGCGAGACAGGTCCTGCCGGGCCGCGTGCCGGGCGCACCAGGGAGTCGCCATTCGCGGCCGAACGGCGGGACGTGATCGAGCGGGGTGGCGCGCGGGCGGGCGAGCGCGCCCTCGACCGGGACGAGAGGCGATGGGGTCATGAACGGGGGCGCCGTGCGACACGGGCGACCGTGCGGCGCGGCGCGGAAATGTCGTCGCAAATCCTGACATTGTGGTCGGCAGGCGAATGCAGATCGATCGGATCGATCTGATTCTCGAGTCCGTTTCGGGGCGACGTGTACGAGATGGATACCGCGACGGTCATGACAGGGCGCCACAAGGCAAATGTCGGCTTGGCGTGGCATGATTCGCGAATCATGCCGGCGGCGCGCCGTTACGCGCCGCGCCGCCGGCGGGCAGCGATGCCCGTGCGCGCCGGCTCGGCTCGGCGCGTCGTGCATCGTCGGATTCATGCGGTGCGGTATGCGCCGTCCGAGCTGAGCGAGAAAACATGTCCACTGCATCCCCTGCCATCGCGCAGGAATCCAAAGTCCGCACCGTCTTCCGGGTCGTCAGCGGCAACTTCCTGGAAATGTACGACTTCATGGTCTACGGGTATTACGCGTCGGCCATCGCGAAAACGTACTTTCCGAGCGGCAACGCCTTCGCGTCGCTGATGCTGTCGCTGTCGGTATTCGGCGCGGGCTTCCTGATGCGGCCGGTCGGTGCGATCGTGCTCGGCGCGTATATCGACCATCACGGCCGCCGCAAGGGGCTGATCCTGACGCTCGGGCTGATGGCGATCGGCACGCTCACGGTGGCCGCGATACCGGGGTACGCGACGATCGGCGTGCTGGCGCCGGTGCTCGTGCTGTTCGGCCGGTTGTTGCAAGGTTTCTCGGCGGGCGTCGAACTCGGCGGCGTGTCGGTCTACCTGTCGGAGATCGCGACGAAGGGCCACAAAGGGTTCTACACGTCGTGGCAGTCGGGGAGCCAGCAGGTGGCTGTGGTGTTCGCCGCGTTCGTCGGCGTCGTGCTGAACCGCGCGCTGCCGGTCGAGGAAATGACCGCGTGGGGCTGGCGCATTCCGTTCCTCATCGGCTGCCTGATCGTGCCGTTCCTGTTCCTGATCCGCCGTTCGCTGAAGGAGACCGACGAATTTCTTGCAAAGCGTCACCGCCCGACGATGGGCGAGATCATGCGCTCGATGCTCGACAACTGGGGTGTCGTGGTGGCCGGCATGGGGATGGTGATCATGACGACGGTGTCGTTCTACATGATTACCGCCTATACGCCGACCTTCGGCAAGGAAGTGCTGCACCTGTCGTCGCTCGACGCGCTCGTCGTGACCGTCTGCGTCGGGATCTCGAACCTCGTGTGGCTGCCGCTGTCCGGTGCGCTGTCCGACCGCATCGGCCGCCGCCCCGTGCTGATCGCGTTCACCGTGCTGACGCTGCTGTCGGCTTATCCGGCCGTGCTGTGGCTCGTCGGCGATCCGTCGTTCCTGCGGCTGCTCGCGGTCGAGCTGTGGCTGTCGTTCCTGTACGCGTCGTACAACGGGGCGATGGTCGTCGCGCTGACCGAAGTGATGCCGCCCGACGTGCGTACGGCCGGCTTCTCGCTCGCGTACAGCCTGGCAACGACGATCGGCGGCTTCACGCCGGCGATCTCGACGCTGCTGATCCACCAGACGGGCAACAAAGCGGCGCCGGGGCTGTGGTTGAGCGTGGCCGCGATCTGCGGCTTGATCGCGACGCTCGTGCTCTATCGCACCGCCGACGCGCGCAACCAGTACAAGTCGGCCTGACGGCGGCCGGTCCATCGCGTGGCGTCGGCCGCGCATCGCATCGCATCGAAAAAAGGGAGCGCCATGCGCTCCCTTTCTCGTTGACGGTCATGCCTCGCGCAGCATGTCGGCCACCGCCTCCGCCACGTCGGGCCATGCGCCCGGCGCAGGCTGGCGGGCGATCCTGGCCTGCGGATACCACGGGCAGTCGTTTCCGGTGAACCAGCGCCAGTCGGGCGCGAACGGTAGCATGACCCACAGCGGCTTGCCGAGCGCGCCCGCGAGGTGCGCGACGGCCGTGTCGATCGTGACGATGCCGTCGAGGCGCTCGATCAGCGCCGCCGTATCGGCAAAGTCGTTCAGCCGGCCGTCGAGGCGATGCACGCGCGGATGCGCGTCGACGCGCACCCGTTCGTCGTCGGCCAGCGCGGGCTGCAGCACGATCCAGTCGATGTCAGGCAGCGCGAGCAACGGCGCGAGCGCGTCGAACGGCATCGAGCGGTTTTCCTGCGCCTGCCGGCGCCCCGACCATGCCAGGCCGAACTTGCGCTTCGACTGGCCGCCGAGCGACCCGCGAAAGCGCCGCCGGGCGCCGTCGGGCGCGTCGAGATAGCGCGAGCCGACGATGTCTTCCGGCTGAAGCCCGAGCAGGAACGGCAGGCTCATCAGCGTGCAGCCGACGTCCGCGGCAGGCGGCTTCGCGGCGCCTTGCGCGACGAGCGTCACGCGCCAGCGCGACGCGGCCGGCGTCAGTAGCGCGACGAGTTCCGGCTGGACTTCGAGCACGACGCGCGCGCAGCGTGCGCGGGCCAGCGGCACGAAGCGGACGAACTGCAGCGTGTCGCCGAACCCCTGTTCCGCGCGAATCAGCAACGTGCGCGACGCAATCGGCTCGCCCTGCCAGCGCGGCAGCGCGCCGAGCGACGTCGCGCCGGGCGTCTCGTGGCGCGCTTCGTAGGCGGGCAGGCCGCGCGTGAAGTCGCGAAGCGTCAGCAGCGTGACCGCGCGATGCAGCCGCGCGAGCGTGAGATCGGGCGCGACGCGCAGCGCCTGGTCGAACGCGCGCAGCGCCATCTCGTGCGCGCCGAGCGCGTGATGCGCGTTGCCGAGATTCAGCCATGCGAGCCCGAACGACGGATCGAGCCCGACGGCGCGTTCGTAGTAGGGCAGCGCGTCGCGGTGGCGCGCCTGCGCGCAGAGGGCGTTCGCGAGCCCGAACAGCGCGAGCGGAAACGGCGGGTGCAGCGCGAGCGCGGCTTCGAAGGCGGCCGCCGCCTCGGCATGCCGGCCGACCGCGTCGAGCGTGTTGCCGAGATTGAAATGCGCGGCGACGAACCGCGGCTGCGCGGCGATCGCGGCCTGGAAGTGCGCGATCGCCTCGTCGGCGCGCCCCATCGCGCTCAGTGCCATCCCGAGGTTGTTGTGCGCGCCTGCATGCCCGGGCCGGAGCTCGAGCGCGCGACCGAACGCGGCGAGCGCGTCGTCGTGGCGGCCGAGCGCGTTCAGCGCGTTGCCGAGATTGTTGTGGATCGATGCGTCGTCGGGCGTGAGCTGTAGCGCGCGGCCGAAGGCGTCGATCGCATCGTCGTGACGCTGCACCGCCGCATAGGCGTTGCCGAGGTTGTAGTGCGCGAGCGGAAACTCGGGCGCGAGCGTCAGCGCGTTGCGAAAGCGGTCGATCGCTTCGTCGAGCCGGCCGAGCGCTTTCAGCGCGTTGCCGAGATTGAGCTGCAGCGCGGCATCGTCCGGACGCAGCGCGACGGCGCGGCCGACGAGATCGGCGGCCTCGGCGTGCTGGCCCTGCTGGTGCCGCAGCACGCCGAACAGGTGCAGCGCGTCGGCGTCGGCGGGGTTGGAGGCGAGCGCGTTGCGATAGCCGTGCTCGGCCTCGGCGAGGCGACCCGCGCGGTGCGCGGCGTACGCCCGGTCGAATGCGGAATCCATGACGCGAAAACTGGCGGAAAGCGCGTATTTTCCCACACCGCGCGGCGGGGGCGCGTATCGGCCGGTCGGCATATGGCCCCGTGACGCGGAGCGGCGTAGACTTGCAGAGTCGCGTGTCATCGAGGGTCTCATGGCTGACACACTGTCCGATATCCCGCCCGTGCTGATCGTCGGCGCGGGGCCGACCGGCCTTGCCGCGGCGATGAGCCTCGCGCGGGCCCGCGTGCCGGTGCGCATCATCGATCGTCTCGTCGCGCCGGCGCCGTTTTCGCGTGCGATCGGCATCCAGGCGCGCACGCTCGAGCTGCTGGAGCAGCATCGTGCGGTCGAACCGTTTCTCGCGCTCGGCCATCGCGCGCATGCGGCCGAGCTGCATGCCGACGGCCGCGTGATCGCACGGCTCGATTTCGATCCGCTGCAAACGCGCTATCCGTATCTGATGTTTCTCGACCAGAGCATCACCGAGCGGCTGCTCGCCGAACACCTGGCCACGATGGGCGTGACCGTCGAACGCGGGACGACGCTGACCGCATGCGACGCGGGCGGCACGTCGCTCGACGTGACGCTGCGCCGCGCCGACGGCCGCGACGAGTCGTTCACCCCGTCATACCTGATTGCCGCCGACGGCGCGCACAGCACGGTCAGGCATCTCCTCGGCCTCGGCTTTGCCGGGCATGCGTTCGAGCAGACTTTCCTGCTTGCCGATTTCGCGGCGATACCCGACTGGCCGGACGAGGAGATCCATCTGTTCACGACGCCCGCAGGCATCGCGGGGCTGTTTCCGATGGGAGGCGGCCGTTACCGGCTCGTGGCGGACCGGCCGCCCGGCAGCGGTGCGTCGCCCGACGCACCGGCTCCGTCGCTCGCGGAATGCGACGCGATCATCCGCGCGCGCGTCGGCGCGTCGATCTCGCCAAGCGATCTCGCGTGGTCGTCCTATTTCCACCTGCACAGCCGGATGGTCGACCGGCTGCGTCATGGCCGCGTGTTCTTCGCGGGCGACGCCGCGCACGTCCACAGCCCGGCCGGCGCGCAGGGCATGAACACCGGCATTCAGGAGGCGTTCAACCTCGGCTGGAAGCTCGCGCGCGTCCTCGGCGCAGGCGCGCCCGAGCGGTTGCTCGACACGTATCACGCGGAGCGCCATCCGATCGAGCGCGACGTGTTGCGGCAGACCGGTTTCGTCACCCAGGTGGTCGAAGCCGAGCGTGGTGCGATGAAGCTGCTGCGCGATCATGTCGTGCCGCTGCTGGCGTCGTTCGGGCCGATGCGCGACGCGCTCAGGCGCACGGTGAGCGAGCTCGGCGTGCAGTATCGGAAGAGTCCGCTCACGCTCGAACGCGTGCTCGACGGCGGCCCGCGCGCGGGCGAGCGCGCGCCCGATGCGCTCGTGCACGTGCTGGACGGGCCGCTCGGTCGGGCGCCCGGCACGGCGCGGCTATACGATCTTCACGATCCGGCGAGTTTCACGCTGTTGCTGCTGGAAGAGCCGGTGAACACCGACGCCGGCGAAGTGCCGCCGATCCCGGCCGATGCGCAGGTGCTCGTGCAGGGGCTCGAACGGATCATGCCGGAAGCGGTGCGCGTGTGGCGCGTCGCCGATGCCGAAGGCGACGGTGCGGCGGGGCTCGCGCAGGAATACGGCCGCTCGCGGCCGTCGTTCTATCTGCTGCGGCCCGACGGCTATGTCGCCGCGCGGGGGCGCACGGCGACCGACGCCAACGCGTTGCTGCGCCACTGCGAGAGCTGGTTCGCGGGCCTGTCGGTGTCTGCGTAGCCGGGAGGTCAGGCGGGCGCCGCGGCAGGGACGAGCGATGCGCGATGCGCGGCGACCGCATCGCGCACGATCGGCATCGCGCGTTGCCCGGCTTCGTTCGACGGATCGTCCAGCGCGGCGAGCAACGCGCGTCGCATCCGCGGCTCCCAGAAGCGCCGGATATGCTCGGCGATCCCGGTCAGCGCTTCGTCGCGATCGGGCATCGATTCGAAGAATGCGCCGATCTGGTTGGCCATGTCGATCAGGTGGTCGTTGTCCATTGCTGCCTCACTTGCCTGTCGTCACGGCGGCTGGCGCGGCGGCGCGGCGCTCGAGCAAGTCGAGCTGCTCCGAGTTGAAGCGCGCATATGCGCGCTGCCAGTCGGACGGCTGAGCCACCGGCATCACCTGCACGGCAGTCACCTTGTATTCGGGGCAGTTCGTCGCCCAGTCGGAGCTGTCCGTCGTGATCACGTTCGCGCCCGATTCGGGAAAGTGGAACGTGGTGTATACGACACCCGGCTGCATGCGCTCCGTCACGAGCGCGCGCAGCACCGTCTGCCCCGCGCGCGATTCGATGCCGACCCAGTCGCCGGTGCGGATTCCGCGATCCTCCGCGTCGTGCGGATGGATCTCGAGGCGATCCTCTTCGTGCCACCGCACGTTTTCGGTCCGGCGCGTCTGCGCGCCGACGTTGTATTGCGACAGGATGCGGCCCGTCGTCAGGATCAGCGGATAGCGCTGCGTGACCTTCTCCGGCGTTGGAATGAACTTGGTGATCACGAACCGGCCCTTGCCGCGCACGAACGTGTCGATGTGCATGGTCGGCGTGCCTTCCGGCGCATGTTCGTTGCACGGCCACTGGATGCTGCCGAGCGCGTCGAGCTTGTCGTACGACACGCCCGAGAAGGTCGGCGTGAGCCGTGCGATCTCGTCCATGATTTCCGACGGATGCGTGTAGTGCATGTCGTAGCCGAGCGCCTGCGACAGCAGCAGCGTGACTTCCCAGTCCGCGTAGCCCGCGAGCGGCGGCATCACCTTGCGCACGCGCGAGATCCGGCGTTCCGCGTTCGTGAACGTGCCGTCCTTCTCGAGGAACGTCGAGCCCGGCAGCAGCACGTGCGCGTATTTCGCGGTTTCGTTCAGGAAGATGTCCTGCACGACGATGCATTCCATCGCCGACAGCGCGGCCGCGACATGCTGCGTGTTCGGATCCGACTGGACGATGTCCTCGCCCTGGCAGTAAAGCCCCTTGAAGCTGCCGTCGAGTGCCGCATCGAACATGTTCGGGATGCGCAATCCGGGCTCCGGCTGCAGCGTGGCTGCCCACGCCTGCTCGAACTGCGTGCGCACGACTGCGTCGCCGATGTGGCGGTAGCCGGGCAGTTCGTGCGGGAACGAGCCCATGTCGCAGGAACCCTGCACGTTGTTCTGGCCGCGCAGCGGATTGACGCCGACGCCTTCGCGGCCGACGTTGCCGGTCGCCATCGCGAGGTTCGCGATGCCCATCACCGTCGTCGAGCCCTGCGCGTGTTCGGTCACGCCCAGCCCATAATAGATCGCGGCGTTGCCGCCCGTTGCGTACAGGCGCGCGGCGGCGCGTACCAGCTCGGCCGGCACGCCCGTCACGTCCGCTGTCGCCTCGGGCGAATTGTCGGCCTGCGCGACGAAGTCGCGCCATTGCTCGAACGCGCGCGTCTCGCAGCGCTCGGCGACGAACGCGTCGGCCACCAGCCCTTCGGTGACGATCACGTGCGCCAGTGCATTGACGATCGCGACGTTGGTGCCCGGACGCAACTGCAGGTGGTGCGTGGCCTTCACGTGCGGGCCGTCGACCACGTCGATGCGGCGCGGGTCGATCACGATCAGCTTCGCGCCTTCGCGCACGCGCCGCTTCAGCCGCGAGCCGAATACCGGGTGGCCGTCGGTCGGGTTCGCGCCCATCACGACGATCACGTCGGCCTGGCCGACCGATGCGAACGTCTGCGTGCCGGCCGATTCGCCGAGCGTCGCCTTGAGGCCATAGCCGGTCGGCGAGTGGCACACGCGTGCGCAGGTATCGACGTTGTTGTTGCCGAATGCGGCGCGCACGAGCTTCTGCACGAGATAGGTTTCCTCGTTCGTGCAGCGCGACGACGTGATGCCGCCGATCGAATCGCGGCCGTACTTCTGCTGCAGCTTGCGGAATTGCGTCGCCGCGTAGGTGAGGGCTTCGTCCCAGCTCACTTCGCGCCACGGGTCGGTGATCTTCTCGCGGATCATCGGCTTCGTGATGCGGTCCTTGTGCGTCGCATAGCCCCACGCGAAGCGTCCCTTCACGCATGCGTGGCCTTCGTTCGCGAGACCGTTCTTGTGCGGCGTCATGCGCACGACCTGCGTGCCTTTCATCTCGGCCTTGAACGAGCAGCCGACGCCGCAGTACGCGCAGGTCGTGATCACCGAGTGCTCGGCCTGCCCGAGCTGCACGACGGATTTTTCCTGCAGCGTGGCCGTCGGGCAGGCTGCCACGCACGCGCCGCACGACACGCATTCCGACGCCATGAACGATTCGCTTTCGCCCGCGGCGACGCGCGATTCGAAGCCGCGCGCGGCGATCGTCAGCGCGAACGTGCCCTGCGTTTCCTCGCACGCGCGCACGCAGCGATTGCAGACGATGCATTTCGACGGATCGTACGTGAAGTACGGGTTCGATTCGTCCTTCGCGTCCTTCAGGTGATTCGCGCCGTCGAAGCCGTAGCGCACTTCGCGCAGGCCGACCACGCCCGCCATGTCCTGCAGCTCGCAGTCGCCGTTGGCCGGGCAGGTGAGGCAGTCGAGCGGGTGGTCGGAAATGTACAGCTCCATCACGTTGCGGCGCAGCGACTGCAGCCGGTCCGACTGCGTGCGCACCTTCATGCCGGCTTCGGCGGGCGTCGTGCACGACGCCGGATAGCCGCGCCGGCCCTCGATCTCGACGAGGCACAGCCGGCACGAGCCGAACGGCTCGAGCGAATCGGTCGCGCAGAGCTTCGGGACGTTGATGCCGGCTTCGATCGCCGCGCGCATCACCGACGTGCCGGCCGGCACCGTGACCGGCTGGCCATCGATTTCGAGCGTGACGTCGGTGTCGGCATGCCGTTGCGGCGTGCCGTAGTCGGTATCGTCCAACGGATCGCGGGCGCGCGCCTGTGCGGCGCTCTTGCACGCGCATTGGCCCGAGCCGCAGCCGCCTTGGCGGACGTTGTTCGTGTCGAGGGACATGCAGGGCTCCTTCTGGGTCAGGCCGCAGCCTTGACCGGGCCCGACGCGGCATCCTTGCCGGCAGCGAGCCCGAAATCTTCGGGGAAATGGTCGAGCGCGGACAGCACCGGGTACGGCGTCATGCCGCCCATCGCGCACAGCGAGCCGGCGAGCATCGTGTCGCACAGGTCGCGCAACAGCGTGACCTGCCGCTCCGACGTATCGCCGTCGCGAATCCGCGCGATCGTCTCGACGCCGCGCGTCGAGCCGATCCGGCACGGCGTGCACTTGCCGCACGATTCGATCGCGCAGAATTTCATCGCGTATTCGGCCAGCTCGGCGAGATTCGACGTGTCGTCGTGCAGCACGATGCCGCCGTGGCCGACCACCGCGCCGATCGCCGTGTACGCCTCGTAGTCGAGCGGCACGTCCCACTGGTGGTCGGGCAGGTAGGTGCCGAGCGGGCCGCCGACCTGTGCGGCGCGTGCCGGCCGGCCGCTGGCCGTGCCGCCGCCGAAGTCGAACAGCAGTTCGCGCAGCGTGACGCCGAAGGCGAGCTCGACGAGGCCGCCGTGACGGATGTTGCCTGCCAGCTGGAACGGCAGCGTGCCGCGCGAGCGGCCCATCCCGTAGTCGCGATAGAACGCGGCGCCGCGCGCGAAGATCACCGGCGCCGACGCAAGCGTGATCACGTTGTTGATCACGGTCGGCTGGCCGAACAGGCCCGCGAGCGCGGGCAGCGGCGGCTTCGCGCGCACGACGCCGCGCTTGCCCTCGAGCGATTCGAGCAGTGCCGTTTCCTCGCCGCATACGTACGAGCCCGCGCCTTTCGCGACGTGCAGCTCGAACGCGTGCGCGGAGCCGAGCACGTGCTCGCCGAGCCAGCCGGCTTCGCGCGCGCGGACGATCGCGGCTTCGAGCGTGGCGATCGCGTGCGGGTATTCGCTGCGCACGTAGATGTAGCCGACCGTCGCGCCGGTGGCGACGCCCGCGATGATCATCCCTTCGATCAGGCAGTACGGATCGCATTCCATCAGCAGGCGGTCGGAGAACGTGCCCGAATCGCCTTCGTCCGCGTTGCAGACGATGTATTTCTGCGTGGCGCGTGCTTGCCGCACGGTACGCCACTTGATGCCGGCCGGGAACGCCGCGCCGCCGCGGCCGCGCAGCCCCGATTCGATCAGCGTTTCGCATGCGGCGTCGCCGTCGAGCGCCAAGGCGTTCTTCAGGCCGGCGAGGCCGTCGTGTTGCAGGTAATCGTCGATCGACAGCGGATCGGTCAGGCCGATGCGCGCGAACGTGAGCCGCTGCTGGCGCGCCAGATAGGGCAGCGCGTCGACGAGGCCGACGCCGCTCGGATGCGTGCCGCCGTCGAGCCAGTCGGCGTCGAACAGGGCCGGCACGTCGGCGGCCGACAGGTTCGCATAGCCGACGCGGCCCGCGGCCGTCCCGACTTCGACGAGCGGTTCGAGCCACAGCAGCCCGCGCGAACCGTTGCGGATCACCTCGATCGCGACGCCGCGCCGTTCGGCTTCGGCCACGATCGCGGCGGCGAGCGCGTCGGCGCCGAGTGCCAGCGCGGACGAATCGCGCGGAACGTAGATGCGGGTCGTCATGCGGCCTCCGGCGTGCGGGCGACCGCGTCGGCCAGCAGCGCGTCGAACTTCTCCGGCGTGACCTTTGCGTGGAGCACCCCGTTGATCGTCATCGATGGCGATTGCGCACACAGCCCGAGGCAGTACACCGATTCGAGCGCGACGTCGTCACGCGTGTGTGCTGTGGCGGCATCGCCGTGCGCCGCATCGAACCGGCAGCCGGTGCGGGCTTCCGCATGGGCGGCGAGCGTTTCGCAGCCCATGCTGCGGCACGCTTCGGCGCGGCACATCTGGATCGTCACGCGGGCGGGCGGCGCGGTGCGGAAGTGGTGGTAGTAGGTCAGGACGCCGTGTACTTCCGCGCGCGACAGGTTCAGCGCCTTGGCGAGCGGCGCGACGCAGCCCGGCGGCACGTAGCCCGCGTCGTCCTGGATCGCGTGCAGGATCGCGACGAGCGAACGGCCGGCGCGCGCATGGCGCTCGACGAGCGCGTCGGGCGCAGGGGAATTCGGGGACATCGTTATGCTCCTCCAAAGTCTCATATGCGCTCGAAATTCATATAGTGCGCGTCGGGACTTCGTTCTGATTGATTTTGACCAACGATAAGCGGAAGATTTCGCGGTCGCAATAGGAAATCGGAGTGCATAATTGATTCGCATCGAATGCGACGCGTATCTGACCGTACGCGACACGGAAGGCCGTTCGGCCAGTCTGTCCGACGTCGCGCCGTTGCTGGAGCTCGTGGCCGAGACGGGCAGCATCGCGCAGGCCGCGCAAGCCAAGGGGCTGTCGTACCGGCACGCGTGGGGCATGCTGCGCGCGCTGGAGTCGTGTATCGGCGGGGAATTGATCGAAACCGCGCGCGGCAAGGGTTCGACGTTGTCGGCGCTCGGGCAGGCGGTCGTCGATGCGCAGCGTCTGGCGCGCAGCCGCCTCGACGGGAACCTGCGCACGCTGGCGGCCGAGGTGGCCAGCGACCTGAACCGCCGGCTCGTGCGGCGCGACGGCGCCGTGCGTATTCATGCGTCGCACGGTTACGCGGTCGCGACGCTCGTTTCCGCGCTCGTCGAGGCGCAGGCGGCCGTCGACATCAAGTATCGCGAAAGCGTCGAGGCCGTGCAGGCGCTCGCGCGCGGCGAATGCGACCTCGCGGGCTTCCATTTGCCGCGCGGCGTGTTTCGCGCGCAGTGCGCGCAAATCTACCGGCCCTGGCTCGACGACACGCGCCACGTGCTGATCCATCTGACGCGCCGACAGCAAGGACTGTTCGTCCCGCGCGGCAACCCGAAGCAGGTGCGCGGGCTCGCGGATCTGGCACGCGACGACATCCGCTTCGTCAACCGCCAGCCGGGATCGGGCACGCGCATGTTGCTGGATCTCGCGTTGCGCGCGATCGGCATCGATCCGGAGCGCATCGACGGCTATGCGTCGGCCGAACTCACGCATTCTGCGATCGCGGCGTTCGTCGCGAGCGGAATGGCCGATCTCGGGTTCGGCGTCGAGCCGGCCGCCCGTCATTTCGGGCTCGACTTCATCCCGGTCGTCGACGAGGACTATTACTTCGCATGCGAACGCGCACGGCTCGATGGGCGGCCGCTCGCCGATGTGCTGGCACTGCTGCGTGACGCACGCTTCGTCGAGCGCGTCGCGCATCTGGACGGCTACGATCCGGCCGCGTGCGGCGCGCTGGAGCGCATCGCGACCGGGTTGGCCGGCCGCGACGACGCGAGCGGCCCGGACGGCAATGCCCGGTAACGAAGACGCGATCGAGCCGCGCTGCAGCAGTGGGGGAATTGCGCTACGCTTGCCGCTTGATCAACGTTCCAACAAGCACGCCGTTCAGGCGTCATCCCGCCATGAAATTTTCCGTTCCCCTTGCCGCGGCAGCGTTGACCGCGGGGCTGCTGGTCGTCGCTTCGCCGTTTGCGTTCGCGCAGAATTCCCCGGGGGTGCCCGGCGGCATCCTGAGCGATCAGTTCCGCCTGAACGAGCATCCGCAGATGCCGTTCGCCGCGTCGGCGCCGTCGCAGAAATACCAGACCGGCAAGAAGTCGGCATTGCGCCGCAAGGGTGACCTGGGCGACCCGAACGGCTGCAACCTGAAGTGCCCGATGGATACCCGGTAACGAGCAGC
Source organism: Burkholderia sp. NRF60-BP8 (assembly GCF_001522585.2). Classification (NCBI taxonomy): domain Bacteria; kingdom Pseudomonadati; phylum Pseudomonadota; class Betaproteobacteria; order Burkholderiales; family Burkholderiaceae; genus Burkholderia; species Burkholderia sp. NRF60-BP8. The sequence continues at coordinate 1,060,425 of NZ_CP013373.1, forward strand.
CGGCGTGTCTGCGCCCGAGCGGGCGCGCCTGTCTTCTGTGCAGCAGTTCTGCTCGACCGACAGACGGCGGCAGAGGTTCCGCCCGATTCCGCTCTTCCATTCGAGCCCCGCGAAGCCTGCCGCTTCGCGGGGCTTGCGCTTTTGCGGTCCTTCATGCAATGCGGGGCGGACGAAATGGCCGTTCGCCCGCATTGCGGTTCCGACAGGAATCTAGGGTTAACCCGTAAATCAGGAAGGGTGTCTTCCTGAAACCTGCCTTATTCTTAAGCATCCACCTACATAAACTTCGGTTTGTCGGCGCTGATCAAGGTGTTCACCGCCGAATCAGACAAATCTGGAGGTAGGTCATCATGAAGTCGCTCGTTCAAGCCGTTGTCGTTGCTGCTGCTCTCGTTGCTCCGGTCGCTTCGTTCGCCCAGTCGGGTTCGACGATCACCCGGGCGCAGGTGCGCGCCGAACTGGTTCAACTCCAGCAGGTCGGTTACAACTCAGCCCGCGGCGAAGATCCGCACTATCCGGAAGCGATCCAGGCCGCCACGGCCCGTATCGCGGAGCAGCAGCGCAGCGCGCTCGCACAAGCTCGAGGTGCCGACGCCAGCGGCTACGGTGCGCAGGCACAGGGCGCATCGGCGTCGGGTTCGCGCGCAATGGGCGTGCGCCCGGCCAGCGCGGAAGAAATGAAGTCGCTGTATCGCGGCAGTTAAGCCGTGTATCGCCCGGTAGGGGTGGTTACGGGCGGGTACCGGCGCGGCGTCGCGCCCGACGCCGGATCATCGGGTCGGTCATCGCCCGGCGCAGCCGATGATGGGGCACGCGCGGCAGAACATCCGTCACCTCCTGCCGCCGGACATCGGCGGCATTCCGCCCGGCCCATCGGGGGCTGGGCGCTTTTTCGGAAGGCGTCGGACGTGCGTTTCGCCGGCAACAAAAAACCCCGCAGACTTGCGTCATGCGGGGTTCGTGCGACGAGCGCGGAATTTGGTGGAGGCGGCGGGAATCGAACCCGCGTCCAGAAGCGCTCCACGACTAGTTCTACATGTTTAGTCCAGTCTTTTGATTTAACCGCAGCGACGCGGACGAACACGCTGCACTACGGCGATTCGCTAGGTTTTCGACCCTGGCGTCGCGACGCCGACAGGGCTTAACTGACGTAAATGACCTCTGGCGGTATTGCTACCGGTCTTGCGACACTAGCCCGTCAGTGAACTAGGCAGAGGACGGCGGCCCTTAGGCTGCCAGTGCGAACGTATCGTCGTTTGCAGTTACGATTTTCCCATTGATTAACGAGGTGACGGGTCCTCGACATGCCCTAGCCGCTTCACAACCCCTGTCGAAACCAGGTCGCCCCCGCGGATAAGATCAAACATTATAGCCCAACATCGCGCAGCAGGTCCCGCAGTTCCTGCGTCGTGTCGACGAGGTGCCGGGCCTGCCAGTCGACCGGTGCGACGCCGTCGCCGCAATAGCCGTACGCGGCTGCCACGGTGGCCATGCCGGCGGCGCTGCCGGCCTGAATGTCGCGCAGGTCGTCGCCGACGTAGACGATGCGCGCAGGCGCGAGCGCCAACTGGTCGGCCGCATGCAGCAACGGGGCCGGATGCGGCTTCGAGTGCGGCGTTGTGTCGCCCCCGACGACGCACGCGGCGCGCGGCGCGAGACCGAGCAGCTCGACGAGCGGTGCCGTGAGTCGCATCGCCTTGTTCGTGACGATGCCCCAGCGCACGCCGCGCGCATCGAGTTCGTCGAGCACGTCGCCGATGCCGGGGAATAGCGTCGTATGCACGCAGAGATCGGCCGCGTAGTTGGCCAGGAACTCGTCGCGCATCGCTTCGTAGCCGGGCGTGTGCGGATCGATGCCGAACGCGCCGCCGAGCAGGCCGCGCGCGCCGGCCGAGGCCAGCGGCCGCAACACGTCGAGCGACGTTTCGGGCAGGCCGCGCTCGCGCTGCATCTTGTTGACGGCTGCCGCGAGATCGGGCGCCGTGTCGGCGAGCGTGCCGTCCAGATCGAACAGGACCGCATCGCAGTGCAGCAGGCGCGGTTCGTCTGCGATCCGCGCGCTCGAAAGGGGAGTCGTCATGCCGGTCAAAAGATCATGCGCCGCGTCGGCATGCGACGAGGTAGTTGATGTCGGTGTCGTTCGACAGCGCGAAGCGCTTGCCGATCGGGTGATACGTGATGCCCTTGATCTCGACGATGTGCAGATCCGTCGCGCGCACGAAGCCGGCCAGTTCCGACGGGCGGATGAAGCGCGCGTAATCGTGCGTGCCCTTCGGCAGCATTTGTGCGATGTATTCCGCGCCGATCACCGCGAACAGGTAAGACTTCAGATTGCGGTTCAGCGTCGAGAAGAACACCCAGCCGCCCGGTTTCACGAGCGTCGCGCACGCGGCCACGATATCGCCGGGTGACGGCACGTGCTCGAGCATCTCCATGCACGTGACGACGTCGTAGGCGCCCGGTTCGCGCGCGGCGATCGCTTCGGCTGCGATCGCCTCGTAATCGACCGAAATGCCGCTTTCGAGGCTGTGCAGGTCGGCCACGCCGAGCGCTTCGGTCGACAGGTCGATGCCTTTCACCTGGGCGCCGAGCCCGGCCATCGATTCGGACAGGATGCCGCCGCCGCAGCCGATGTCGAGCGCGCGCTTGCCAGCCAGGTGCGCATGCGCGTCGATCCAGCCGAGCCGCACCGGGTTCAGGTCGTGCAACGGCTTGAATTCGGCATTCGGATCCCACCATCGGTGAGCGAGGTCGCTGAATTTCTGGAGTTCGTGCGGATCGGCGTTGGTCATGTCGGCAAACGGGCTACAAGAGGAGGGCGATGCTTCGGTGCGTCAGCCCCGAGTATATAAGCGGGCGGACGACGAGGCCAGCGAGCGTCTGGACGGGCGTCAATGAAAAAGCCCCGCCGGAGCGGGGCTTTGAAGCAGTCGAAAACCGCGGCTTACTGCGCCGGAACGGTCGTCTTCTGCACTTCTTGCGTACCGACCACTTCGACTTCCACGCGGCGGTCCGGTGCGAGGCAGGCGATGAGTTGCTTGCGGTTCTTCTGGTTGCAGCCGGTCGTGACCGGGTTGCGCTTGCCCTTGCCTTCCGTGTAGATCTTGTTGGCCGGCACACCCTTGCTGACCAGGTACGACTTCACGGCTTGCGCACGGCGCAGCGACAGACGGTCGTTGTACTTGTCCGAACCGATGCGGTCCGTGTAGCCCGTTGCGACGACCACTTCCGTGTTCATGCCCTGGATCTTCGATGCCAGTTCGTCCAGCTTCTGCTTGCCCAGCGGCTTGAGCGTTGCCTTGTCGAAGTCGAACAGTGCGTCAGCTTGATACGTGATCTTCTGGCTCGTGATGGCCGGAGCGACCGGAGCGACCGGCGGCTGCGGTGCCTGGGCGACCAGTGCGCCGTCGCACTTCGCGTTGGCGGTGGCCGGCGTCCAGAACGCATCGCGCCAGCAGAGCTCGTTCGTGCCGTTCATCCACACCCATTCGCCCGTGCCGTTCACCCAGTTGTCATTGACGGCTTGACGCGACGCCGGCACCGACTGTGCCGAAGCGGATGCAGCCATAACTGCGGTAGCTGCAATGAACGCGAGCTTTGAAAGTTTATTCATATTTCTCCTCTCGAAATTGAGATTACCGCAGGTTTACTGCGAGCCTGTTGACGGTGACAAGTCATACATTGCTCGAAGTATAACATTGGTGCGGCACAAAAAACGCGGCACCGCTCTGTGTAGACTTCGAGCAGCGTCTAACTTTCAGTGCGTTGGCATTTTGCCATATCGTTCCCTTCCTACGAAAAAAAATCCTCCCCACCCCAAGATCGCTTCAACTTTGTGGTGCATGCGCAACACCGGCCTGCCGTAACTTTTAGAGATTGTCAAGAGCGCGACCGGGAAATCGCACGAATGCATGCCGTCGTTTACTCGCGCGCGTGAAACACGGCGGATGCAATCGCGTACGACGTCCCGAGCGTCGCGCGCGATTTCGGCCGATTCGCCGCCGCCGCGATTTTTGCTGTTTACATATAGAGGGGAAGCGGATTGGCGGCTGATGGGCGCATGTTAGAATCTCGCGTTGCGTTGCGCATGCAGCGCCCACGCGAAAGGCGTTCGCCGTCTTCGCTCCGAAACGATACGGATACATGGATCAATTCGCCAAAGAGACCCTGCCCACCTCCCTCGAGGAGGAAATGCGCCGTTCGTATCTCGATTACGCGATGAGCGTGATCGTCGGACGTGCCCTTCCGGATGTCCGCGATGGCCTGAAGCCAGTGCACCGGCGCGTATTGTTCGCGATGCACGAACTGAACAACGACTGGAACCGCGCGTACAAGAAATCGGCGCGTATCGTCGGTGACGTGATCGGTAAATATCACCCTCACGGCGATACCGCGGTCTACGACACGATCGTGCGGATGGCGCAGGACTTCTCGCTGCGCTACATGCTGATCGACGGGCAGGGCAACTTCGGCTCGATCGACGGCGACAATGCCGCGGCGATGCGTTACACCGAAATTCGCATGGCGAAGATCGGTCACGAGCTGCTCGCCGACATCGACAAGGAAACGGTCGACTTCGAGCCGAACTACGACGGCAACGAAACGCAGCCGTCGGTCCTGCCGTCGCGCATCCCGAACCTGCTGATCAACGGCTCGTCGGGCATCGCGGTCGGCATGGCGACCAACATTCCGCCGCACAACCTGAACGAAGTCGTCGACGCGTGCCAGCATCTGCTCGGCAACCCGGAGGCGACGATCGACGAGCTGATCGAGATCATCCCGGCGCCGGATTTCCCGACGGCCGGCATCATCTACGGCGTCGCCGGCGTGCGCGACGGCTACCGCACCGGGCGCGGTCGCGTCGTGATGCGCGCGGCCACGCACTTCGAGGAGATCGACCGCGGCCAGCGGATGGCGATCATCGTCGACGAGCTGCCGTACCAGGTGAACAAGCGCTCGCTGCTCGAGCGGATCGCCGAGCTCGTCAACGAGAAGAAGCTCGAGGGCATTTCCGACATCCGCGACGAGTCCGACAAGAGCGGCATGCGCGTCGTGATCGAGCTCAAGCGCGGCGAAGTGCCGGAAGTGGTGCTGAACAACCTGTACAAGGCGACGCAGCTTCAGGACACGTTCGGCATGAACATGGTCGCGCTCGTCGACGGCCAGCCGAAGCTGCTGAACCTGAAGGAAATCCTGCAGTGCTTCCTGTCGCATCGACGCGAAGTGCTGACGCGCCGCACGATCTACGAACTGCGCAAGGCCCGCGAGCGCGGCCACGTGCTCGAAGGTCTCGCGGTCGCGCTCGCGAACATCGACGAGTTCATCGCGATCATCAAGGCCGCGCCGACGCCGCCGATCGCGAAGCAGGAACTGATGGCGAAGCCGTGGGATTCGTCGCTCGTGCGCGAGATGCTGACGCGCGCCGAGAGCGAGAACGCGGCGGCCGGCGGCCGTTCCGCGTACCGTCCGGAAGGCCTGAACCCGGCGTTCGGGATGCAGACCGACGGGTTGTACCGTCTGTCCGACACGCAGGCGCAGGAAATCCTGCAGATGCGTCTGCAGCGCCTGACCGGCCTCGAGCAGGACAAGATCATCGGCGAGTACCGCGAAGTGATGGCACAGATCGCCGACCTGCTGGACATCCTCGCGCGCCCCGAGCGGATCACGACGATGATCGGCGAGGAACTGACCTCGGTGAAGGCCGAATTCGGCGACGCGCGCCGCTCGAAGATCGAGCTGAACGCGACCGAGCTGAACACCGAGGATCTGATCACGCCGCAGGACATGGTCGTCACGATGTCGCATGCGGGCTACGTGAAGTCGCAGCCGCTGTCCGAGTACCGCGCGCAGAAGCGCGGCGGTCGCGGCAAGCAGGCGACGCAGATGAAGGAAGACGACTGGATCGAGACGCTTTTCATCGCGAACACGCACGACTACATCCTGTGCTTCTCGAACCGCGGCCGCGTGTACTGGGTCAAGGTCTATGAAGTGCCGCAGGGCTCGCGCAACTCGCGCGGCCGCCCGATCGTCAACATGTTCCCGCTGCAGGAAGGCGAGAAGATCAACGTCGTGCTGCCGGTCAAGGAATTCTCGGCCGACAAGTTCATCTTCATGGCGACGTCGCTCGGCACCGTGAAGAAGACGCCGCTCGAAGCATTCAGCCGCCCGATGAAGAAGGGCATCATCGCGGTCGGCCTCGACGATGGCGACTACCTGATCGGTGCGTCGATCACCGACGGCGCGCACGACGTGATGCTGTTCTCGGATTCCGGCAAGGCCGTGCGTTTCGACGAGAACGACGTGCGCCCGATGGGGCGCGAGGCGCGCGGCGTGCGCGGCATGCAGCTCGAGGACGGGCAGCAGGTCATCGCGATGCTGGTCGCGGGCAGCGAGGAGCAGACGGTGCTCACCGCAACCGAAAACGGCTACGGCAAGCGCACGCCGATCACCGAGTACACGCGTCACGGTCGCGGCACGAAGGGCATGATCGCGATCCAGACGTCCGAGCGCAACGGCAAGGTCGTGGCCGCCACGCTCGTCGACGCCGAGGATCAGATCATGCTGATCACGACGGCCGGCGTGTTGATTCGCACCCGTGTTTCCGAGATACGCGAGATGGGACGCGCCACGCAAGGTGTTACACTCATCAGTCTCGATGAGGGTACCAAGCTCTCTGGTCTGCAGCAGATCGCGGAGGCCGAAGAGGGAGAGGGCGAGGCCGACGAGGCGTCGGACGGCGAAGCCTGAAGAACGGATGAGACTCTGGCCGCCGCGGGCGAAATGCGCCGCGGCCGGCGAGCAACCATTCATATTTCCAAAAGGGAGTGATGATGCAAAAGCAATTCAAGCAACTGGTTCTGCTGGCTGCACTGGTGCCGACGTTCGCGATGGCGCAGGCGCTGTCGAATTCCGCACCGGCTGCTCCGGCGGCAGCTGCGCCGATCGACGCCGACAAGAAGGCAGCGATCAAGGATCTGCTCGACGCGATCGACGCGCCGAAGCTCGTGTCGGCAATCGGCAACAGCGCCGAAATGCAGGCCAAGCAACTCGTGCCGGCGATCCTGTCGGACGCGCTGTCGGAAAACAAGACGCTGAACGACAAGCAGAAGCAGGCTGCCGTTCCGACGCTGCAGAAGAACGCGGTGCCGAAGCTGGTCGACGGCGCAGGCAAGGTGTTCGGCACGCAACAGTTCCAGAGCGACGCGATGTCGGCTCAGTACGACGCGTACGCGAAGTACTACAGCACGTCGGAGATCAAGGATCTGACGACGTTCTACAAGAGCCCGACGGGCCGCAAGTTCATCCAGGTTCAGGATCAGGTCGGTCGCGACGTGGTCAACGGCCTGATGCAGAAGTACATGCCGCAAGCGATCCAGGCAACGCGTACGCAGGCTGACAAGGAAGTCGCAGCAGTCAAGCCGGGCAAGTAAGCTGTCCGGCACGCCCCCGGCCGTTCGGCCGGGTTTGGCGGGAGCCTGACGACAGTGCGATAATGGCCGTTTGCGCGCGAGCGCAAGCGGCCATTTCTTTTCTGGCGCGTTCTGCCGGCGGCAAGCCGGTCGCGTCCCTCCCGAGGTTTTCACGATGCGCGTCTTTAATTTCTCCGCCGGCCCCGCGGCGATGCCCGAGGAAGTACTGCGGCAGGCCGCCGACGAAATGCTCGACTGGCACGGCAGCGGCATGAGCGTGATGGAGATGAGCCATCGCGGCAAGGAGTTCATGTCGATCCACGAGGCCGCGCTGACCGACCTGCGCGACCTGCTCGGCGTGCCGGCGAGCCACCGGATCCTGTTCCTGCAGGGCGGCGGCATCGCGGAAAACGCGATCGTGCCGATGAACCTGCTCGGCTCGCGCAAGACGGCCGACTTCGTCGTGACGGGTTCGTGGTCGCAGAAATCGTTCGGCGAGGCGAAGAAGTTCTGCACGCCGCATCTGGCCGCGACCGGCAAGACGGAGGGCGGTTTCACGCGTGCGCCCGCGCGCGCCGAATGGCAGCTGTCGGACGATCCCGCCTACGTGCATCTGTGCACCAACGAGACGATCGACGGCGTCGAGACGTTCGAGATCCCCGATCTCGGCGACGTGCCGCTGGTCGCGGATGTCTCGTCGCACATCCTGTCGCGCCCGATGGACGTCGCGAAGTACGGCGTGCTGTTCGGCGGTGCGCAGAAGAACATCGGGATGGCTGGCGTGACGGTCGTGATCGTGCGCGAGGATCTGCTCGATCGCGCGCTGTCGATCTGCCCGTCCGCATTCGAATGGAAGACCATCGCCGCGAACAATTCGCTGTACAACACGCCGCCCACCTACGCGATCTACATCGCGGGCCTCGTGTTCCAGTGGCTGAAGCGGCAGGGCGGGCTCGAAGCGATCGAGGCCCGCAATATCGAAAAATCGAAGCTGCTCTACGACACGATCGACGCGAGCAGTTTCTATCTGAACAAGGTCGAGCCGGCAGCACGTTCGCGGATGAACGTGCCGTTTTTCCTGGCCGACGAAACGCGCAACGAAGACTTCCTCGCCGGCGCAAAGGCGCGCGGGCTGCTGCAGCTGAAGGGCCACAAGTCCGTCGGCGGCATGCGGGCGTCGATCTACAACGCGGTGCCGCTCGAGGGCGTGAAGGCGCTCGTCGAGTACATGAAGGACTTCGAGCAGCGCGGCGCCTGACGGCGGCGCTGTTCAAACAGCACGGCAAAACGCATGGACGACGAACTGAATTCCCGCCTGAAACCGCTGCGCGACCGCATCGACGCGATCGACGCGCAGCTGATCGCGCTCCTGAATCAGCGCGCCGCGGTGGCGCTGGAGGTGGGCGAGGTCAAGAAGCATTTCAACGCGCCGGTGTTCCGGCCGGAGCGCGAGCTGCAGGTGATCGCGCGGCTGCAGGACATGAGTGCCGGGCCGCTCGCGAGCGAGCACATCAGCGCCATCTGGCGCGAGATCATGGCGGCGAGCCGCGCGCTCGAGCAGACGATCCACGTCGCGTTCCTCGGGCCGGTCGGTACGTACAGCGAGCAGGCGATGCTCGAGTATTTCGGCCAGTCGATCGAAGGGCTGCCGTGCCCGTCGATCGACGAGGTGTTCCGCTCGGTCGAGGCCGGGGCGTGCGCGTTCGGCATCGCACCGGTCGAGAATTCGACCGAAGGCGCGGTATCGCGCACGCTCGACCTGCTGTTGCAGACCCAACTGGTGATCAGCGGCGAGCTCGCGCTGCCGATCCATCACAACCTGCTCACGCAGAGCGGCACGCTCGACGGCGTGAAGCGTGTCTGCGCGCATGGGCAGGCGCTCGCGCAATGCCAGCAGTGGCTCGCGGCGAATGCGCCGCAGCTCGAGCGGCAAGCCGTGGCGAGCAACGCGGAGGCCGCGCGTCTGGCCGCGGCCGATCCGACCGTTGCCGCGATCGCGGGCGATCGCGCGGCCGCGCATTACGGCCTGCAGATCGCGTTCTCGCTGATCCAGGACGATCCGCACAACCGCACGCGTTTCGTGATCGTCGGCAAGCAGCCGGCCGGCCAGAGCGGTCACGACCAGACGTCGCTGATCGTGTCGGTGAAGAACGAGCCGGGCGCCGTGTTCAAGCTGCTCGAGCCGCTCGCGCGGCACGGCGTGTCGATGACGCGCTTCGAGTCGCGTCCGGCGCGCGTGGGCACGTGGGAGTACTACTTCTACATCGACATCGAAGGGCATCGCGACGATGCGGCGGTGGCGGCCGCGCTGACGGAACTCGGCCAAAAGGCCGCGTTCCTGAAGATACTCGGTTCGTATCCGCGCGCACGCTGACGCGGCGGCGCGTCGCCTGCGGTGCGCAGGCGGCGCGCGAAGAAGCGGGCAGGGCAGGCCGATCGGCGCTGCCGAAGGCGGGAGCGGGCGGTATCCGGCGCAGGTTGCGCCGGGTGCGGGCCCGTTGCCCGGAATCTGGAATTCCGCGTGCGGGGCGTCGTCCCGCATGCGTAACTTGGCTCTTGTCGTGTCAGGCTTTGCATTCAACAAACTGGTCATCTTCGGCGTCGGCCTGATCGGCGGATCGCTGGCCCGCGCGCTGCGCGAGCGCGCGCCGGGCGGTGCGGGCGAGATCGTCGGCGTGGGCCGTTCGCGTGCGTCGGTCGAGCGCGCGCTGTCGCTCGGCGTGATCGACCGCGCGGCGGCGCTCGACGACGACGCGCAGGTGCGCGACGCCCTTGCCGGCGCCGATCTCGTCCTGCTGGCCGCGCCCGTCGCGCAGACGGGCCCGTTGCTCGCGCGCATTGCGACGTGGCTCGACGGCGCGACGATCGTCACCGATGCGGGCAGCACCAAGTCCGATGTCGTTGCGGCTGCGCGCGACGCGCTCGGCGCGCGGATCGTGCAGTTCGTGCCGGGGCATCCGATCGCCGGGCGCGAGTCGAGCGGCGTCGAGGCTGCGTTGCCGGACCTCTACGTCGGCCGCAACGTCGTACTGTGCCCGCTGCCGGAGAACGCGCTCGAAGCGGTGGCCCGGATCGACGCGATGTGGCGCGCGACCGGCGCCGACGTGCGCACGATGACCACCGAACAGCACGATCGCGTATTCGCGTCGATCAGCCATCTGCCGCACGTGCTGTCGTTCGCGCTCGTCGAGCAGATTCTCGGCGAGGCCGACGCGGAACTGAAATTCTCGTACGCGGCCGGCGGTTTTCGCGATTTCACGCGCATCGCGGCGTCGAACCCGGAAATGTGGCGCGACGTGTGCGTCGCGAACCGCGCGGCGCTGCTCGACGAACTCGACGGCTACACGCGTGTGCTCACGCGGTTGCGCGCGGCGATCGACGCCGGCGACGGCGCGGCGCTCGAAGCCGTATTCACGCGCTCGCGCGCCGCGCGCAAGGCATGGCAGGAGCGCGGCGGCGCGCCCGCTGCCGAACCGGTCAAGAAATAACAGGACGATTCCCATGGACTACCTCGATCTCGGCCCGTACTCCAGTGCATCGGGCACCGTGCGCCTGCCCGGCTCGAAGAGCATTTCGAACCGCGTGCTGCTGCTCGCGGCGCTCGCCGAAGGCGAAACGACGATCACCAACCTGCTCGACTCCGACGACACGCGCGTGATGCTCGACGCACTCGGCAAGCTCGGCGTGAAGCTCGCGCGCGACGGCGACACCTGTGTCGTCGCCGGCACGCGCGGCGCGTTTACCGCGAAGACGGCCGACCTGTTCCTCGGCAACGCGGGCACGGCCGTGCGGCCGCTGACCGCCGCGCTCGCGGTGAACGGCGGCGACTACCGGGTGCACGGCGTGCCCCGCATGCACGAGCGGCCGATCGGCGATCTCGTCGACGGCTTGCGCCAGATCGGCGCGCAGATCGACTACGAGCTGAACGAAGGCTACCCGCCGCTGCGGATCAAGCCCGCGACGATCTCGGTCGATGCGCCGATCCGCGTGCGCGGCGACGTGTCGAGCCAGTTCCTCACCGCGCTCCTGATGACGCTGCCGCTCGTGAAGGCGAAGGACGGCCGGACCGTCGTCGAAGTCGACGGCGAGCTGATCTCGAAGCCGTACATCGACATCACGATCCGGCTGATGGCGCGCTTCGGCGTGACCGTCGAGCGCGACGGCTGGCAGCGCTTCGTCGTGCCGGCCGGCGTGCGCTACCGCTCGCCGGGGCGGATCATGGTCGAGGGCGACGCGTCGTCCGCGTCGTACTTCCTCGCGGCCGGCGCGCTGGGCGGCGGCCCGCTGCGGGTCGAGGGCGTGGGGCGGGCGAGCATCCAGGGCGACGTCGGCTTCGCGAATGCGCTGATGCAGATGGGCGCGAACGTGACGATGGGCGACGACTGGATCGACGTGCGCGGCATCGGCCACGATCACGGCAAGCTCGAGCCGATCGACATGGACTTCAACCTGATTCCCGACGCGGCGATGACCATCGCGATCGCGGCGCTGTTCGCGAACGGCACGAGCACGCTGCGCAACATCGCGAGCTGGCGCGTGAAGGAGACCGACCGCATCGCCGCGATGGCGACCGAGCTGCGCAAGGTCGGCGCGATCGTCGAGGAAGGCCCCGACTATCTCGTCGTCACGCCGCCGGAAAAGCTCACGCCGAACGCGGCGATCGATACGTACGACGATCACCGGATGGCGATGTGCTTCTCGCTCGTCAGCCTGGGCGGCGTGCCCGTGCGGATCAACGATCCGAAGTGCGTCGGCAAGACGTTCCCCGACTATTTCGACCGCTTCGCCGCGCTCGCCAAAGCCTGATCCGACTGTTCCGATGAAATCGACCCGACCCTTTCACCCGACTCCCGTCATCACGATCGACGGCCCGACCGCCTCCGGCAAGGGCACCGTCGCGGCGCTCGTCGCCGCGCACCTCGGCTTCCACCTGCTCGACAGCGGCGCGCTGTACCGGCTGGCGGCGCTCGCGAGCGTGCGCTACGGAATCGCAGCGGAAGACATCGACGCGCTGGTGAAGCTGATCGACGATCTGCACATCACGTTCCGTGAAGGTTGCGCGCAGCTCGACGGCGTCGACGTGTCGAACGACATCCGTGCCGAAGCGGTCGGCAACCGCGCGTCGGCCATTGCCGTGCACGGCCCCGTGCGCACCGCGCTCGTCGCGCGCCAGCGGGCGTTTCGCAAGACGCCGGGCCTCGTGGCGGACGGGCGCGACATGGGCACGGTGATCTTCCCCGACGCCGTGCTGAAGGTGTTCCTGACGGCGAGCGCCGAGGCGCGTGCGACCAGACGGCATAAGCAATTGATGCAAAAAGGTTTTTCTGCTAACATAGATGACTTGCTCCGGGATCTTCGTGAACGTGACGCGCGCGACAGCAATCGCGCAGCCGCGCCGCTGAAGCCTGCGGCAGATGCCAAGTTGCTCGATACGTCGGCACTTTCGGTCGATGAAGCCGTCGATCAGGTGCTGCAGTGGTACCGGGCGCTCGGCCAGCCAGCCTGAGAAGGCTGGGCGGCAGTAGGTGCTCCGCGCGTGAGTGCGGAGCGTGTTTCGAACCCTTAACCCCGTGTGGTCTTCGATCTGGCCCTTTCAGCCTGCCATTCCGGCCGGCGTGGCACAGCGAGCCATGCACAATCAGATTTTTATGTCCGACCTGCAAACCTCCACCCCGAATACCGAATCCTTTGCGGCTCTGTTCGAAGAGTCGCTGACCCGCCAAGACATGCGCGCCGGCGAAGTGATTTCCGCCGAAGTCGTGCGCGTCGACCACAACTTCGTGGTCGTCAATGCAGGCCTGAAGTCCGAGGCTTACATTCCGATCGAGGAATTCCTGAACGATCAGGGCGAGGTTGAGGTGCAGTCGGGCGATTTCGTGTCCGTCGCGATCGACGCACTCGAAAACGGCTACGGCGACACGATCCTGTCGCGCGACAAGGCGAAGCGCCTCGCATCGTGGCTGTCGCTGGAAAAGGCCCTCGACAACAACGAACTCGTCACCGGCACGATCACCGGCAAGGTGAAAGGCGGCATGACCGTGATGGTCAACGGCATCCGCGCGTTCCTGCCGGGTTCGCTGGTCGACACGCGTCCGGTCAAGGACACGACCCCGTACGAAGGCAAGACGCTCGAGTTCCGCGTGATCAAGCTCGATCGCAAGCGCAACAACGTCGTGCTGTCGCGTCGCGCAGTGATCGAAGCAACGCAAGGCGAAGAGCGCGCGAAGCTGCTCGAGACGCTGAAGGAAGGCGCGATCGTCAACGGCGTGGTCAAGAACATCACCGATTACGGCGCGTTCGTCGACCTCGGCGGCATCGACGGCCTGCTGCACATCACCGACATCGCATGGCGTCGTGTGCGTCACCCGAGCGAAGTCCTGTCGGTTGGCCAGGAAGTCACCGCGAAGATCCTCAAGTTCGACCAAGAGAAGAACCGCGTCTCGCTGGGCATCAAGCAACTGGGCGACGATCCGTGGGAAGGCATCTCGCGCCGTTACCCGTCGGGCACGCGCCTGTTCGGCAAGGTCACGAACATCACCGACTACGGCGCATTCGTCGAAGTGGAATCGGGCATCGAAGGCCTCGTCCACGTGTCGGAAATGGACTGGACCAACAAGAACGTTGCGCCGTCGAAGGTTGTCCAGCTGGGCGACGAAGTCGAAGTCATGGTCCTCGAGATCGACGAAGACCGTCGTCGTATCAGCCTCGGCATGAAGCAGTGCAAGCCGAATCCGTGGGACGACTTCAGCCGCAACTTCAAGAAGGGCGACAAGATCACGGGCGCAATCAAGTCGATCACCGACTTCGGCGTGTTCATCGGTCTGCCGGGCGGCATCGACGGCCTGGTCCACCTGTCGGACCTGTCGTGGAGCGAAGCCGGCGAAGAAGCCGTTCGCAAGTACAAGAAGGGCGACGAAGTCGAAGCGATCGTGCTCGGCATCGACGTCGAGAAGGAGCGCATTTCGCTCGGCATCAAGCAGCTCGAAGGCGATCCGTTCAGCAACTACGTTGCAATGAACGACAAGGGCTCGATCGTCGACGGCGTCGTGAAGACGGTCGATGCGAAGGGTGCGGTCGTCACCCTGACGGGCGACATCGAAGGCTACCTGCGTGCGTCGGAAATCTCGCAGGATCGCGTCGAAGACGCACGCAACGTGCTGAAGGAAGGCGACAAGGTCAACGCGATGGTGATCAACATCGATCGCAAGTCGCGCGGCATCAACCTGTCGATCAAGGCGAAGGATTCGGCCGAACAACAGGAAGCGATCCGCGGCCTGCAGTCGGACTCCAGCGCTGCTGCGACCGGTACGACCAACCTTGGCGCGCTGCTGAAGGCGAAGCTCGACGGCCAAAACCAGTAAGCCTTACGAGGTCTGCTGAAGTATGACCAAATCCGAGTTGGTCGCGCAGCTGGCATCGCGATTTCCGCAACTTGTCCTCAAGGATGCGGATTTCGCGGTGAAAACGATGCTCGATGCGATGTCCGACGCCCTGGCGAAAGGGCATCGCATTGAAATTCGGGGTTTCGGCAGCTTTGGCCTCAATCGTCGCCCGGCGCGCGTCGGACGCAACCCGAAGTCGGGGGAGAAAGTGCAGGTGCCCGAGAAGTTCGTGCCGCACTTCAAGCCTGGCAAGGAATTGCGTGAACGCGTCGACGGCCGCGCCGGTGAACCGCTGAAGGCTGACGATCCGGACGACGAGCGTTGAACGTCGTTCGGTGTGCCCGGAACCTGTCCGGCGAAGGCTGAAAAGAAAAGCGCCCCTTGCGGGCGCTTTTTTCATTTCCGGCCACCGCACGCAACGCCGCGCACAGGATGTGCGCAGCCGCGGAAACGCTTCCTTTACAATACGGGTCGATTCGGTGCGACGAAGGGGAGTCGCGCGCCGCGGCAAACCTCAACAAAGAGAGGGCTTCATGAAGTTTATCGTCTGGCTGATCCGGGTATTGGTGTTCGTCCTGCTGCTGGTGCTTGCGCTGGCCAATACGCAAACCGCGACGCTGAATTTCGTTGCCGGCTACACATGGCAAGCGCCGCTGATCCTGATCGGCCTGGCATTCTTCGCCGTGGGGCTGCTGGCCGGCCTGCTGTCCGCGCTGCCTTCGATCTTCCGCCTGCGTCTCGAGAACGGGCGTTTGAAGCGCGATCTGCGTGCGGCGCGCGAAACGCCTGCCGTCATCGACCAGCCGCCGATGCCGCCCGTCATTTAACACGGACGCCGCGCGATCATCGCGCGGTTTTCGTCTCTGCTTCGATATTTCGCATGGATCTGGATTTCTGGTGGTTGCTCGCGATTCCGGTCGCGTTCGCGCTCGGTTGGGCGGCGTCACGCTATGACCTGAAGAATCTCCTGTCGGAGAGCGCCAACCTGCCGCGTTCGTATTTTCGCGGCCTGAATTTTCTGTTGAACGAACAACCCGACAAGGCGATCGACGCGTTCATCGAGGTTGCCAAGCTCGATCCAGAAACGGTCGAGCTGCACTTCGCGCTCGGCAACCTGTTTCGCCGTCGCGGCGAGACCGACCGCGCGATCCGCGTGCACCAGAACCTGCTGAGCCGCACCGATCTGCCGGTCAACGAACGCGACCACGCGCTGTACGAACTGGGCCAGGATTTCCTGAAGGCCGGCCTGCTGGATCGCGCGGAAGAGGCGTTCCACAAGCTCGCGGACGGCGACTACGCGCTCGGCGCGCAGCGGGCGCTGCTGACGATCTACGAGATCGAGAAGGACTGGAACAAGTCGATCGATACGGCGAAACGCATCGAGTCGATGAGCGACAAGCCGCTCGGCGTCGAAATCGCGCAGTTTCACTGCGAACTCGCGCAGGACGCGCTGCAGCGCAAGAATGCCGCCGCGGCGGCCGAACAGTTGCGCCTTGCGCTGACCGTGAATCCGCAGAACGTGCGTGCGACGGTCCTGTCCGGCGACGCGGCGGAAGCGGCGGGCGATCACGCGGGCGCGATCGAGCACTGGAAGCGCGTCGAAGCGCAGAACCCGGCGTATCTGCCGCTCGTGGCCGACAAGCTGATGAAGGCATACGTCGCGCTCGGCAAGAACGTCGAAGGCGCCGAGTTGCTGATGGGGTACGTCGATCGTTATCCGTCGAACGACCTGCTCGACATCGCCTATCAGCATATCGCCGGGCTGCGCGGCCAGGATGCGGCACACACGCTTGCGCGGACGCAGATGGAAAAGTCGCCGAACCTGTCGGGGATGCTGCACCTGCTCGATGCGCAGATCGCGGCGGCCGAGGAGCCGCGTCGTAAGGAACTTGAAATGATGCGTGCGCTGATCAAGCAGCGCACGAAAAATCTGCCACGGTATACGTGCCAGAATTGCGGTTTCCGGGCGCGGCTCTTCTATTGGCAGTGCCCCGGATGCAGCGGCTGGGAAACCTATGCGCCGCGCCGCGTCGAACCTGCGATGCCGGGCTGATCCCGGCACGCGGAGCCAACGCGCTGCGGTTGCCGCCGGGCTCGCCCCGGCGGCCAAGTTAGTCAATTACCGGGAAGTACCGGAACATCTATGAAAATCACCATCATCGGCACCGGCTATGTCGGCCTCGTCACGGGCGCCTGCCTCGCGGAGATCGGTCACGACGTCTTCTGTCTCGACGTCGATCCGCGCAAGATCGATATCCTGAACAACGGCGGGATGCCGATTCACGAACCGGGGCTGCTGGACATCATCGCGCGCAACCGCACGGCGGGGCGTCTGCGCTTCTCGACCGACATCGAGGCGAGCGTCGCGCATGGCGAGATCCAGTTCATCGCGGTCGGCACGCCGCCCGACGAGGACGGCTCGGCCGACCTGCAATACGTGCTCGAGGCCGCGCGCAACATCGGCCGCCACATGACGGGCTTCAAGGTGATCGTCGACAAGTCGACGGTGCCGGTCGGCACCGCGCGGCGCGTGCGCGGGGTGGTCGACGAGGCGTTGGCCGCACGCGGGCTCGCGGGCAGCGTCGCGCATCGCTTCTCGGTCGTGTCGAACCCGGAATTCCTGAAGGAAGGCGCCGCGGTCGAAGACTTCATGCGCCCGGACCGGATCATCATCGGCGTCGACGACGACGACACCGGCACGATCGCGCGCGAGAAGATGAAGAAGCTCTACGCGCCGTTCAACCGCAACCACGAGCGCACGATCTACATGGACGTGCGTTCGGCCGAATTCGCGAAGTATGCGGCGAACGCGATGCTTGCGACGCGCATCTCGTTCATGAACGAGATGTCGAATCTCGCCGACAAGGTCGGCGCCGACATCGAGGCCGTGCGCCGCGGGATCGGCTCCGATCCGCGCATCGGCTATCACTTCCTGTACGCGGGCGTCGGCTACGGCGGCTCGTGCTTTCCGAAGGACGTGCAGGCGCTGATCCGCACCGCCGGCGAGAACGGCCAGCCGCTGCGCATCCTGGAGGCCGTCGAGGCCGCCAACCATGCACAGAAGGACGTGCTGATCGGCAAGATCGAGCAGCGCTTCGGCGCCGACTTGACGGGGCGCGAATTCGCGGTCTGGGGTCTGGCGTTCAAACCGAACACCGACGACATGCGCGAGGCGCCGAGCCGCCGCCTGATCGCCGCGCTGCTCGAACGCGGTGCGACCGTGCGCGCCTACGATCCGGTCGCCGTCGACGAAGCGCGGCGCGTGTTCGCGCTGGATTTCGGCGACGATGCGCACATGCTGGCGCGACTGCATCTCGTCGACACGCAGGATGCCGCGGTCACGGGCGCGGACGCACTCGTGATCGTGACCGAATGGAAGGAATTCCGCAGCCCCGATTTCACGCGCCTGAAGGCCGAACTGAAGGCACCGGTGATCTTCGACGGGCGCAACCTGTACGAGCCGGACGCGATGGCCGAACTGGGCATCGATTACTACGCGATTGGCCGGCCGTATGTCGATCCCCAGTCGTTCCCCCGTGGCTGAACGTACGATGAATACTCTTCGCGAAGTCGTTCCGGTGCCGCGCGAGCAACTCGCGCGCTCGCGTGTGCTCGTCGTCGGCGACGTGATGCTCGACCGTTACTGGTTCGGCAACGTCGATCGCATTTCGCCCGAAGCGCCGGTGCCGGTGGTGCACGTGCAGCGTCAGGAGGAGCGGCTCGGCGGTGCGGCCAACGTTGCGCGCAATGCCGTGACGCTCGGCGGCCAGGCCGGGCTGTTGTGCGTCGTGGGTTGCGACGAGCCCGGCGAGCGGATCGTCGAGCTGCTCGGCAGCAGCGGCGTGACGCCGCATCTCGAGCGCGATCCGGCCTTGCCGACCACGATCAAGCTGCGCGTGCTCGCGCGTCAGCAGCAGTTGCTGCGCGTCGACTTCGAGGCGATGCCGACGCACGAGGTGCTGCTCGCGGGGCTCGCGCGCTTCGATGCGCTGTTGCCGCAGCACGACGTCGTGCTGATGTCGGATTACGCGAAAGGCGGCCTGACGCACGTCACGACGATGATCGAGAAGGCGCGTGCGGCCGGCAAGGCGGTTCTGGTCGACCCGAAGGGCGACGACTGGGAACGCTATCGCGGCGCATCGCTGATCACGCCGAATCGCGCGGAACTGCGCGAGGTGGTCGGGCAGTGGAAATCGGAAGACGACCTGCGCGCGCGCGTCGCGAATCTGCGTGCGGCGCTCGGCATCGACGCGTTGTTGCTCACGCGCTCGGAAGAGGGCATGACGCTCTTTTCCGCGGGCGGCGAACTGCATGCGCCGGCGCTCGCGCGTGAAGTGTTCGACGTGTCGGGCGCGGGTGACACCGTCATCGCGACGGTCGCGACGATGCTCGGCGCCGGTGTGCCGCTCGTCGACGCCGTGGTGCTCGCGAATCGCGCGGCCGGCATCGTGGTCGGCAAGCTCGGCACGGCCACGGTGGACTACGACGAACTGTTTCACTGAGTGCATTCGGCGGCGCGACGAGCGCGCCGCACGAGTGGCTCGCACTTTTCAGGCAGGACGATCATGACCCTCATCGTTACCGGCGCAGCCGGTTTCATCGGCGCGAACATCGTCAAGGCGCTCAACGAGCGCGGCGAGACGCGCATCATCGCGGTCGACAACCTGACGCGCGCGGACAAGTTCCGCAATCTCGTCGACTGCGAGATCGACGACTATCTCGACAAGACCGAATTCGTCGAACGCTTCGCGCGCGGCGATTTCGGCAAGGTGCGCGCGGTATTTCATGAAGGCGCCTGTTCGGACACGATGGAAACCGACGGCCGCTACATGATGGACAACAACTTCCGCTACAGCCGCGCGGTGCTCGATACCTGCCTCGCGCAGGGTACGCAGTTCCTGTATGCATCGTCGGCCGCGATTTACGGCGGCTCGACGCGTTTCGTCGAGGAACGCGACGTCGAGGCGCCGTTGAACGTATACGGCTATTCGAAGTTCCTGTTCGACCAGGTGATCCGTCGCGTGCTGCCGAGCGCGAAGAGCCAGATCGCGGGCTTCCGCTATTTCAACGTGTACGGCCCGCGCGAGACGCACAAGGGGCGCATGGCGTCGGTCGCGTTCCACAACTTCAACCAGTTCCGCGCGGAAGGCAAGGTGAAGTTGTTCGGCGAGTACAACGGTTATGCGCCGGGCGAGCAGACGCGCGATTTCGTGTCCGTCGAGGACGTAACCAAGGTGAACCTGTTCTTCTTCGATCATCCGGAGAAGTCGGGCATCTTCAATCTCGGCACCGGCCGCGCGCAACCGTTCAACGATATCGCGTCGACGGTCGTGAACACGCTGCGCGCACTCGACAACCAGCCGCCGCTCACGCTCGCGCAGCAGGTCGAGCAGGGCTTGATCGAATACGTGCCGTTCCCCGATGCGCTGCGCGGCAAGTACCAGTGCTTCACGCAGGCCGACCAGACGAAGCTGCGCGCGGCCGGCTACGACGCACCGTTCCTGACCGTGCAGGAAGGCGTCGACCGCTACGTCCGTTGGCTATCCGGCCAGGTTTAAACCGACGCGTTGCGTCGATAGACTGGGTCTCACGGTCGGCAGCCGCCGGCCGTTTTTCTTCGGAGATCCAGCACATGATCAGGAAATGGTTTGCCGCGGCGGTCATGCTCGGCGCAGTGGCGTCGGCCTGGGCGGCCGTCGACGTCAACACCGCGAACGAGGATGCGCTCGTCGGTATCAAGGGCATCGGTCCGGCGCGGGCGAAGGCGATTCTCGACGAGCGCGGCGCACGCGGCCCGTTCAGGAATGCAGACGATCTCGCCGCGCGCGTGAAGGGCATGGGCGGGCATACCGTCGAGCGGCTTCAGCAGGAAGGGTTGACGATCGGTGCGGCGGCGGGCGCGGCGCCGTCAGCCACAGGCAAGCCGGCGGCGGCGAAACCTGCCGCTGCACCGGCTCGCACCGCGCAGAAATAACGGGTCGCACCTACCCGACCAACGGCTCCTTCAGTCGCCGTCGTTGCGACGGCTTCCCGCGGCATGCCGCGGGTTTTTTTGCATGGAGCGGCATGCGCGGCGATCGCGACCGCGCGGCGTGCGTATTCCATCGTCGCAATGGGGTTGCCGACGCGCGTGCCGGCGCTGGTTTACAATCGATCGGTTGATCGGCCTCGCACTCACGGTATATCCATGGCTTACAAAACTATCGAAGACACGATCGGCAATACGCCGCTCGTGCAACTGGTCCGCCTGCCGGACGACGAGATTCGCGCCCGCAACAACGTGGTGCTCGCGAAGCTCGAGGGCAACAATCCGGCCGGTTCCGTGAAGGATCGTCCGGCGCTGTCGATGATCGGCAAGGCCGAGGCGCGCGGGCGCATCAAGCCGGGCGATACGCTGATCGAGGCGACGAGCGGCAACACGGGCATCGCGCTCGCGATGGCCGCGGCGATCCGCGGCTACAAGATGGTGCTGATCATGCCGGAGGATCTGTCGGTCGAGCGCCGCCAGAGCATGGCGGCTTATGGCGCCGAAATCATCCTGACGCCGGTGAAGGGCGGGATGGAACTGGCGCGCGACCTCGCGGAGCAGATGCAGCGCGAAGGCAAGGGCGTGATCCTCGACCAGTTCGGCAACCCCGACAATCCCGTCGCGCACTACGAAGGCACGGGGCCGGAGATCTGGCGCGATACCGAGGGGCGCATCACGCACTTCGTGTCCGCCATGGGCACGACGGGCACGATCATGGGCACGTCGCGCTACCTGAAGGAACAGAATCCGGCGATCGAGATCATCGGTGCGCAGCCGGAAGACGGCTCGCGTATTCCGGGTATTCGCAAGTGGCCGGAAGCGTACATGCCGACCATTTTCGATCGCAGCCGCGTCGACCGCGTCGAGAGCGTGAGTCAGGCTGCGTCGGAAACGATGACGCGCCGGCTCGCGGCGGTCGAAGGTATCTTCGCGGGCATTTCGTCGGGCGGCGCATGCGAAGTCGCGTTGCGCATCGCGCGCCAGGTCGAGAACGCGACGATCGTGTTCATCGTCTGCGATCGTGGCGACCGCTACCTGTCCACGGGCGTGTTTCCCGCCTGAGCGAGAGGGGGCGCGGCGCGCGCATCGATAAAAAACGCCGCTTCTGCGGCGTTTTTTCTTTGGGCGACCGGTGCTTACTGCGACTGCGCCGCGGCAGCGGCGGGTTGCAGCGCGCCGCTCGCTTCCATCTGCGCTTTCACGGCCTCGCCGAGCTGGTACACGGTGAGCGCGTAGAAGAAACTGCGGTTGTAGCGCGTCAGCACGTAGAAGTTCTTCAGGCCGAGCATGTATTCGGTCGCGCGACCCGGCGTCGGCAAGTCGACCACGGTGACCGGCGTGCCGGCTTCGGTCGTGATGTTGACCGTCGGCTCGTTCAACGTCATGCCCGCGCGCAGCAGTTGCGACAGCGCCCAGTGCGGTTCGGGCTGGCCGTCGGCGGCGGCCTGGGCGATGCCCAGGCTGCCTGTATCGGGCGTGATCTGCCAGACCACCGGACGGTCCGTTTCCCAGCCGTGCTGCTTCAGGTAGTTCGCGACGCTGCCGATCGCATCGACAGGACTGCTGCGCAGATCGACGTGACCCGTGCCGTCGAAGTCGACCGCATATTCGCGGATGCTGCTCGGCAGGAACTGCGGAATCCCGATCGCGCCGGTGTACGAGCCGAGCACGGTGGTGGGGTCGAGCTGGTTGTCGCGGGTCCAGACCAGGAAGTCTTCGAGGTTCTTGCGGAACGTGGCCTGGCGGCTGTCGCGGTTCGGCGTGTCCGGGTAGTCGAACGTGAGCGTCGTCAGCGCGTCGAGCACGCGGAAATTGCCCATGTAGCGGCCATAGATGGTCTCGACGCCGATGATGCCGACGATCACCTCGGGCGGCACGCCGAACTGCTCGGACGCGCGCTGAAGCGTGGCCTGGTTCGCTTTCCAGAACTTCACGCCCGCGTTGATGCGGATCGGCTCGATGAAGCGCGAGCGATAGACGCGCCAGTTCTTGACCGTCGGCGACGGGGCCGGCTTCACGAGCTTGACGGCCGTCGCCGAGTAGCTGATGCGCGAAAACAGCGCATGCAGGCTTGCCGAATCGAAACCGTTGCGGCTCACCATCTCGTCGATGAACGCGTCGACCTTCGCATTGTTCGCGTAACGCTGTGGAACGATTTCCTCTTCGAAGGTCTGGCCTTGCGGCGTCTCCTGCTGCGGCTGGGCTTGGGCGACGAGCGTGCCGGCGGGCTTCGCCGGCTGCGTCTGCGCGACGGCAGACGCGGTGCCGAGGGCCGCGGCGAGGGCAGCGGCGACGAGCGGAACGCGAACCCGGAACAGCGCGGAAAGAAGGGCGGCAGGCTTGCTGGAATTCATGTCGAAGCGGGCGGACAGGGCGATTGTGTTCGGCGCAGTATACCCGACGCATCCGGCGCACCGGGCCGAAGCTGGCCCCCGTTGTGGTAAGTTAGCGGCGAATTCGCGGCAGACGATGGACATCATTGATGGAGACCTGCGACGCACCGTGCGCCGCGGATGACAGCTTATGGCAACCGCTTTCTATACGCACCCCGACTGCATGCTGCACGAGATGGGGGAATGGCATCCGGAATGTCCGGCCCGCCTGTCGGCGATCCAGGATCAACTGATTGCGAGCCGCATCGACGACCTGATCGTGCACGAAACCGCGCCGTTCGCGAGCGAGGTCGCGCTGGGCCGGGTGCATACGCAGGCGCACATCGACTACATCCGGAGCATGACGCCGGTCGACGGTTACGTCGAGATCGATCCCGACACGCTGATGAATCGCGACACGTGGCGCGCGGCACTGCGCGCGGCCGGCGCCGCGATCGCGGCGACCGACGCGGTGATCGAAGGCCGCTATGCGAATGCGTTCTGCGGCGTCCGCCCGCCCGGCCACCATGCGGAGCCCGCGCGCGCGATGGGCTTCTGCTTCTTCAACAACGTCGCGATCGCCGCACGGCACGCACTCGACGTACACGGCATCGAGCGCGTCGCGATCGTCGATTTCGACGTGCATCACGGCAACGGCACCGAGGCGGCGTTCGCGAACGACGAGCGCGTGCTGATGTGCAGTTTCTTCCAGCATCCGCTGTATCCGTTCTCGGGCGTCGATCATCAGGCGCCGAACATGGTCAACCTGCCGATGCCCGCACGCAGCAACGGGATGGCGATCCGCGAAGCCGTCGACATGTTCTGGCTGCCGCGCCTCGACGCGTTCAAGCCGCAGATGCTGTTCGTGTCGGCCGGCTTCGATGCGCATCGCGAGGACGATATCGGCAATCTCGGGCTCGTCGAAGCCGACTTCGAATGGCTGACCGCGCGAATCGTCGACGTGGCGCGCCGACATGCGCAGGGCCGTATCGTCAGTTGCCTCGAGGGCGGCTATAACCTGTCCGCGCTCGGGCGCAGCGTCGTCGCGCACCTGCGCGTGCTGGCCGGGATCTGATTCGCGATTGACCGGCCGGGCTGGGCGCGTTCAGCGCGCCGGCACGCGCGCATGAATCCACGCGATCAGCGCGTCGATCACGCGGTCGCGTTCGAGATCGTTCATCGTTTCGTGGAAGCCGCCTTCGTACAGCGTCAGCGTACGATCGGGCGAACCGACGTGCGCGCCGAACGCCCGGCTGCCGTCGGGTTCGGTCAGCTTGTCCTTCGTGCCGTGATAGACGAGCACCGGCACGCGCAGCGCGCCGCGGCCGCGCTCGATGCGCGCCATCGCATCGAGGATCTCCGCGCCGGTGCGGGCGGGCACGGCGCCGTGATGCACGAGCGGGTCGGCGCGATTGGCGGCGACGACGGCCGGATCGCGCGACAGCAGGGCCGCATCGATCCTGATCGCGGGGAAAGTAGGCCATGCACGGCTGATGAGGCGGCTGAGCGCAAGCATCCAGCGCGGCACGTCGCGCCCCGGCGCAAGCGCCGGACTCGACAGCACGAGGCCGGCCACCGCGTGGCCGCGAGCCGGTGCACGTTCGATCGCGTAGAGCGCCGCGATCGCGCCGCCCATGCTGTGCCCCATCAGGAACAGCGGCGCATCGCCGCGCGCGGCTTCGGCGACCAGCGCATCCGCGTCGTTCAGGTAGCCGTCGAAACGCTCGACCCACACGCGTTTGCCGGGCGACCGGCCATGCCCGCGCAGATCGATCGCAAGCACGTCGATGCCGGCTGCGTTCAGCCGGCCGGCGAGCGCGGCATAGCGGCCCGCGTGTTCGGCGAGACCGTGCACCAGCGCGATCGTCGCGCGCGGCGGCGCGCTGCCGTCGCCGACCGGCCAGCGGTACGACGCCAGTTCGAGCCCGTCCGCGGTACGCAGCCGGCCCATGTGCGGCGCGGGCGCCGAAGGCGCCGATCCGGCAATGGCGGCGGGTGCGGCGGCCGGCGTGGTGGTGGCGCTCATCTGGCGTGTCTCCGGTTCGTTGGCGAGTGAGTTCCCGATCATAGTCGCGGCTTCCCGGCGTGGGCGAAGCAGCGCTCCTCTAATTTCGTCTGGTTATGAAAAGATCGAAATCGATTATTAAGGGGAATGAGGGGTTTGCGGTAAAATCGCCGGCTATTCCCGATGCATCGGCGGCCGACTGGCGGGCCAACTCGCCGGCCGGCCGCCGTTTTGTTTACATGATCGAATTACGCAATCTTTCGCAGCGTTTCCCCGGCCCGGGCGGCTGGGTCGAAGCGTTGCGCAACGTCAACCTGACGATCCCGCAAGGCGAGGTGTTCGGCATCATCGGCCGAAGCGGCGCCGGCAAGAGCACGCTCGTGCGCACCATCAACCTGCTCACGCGGCCGACCGAAGGCAATGTCGTCGTCGGCGGGCGCGACCTGATGCTGCTGTCGGCCAGCGCGCTGCGCGAGGCGCGCCGCGAGATCGGCATGATCTTCCAGCACTTCAACCTGCTGTCGTCGCGCACGGTGTTCGACAACGTTGCGCTGCCGCTCGAACTGGCCGGCGCGAGCCGTGCCGACATCGAGGCCGCCGTGCTGCCGCTGCTCGACCTGGTCGGGCTGTCCGCGCAGAAGGATCGCTATCCGGCGCAGATCAGCGGCGGCCAGAAGCAGCGCGTCGGCATCGCCCGCGCGCTGGCGAGCCAGCCGAAGGTGCTGCTGTCGGACGAGGCGACGTCCGCGCTCGATCCCGAAACCACGCGTTCGATCCTCGATCTGCTGAAGCGCATCAACCGCGAACTCGGGCTGACGATCGTGCTGATCACGCACCAGATGGAAGTGATCAAGCAGGTCTGCGATCGCGTCGCGGTGCTCGACGCGGGGCGCGTGGTCGAAGAGGGCCGCGTGATCGACGTGTTCCTGCAGCCGCATCACGAAGTCACGCGCGCGCTGATCGGCGACGTGATCGCGCAGGAACTGCCGCCCGCGCTGAAGGCGCGCGTGGCCGAGCGGCTGAAGACGGGCAGCGGCCATCTGCTGCGGCTCGCGTTTACGGGCTCGGGTGTCGACCAGCCGATCCTGTCGGAGACGATCCGCCGGTACGAACTCGATTTCAACATCCTGCACGGCCAGATCGACGAGATCCAGGGGCAGGCATTCGGTTCGCTCGCGGTGCTCGCCGGCGGCGAGCCGGGCAAGGTCGGGCAGGCGCTCGCGTTCCTGCGCGAGCAAGGTGTGGTGGTAGAGGAGCTTTCGTATGTTGAGTGAGATGTTCGATATGTTCGTGCAGTCGTTCTGGGAGACGCTGATCATGGTCGGCATCTCCGGGGCGGTCGGCGCGCTCGTCGGCCTGCCGCTCGGCGTGCTGCTCTACCTGACCGATCGCCAGGGCGTGTTGCAGAACCTCGCGGTGAATCGCGTGCTCGGCGGCATCGTGAACGCGGTCCGCTCGACGCCGTTCATCATTCTGCTGGTCGCGGTGATTCCGTTCACGCGGCTCGTCACCGGTTCGTCGATCGGCACGGCCGCGGCGGTCGTGCCGCTGACGCTCGCGGCCGCGCCGTTCATCGCGCGTCTCGTCGAAACGGCGCTGCGCGAGGTCGATCGCGGGTTGATCGAGGCTGCGCAGTCGATGGGCGCGACCACGTCGCAGATCGTATTCAAGGTGCTGTTGCCCGAATCGCTGCCGGGCGTCGTCGCGGGCCTGACGATCACGTTCGTGTCGCTCGTCGGCTATTCGGCGATGGCGGGTGCGATCGGCGGCGGCGGGCTCGGCGATCTCGGGATCCGCTACGGGTACCAGCGCTATCTGCCGGAAGTGATGTGGACGGTCGTCGCGATCCTGATCGTGTTCGTGCAGATCGTGCAATCGTTCGGCGACTGGCTGGTGCGCCGGCTGAGCCACAAATAAGACCAAACCGATCCGACAGGAAAGACACGATGCAACGACGCTTCATGCTGAAGTTTGCGGCGGCGCTGGGCGCGGCCGCGCTGTTCGCGGGCGCGCATGCGCAGGCCGAAACCATCAAGGTGGGGGTGACGGGCGGTCCGCACGCGCAGATCATGGAAGTGGTGAAGAAGGTCGCGGCGAAGGACGGCCTGGAGATTCGCATCGTCGAATTCTCCGATTACGTGCAGCCGAACGCGGCGCTCGCGTCGGGCGACCTCGACGCGAACAGCTACCAGCACGATCCGTATCTGCAGGCGCAGGTGAAGGATCGCGGCTACAAGCTGCTCAAGGTCGCGGACACCGTCACGTTCCCGATGGGCATCTATTCGAAGCGCGTGAAGTCGCTGGCCGAACTGAAGCCGGGCGCGCGCGTCGCGGTTCCGAACGATCCGACCAACGGCGGCCGCGCGCTGCTGTTGCTGCAGAAGCAGGGGCTGTTGAAGCTGCGCGCGGATGCAGGGCTGAAGGCGACGCCGCTCGATATCGTCGACAATCCGCGCAAGCTGAAGATCGTCGAGCTCGACGCGGCGCAGATTCCGCGCTCGCTCGGCGACGTCGACGCGGCCGCGATCAATACCAACTACGCGATGGAAGCGGGGTTGAAACCGAAGCAGGACGCGATCGCGATCGAGGGCCCGAACGGCCCGTACGCGAACATTCTCGCGATCCGCGAGGCGGACCGGAACAAGCCGTGGGTCGCCAAGCTGATTGCGGCGTACCACTCGGCCGACGTGAAGCAGTTCATCGAAGGCAAGTTCGGCGGCGCGGTCGTTGCCGCCTGGTAACCGATGGAGCGCGGACGCCCGGCGGGATTAGAGTCGATGATCGAAAACCCGGGCTTTGCGTCCGGGTTTTTTCTCTTTTAAAATAGAACGACCGTTCGCTATCATTGGCGCGTCGCCAAGAAGCGGTATCCTCGACAACCATGATGGTTGGGTCCGCCTGGCCGCGCAGTCATGAGGTCGCGCTATAAAATGGCCTCTGGTCGTATTCGTAACTTTGGAGCGTGTGCATGAAAATCCTGGTGCCAGTGAAAAGAGTGGTCGACTACAACGTGAAGGTCCGCGTGAAGTCGGACAACACGGGTGTCGACATCGCGAACGTGAAGATGTCGATGAACCCGTTCGACGAAATCGCCGTTGAAGAAGCCGTGCGCCTGAAGGAAGCGGGCGTCGCGACCGAAGTGATCGCGGTGTCGGTGGGCGTCGCGCAAGCGCAGGAAACGCTGCGCACGGCGCTGGCGATCGGCGCGGATCGCGCGATCCTCGTCGAGTCGAACGACAGCGTCGAGCCGCTGGCCGTCGCGAAGATCCTCAAGGCGCTGGTCGACAAGGAACAGCCGCAACTGGTGATCCTCGGCAAGCAGGCGATCGACGACGATTCGAACCAGACCGGCCAGATGCTGGCCGCGCTGGCAGGTCTGCCGCAAGCGACGTTCGCATCGAAGGTGACGATCGCCGACGGCAAGGCAACCGTTGCGCGTGAAGTCGACGGCGGCGCGGAAACGCTGTCGCTGACGCTGCCGGCGGTCGTGACGACCGACCTGCGCCTGAACGAGCCGCGCTACGTGACGCTGCCGAACATCATGAAGGCGAAGAAGAAGCCGCTCGAAACGGTGAAACCGGAAGACCTCGGTGTGGACGTCGCGCCGCGTCTGAAGACGCTGAAGGTGGTCGAGCCGCCGAAGCGCGCGGCCGGCGTGAAGGTGCCGGACGTGAAGACGCTGGTCGAGAAGCTGAAGACCGAAGCCAAGGTGCTGTAAAGGGAGCGGAAAGAAATGACGATTCTGGTAATTGCAGAACACGACAACGCGTCGATCAAGGCCGCGACGCTGAACACGGTGGCGGCGGCGGCAAAGATCGGCGGCGACATTCACGTGCTGGTCGCGGGTCACAACGCGCAAGCGGCTGCCGACGCGGCCGCGAAGATCGCGGGTGTGTCGAAGGTGCTGCTGGCCGACGCGCCGCAACTGGCCGAAGGCCTGGCGGAAAACGTCGAGGCGACCGCGCTGAACATCGCGAAGGACTACTCGCACATCCTCGCGCCGGCGACGGCCTACGGCAAGAACGTCGCGCCGCGCATCGCCGCGAAGCTCGACGTCGCGCAGATCTCGGACATCACGGCAGTCGATTCGGCCGACACGTTCGAGCGCCCGATCTACGCCGGTAACGCGATCGCGACGGTGCAATCGAGCGACCCGATCAAGGTCATCACGGTGCGTGCGACCGGTTTCGATCCGGTTGCAGCGGAAGGCGGCAGCGCAGCGGTCGAGAAGATCGAAGCGGCAGCCGACGCCGGCAAGTCGCAATTCGTCAGCCGTGAAGTGACGAAGCTGGACCGTCCGGAGCTGACCAGCGCGAGCATCATCGTGTCGGGCGGCCGCGGTCTGGGCAGCGGCGAGAACTACACGAAGGTGCTGGAGCCGCTGGCGGACAAGCTGTCGGCCGCACTCGGCGCATCGCGCGCGGCAGTCGACGCCGGCTACGTGCCGAACGACTACCAGGTCGGCCAGACCGGCAAGATCGTCGCGCCGCAGCTGTACATCGCGGTCGGCATCTCGGGCGCGATCCAGCATCTGGCCGGGATGAAGGATTCGAAGGTGATCGTCGCGATCAACAAGGATCCCGAAGCGCCGATCTTCAGCGTGGCCGACTACGGCCTCGTTGGCGACCTGTTCGCGCTCGTGCCGGAACTCGTGAGCGAGCTCGGCTGACGCGGCGTGACGCTTCAGCGGTAAGCACACGGGAAGAGGGGCGCGACGAGCGCCCCTTTTTTGTTGTGTCGTCGTGGAAGAGGCGCGAGCGTCGCTCGGCGGGAAGAATCCGGATCGTACCGTGTCGTGCGGAACGTATCCTCGCGCACGCACGACGGGTAGCGTCGATTCGAGCGCCGTGCGACGGCGGCATGCGCAGGTCGATTGAAGCGTCGTGCCGAATCGACACTCGCGGTCGCGGTTGCGCTCGCAGCCGCCGAAATGAGAAAGGCGCCCTCGGGCGCCTTTCTCGCTGATGCAACGGGCCCGCATCGCCGCGGGCCGTTCCGATTTACGCGTATGCCGGGCGCGTCTGGCCGGGCACGTCCTTCAGGTAACGATGCACCGACAGGTCGTCGGCCTGGATCGCGGGCATCTTGCCGGAGATCAGGTCCGCGAGCAGTTGGCCCGAGCCGCACGACATCGTCCAGCCGAGCGTGCCGTGGCCGGTGTTCAGGAACAGGTTCGACACCGGCGTGCGGCCGACGATCGGCGTGCCGTCCGGCGTCATCGGGCGCAGGCCCGTCCAGAACGTGGCCTTCGACGTGTCGCCGCCACCCGGGAACAGGTCGTTCACGCACATCTCGAGCGTTTCGCGACGTGCCGCGCGCAGCGTCTTGTCGAAGCCGACGATTTCCGCCATGCCGCCGACGCGGATGCGCTGGTCGAAGCGCGTGATCGCGATCTTGTAGGTCTCGTCGAGCACGGTCGACACGGGCGCGGCGGCTTCGTTGACGATCGGCGCGGTGATCGAATAGCCCTTGAGCGGATAGACGGGAATCTTCATCAGGTTCGAGATGAAGCGCGTCGAGTACGAGCCGAGCGCGACGACGTACGCGTCGGCACGCACCGTCTCGCTGCCGCACTGCACGCCGGCAATCTTGCCGCCCGCGATCGCGAGCGCATCGATCGGCGTGTTGTAGCGGAACTTGACGCCGAGCGATTCGGCGAGCGCGGCGAGGCGCGTCGTGAACAGCTGGCAATCGCCCGTTTCGTCGCCCGGCAGACGCAGGCCGCCCGTCAGCTTGTGCGAGACGGCGGCGAGCGCCGGTTCGGCTTTTTTCAGTTCGGCCGGCGACAGCAGTTCGAACGGCACGTTCGCTTCCTGCAGCACGGCGATGTCCTTCGCCGCGCCGTCGAGCTGCTGCTGCGTGCGGAACAGTTGCAGCGTGCCGCCCGTGCGGCCTTCGTACTGGATGCCGGTGTCGGCCCGCAGCGCCTGCAGGCAGTCGCGGCTGTATTCGGCGAGACGGACCATGCGCCCCTTGTTGACCGCATAGCGCTCGGCCGTGCAGTTGCGCAGCATCTGATACATCCACTGGAGCTGGAAGCGCGTGCCGTCGAGGCGGATCGCGAGCGGCGCGTGCTTTTCGAACATCCACTTGACGGCCTTCAGCGGCACGCCGGGCGCGGCCCACGGCGCGGCATAGCCGGGCGAGATCTGGCCTGCGTTCGCGAAGCTCGTCTCCAGCGCCGGGCCGGCTTCCCGGTCGATCACAGTGACTTCATGGCCGGCGCGCGCAAGGTAATACGCGCTTGCCACGCCCACTACACCGCTGCCCAGAATGACGACTCGCATAGCTGCTCCAGATGGAAGGGACCAGATTGAGGCCGGGCGCACCTGCGGCTCCGTGTAACCTCTAGCTGATCTAGTTTTTCGAGCTATGGTATTGTCGAATGTACAGTTTTTGTTATCGTATTTTTTCGGTTTTCAGCATAAACAAATGAGAACGCAACGTCAGCCCGTACGCTCGCTCGACAAGCTCGACCGGCGCATTCTGAAACTGCTCCAGGACGACGGCCGGATGGCGATGAAAGATCTCGCGGAACAGGTCGGACTGACCGTCACGCCGTGCATCGAGCGCGTGCGACGCATGGAGCGCGACGGCGTGATCACCGGTTATCACGCGCGGGTCGACCCGGGTCAGCTGGGCGCCGCGCTGCTGGTGTTCGTCGAGATCACGCTCGGCCACAAGGGCGGCAACATGTTCGAGCAATTCCGCCGGGAAGTGATGAAGATCGACGAGGTGCTCGAATGCCATCTCGTTTCCGGCGATTTCGACTACCTGATCAAGGCGCGGATCGGCGAGATGGCCGACTACCGGAAACTGCTCGGCGACATCCTGCTGCAGTTGCCCGGCGCCGTGCAGTCGAAGAGCTACGTCGTGATGGAAGAAATCAAGGAAACGCTGACGATCGCCGTCGGCGAGTGACGCGCCGACGGCCCGTTGTCGGGCCCTTTATCCCGTCCTTGGCATGCTGCGCCCAATACTGTATAAATGTACAGTATTGGGCGCAGGCAAATGGGTGGGCACATGGACGATCGGTCCGACAACGAATTTCCGATAGCGCCGCCCGTGCCCCGCAAGGGGCGCGGTGCGGTCGACAACTTCCAGGGGCGGTACGAAATCGCGCAGCGCGAAGCGGTGGACGACGGCTGGACGCACGAGTCCGACGACGCCGATTTCCCCGCGCCGCTGCGCACGCAGGTATTCGAGGAGCGGGCGAAAAGCATCCTGACGCACAATCAGTCGCCCGATATTCCGTTCAGCGTGTCGCTCAATCCGTATCGCGGCTGTGAGCACGGTTGTATCTACTGCTTCGCGCGGCCAACGCACAGCTACCTCGGGCTGTCGCCGGGGCTCGATTTCGAAAGCCGCATCTACGCGAAGGTGAACGCGGCCGAACTGCTCGAGCGCGAGATTTCGCGCAAGCGCTACGTGCCGGAGCCGATCGCGCTCGGCGTCAACACCGACGCGTACCAGCCCGTCGAGCGCGACCTGCGCATTACGCGCAGCGTGATCCAGGTGATGCACGATCGCGGGCTGCCGTTCGCGGCGATCACGAAATCGTCGCTGATCGAGCGCGATCTCGACCTGCTCGCACCGATGGCCGAACGCGGGCAGGTGATGGCGGCGGTCACGATCACGACGCTCGATGCCGAGCTCGCGCGCACGCTGGAGCCGCGTGCGGCCACGCCGGCGCGGCGGCTGCGCACGATTCGCGCGCTGCGAGATGCGGGCGTGCCGGTCGGCGTGAGCATTGCCCCGGTGATTCCGTTCGTGACCGAGCCCGACATGGAGCGCGTGCTGGAGGCCTGCGCGGAAGCCGGCGCGACGCATGCGAGCTACATCATCCTGAGGTTGCCGTGGGAGGTTGCGCCGTTGTTCAAGCAATGGCTTGCCGCGCATTTTCCCGATCGTGCGGAGCGCGTGATGAACCGCGTGCGCGACATGCGCGGCGGCAAGGATTACGACTCGGATTTCTCGAAACGGATGAAGGGCGAGGGGATCTGGGCCGACCTGTTGCGGCAGCGCTTCCGCCAGGCCGTCAAGCGGCTCGGGTTGAACGAACGCACGAACGGTATCCTCGATCTGTCGCGGTTCAGCGGTGCACCTGCCGCCGTGGTGCCGGCGCCGCGTGTCGCGGTGCGCGCAGCCGGCGCGAAGCCGCGCGACGACATGCAGTTGAACCTGTTCTGACCGGCGAGCCATGCAGTCGCCGGTGTGCCGTATCGACCGTATCGGTCGTGCTTACTGCGAAATCTGCTTGGCTGCTTCGACCTGCGATTCGAAGTAGGTCTGGAACGACAGCGCGAGCGCGGTCATCAACAGGAACGCGCCGATCAGCAGCGAGAAGATCACGACGAAGATCACGGTCCAGCCCGACCGGCTGTGCTTGCCGGTGTCCGCGTTGAATTGCGCATCCCATTTTTCGTCGGGGCGCAGCCCGTAGACGAGTGCGGCAAGAAACGCCGCCAGCAGCGAGATTGCGCCGGGTACCGCGAGCCACCAGCCGAGGCCGGCGCTTCGCTGCGTTGCGGCGAGCAGGAGGAAGCCCGGGACGCCGACGATCGTCGCGAGCAGGTGAGCCCAGCCGTACACATCGCGAAAGCCGTACAGGTAGAAGCGGTGCGCGCCGAGCGAGCCGAGCAGGAACGCGAGGGCGGCGGTGAGCGTCTTGGAGCGGAAGCGGCGGGGCGAAGCGGTGCTGCTGGACATGGATGGCGGCGTATTGTCGTTGGCATGGGCGGGCCGGCAGGCCGGCGCGGACGCGCGGCCCGGCACGCATTCTACGATGCCCGGTCGGGCCCGGTCACGCGTCGCCTGCGTCAAGGTGCCGCATAGGTCACGCGGTAGATCGCGCCGGCGTAATCGTCGCTGACGAGCAGCGAGCCGTCCGGTAGCGGCAATACATCGGCCGGGCGTCCCCATACGGTGCCGTCGGGCCGCAGCCAGCCCGTGATGAACGGTGTTTGTCGAGCGTGGCTGCCGTCCGCCGAGACGACTACGCGCATCACGCGGTAGCCGACCTTCGTGCTGCGGTTCCATGAGCCGTGCTCGGCAATGAAAACATTATTTCGATACGACGCCGGAAACATCGCCCCGGTATAGAAGCGCATCCCGAGCGCCGCGACGTGCGCGCCGAGTTTCAGGACGGGCGGCACATAACGGCGGCAGACGTCGACGCCGCCGAATTCGGGGTCGGGCGTATCGCCGCCGTGACAGTATGGAAAGCCGAAGTCGAGGCCGGTGCGCGGCGCACGGTTCAGCTTGTCGTCGGGTACGTCGTCGCCCATCATGTCGCGCCCGTTGTCGGTGAACCACAGCTCGCCCGAGTCAGGGTGCCATGCAAAGCCGACCGTATTGCGTATGCCGCGAGCCACCACTTCACGCCCGCTGCCGTCGGCGTTCATCCGCGCGATGATCGCGTAGCGGTCGCGATCGGCGAGGCAGACGTTGCACGGCGCGCCGACGGGCACGTACAGCTTGCCGTCGGGGCCGAACGCGATGAATTTCCAGCCGTGATGATGGTCGGTCGGCAGCGCGTCGGTCACGACGACGGGCGCGGGCGGTCGGGCGAGCCGGTCGTCGATACGATCGAGGCGCAGGATGCGCGAGACGGCGGATATATAGAGGGCGCCGTCGCGATAGGCGACGCCGACGGGCAGGTCGAGCCCGGACGCGATGACGTAGTGTGCGCTGATCCGGCCCTCGTGCATCGCGAACGCATGGACGTGGCCGTCTCGCGTGCCGACATACAGAATGCCGCGCGGCGACCACGCCATTTCGCGCGCGGCCGGTACGGCGTCGGTCAGCACGCTCACATGGAAGCCGGGCGGCACGACGAGTTCGTTCACCGGCAGCGCGGCAAACGCCGGTGCGGGCGCGACGCAGGCAAGGCCGGCAAGCAGCGCCGCCAATTGGCGCTGCACGCGGCGCATCGGGGTGGCGCGAAGGGGCGGCATGGCGGTCGGGAGCATCCTCGGTACGACGATTGTAGGCCCGGCTGGCGGGCCGTCCGCGGATTTTTACGCGTAAGTGTTTGTTGTACCTCTGGTTTCCGGCTATAATCGCGTGTTTCAGTAGTTTCGAACCCGGTTTTCCCGAAGGACATCATATGGTTATCATCCGTCTGGCTCGTGGCGGCTCGAAGAAGCGCCCGTTCTACAACATCGTCGCTACCGATTCGCGCAACCGTCGTGACGGCCGCTTCATCGAGCGCGTCGGCTTCTACAACCCGGTCGCCACGAAGGGCGAATCGCTGCGTATCGCTCAGGATCGCCTGACGTACTGGCAAGGCGTTGGCGCGCAACTGTCGCCGACCGTCCAGCGTCTCGTGAAGGAAGCGCAAAAGGCGCAACCGGCTGCCTAACGTGGCACGGTGTGCCGGTCGTGCCGGCTGTGAGGTGCATTGATGGCGGGTCACGATTCCGGTAATGCAAGGCGCGGGCGTGCGTCATTCGGCGCATTCGTCCGCAAGCCGGTCGAGCGCGACACGGTCGCGAACGCCGGTCAGGCTGCCGAACAGGGCGGCCCCGAAGCGACGCAAGCCTGGCCCGACGATGCCGTCGAGGTCGGGGCGGTAGTCGACGCCTACGGCCTGAAGGGCTGGGTCAAGGTGGCGACGCATGCCGATAACGGTCGCGGTGGCGACGCGCTGCTCAGCGCGCGTCGCTGGTGGCTGGAACGCGGTGCGGAGCGGCTTTCCGTCCGCATCATGCAGTCGAAGACGCACAGCGACACTGTCGTTGCGCAACCCGCGGGTGTCGGCGACCGCGATGCTGCGCTGTCCATGCGCGGCTTTCGCGTGTTCGTGCGCCGGGAAGATTTCCCGGCACTGGCCGCGGACGAATTCTATTGGGTCGACCTGATCGGCCTCGATGTCGTCAACGAGCAATCGGTGGCGCTCGGGAAGGTGAGCGGGATGATCGACAACGGCGTGCATTCGATCATGCGCGTCGAGTATCCGGCAACCGGCAAAGACGGTCGGCCGACCACCGACGAGCGGTTGATTCCGTTCGTCGGCGTCTACGTCAAAACGGTGGATCAGGCGGCGCGTCGCATCGTCGTCGACTGGGAAGCCGATTACTGAAATGAACCAGGTTACCGAGAGCGCGGTGCAGTTCGACGTCGTCACGCTCTTTCCCGAGATGTTCCGCGCACTGACCGACTGGGGAATCACCAGCCGGGCCGTCAAGCAGGGGCGCTTCGGGCTGCGCACCTGGAACCCGCGTGATTTCACGACGGACAACTACCGCACGGTCGACGATCGTCCGTACGGCGGCGGTCCGGGCATGGTGATGCTGGCCAGGCCGCTCGAAGCCGCGATCGACGCCGCGAAAGCGGCGCAGGCGGAGCAGGGCATCGCGAGCACGCGTGTCGTGATGATGTCGCCGCAAGGCGCGCCGCTCACGCATGATCGTGCGGTGCGGATGGCGCAGGAGCCCGGCGTCGTCGTGCTGTGCGGTCGCTACGAAGCGATCGATCAGCGCCTGCTCGACCGTTGCGTCGACGAGGAAATCAGCCTCGGCGATTTCGTGCTGTCGGGCGGCGAACTGCCGGCGATGGCGATGATGGATGCGGTCGTGCGGTTGCTGCCCGGCGTGCTGAACGATTCGCTGTCGGCCGTACAGGACAGCTTCGCCGACGGTCTGCTCGATTGCCCGCACTACACGCGCCCCGAGGAATACGCCGGCGTGCGCGTGCCGGACGTGCTGCTCGGCGGGCATCATGCCGAGATCGAGCGGTGGCGGCGCCAGGAAGCATTGAGGAATACGTTGCGGAAGCGGCCGGACCTGATCGTCCGGGCGCGCCGCGAGAAGTTGTTGAGCCGCGCCGACGAGGCGTGGCTCGCGAACCTCGCACGCGAAGCGAAGGACGCCTCCTGAGGCGGCTGCGCGAGCGGGAATTGGCGGTGCCGTACATGCGTGTGCGGCGCCTGATGTGAATCCATCCTCTATCGGGGCCAAGCCTGGAAGCAGGCGGGTTGAACGCCGACACGATGGCATAAGGAGTCAGTAATGAATCTGATCGCAAAACTTGAGCAGGAAGAAATCGAGCGCGCGCTCGCCGGCAAGACGATCCCCGATTTCGCCCCGGGCGACACGGTGATTGTGAACGTGAACGTGGTTGAAGGTAACCGCAAGCGCGTTCAGGCTTACGAAGGCGTCGTGATCGCGATTCGCAATCGTGGTCTGAACTCGAACTTCATCGTCCGCAAGATCTCGTCGGGCGAAGGCGTCGAGCGTACGTTCCAGACGTACTCGCCGCTGCTGGCAAGCATCGTCGTGAAGCGTCGCGGCGATGTGCGTCGTGCGAAGCTGTACTACCTGCGCGAGCGTTCGGGCAAGTCGGCTCGTATCAAGGAAAAGCTGGTGTCGAAGGATCGCGCCGCAGCAGCTTCCCAAGAGTAAGAGCTGTAAGGAAAAAGCACCCAACCGGGTGCTTTTTTCATTCTGGCGCGACAATATGCTCGATACGACACGAACCCGAGAGCCCCATTGAATCGCCGCCCCATCATCGATCCCGAAGTATTGCCGGTCGAAGGCACCGGCGCCGGCCTGCCTGTCATCGATTCCAGGCTGATGACGCCGCCCGGCCTGCGCGAACGGTTCGCGCGCACGCTCGAATGGAGCGTCGAACCCGGCGAGGCGAGGCTGCAGGAAGGCGTCGATCCCCGTAGCGCGGCCGTCCTCATGCCGCTCGTCGTCCGCGAGTCGGGCCTCACCGTACTGCTGACGCAGCGCGCCGATCACCTGAACGACCACGCCGGACAGATCAGCTTTCCCGGCGGCCGTCGCGAGCCGTTCGACCGCGACGCGACCGCCACCGCGTTGCGCGAGGCGAAGGAGGAGATCGGGCTGGCCGCCGAACGCGTCGAGATTCTCGGTGCGCTGCCCGACTACCTGACCGGCACGGGGTTCTGCGTGACGCCGGTGGTCGGCCTCGTGCATCCGCCGTTCACCGTGCAGGCCGACACGTTCGAAGTTGCCGAGATTTTCGAGGTGCCGCTCGCGTTCGTGATGAACCCCGCGAACCATCAGGTGCGCGTGTTCCGATGGGAGGGCGGCGAGCGTCGTTTTTTTGCCATGCCCTATCCGAATGGCAAACCGGACGGCCATTACTTCATCTGGGGTGCAACTGCCGCCATGTTTCGCAATTTGTATCGCTTCTTGGCCGCCGGCTAGGCGGGCGCGCCGGCCGGCGCGCGCGACCGGCTGCCCGGCGACCGCGCCGCGCAGCCATGCGCGACTGACGCTGTGCTATCGTTATGCAAAAAATGACATAACTCCGAAGACGGCGCCACGCATGACTTTCTTTTCGGTTCTCCTCGCCCTCATCATCGAACAGGTCCGCGCGTTGTCGCCGAGCAATCCGGTGTTCGCGCTGTTCCAGTTTCATGCGGAAACCGTCGCGCATGGCCTCGACGCCGGCAAGCAGAAGCACGGAATCCTCGCCTGGCTCGCGGTCGTGCTGCCGTGGGTACTGGTCGTCGCGCTGATCTATTTCCTGCTGTACAAGGTGAGCTTCGTGCTCGCGTTTCTGTGGAACGTCGCCGTCGTGTATTTCACGCTCGGCTTCCGCCAGTTCAGCCACTACTTCACCGATATCCATCTCGCGCTCAACAACGACGACGTGCCGCGCGCGCGTGAAATCCTGCACGAGTGGACGGGTATCGACACGGTCGACATGCCGGTCGGCGAAATCGTCCGTCATACGCTGATCCACGCGGTCGTCGCGTCGCATCGCCACGTCTTCGGCGTGTTCTTCTGGTACGTGCTGCCGCTCGGTCCGGCGGGCGCCGTGCTGTACCGGATTTCCGAATACCTCGCGCGCAGCTGGTCGACGCCGGGCGACGACCGCACGGCTGCCTTCTCGACGTTCGCGCAGCGCGCGTTCTTCGTGATCGACTGGATTCCGTCCCGGCTGACGGCGCTCGGCTTCGCGATCGTCGGCAATTTCGAGGATGCGATCTACGCGTGGCGCAACCATACGCGCCAGTGGCCCGACCCGAACGACGGCGTGCTGCTGGCCGCCGGCAGCGGGGCGCTCGGCGCGCGTCTCGCCGGGCCGCTCGCGGAGCCGTCGAGCCTCGATGCGCTGGCGGTCGGCGACAGCGGTCCGTTGACGGTCGGTGACGATTGCACGCCGCGCACGCTGCAGTCGGCGGTCGGCCTCGTGTGGCGCGCGGTGATCCTGTGGATGATCCTGTTGCTGATGCTGACGCTGGCGGTCTGGGTATCGTGACGCGCTAGCCCGGCGCCCGACGAAATGAACAGGCCGGCTTGATGCCGGCCTTTTCGCTGTGGGTCGGCGCAGTGCGTTCAGTCGTCGCGCGGATCGCGCACGGCGCCGCATTGCCAGCACGCGGTGAATTGCGCTTCGAGCGCTTCGCCGCACTGCCGGCAGCGCCAGGGTGCGGCACCGGCCGACGGGCCGTGCGATGCGGCATCGAGGAGCCGGCGGGCGAGCGCGTCGTCGCGTTCGTCGTCGAGCCACAGTTCGGGCGTGCACGCATCGGCGGGCAGGCCGCCGAGCGCGCCGGTCGCGTAGCAGTTGTGCAGTTCGCAACCGATGCCGGCCACCTGGAGCACGTTGGCCCAATGCTGCGCGGTCGCGAGGTCGGGTGCCTTGAAACGCATCGCCGCTCCTGTCGATGAAGGCCGGCCCGTCTGGCGCCGGCCGGCCGTCGCACACGTCGCGCGATCAGCGGACGATCTGGCTCGCCTCGTGCACGAGCTGCGCGTACAGCGCATGCCGGGACGGCGCGATGCGGCCGTCGGCGACGGCTTCGAGGATCGCGCAGCCCGGCTCGTGCAGATGATGACAATTATAGAAACGGCAGTCCGCGAGCAGCGGCCGGAATTCCGGAAACGCACGCTCGAGGCGGCCTTCGGTCAGGTGGTAGAGGCCGAATTCCTGGAAGCCCGGCGAATCGATCAGTGCACCGCCGCCTTCCAGCGGGTACAGGCGCGTGAACGTCGTCGTGTGACGGCCGCTGTTGAGCGCGGCCGAAATCTCGCGGGTCGCGGCTTCGGCGTCGGGCACGAGCAGGTTCACGAGCGTCGACTTGCCCATCCCCGACTGGCCGAGCAGGATCGTCGAATGGCCGGCGAGGTGCGGCATCAGTTGCGCGCGCGCGTCGTCCGGCGCGCCTTTCACCGACAGCTCGAGCACGTCGTAGCCGAGCGCGCGGTACGGCGCGAGGCGTTCGCGCGCGACCGGCAGCGCGGCCTCCACGTCGATCTTGTTCAGCACGACGAGCGGCTTCAACTCGTTCGCTTCGGCGGCGATCAGCGCGCGGCCGAGCAGATCCTCGCTGAAATAGGGCTCGGTCGCGAGCACGATCAGCAGTTGGTCGAGGTTCGCCGCGAACAGCTTCGACTTGAACTGGTCGGAGCGGTACAGCAGGTTACGCCGTTCGCCGATCTCCACGATCACGCCCTGGTCGGCCGACGCGAGTTCGTACGCGACGCGGTCGCCGACCGCGACGTCGCTCTTCTTGCCGCGCGGGAAGCATTGCAGCATCGGGCCGCCGTCGTCGGGGGCGACGATGTAGTGGCGGCCGTGCGCCGCGATCACGCGGCCTTCGGCCCGTTGCGCGCCCGATGCGCGCGGGGCCGGCTTGCGGGAGGTCGGCCGGCTCATGCGTGCTGCAGCAGGCGGTCGATCCGCTGCGACGCAGGCGGATGCGAGTAGTAGAAGGCCGTGTAGACGGGGTCGGGCGTCAGCGTCGACGCGTTGTCTTCATAGAGTTTCACGAGCGCGCTGACGAGATCCTGCGCGTCGGTCTGGCTGGCCGCGAACGCGTCGGCCTCGAATTCGTGCTTGCGCGACGTGAGGCTGCTGAACGGCGTCGCGAAGAACAGGAATACCGGAATCGCGAGGAAGAACAGGACGAGCGCGGCGCCCGCGTTGCTGGTGTCGAGCGACGGCGTGACGCCGAGCCCCGTATAGAACCACGTGCGTTGGGCGAGCCAGCCGAGCAGCGCGAGCAGCACGAGGCTCAGCACGAACGACACGAGCATCCGCTTCATCACGTGGCGGCGCTTGAAGTGGCCGAGCTCGTGCGCGAGCACGGCTTCGATCTCCTGGCCGGACAGGCGCGCGAGCAGCGTATCGAAGAACACGATCCGCTTGGATGCGCCGAAGCCCGTGAAATACGCGTTACCGTGCGCGGAGCGGCGGCTGCCGTCCATGACGAACAGGCCCTTCGCTGCGAAGCCGCAGCGCTTCATCAGCGACTCGATGCGCGCGCGCAGCGCGTCGTCCTTCAGCGGTTCGAACTTGTTGAAGAGCGGTGCGATGAAGGTCGGGTAGATCAGCAGCACGAGCATCTGGAACGCGACCCACACGATCCAGGTCCACAGCCACCACAGGCTGCCGGCCTGGTTCATCAGCCACAGCACGACGAACAGCAGCGGCAGGCCGAGCGCGGCGCCGAGCAGCGAATTCTTCAGCATGTCGGTGAAGAACAGCCGCTTCGTCATCCGGTTGAAGCCGAAACGCTGCTCGATCCCGAACTGGCGGTAATACTCGAACGGGACGTCGATCACGCTCATGATCACGAGCACCGCGGCGACCAGCGCGACCTGCTGCCCGTAGCCGCGGCCGAGCCAGCCGGTCAGCAGCGTGTCGAGCGCACCGACGCCGCCGAGCAGCGTGAGGCCGACCAGCACGGCCGCGCTGACGACGATCTCGAGCATCGTGAGCCGGGTGCGCTCGACCGTATAGTCGGCCGCGCGCTGGTGGGCGTTCAGCGGGATGGTGGCGCTGAATTGCGCGGGCACGCCGTTGCGGTGCGCGGCGACGAAGCGGATCTGCCGCGACGCGAGCCACAGCTTGGTGACGACCATCGCGAGTACGGCGATCGCGAACAGCAGGGTGAACGAAAAGGGTGACATCGAAGGCGCCAAAGGGTTCTATGCGAGAATTATATGTTCTTGCGGACCGGCCCCGCTGATGCGATGCCGGCCGCCCGGGCGGCGCCGCGTCGGCGCGCCCGGTCCGCCATTTTCCAGGATGAATCATGACCGATACCGCCGCTTCCGCCAGCCAGCCCGCGCTCGTGCGCAACGAGTTGAACCTCGTCTGGCTCGACATGGAGATGACGGGCCTCGACCCGGAAAACGACCGCATCATCGAGATCGCGGTCGTCGTGACCAATTCCACGCTCGACGTTGCCGTCGAGGGCCCGGTGTTCGCGATTCACCAGAGCGACGAGACGCTCGCGAAGATGGACGACTGGAACAAGTCGACGCATGGCCGCTCGGGGCTGATCGACCGCGTGCGCGCA
Organism: Burkholderia sp. NRF60-BP8; assembly: GCF_001522585.2. Classification (NCBI taxonomy): domain Bacteria; kingdom Pseudomonadati; phylum Pseudomonadota; class Betaproteobacteria; order Burkholderiales; family Burkholderiaceae; genus Burkholderia; species Burkholderia sp. NRF60-BP8. Next base: position 1,102,908 of record NZ_CP013373.1, read on the forward strand.
TCGACCGTGACCGAGGCGGAAGCCGCCGCGCAACTGCAGGCGTTCCTCGCGCAGTACGTGTCGCCGGGCAAGTCGCCGATGTGCGGCAACTCGATTTGCCAGGACCGCCGCTTCATGGCGCGCTGGATGCCGGAATTCGAGCGGTTCTTCCACTACCGCAACCTCGACGTCAGCACGCTCAAGGAGTTGTGCCGCCGCTGGCAGCCCGCCATCTACAAGGGTTTCCAGAAGCGGGCGATGCACACCGCGCTCGCCGACATCCACGAGTCGATCGACGAGCTGAAGTACTATCGCGAGCATTTCCTGATTCCGGCCGCATCGGCGCCGGCAGGCGATTCCGTGCCGGCCGCCTGAGCGGGTCGGCACGCGCGCGGCGCTCGAGCCACGTTCAGCGCCGCGCGCTTTTCGGCCGGAACGCCGCGACCACCGCGGCGTCGGTCTCGATATACGGGCCGCCGATCAGGTCGATGCAGTAGGGCACCGCGGCGAAGATGCCGGGCACGGTCGATTTGCCGTCGGCATCGCGCAGCCCTTCCAGCGTCTCGCGGATCGACTTCGGCTGGCCCGGCAGGTTGATGATCAGCGCCGCATGGTCGGCCGTTTCGCGGATCACCGCGACCTGCCGCGACAGGATCGCGGTCGGCACGAAATTCAGGCTGATCTGCCGCATCTGTTCGCCGAATCCCGGCATTTCCTTCGTCGCCACGGCCAGCGTGGCTTCCGGCGTCACGTCGCGGCGCGCGGGACCGGTGCCGCCCGTCGTCAGCACGAGGTCGCAGCCGGCGACGTCGACCAGTTCGGTCAGCGTGGCCGAGATCGTCGGCGCGTCGTCCTGGATCAGGCGTGTTTGCGCGCGCCACGGCGAGACGAGCGCACCGGCGAGCCATTCCTGCAGCGCCGGAATGCCCTTGTCCTCGTAGACGCCCGTACTCGCGCGGTCGCTGATCGACACGAGGCCGACCACGAGCTCGTCCGGATGGTTAGGCTTCGTCGTCATGGTCGTCTCCGGCGTCGTCGCCCGCTTCGTCATCGCCGCCGGGCGCGCCGCTCGCGGTCTTGATCCATTGGAACAGCTCGCGGAAATAGCGCGGCGGCTTGCCTTGCTGGGCTTCCTTGCGCGCGTTGCGGATCAGCGTGCGGCCTTCCTGGATGTCGGCGTCGGGGTGCTGGCGCAGGAATTCGGTCAGCGCGTCGTCGCTCGCGAGCAGTTGCTCGCGCGTGCGCTCGATCCAGTGCAGGCGGGCCGTCGCGGCCTTGTTCACGCCGCGTTGCGCGTCGAGCGCGGTGCGCAGCGCGGCCGTTTCGTCGTCGGTCAGCGAGCGCATCACGCGGCCGACGTACTGGAGCTGGCGGCGCTTGCCTTCGTGATCGGTGATCCGGCGGGCCTCGCGCACGGCGTCCGCGAGATCTTCGGGCATCGGCATGCGCTTGAGCGCGTCCTTCGGCAGGTCGACGAGCGCCTGGCCGAGTTCCTGCAGCGCGTGCATTTCGCGTTTCAACTGGGATTTGCTGGGGCGATCGTAGCCATTGTCGTCGTCCTCGACGGCATGTTCGATCGGCTGGATTCGGGTTTTGCGTGTCATGGGCCGCATTGTATCGCGGCGCGGATACCCCAAGCTTGTCTGTGTCCGGCCCCGGACCTTGCTATGATCGCGGGATACGCAACATTTTGACCATGCGGGCGCCCGCCCGCCACCGGATACCAAGACGATGGCAGCCAATCTCGACGTACAAGCGCGCTATTTCCCGCACACGCAGGACCAGCTCAAGGAAATCGCATCGGACATCCTTCGCCATGCGAAGGCGCTCGGCGCGACGGACGCCGCGACCGAAATCTCCGAGGGCGACGGCCTGTCGGTGTCGGTGCGCCGCGGCGAGGTCGAAACGATCGAGCACAACCGCGACAAGATGGTCGGCGTCACCGTGTTCATCGGCAAGAAACGCGGCAACGCGAGCACGTCGGACTTCTCGCCGGCCGCGATCAAGGATACCGTCGCCGCCGCCTACAACATCGCGCGCTTCACGGCCGAGGACGAAGCGGCCGGTCTCGCCGAAGCCGAGCTGCTCGAAACCGACCCGCAGGACCTCGATCTGTACCACCCGTGGGCGCTGACGGCCGACGACGCGGTCGAGCTTGCCCGCCGCGCGGAAGACGCCGCGTTTGCGGTCAGCCCGCAAATTCGCAATTCTGAAGGCGCGAGCGTGTCGGCGCAGCATTCTCAGTTCGTGCTTGCGACGTCGCGCGGCTTTCTCGCCGGCTATCCGTACTCGCGCCACTACATCGCATGCGCGCCGATCGCGGGCAGCGGCCGCCACATGCAGCGCGACGACTGGTATTCGTCGAAGCGCAGCGCGATCGATCTCGCCGCGCCCGAGGCGGTGGGCCGTTACGCGGCCGAGCGTGCGCTCGCGCGGATGGGCGCGCGCCGTCTGGACACGCGCAAGGTGCCCGTGCTGTTCGAGGCGCCGCTCGCGGCCGGCCTGCTCGGCGCATTCGTACAGGCCGTGAGCGGCGGCGCGCTGTATCGCAAGACGTCGTTCCTCGTCGACAGCCTCGGCAAGCCGGTGTTCGCACCGCACATCCAGATCGTCGAGGATCCGCACGTGCCGCGCGCGATGGGCAGCGCGCCGTTCGACGAGGAAGGCGTGCGCACGCGCGCGCGCAGCGTCGTGAAGGACGGTGTCGTCGAAGGCTATTTCCTGTCGACCTATTCGGCACGCAAGCTCGGCACGCAAACCACCGGCAACGCGGGCGGCTCGCACAATCTCGCGCTGCGCAGCGCGAACACGCAGGCGGGCGACGATTTCGACGCGATGCTGAAGAAGCTCGGCACGGGGTTGCTGCTGACCGAGTTGATGGGGCAGGGCGTGAACTACGTGACGGGCGACTATTCGCGCGGCGCGGCCGGCTTCTGGGTGGAGAACGGCGTGATCCAGTATCCGGTCGAGGAAATCACCGTTGCCAGCACGCTGCAGGAGATGTTCCGTCATATCGTCGCGATCGGTGCGGATTCGATCGTGCGCGGGACGAAGGAAACCGGCTCGGTGCTGATCGAGCAGATGACGATCGCGGGGCAGTAAGCCGCACGCGGCGCAGGCCGCCGGAAAACGAAAGCCCGACCGGCGCGAAGCCGGTCGGGCTTTTTTCATCGTGCGGAAGAATACGTCAGCCGCGCTTGCGTTCGTAGACGACGAACGCATAGCCGAACGTGTTCGGCGCGGCAGCCTGATGCGCGTCGCGCGAGATTTCCTGCCAGTGCGCGGCGTCGGGCGCCGGGAACGACGCGTCGCCGTCGAAGTCGGCGTCGATCTCGGTGACGACCAGTCTGTCGGCGAGCGTGAGACCTTCCGCGTAGAGTTGCGCACCGCCGATCAGGAAGACCTCCGACGCGCCGTCGCGCGCGGCGAGCGCCAGTGCGTCGGCGAGCGACGTGACCGTATCGCAGCCGTCGAAACGGCGCGTGGCGTCGCGCGTGACGACGATATTGCGGCGGCCGGGCAGCGGCCGGCCGATCGATTCGTGGGTCTTGCGGCCCATCACGATCGGCGCGCCCATCGTCGTGCGCTTGAAGAACGCGAGATCCTCGGGAAGTTTCCAGGGCAACTGGTTGTCGCGGCCGATGATGCCGTTGCGGGCACGCGCGACGATCAGGGTCAACGTCGTCATGAAGGTCGGAAAAGAGGGGAACGGGGCCGATTTTACCGGAACGACGGCGTGCGCCGGATTCCGCACGCCCGCACGGCGACCGGCGTTTCCGGCGCCGTCCGTCGCGACGCGCGATGCCCCGCGTCGCGACGGCCCGTCCGAATAAAAAGAGTGCCCGCCGGGGGACGGAGCACCAAAACGTTTTACGTCGCGAGATCGGCGAGGCCGGGTCCGCTCGACGGCATCCCGTTCGACCGGCTCGTCGGTTAAATACGTTATCCTGATTAATTGAAGGGGCGCATGCATCAGGGATGCGTATTGCCCCGCGCATTGCCTTCCATCGCATGCCGGACGTCGCCCGGTTGCGGCGCCGGCAGCGGCATCGGCAACAGGGGCGGCGGCGGGATCTCGTCCCACAGCGTCACGGCGGCGTTGGCGGCCGGCAGCGGTTGCGGGGCCGACACGGTCAGGATGCCGAACCCGTTGCCGTGCTGCGTGCTCGGCGTGTTCCCGGCAAGCTGCATGGCGCGATCCGGTTGCATGCCTTCGTCCGCGCATGCCGGAGCAGGGGGCCCGGCGGCCGAGAGCGCGAGCGCCATCGACACGAAAGAAAGTAAAAAAGTTTTTCGCATGGCGGATGTCTCCGATCGTGTACGTATTCAGCGAAATACATGCCACCGTACCGGGGCCATTGCCGCCATTGCGACTCGCGCTCGAGCGTTGCGAATGGTGGCCGAAAACGCCTGAAAATGTTTCAGGCGTGAAACGATGGGGCTCGGGAATACTGCTGATTCAATCGACACGCTTCAAGGATGAAAATCGGCGCGTGTGTCGATGACGAAACCCTTGCTGCACATGTGCTATGTGCAGATGATTGATCTGCATCGACCGCTGAGCGATTCGGCCGTGTCGCCATCGGCACCGAAACGGATTTGTCGTATTCGGTGCCTATAACCAGATCGTCTTGATCAAAAAAATACTGGACGCGAGACAAGCGCCATCATGCGAGGCTGTGTCGTTGCCACGCATCGGCATGGCGAATCGAGCCACCTCTGGCTGACCCGATTCGATCCTTTTGCACGCAATCCGACGTGTGCGGCAATCGTTGGACGGTTGATGAACGGGGTGAGCATATGGGAGCCGATCAGCGGCACGTGGTCTACTATTCGCGCGAACCGAACGACGCGTTGCGCGGCCATTTCGACGAATGCGGCTGGCGCGTCGACCTGGCCGAGACCGTGCGCGATGTGCGGCGCGTCGTGCAGCACGGCGTGGCGACCGCCGGCCTGCTCGATTTCTCGCCGGGCTTCAAGCCGTCGGACCTGCGCGAACTCGAATCCTGCCTGAGCATCCAGCATATCGGCTGGATCGCGGCGACGCGGCGCGGCCAGTTGCAGGACGCGACGCTGCGCCATCTCATTCGCGACTATTGCTTCGACTACGTGACGATGCCGTACGAAACGGCGCGGATCGTCGAGACCGTCGGTCATGCGCACGGCATGGTCGCACTGACCGATCCCGTTTCGCCGCCCGTCGGCGCAGGACGCAGCGAAGGCGAGATGGTCGGCACCTGCGATGCGATGCTCGGGCTCTTCAGGACGATCCGCCGCGTCGCGGCGACCGACGCGCCGGTGTTCATCTCCGGCGAGTCGGGCACGGGCAAGGAGCTGACGGCGGTCGCGATTCACGAGCGTTCGTCGCGCGCCCAGGCGCCGTTCATCGCGATCAATTGCGGTGCGATACCGTCGACGCTGCTGCAGGCCGAACTGTTCGGCTATGAGCGCGGCGCGTTCACCGGCGCGAACCAGCGCAAGATCGGCCGCGTTGAGGCCGCCAACGGCGGCACGCTGTTTCTCGACGAGATCGGCGATCTGCCGCTCGAAAGCCAGGCGAGCCTGTTGCGCTTCCTGCAGGAAGGCAAGATCGAGCGGCTCGGCGCGCACGTGTCGATGCCGGTCGACGTGCGCGTGATCTGCGCGACGCACGTGAACATGGAAGCGGCGCTGCGCGAAGGGCGCTTTCGCGAGGACCTGTTTCACCGGCTGTGCGTGCTGAAGATCGAGGAGCCGCCGCTGCGCGCGCGCGGCAAGGACATCGAGGTGCTCGCGCGCCACATGCTCGAGCGCTTCAAGGGCGATGCGCATCGCCGCCTGCGCGGCTTTTCCCCGGACGCGGTCGCGTCGCTGTACGGCTATTCGTGGCCCGGCAACGTGCGCGAGCTGATCAATCGCGTGCGCCGCGCGATCGTGATGTCCGAAGGCCGGATGATCACCGCCGCCGATCTCGAGCTGAACGACTATGCGACGCTCGCGCCGGTGTCGCTGCTGGAGGCGCGCGAGGCGGCCGAACGGCAGGCGATCGAGCAGGCGCTGCTGCGCCATCGCGGCCGTTTTGCGGATGCCGCGCGCGAGCTCGGCGTGTCGCGCGTCACGCTCTACCGGCTGATGTGCGCGCACGGCATGCGCGATCGCGGCGACACGCTGGCAGGGTTTTCGGCGCCGTTGCCGGAGCTTCCGCGCCACGCTTGCTAAAATCGGCGGGTACGGCCGCCTCTCGCGGCCGAAGGAACCCGCATGAAACAGTATCTCGATCTCGTTCGTACCATTCTCGATACCGGCACCTGGCAGGAGAACCGCACGGGGATCCGCACCATCAGCATGCCGGGCGCGATGCTGCGCTTCGACCTGCAGCAAGGCTTTCCTGCCGTGACGACCAAGAAGCTCGCGTTCAAGTCGGCAATCGGCGAGCTGGTCGGCTTCCTGCGTGCGTCGCGCAGCGCGGCCGATTTCCGCGCGCTCGGCTGCAAGGTGTGGGATGCGAACGCGAACGAGAACGCGCAGTGGCTCGCGAACCCGTATCGCCAGGGCGTCGACGATCTCGGCGACGTATACGGCGTGCAATGGCGCCAGTGGCCTGGCTACAAGGTGCTCGATGCGGGCGCCGACGCGCAGATCGCCGACGCGACGCGCCGCGGCTTCCGGATCGTCACGCGTTTCGACGAGGATGGCGCGCCGAAGGTGCTGCTGTACAAGGCGATCGACCAGTTGCGTCAATGCCTGGACACGATCATGGAGAATCCGTCCGATCGTCGCATCCTGTTTCACGCATGGAATCCGGCCGTGCTCGACCAGATCGCGCTGCCCGCGTGCCATCTGCTGTACCAGTTCCTGCCGAACGCGACGAAGCGCGAGATCTCGCTGTGCTTGTACATCCGCAGCAACGATGTCGGTCTCGGCACGCCGTTCAACCTGACGGAAGGGGCCGCGCTGCTGTCGCTCGTCGGCCGGCTGACGGGCTACACGCCGCGCTGGTTCACGTATTTCATCGGCGACGCCCACATCTACGAGAACCAGCTCGACATGCTGCAGCAGCAGCTCACGCGCGAGCCGTACGAAAGCCCGCGGCTCGAGATTGCCGAGCGCGTGCCCGAGTACGCGAAAACGGGCGTCTATGCGCCCGAATGGCTGGAGCAGGTCGAGCCGTCCGATTTCTCGCTCGTCGGCTATCGCCACCACGAGCCGCTGACCGCGCCGATGGCGGTCTGATCGCGCGGGCGAGGCCGCACGGTTTCGTCGATCCGTACCCTGCAAAAAAGGCTCGACCGGTATTGGCCGGTCGAGCCTTTTGTTTCATCTTTGCTGCCCTTACTGGCGATGCCGCTCCTCGTGGCCGCCCTGCGGCGGCGGATTGGCCGGATGCGGCGCCTCGACGTGCGGCGCCGGCTGCGGCCGCGGTTCCATCCGGGGAGCGGGCATCGACGGGCGCGGTTCCATGCGGGGCGCCGGCTGCGGTCGCGGCTCCATGTGCGGCGCCTGCGGCTGCGGACGCGGCATGTCGTGCACCGCGGGCGCCGGCGGACGGTACTCGTTCGCGCGCGGCGGCGCGACCTCGCGATGCGGCGCCGGTTGAGCGAAGTCCGGGCGTGGTTGCGGCGCGGGGGCGGCCCGTTCCGGTTGCGGCTGAGGTTGTGCATGCCGGGCCGGCGTCTGGAAGTCGGGGTGCGGACGCGGTTGCTGAATCTGCGCGGTATTGTCGACCCGCGGTTGCGGCAGCGCGCGCGGCGTTTCGTTGCGGCCGCCGGGCTGTACGCCTTGCGGCGCCGGCACGCCGTCCGGATGCGGCGCCGCTGCGCTGCGCACGGGGGGCAGCGCATTCTGTCCTGCCGCGTGCAGCGCGGTCGGCGAGTCGGCGCGTTGACGCGCCATCGGCGTGTGCGGCTGCATCCACACGGGCGACGGCGCATTGGCTGCGTGCGCGTTGCCGGTCGCGGCCGGAACGTCGTTCGCGCCCGGCGGATGCGGGACGCCATTGCCGGGCGCGAACGCCTGATGCGGCATCGGGTTGCCGGGTGCCGGCGGCGTGCCGCCGTTGGCGAAACGCGGTGCGTTGGGGCTTTCGCCGTTCGGCGGCCGCGCGACATTCGACATGCCCGGCGTCGGCGCGCCTGGCCGCGCGGCCTGCTCGCCGGCCGGCTGGCCTTCGCGCGACGCGTGGGCCGGCTGCACGACGGGCCCGTGCGGATTCACGAGCTGCACGTTGCGCATCGCCCATGCGCCGCCGCCCGGCGGCTGGCCCGGAACGCGGACCGGCCGAGCCGTATAGTCGGCCGGCACGTTCGTCTTCACGACGGGCGCGCCGGCGCCCGGTACGCGCCCGCCTTGCTGCGCGAGGTGGGCGGCGGCCTGGTCGCGATAGGCGGCGGGCACGGCCGGATTGCGTGTCGCGACGTACGGGTGCTGCGCGATCGCCGCCGGCGGGCGGTAGCTGGCATTGCGCAGCCCGCCGGTGAAGCTCTGGCGCACCGGCGCGATGCCGGGCGTGCCCGGCGTGACGTGCGCGTTGCGCCATTGCTGCGGATCGACGTGCTGCGAGAAGTGCGCGACCGGCTGGCCGTGCACGAACGCGGTGGCCGGCACGGCTGTGATCGCGTGCGGCGCACGGAAGTTCACATACGTCTTGTTGATGTTGGTGATATTGGTGATGTTCGTCACGTTCACGGTCTTGTTCACGTTGACGTTGTTCACCACGATGTTGCGGTTGACGCGGTCGTAGTAGTGCGGGCTCCAGCCGCCCCAGCCCGGATGCCACGGCTCGCCGGGGCCGAGCGCGAACCATGCGCAGCCGGCCGCGGCGACGCCGCCGACCGTCAGCGCGACGCTCCAGTCGGAACCGCCGCCCCCGCCGCCCACGAACGCGACGAGCGCCGGCGCATAGACGGGCGGCTGGTCGACGACCATCGGGCCGGGCACCCATGCCCAGCTGTCGTCCACGTACGCCCAGCGGCCGTAGTGATACGGCGCGAAGCCCCACGGCGCGTCGTCGACCCAGGTCCAGCCCCACGGCGCCTGCCAGATCCAATGGCCGTCGTGATACGGCGCCCAATCGGCCGGCGTGTCGTTCGGCACCCATACCGCGCCGTAATTCGGGGTTTCGCGCCACGTGCCGTTCGCGTCGAGATCCTGGTAGCCGGGGATGTCGCGGGACACGTAGCGGGCCGACACCGAGCGCGCTTCGGCCGCGTCGCGGCTGGCAGCCCACTGGTCGAGCGCGTCGGGGGCCGGCGCGGCCGATTGCTGCGCGACCTGCAGATCGGTGCCGGTGAACACCACCTGCTGCCCCGGCGACAGCGGATACTGGCCGTTGCTGCCGTAGACGGTCGCGCTCCCGCTGCGTACCGTCACCGTCGTGCTCGCGCCGTTCGGCGCGACATCGACACGATAGTCGCCGGGGCCGGCGATGCCGAGCGCGAGGTTCGGCGTGTCGATTTCGTACGATCCGCCGGCCGGCAAATCGCGCACGTGCGTCGACACGGTGCCGAGCCCCACCTTCAATTGCGTCGTCGTGTCGTCGAGGTTCAGCACCGACAGGCTCGTCGATTGGCCGAGCCGCACCGCGGTCGAGCCGATGTGCAGCTCCGAACGCGCGCCGGCATCGTTCCAGAGCTGATCGCCGGTCGTCAGCGGCCGGTTCACCGCCGCATACGACCACGTATCGGTGCCGGCCGGTTCGATCGTCACGGCGCCCGACAGGTAATTGAGCCGCGCGACGCGGCCGGGCGGATCGCCGCCCGGTTGCCGTGCCGCGGCCAGGTTCGGCGGCGCATCGGCCGATTGGGCGAAGGCGGGCGGCAGCGCCGCCAGCGCGACGAACGCGAGCAGCGTGTAGCGGGCGGTGCGCTTGAGCGTGAAGAGGGAGGCCATGGTGAGCGTCATCGTTGTGATCGCGGCGCGTCGATTCGTGCCGTCCAGTTCACAATATCCGCTCGGCCTGTTTCAAGGCACGGTGTTTTGTAAGTCGAATGGCACGCGATGTAACAAAACCTGTCCATCGCGCGCCGTTGTCGTGCAGCTGCAATGCCGGCGTCAAGCGGACGTAAGCCACGCGTCGAAAACCTGCTGTCCGGGCACCGTGACGCGCAGCACGCGCGGTCGGTCGGCGCGCTCGATCCAGCCGTGCGCGCAGAAGCTTTCGAGCAGCGCCGCGCCGAGTGCGCCGCCGAGATGCGAACGCCGCTCGCTCCAGTCGAGGCAGCCGCACGCGAAGCGGCGCCGGCGCGTGCGTTGCTGCGCGACGTCGATGCCCCATTGCGCGAGCGCCTGCGTGCCGAGTTCGGTGGCCTCGATCGCGTCGCCGTTCGCGAGCAGCCAGCGGCGCGCGGTGAGGCCGTCGAAGATGCGTACCGCGAGCTCGCCGGCCATGTGGTCGTAGCAGGTGCGTGCGTAGCGCAGTTCGGCCGGGACCGTGCGCGACGGCGGCGGAACCGGGCGATGCGGCGCGGCCGCGCGGGCGACGTTCGCCAGCGCTTCGAGCGAGGCCGCGATGTCGGCCGACGCAATGCGGTAGTAACGATGCCGGCCGCGCACGTCGAGGGCCAGCAGGCCGCCCTCGGTCAGGCGCGCGAGGTGCGCGCTGGCCGCGGACGGCGACAGCCCCGCGATCATCGTCAGTTCGCCGGCAGGGCGCGCGCTGCCGTCCATCAGCACCCATAGCATCGCGGCGCGGCCGGGATCGGCGATCAGCGCGCCGATGCGGCTCAGGCCCGGAAAATGGTGGTCGTCTTGATCGGTCATCGTCGTGTCTCGTCGAGCGGGATGAGGGCAGTGTAGTCCGGATGCGCACTCGATGTTTCGCTCTCGGATGAAATGTCGGATGCAGCGCGCCGCCCCCTGCGCGGACCGAACCGCAGCCCGTTGCAGGGCACGCGTAGAATGGCCGGACGCGGCGGCAGCGGGCCGCCGCCTGAGACGCGATGCAACGATGAAGACGATTTTCTGTGTGTTGGCGGCGGCGCTCGTGTGCGCCGCCTGTGCACCCGGCGGCGCGGGCGTGACCGGCGAGCGCGGCGGCAGTATCGAGATGTACGGAACGATCGACCAGGGCGTCACGGTACGCCGTTGACCGGCGCCGGTCCGGCGCGAGCCGGCATGGCCGCCGCAGCCCCGCCACGCGGGGCTTGCCGCGCCGCGTTGCCGCAGTGCAACGTATAATGGCCCGATGACGGCGCCCCTGCCGCCTGGAGCCAGAACAATGCCTCAACCGTCCCCCGTGCCGGCTGCCCTCGACCGCACCGAAACCGTATTCCGCTTCCTTGCCGAGCCTTCGTCCGTGAACTTCGGCGGCAAGGTGCACGGCGGCGCGCTGATGAAGTGGATCGACGAGGTCGCGTATGCGTGCGCGGCCGTCTGGTCGAGCCGCTATTGCGTGACGGTCAGCGTCGGCAACATCCGTTTCCAGCGTCCGATCCTGGTCGGCAATCTGGTCGAGCTGAAGGCGCGCGTCGTCGCGACGGGCCGTACCAGCATGCACATTCATGTGTCGGTGCACGCCGGCGATCCGAAGGGCGGCGTGCTGCGTCAGACGACCGATTGCCTCGTCGTGTTCGTCGCGGTCGACGAGAACGGCAACCCGGTGCCGGTGCCGCCGTTCGTGCCCGAAACCGACGAGCAGCGGGTGCTGGCGAAATACGCGGCCGACGTGCGGGCCGCGCTCGACAAAATCGTCGAGATGAAGCCGGAAGAAGTCGCGAAGGGCACCGTCTGAGTGCCGCGGGCGCCGCGCGTCGTGCGCCGCGCCCGCCGTCCTGCCGTTACCGCGTGCCGATCATCTGCTCGGGGCGCACCCACGCATCGAATTCCGCCTCGGTCAGGTAGCCGAGCGCGAGCGCGGCCGCCTTCAGCGTCGTGCCTTCCTTGTGCGCCTTCTTCGCGATCTGCGCGGACTTGTCGTAGCCGATGTGCGGATTGAGCGCCGTCACGAGCATCAGCGATTCGTTCAGCAACAGATCGATCCGCGCGCGGTTCGGCTCGATGCCCACCGCACAGTGATCGTTGAAGCTCTGCGCGCCGTCGGCGAGGAGGCGCACCGACTGCAGCACGTTGTGCGCGATCATCGGCCGGAACACGTTCAATTCGAAATTGCCGCTCGCGCCGCCGACGTTGACCGCGACGTCGTTGCCGAACACCTGGCAGCACAGCATCGTCACGGCTTCCGACTGCGTCGGGTTCACTTTGCCCGGCATGATCGAGCTGCCCGGCTCGTTTTCCGGAATCGACAGCTCGCCGAGCCCGCAGCGCGGCCCGCTCGCGAGCCAGCGCACGTCGTTCGCGATCTTCATCAGGCTGGCCGCCACCGTCTTCAGCGCGCCGTGCGCGAAGACCAGCGCGTCGGCGGCGGCCATCACCTCGAACTTGCTCGGCGCGGTCACGAACGGCAGCTTCGTCAGCCGGCCGATCTCGTCCGCCACGCGCACCGCGAACTCCGGATGCGCGTTCAGCCCCGTGCCGACCGCGGTGCCGCCGAGCGCGAGCTCGTACAGGTGCGGCAGCGCCGATTCGACGTGACGGATGCCGTGGTCGAGTTGCGCGACATAGCCGGAGAACTCCTGGCCGAGCGTGAGCGGCGTGGCGTCCTGCAGGTGCGTGCGGCCGATCTTCACGATGTCGGCGAACGCCTTCGACTTCGCGTCGAGCGTCGCGCGCAGCGTGCGCAGTGCCGGCAGCAGGTGATTGACGATCGCATACGCGGCCGCGACGTGCATCGCGGTCGGGAACACGTCGTTCGACGACTGGCCGCGGTTCACGTCGTCGTTCGGATGCACCTTGCGCGCTTCGCCGCGCTCGCCGCCCATCAGCTCGCTCGCGCGGTTCGCGATCACCTCGTTGAGGTTCATGTTGGTCTGCGTGCCGGAGCCCGTCTGCCACACCGCGAGCGGGAATTCGCGCGGATGCCGGCCGGCGATGATCTCGTCGGCGGCTTCGATGATCGCGCGCGCCTTGTCGTCGGCGAGCACGCCGAGCGACTGGTTGACGGCCGCCGCGGCGCGCTTGACGATCGCGAGCGCGTGGATCAGCTCGGGCGACTGCTTCTCCGTCGAGATCCGGAAATTCTGCAGCGAGCGCTCGGTCTGCGCGCCCCAGAGCCGGTCGGCCGGCACGGCGATCTCGCCGAACGTGTCGCGTTCCATCCGAACTGCTTCGTTCATGATGCACTCCTCCAGGAAAGGGGAAAGGCCGCGCGCCGTCGCGCGGCGTCAGACGTAATCGGACGTATCGTGAGGCAGTCGCGCCGCTCGCGCGGCGTCTCGATGGCTATCGACAAGCATAGCGCCGACCGCGATTTTGCGTCGTGTCGCGCCTAGCGCGCCGTCGCGATGAGCGAGGTGGTCTTGCGGTGAAAGCGCCATGCCATCAGTGCGGCGACACTCGCCAGGCCGGCCGCGAGCCCCCACCACAGGCCGCGCGCGCCCAGGCCCGCGTGGAATGCGAACCAGTAGCCGGTCGGGAAGCCGATGCCCCAGTAGCCGAAGGTCGCGGCGAGCATCGGGATGCGCGTGTCCTTCAGGCCGCGCAGCGCACCCGACGCGACGGTCTGCATGCCGTCGACGATCTGGAACACCGCGGCGATGCCGAGCAGCGACGCGGCGAGCGACACCGTGGCCGCGTTGGCCGGGTCGTCGAGGTGCAGGTACAGGCCGACGATCGTATGCGGCGCGACGATCATCACGAGGCCCGACAGCGACATGAAGCCGACGCCGAGCGCGAGCGCGACGAAGCCCGCGTGCCGCGCGGCGACGGGCGAGCCCGCGCCGATCCAGTAGCCGACGCGAACATTGGCCGCCTGGCCGATCGCGAGCGGCACCATGAACGACACCGATGCGACGTTCAGCGCGATCTGGTGCGCGGCGAGCGACGTCGCGCCCAGCACGCCGACCGTGAGGCCGGTGGCGAGGAACAGCGTCGATTCGACCCCGTACGTGATCGCGACCGGCCAGCCGATGCCGATCAGCTCGCCCATCACGGGCAGCTTCGGGCGCGCCGCGGTCACGAAATGGCGGAAGCGCTGCCGGCCGTGCAGCAGCCAGATCAGCGCGAGCGCGGTGAGCCAGATCGTGATCGTCGTCGCGACGGCCGAACCGAGAAAGCCGAGGCGCGGCAGCCCGAATGCGCCGTGGATCAGCCCGTAGTTCAGCACGCCGTTGACGCCGACGCCGCCGATCGACACCCACAGGAGCCGCCGCGCGGCGCCGATCGCCGGCAGGAACGCGCGCATCAGCCCGACGCCGATCAGGCTGCCGAGCGCCGCGAAGCGCAGGATGCCCGTGTATTCGCCGACGTGATGCGCGAGCAGCGGCGGCTCGTGGAACATCAGCAGGATCGGTTCGGCAAGCGACAGCGCGACGATGGCCGGAATCGCGAGCAGCACGGACAGCGCGAAGCCCGTCCAGTAGATGTGCGGCACGCGATCCTCGGCCTGGGCGCCGCGCGCATGCGCGACGCTCACGCTGACCGACGACAGCACGCCTTGCAGGATCGTCACGATGACGAAGAAGAAGTTCGCGCCGAGCCCGCCCGCCGCGAGCGAATCGGGGCCGAGCGAACCGAGCAGCACCGTGTCGGTGACGCTCATCGCCATCTGGGAAAGTTGCGCGATCGCGAGCGGCGCGGCGAGGCGTGCGGTATCGGCGGCATGACTGGACAGGGACGGCGGCGCGGCGGCCGTCCTCGTAAGACCGGAATGCGACATGGAATGGGCGCTCGCGCGGGTGCGGGCCCGCGCTATATGTATTTATTTTGAGAGACGGCTAGCTTACGGCTTTATTCGTACCGTGTCGAACGCGCGCGCCGATGGCCATGTCGCGGGCAGGGGGAACCCCCGCGAGCGCTAGGCCTCGCGTACCGCGATGCGCGTGTCGCCGAGCAGCACGACCTGGCCCGCGCGGATCTTGCAGGTCTTGCGAAGCTCGATCGCGCCGTCCACTTTCACGGCGCCGGACGCGACGATCAGCTTCGCGGTGCCGCCGCTGTCCGCGAGACCGGTGATCTTGAGAAGGTTGTGCAGCTCGACGTATTCGCCGGTCAGCGTGAAATCCAGATTGGGCATGACGAGGAAGGGGCGCTACGCGCGGGAGGAAACGCTCCGCATCATACGGCACCGCGCGCCCGCACGCGAGCGCGGGCGGCCGCCGGCGGATGTAAAGGACTGTGAGCGATTCGTCAGCAAATGAAACGGTGGGTAACAGTCTGAGAGATTCGCGAACCGGCCGTGCGGGCGGCCGGTCTTCTGTCGTACCTGCTGCGTGTTGCGGCGGGGACGCGACGGGCCGCATCGCTGCGGTCCGGACGCACAACTTCTTGAGGAGAATTGCCATGTCCAAGATTCGTACGATGCTGATCGGTGCCGCGCTGACGGCGTTCGCCACTTCGGCCGCATTCGCCCAGACGGGCACGACGGCGCAAGGCGCAGCCGGCGCCGGCGTGCAGGCGCAGACGCCGGCGGCGGGTGTCGGTGCGGGCGCGCAGGGCGGCGCCGGCGCGAACGCGTCGGGCAATGCGACGGGCGGTGCGACCGATGCGGTCGGCGCGGCGGCCGATGGCGCGAAGGATACGACGTCGTCGGCCGTTCATTCGGCCAAGAAGCATACGAAGCATGCGGCGAAGTCGGCCAAGGGCCATGCGGGCTCGGCCAAGGCGAAGGCCGACGAGGCGACCGAAGGCGGCGCATCGGTCGGCGCGCAGGGCGGTGCATCGGCGCAGGGCGCCACGCAGTAAGCGTGTCCGACGCCGTCGCGACGCGCGCCTGGAGCGGCGCGTCGCGACGGCAATCGTCAGGCGGCCCGGTTCGCTTCGCGCGACCGGGCCGTTTTCGTGGGGGGATGCGTTGCGCGGGACGAGCGCGGTCAGGGCCGGCGCTGGCCTTGCCCCTGTCCCTGGGCCGGCCGTGCGACGGCCGGCGTGAACACGCTGCGAAGCCAGGCGGCCAGGCGCGCGAAGACGTCGTACGGTTCCTCGACGAAGATCTCCGGCTTCAGCAGCCGCAGGTATTCCATGATCTGCTGCGCTTCCTGCTTCTGGAACGAGCCGTGCGCGAGCCCGAGCCGCAGCAGCCCGCGCAGTTCGCCGAGCTTGTCGCGTGCGGTGCTGCCGACGCTCATCTCGCACGCGAGCTTGGCCTCGTAGATCCGCTGCCGCAGCGATTCCGCGAGCCGCCACGCAGGTGTCTGCATCAGTTCCTCGAGCGTCTGGATGTCCTGCGCCGCGCTCTTGATCTGCGACGCGAGCGGGTCGATCAGCGACGCGTCGCCCTGCGCTTCGGCGACGATCGCCTTCGCCCAGTCGCGACATGCTTTCGCGAGTTCGTCGGGGGTCCATTCGGAGCGCGACGCGAAGCCGAAGCCGAATTCGCCGGCCTGCCGCATCAGGATCGCGACGACGTCCGGAAATTCCTTGTCGAGCGTGCGCTTGGCCCACGCGTACTGGCCGCCCTGCAGCATCCGCTGCACGGCGTGCTCGGTCAGCGGCACCATGTTGTCGAGCAGCTTGGCGCGCAGGAAATCCTCGAACGACGGCGTCGCGAATTGCGGGTCGAGTTTCAGCGACACGCGGACGAACGCATCGTAGTCCTTGCGCAGGGACTCGAGCGTGTCGTCCTTGAGGGAAAGGGTGATCTGGCCCATGAATCGTCTCGATGGCGGCCCGCGCAAGCCGGCGCCGGCGCGGCGCACCGGGAACGGGGCACGGCGTCGATCGACCGATGCGCGCCGGGGCCGGTGGCGGGTCTTCCTCTCCTATATCGGCGCACCGGGCGGAAACTTGAGCGCGCGCGACGCAGCCCGCGCTCAGGCGGGCGGCCAGTGCGGCAGTACGACCCCTTGCCACAGGAAGAACACCGCGAGCCCGGCGGCGATCGTCACGAGCGGGCGGCGGGTCGCGGCCGATACGAGCACGGCCGCGAGCGCGCCGACGAGCTGCGGGTTTCGCCAGGTCAGCTCGGCCGTGCCGCCGTGCGGCGAGACGGTCATCGGTACGATGATCGCGGTCAGCACGGTGACCGGCACGAAGCCGAGCGCGGTCCGCACGAGCGGCGGGAACGCCAGCCGCTCGCCGAACAGGAACAGCGTCGAGCGGATCGCATACGTGATGACGGCCATCCCGAGGATCAGCAGCGCGTAACTCACGATGCCGCCTCCGGGCGGGAGCCGGCGCGCGTGCGATCGTGCAGCAGCGTGAGCGCGACGCCGACCGCGACGCCGGCGGCGACCGCGCCGAGTAGCCCGAGCTTGTACGGCCAGCCCTGCCAGAAGTACGCGAGCGTGCCGGCCGTGGCGGCCGCCGAGAAGTAGCGCAGCGTGCCGAGCTGCGGGACGACGATCGCGATGAAGGTCGCCGCCATCGCGAAATCGAGGCCGAGCGACTGCAGGCCCGGGAATGCCGTGCCGAAGCCGATGCCCGCGAGCGTCCAGACCTGCCAGTTCAGGTACATCGCGAGCCCGGAGCCGAAAAAGTAGTGGGGGCCGATCGTACCGGGCGGGTAGTGCCGGTAGTGTCCGTAGGCGACCGCGAATACCTCGTCGGTCATCAACGCGCCGAGCGTCGCGCGCCAGCGCAGCGGCAGGTGGGCGACATAGGGCGCGAGCGTCGCGCTGTACAGCAGGTGGCGCAGGTTCACGATCAGCGTCGTGGCGAGCACGACGGCGAAACTCGCGCTGCCGGCGATCAGGCCGAGCGCGATGAACTGCGCGGAGCCCGCGAACACCGCGAGCGACATCAGCGCGCCGTGCCAGGCGGCGAGCGGGCCGCCGCCGACGAGCGTGCCGAAAATCACGCCGAACGGTGCTGCGCCGATCATCATCGGAATCGTGTCGCGTGCGCCGTCGAGCCATTCGTTGAGCGGGCGGCGCGGGGGCGATGCGGGTGTCTCGTTCAAGAAGCGCTCCTCCATGAGGGGGAGGATAGCGGGCCGGTGGCGAGCCGGCTTGTATGTTCTTGCGCCCGCCGCAGCGGCGCCGGTTCGCGTGTCGGCCGGCGCGGGGCGCGGGCGCGGCCGACGGTTGCGGGAAGCCGCGCGTCAGCTTGCCTGCCAGCGCCCGGGCGGCACGCCGAACATCCGTTTGAAATGCCGCGTGAAGTGGCTCTGGTCGACGAAGCCGCTGGCCGCCGCGACATCGGCGACGGGGATGCCCGCGCGCAGCGGCGCCAGCGCACGCTGCAGCCGCAACTGGTTGCGCCATGCATGCGGCGGCATGCCGACCGTACGGGTGAACAGGCGCGCCGCGTGAAACGGCGACAGGCCGGCCGCCTGCGCGACATCGTCGAGCGTCACCGCGCCCGTCAGATCGGCGGCGAGCCGCTCGCGCATCGCGTCGACGCGCGGTTCGTCGGCCGCGAGCGGCGCCGGCTGCGGCCGCACGTCGGCGTGGCGCGCGATCAGCGTCGACAGCGCGTCGAGCATCGCGGTTTCGGCGGCGAGCGGATCGTAGATGCGCGGCGCGCCGGTGGCGGGACCGTCGGCCGCCGGGTCGCCTGCCGCCGAAGCGCCTGCCGGCTGCCCGGACGCATGCGACGACAGCGCGCG
Organism: Burkholderia sp. NRF60-BP8; assembly: GCF_001522585.2. Taxonomy (NCBI): domain Bacteria; kingdom Pseudomonadati; phylum Pseudomonadota; class Betaproteobacteria; order Burkholderiales; family Burkholderiaceae; genus Burkholderia; species Burkholderia sp. NRF60-BP8. Next base: position 1,121,404 of record NZ_CP013373.1, read on the forward strand.
CTCGCTGCCGGCTTCCAGCATCCGGTGCGCGAGCGTGAGCCGGGCCGCGAGATCGGCGTCGCGGATCACGTCGGGCGCAAACCACGGCGCATCCTGCGGGCGGCCCGCGATCGAACCGGCGAGGTCGCGGATGAATTCGACCGGCATGTAGCTGACGCGATAGCACCAACCCTCGTCGGCGGCACGCGACCCCGTATGGACTTCGCCGGGATTGATCACGGGCACGGTGCCCGTTTCGGCGACATGGCCGGTGCCGCGATAGGTGAAGCGTTCCGCGCCTTCGAGAATCACGGGGATCGTGTACGCGTCGTGCCAGTGAGGCGCGAACGCGTGATCGCGATAGGTGGCCGTGAGGAGATCCGCGTCCGGCACGAGCGGCGTGCGCCAGTAGCGTGCGGAATCGGGAAGGCGGGTGGCGGACATGATCGGGCGCGGGAGCGGTCGAACCGAAAGTGTATCGCCCGCGCGCCCGGCCGGCGCGGGCTTACTTGACCGGAATCGTCGTGCCGGCCGGCATCGGCACCGCGGTGACGGCGTTCTTCGGGCTGCCGCTGACGATGCGGTCGCTGTAGGTCAGGTAGACGATCGTGTTGCGTTTCTTGTCGACCACGCGCACGACGTGCAGCGTCTTGAAGATGAACGACATGCGTTCGCTGAACACGTCGGTCTGCTGCTTGAGCGGTTCCTTGAAGCTGATCGGGCCGACCTGCCGGCACGCGATCGATGCCTCGCTCGGATCCTCGGCCACGCCGAGCGTGCCCTTGATCCCGCCGGTGCGGGCGCGCGACACGTAGCAGGTCACGCCGTTCACGACCGGATCGTCATAGGCCTCGACGACCACGCGATCGGAGCCCGTGACGCGGAAATGGGTATTGACGCTGCCGACTTCCTCCGCCTGCGCGAACGGCGCTGCAGCGAATGCGGAGAGCAGGAGGGCGACGGGGGCGGAGCGCAGGAGGCGATGCTTCATCGACGGAACCGGATGAGAATGCGGGACAGAGACTCTAGCATGCGCATGACCGGGCCACGAAAGGCCACGAAAAGCAGAAGGGCGGAACGGCGGCCGAAAAAACAAAAGGCCCGTCGAATGACGGGCCTTTCGCTATTTGGCTCCCCGACCTGGGCTCGAACCAGGGACCTACGGATTAACAGTCCGGCGCTCTACCGACTGAGCTATCGGGGAATAAATCGGTACATCTGCGTGTTGCTCGTTCAACAAAAAACCCGTCCACTTTCAACGGGCCTTTGCGTTTTTGGCTCCCCGACCTGGGCTCGAACCAGGGACCTACGGATTAACAGTCCGGCGCTCTACCGACTGAGCTATCGGGGAACAAACAACAACAGCAGAGAAACGAGATTGTATGGAGTGTTCGCTAACCTGTCAATACTTTGGAGCCGCGGCGAATAAATTTTTTTTCAGTCGCCGCCGTGCGATCAGCGCTCGAGCAGGTGCAGCTTGTCCTGCACGTCCTTCCACTCGTCCGCGTCGGCGGGCGCCGGCTTGGTCTTCGTGATCGACGGCCAGTTCTTCGCCAGCTCCGCGTTCAACGCGGTGAACTGCTGCTGGTCGCCCGGAACGTCTTCTTCGGCATAGATCGCATTGGTCGGGCATTCGGCGACGCACACGGCGCAGTCGATGCACTCGTCCGGATCGATGGCGAGAAAGTTGGGACCTTCACGGAAGCAATCCACCGGGCACACATCCACGCAATCCGTGTATTTGCACTTGATGCAGCCTTCGGTCACAACGTGAGTCATTAAAACGCTCCTGCTTGGCGGTATATATGGGGTGGCGTTTGCGCCAAAAGCGGCATTGTAACTGAAGCGCAAAACCCGCATCGCGTGGTCGGCTATCCGGCTTATATCGTTTCGTGATTAGTTTATGGGCGGCGCAACGCGGACACAACCGCGCGCCGCGCACGAGCGTGATGCGGCACGGCGGAGGGCGGTTTCGCGATGGTCCGGCACGCATTCGGGTAACATGACCGACAGACCGGGCGGCGCGCGGTGCGTCGGGGCCCGGTCACGATATTGGCGCTGCCGTCATCATGATCATCACTTCGCTGCTCGACACGGATCTCTACAAGTTCACGATGATGCAGGTCGTCCTGCATCACTTTCCCGCTGCCAACGTCGAATACCGTTTCCGGTGCCGCACGCCCGGCGTCGATCTCGTGCCGTACATCGACGAGATTCGCGACGAGGTGCGCGGCCTGTGCTCGCTGCGTTTTTCCGACGTCGAACTCGACTATCTGCGGCGGATGCGCTTCATCAAGAGCGACTTCGTCGACTTCCTCGCGCTGTTCCACCTGAACGAGAAGTACATCTCGATCGCGCCTTCGCCGAAGGGCAACGGCGAGATCGACATCGTGATCGAAGGGCCGTGGCTGCATACGATCCTGTTCGAGATCCCGGTGCTCGCGATCGTCAACGAAGTCTATTTCCGCAACACGCAGCGCGAGCCCGACTATCGCGAAGGCCGCGAACGGCTGCGCGAGAAGATCAAGCTGCTCGGCGCGAAGCCCGAATTCGCCGACTGCAAGATCGCCGACTACGGCACGCGCCGACGCTTCTCGAAGGTCTGGCACGAGGAAGTCGCGCTCACGCTGCGCGACGGGCTCGGCCCGCAGTTCGCGGGCACGAGCAACGTGCTGTACGCGATGAAGCACGACATCACGCCGCTCGGCACGATGGCGCACGAATACCTGCAGGCGTGCCAGGCGCTCGGCCCGCGGTTGCGCGATTCGCAGATCTACGGCTTCGAGATGTGGGCGAAGGAGTATCGCGGCGACCTCGGGATCGCGCTGTCGGACGTCTACGGCATGGACGCGTTCCTGAACGACTTCGACATGTACTTTTGCAAGCTGTTCGACGGCGCGCGCCACGATTCGGGCGATCCGTTCGACTGGGGCGAGCGGATGCTGCGCCATTACGAGGCGAACCGGTGCGACCCGCGCACCAAGGTGCTCGTGTTCTCGGACGCGCTCGACATTCCGAAGGTCATGCAGCTGTACGAACGGTTCCGCGGCCGCTGCAAGCTCGCGTTCGGCGTCGGCACCAACCTCACCAACGATCTCGGTTACGTGCCGCTGCAGATCGTGATCAAGATGGTTCGCTGCAACGGCCAGCCGGTCGCGAAGCTGTCGGATTCGCCGGGCAAGAGCATGTGCGACGACAAGGCGTATCTCGCGTACCTGCGCCAGGTGTTCGGCATCGCGCAGCCGGTCGAGGAAGACGCGTCGAAGTAGGCGCCGGCCGTTCGGCCGAAGGTGTGTCGCAGCAGGGGCGGCCGGTATAATCCGACGTATTGCACGTAACGTCACGAGGACCGTTCATGGACACTTCCGCTGCCCGTCGCCAGATCCTCGCGCGCATCCGCGCGGCGCAGGGGCGCGCGGCCGAACCCGATGCAGCGGAGCGCGACGGCGTCGCCGACTACCTTGCCCGTCATCCGCAAGGCCCGCGCCCGCCGGCGCCGGCCGACCTCGTCGCCGCTTTCGTCGACGAAGCGCAGCGCCTGTCGACCACGGTCGACGAAGTCGCGACGCTGGCCGACGTGCCTGCCGCCGCCGCCCGCTATCTTGCCGCTCACGGCCTGCCGGCGCAGGCCATCGCGTGGCGCACGCTGGCCGATCTCGACTGGGCCGCCGCCGGCCTGTCTGTCGAGTGCCGCAAGCCGCGCGACGGCGATCTCGTCGGCCTGACCGGCTGCTTTTGCGCGACCGCCGAAACGGGGTCGCTGGTGTTGCTGTCCGGCCCCGACACTTACGCATCGGCCGGTCTGCTGCCGGAAACCCACATCGCGATCGTGCCGGCGTCGCGCATCGTCGCCGGTCATGAAGACGCGTTCGCGCTGATTCGCGCGGAGCGCGGCGAACTGCCGCGCGCGGTCAATTTCGTGTCGGGCCCGTCGCGCACCGGCGACATCGAGCAAACGATCATTCTGGGTGCACACGGTCCGTACCGCGTGCACGCGATCGTCGTACGGGGCGCATGACGGGCCCGCTGCCTTCACCCTTATTTCGAACAAGGAAGTTCCGCATGAAACGACATGCCGCCTGGGCGGGCATGGCGTCGGGAATCGCGCTTGGCGCCGCTCCCGCGCTCGCATCGGCCGCCACGCTCGACGGTTCCACGCTGTCGGCGCTCTGGGGTATCCCGTTCGCCGGGATTCTGCTGTCCATCGCGCTGTTCCCGCTCGTCGCCCCCGTGTTCTGGCATCACCACTTCGGCAAGATCGCGGCCGGCTGGGCGATCGTGTTCCTCGCGCCGTTCGCGGTCGCGTTCGGCGCCGGCACCGCGTTCGGCACGCTCGTGCATGCGCTGCTCGAGGAATACATTCCGTTCATCGTGCTGCTCACCGCGCTCTATACGGTCGCGGGCGGCATCTGCGTGAACGGCAATCTGCATGGGTCGCCGAAACTGAATACCGCGATCCTCGCGCTCGGCACGCTGCTCGCGAGCGTGATGGGCACGACGGGCGCCGCGATGCTGCTGATCCGGCCGCTGCTGCGCGCCAACGACAACCGCAAGCATGTCGTGCACGTCGTGATCTTCTTCATCTTCCTCGTCGCGAACGCGGGCGGCTCGCTGTCGCCGCTCGGCGATCCGCCGCTGTTCCTCGGCTTCCTGAACGGCGTGAGCTTCTTCTGGACGACCACGCATCTCGCGCTGCCGATGCTGTTCATCTGCGCGGTGCTGCTGACGCTGTTCTTCGCGCTCGATACGTACTTCTACCGGAAGGGCGGCGAGGAGCGGCCGGCCGCGCTCGATCCGACGCCCGACGGCGCGGCGCTGTCGATCGACGGCAAGATCAACTTCGTGCTGCTGGCGGCCGTGATCGCGCTCGTGCTGATGAGCGGCGTGTGGAAGCCGGGCGTCTCGTTCGACGTGTGGGGCACGCACGTCGCGCTGCAGAATCTCGTGCGCGACGTCGCGCTCGTGGTGGTGACGCTCGCGTCGCTCGCGCTGACGCCGCGTTCCGCGCGCGAGGGCAACGCGTTCAACTGGGCGCCGATCGAGGAAGTCGCGAAGCTGTTCGCCGGCATCTTCGTGACGATCGCGCCGGTGATCGTGATCCTGCGCGCGGGGGCGGACGGCGCGTTCGCGCAGATCGTCCATCTCGTCACGGGGCCCGACGGCAAGCCGATCGACGCGATGTACTTCTGGGCGACCGGCATCCTGTCGTCGTTCCTCGACAATGCGCCGACCTATCTCGTGTTCTTCAACCTCGCGGGCGGCGATGCGCAGACGCTGATGACGACCGGCGCATCGACGCTCGCCGCGATTTCCGCCGGCGCGGTGTTCATGGGCGCGAACAGCTATATCGGCAATGCGCCGAACTTCATGGTGAAGGCGATCGCCGAATCGCGCGGCGTGAAGATGCCGAGCTTCTTTGCGTACCTCGGCTGGGCGCTCGTCGTGCTGATACCGGTATTCCTGCTCACGTCCTGGCTTTTCTTCCCGGCGTAAGCTGACGATTTTCAACCCCGAGCGGGCGGTCCCGGCGGCGCGCGGCGCTACGACCCGTCCGCGGCATGCGGAGATGGCGATGCAGAAGATCCTGGTCGCGCGTCCGATCTTTCCGGACGTGATCGAACGGCTCAAGCAGTATTTCGAAGTCGACTGGAACGACGGCGACGCGCTCGCGCCCGACGCGCTCGCCGCGCGTCTGGCCGACAAGGACGGCGCGCTGACGGCCGGCGACCCGGTCGGCGCGGCCACGCTCGCGGCCGCGCCGCGCCTGCGCGTCGTGGCGAACATGGCGGTCGGCTACAACAACTTCGACATGGCCGCGTTCAACGCGGCGAACGTGCTCGGCACCAACACGCCCGACGTGCTGAACGAGTCGACCGCCGATTTCGGCTGGGCGCTGATGATGGCCGCCGCGCGTCGGATCGCCGAATCCGAACACTGGCTGCGCGCCGGTCACTGGCGGAAGTGGGCGTACGACGGCTTCCTCGGCACCGACATCTACGGCTCGACGCTCGGCGTCATCGGGATGGGCCGCATCGGCCAGGCGCTCGCGCGGCGCGCGCGCGGCTTCGGGATGCAGGTGATTTATCACAACCGTTCGCGGGTCGCGCCCGAGATCGAAGCCGAGCTCGAGGCCGAATACGTGTCGAAGGATGCGCTGCTCGCGCGCGCCGATCACGTCGTGCTCGTGCTGCCGTACACGAAGGAGAACCATCACACGATCGGCGCGGCCGAGCTCGCGAAGATGAAACCCACGGCGACGCTGACCAACATCGCGCGCGGCGGGATCGTCGACGATGCGGCGCTGGCCGCTGCGCTGCGGGACGGGACGATCGCCGCGGCCGGCCTCGACGTGTACGAAGGCGAGCCGAGCGTGCATCCGGCGCTGCTCGAAGTGCCGAACGTCGTGCTGACGCCGCATATCGCGAGCGCGACCGAAAAGACGCGCCGCGCGATGGCGAATCTCGCTGCCGACAACCTGATCGCCGCGCTCGGCGAGGGGCCGCGTGCGGGGCGGCCGCCGAATCCGATCAACCCTGACGTGATCGGGAAGCCGCGCGCATGACGATGACGTTGTTGCTGGCGGCGGTCGTCGTGCTGGCCGTCGCGCTCGCCGTGGCGATCGTCGCGCTCGTGCGCGGCGGCGGCCGCCACGACGACGTGGCCGTGCTCGGCGACCAGATCGAGGATGCCGCGCATGCGCAGGCGCGCGCGGTCGAGCGGCTCGAACGCGAATTGCGCGGCGAGATCGTCGACAATGCGCGCGGGTCGCGTACCGAGCTGGCCGGCAGCTTCGCCCAGTTGCAGCAGACGCTCGCCGCGCAACTGACGAGCGTGGCGACCGTGCAGAACAGCCAGATCGAGGGGTTCGCGCAGCAGCTCGGCAAGCTCGTCGCCGGCAATGCGCAGCAGTTCGACGCGATGCGCGAGAGCTTGCAGCGCCAGGCCCAGCAGGCGCGCGAGGAACAGACGGGCGCGCTGCGGCTGTTCGGCGACACGCTGAACCGGCAGCTCACGCAACTGACGGAGGCGAACGATCGTCGGATCGGCGAAGTGCGTGCGACGCTCGAACAGCGGCTGAAGGAAATCGAGACGAACAACGCGGCGAAGCTCGAGGAGATGCGCCGCACCGTCGACGAGAAGCTGCACGCGACGCTCGAGCAGCGGCTCGGCGAATCGTTCAAGCTCGTGTCGGACCGGCTCGAACAGGTGCATCGCGGGCTCGGCGAGATGCAGACGCTCGCGGCCGGCGTCGGCGACCTGAAGAAGGTGCTGACCAACGTGAAGACGCGCGGCACCTGGGGCGAAGTGCAGCTCGAGGCGCTGCTGGAGCAGATGCTGACGCCCGACCAGTACGCGAAGAACGTCGCGACGGTGCCGAAGAGTACCGAGCGCGTCGAATTCGCGATCCGGCTGCCGGGCCGCGCTGCCGGCACGCGCGACGCGCCGCCGGTGTGGCTGCCGATCGACGCGAAATTCCCGCGCGAAGACTACGAGCGGTTGATCGACGCGCAGGAGCGCGCCGATGCGGTGGCGGTCGAGGAGGCGGCCCGTGCGCTCGAGGCGCGGGTGCGGATGGAAGCGCGCACGATCGCCGAGAAGTACGTCGCGCCGCCGCACACGACCGATTTCGCGCTGCTGTTCCTGCCGACCGAGGGGCTGTATGCGGAGATCCTGCGCCGCCCGGGGCTGACCGACCTGCTGCAGCGCGACTATCGGGTGACGGTCGCCGGGCCGACCACGCTCACCGCGCTGTTGAACAGCCTGCAGATGGGGTTCCGCACGCTCGCGATCGAGCAGCGCTCGAGCGAGGTGTGGCAGGTGCTCGGCGCGGTCAAGACGGAGTTCGGCAAGTTCGGCGACGTGCTCGCGCGCACGAAGGCGCAGCTCGAAACGGTCACGCGCTCGATCGAGTCTGCCGAGCAGCGCACGCGCGTGATGAGCCGCAAGCTCAAGCAGGTCGAGGCGCTGCCGGGCGATGCGGCGGCCGGTCTGCTCGGCGCGGAAGGGGCCGAAGGCGCCGACGCGGACGACGCGTGACGCGCGTTGGCGGCAACTGCCGGACGAACAAAACGGACGCCGCGGCGCCCGTTTTCGTTGACAGCGATCGCCGGCGCGGCCGGCTCGCGCTCAGTGCGCGGCGAGCGTGTCCAGCGCGTCGCCCGTCACGCGCACGATGCGCCACTCCGGCAGCACGGTCGCGCCCATCTTCTCGTAGAAATCGATCGCCGGCTGGTTCCAGTCGAGGACCGACCATTCGAAGCGCGCGCAACGACGCTCGACGGCGAGTGCCGCGAGATGACGCAGCATCGCGGTGCCCAGGCCCGTGCCGCGCTGCGACGGCTGCACGTACAGATCCTCGAGATACAGCCCGCGGCGGCCGAGGAACGTCGAATAGTTGTGGAAGAACAGCGCATACGCGACGATCGCGCCGTCCTGCTCGGCCACCCGTGCCTCGGCGGCAGGGTGCTCGCCGAACAGCGCGTCGGCGAGATCGGCTTCGGTCGCGACGAACAGATGCGTGAGCTTCTCGAACTCGGCCAGCTCGCGCATCAGCGCGAGGATCGCGCTGACGTCGCGCGGGTCGGCCGCGCGGATCAGCGGCGTGCCGCTCACGCTTCCTCCGGCGGATCGGACAGCACGATCTCGATGCCGCCGAAGCGCGACGCGACCCAGTTGTACGCATGGCATGCGATCCACAGCAGCACGAAACCGAGGATCGCGTTCAGCAGCAGCGCGCTCAGGATCGTGCTCAACTCGACCATCCCGTAACGGATATACGCGACGAGAATGCCGAGCAGCACGATCGGCACGCTGAACGTCAGGTAGACGAGGATCAGCGCCTTTGCGGTCTGCCCCGCGGCGATCGACGAGATTTGTTTCTTCATGTGCGGATTGCCCCCGTAGTGATATACCGATTGGAATTCAGATCAGGCCGTCGAGCGGCAGGATGTCGACCGGGGCGCCCGCGTCGATTGCCGCGGTATCGTGGCCCAGGACGATGAAACAGTTGGCGGCCGCGAGACCGCTCAGCGACGCGGCGCTTTGCGATCCGGCCGGCGCGACGTGCCATTGGCCGTCGGCGGCGCGCGTCGCGATGCCGCGCAGGTATTCGGTGCGGCCGGGACGCGTCTTCAACGGCTGCGTACTGAGCGCCGTGTACATCGCCGGCGGCGGCGTCTGCGCACCGGCCAGCGTCAGCAGTGCGGGGCGCACGATCGCGTAAAACGTCACGGCGGAGGCGACCGGATTGCCGGGCAGCCCGAAGAACAGCGCGTGGCCGGCGCTGTCGCCCGGGCGTGCGAGCGTGCCGCACGCGAGCGGCCGGCCGGGCCGCAGCGCGAGACTCGCGAACGTCACGTCGCCGAGCCGCGCCATCACGTCGCGCGTGAAGTCGGCTTCGCCGACCGACACGCCGCCCGACGTGATGACCGCATCGGCCTGCGCGGCGAGGGCGTCGCGCAATGCGGCTTCGAGCGCGGCCGGGTCGTCCCGGACGATCCCGAGATCGATCGTGTCCACGTGCAGCCGTGCGAGCATCGCGATCAGCATCCCGCGATTGCTGTCGTACAGTGCGCCGCGGCCGAGCGGTTCGCCGGGCTCGCGCAGCTCGTCGCCGGTCGAGAACACGGCGACGCGCACGCGCCGGCGCACCGTGACGTCGGTGACCCCGAACGACGCGAGCAGGCCCAGATCCGATGGCCGCAGGATACGGCCCGCGGCGAGCGCGCAGGCGCCGCGCGCGAGATCCTCGCCGGCCTTGCGGCAGTTCGCGCCGCGCGCGACGTCGTGTGCGGCGAACCGTATCGTGTCGCCATCGACGCGTACGCGTTCCTGCGGAATCACCGTGTCGCATCCGGCCGGCATCGGCGCGCCGGTCATGATGCGCACGCATGCATGGGCCGCCACGGCGCCGTCGAACGGATGGCCGGCGAACGCGGTGCCGGCGACCGTCATCGCGACCTCGCTCTGCGCCGACGCGAATGCTGCGCTGCTGCTGTCGAACGCATAGCCGTCCATTGCCGAGTTGTCGTACGCGGGAATGTCGAACGGCGCGCTCACGTCGGCCGCGAGCACGCGGTCGAGCGCGTCGCGCAGCGTCACCGTGTCGTACGCGTCGACCGGCGCCGCGAAGCGGCACGCGAGCGCCTGCGCGTCGGCGAGCGACAGCGGGGCATCGGGGCCGGGTGCGGTTCGGGAAGCGGGCGAGGATTGCGTGATCATCAGTCGGACTGCGCCGCGAGGCGTATCGGGTTCGTGGCCGGTGGCGCGAGGAGGGTGCCGGGGCGCGGGTTTCGCGTGTGGCGGGCGCCGGGCGGGAACGGCACGGGCCGTCAGCGGCGGGCCAGCGCGGCGAGTTCCTGCCAGGAGTTGGCATTGTAAAACGCACGCTCGTCGCGAAACTCGACTTCGACCGTCTTGTGGCGTGCGTACCACGCACGCACCTTGCGGTCGCCGGCCGTGAGCCGGGCGGCCAGGTCGTCGGCCAGCGACGTGCGCAGCAGCGCGAACGTCGGCTGCGGCGAGCGCATCTGCCGCGCGTCGACGGTAATCGCCATCGCGATGTCGGCCTGCTGCGCGTCGAGCGCCGCATGCAGCCGCGCGACGAGGTCGACGGGCAGATAGGGCGTATCGCATGGCGAGCACGCGAGCAGCGGCGCGCGCGCCGCGCGCATGCCGGCAAGCAGGCCCGCGAGCGGCCCGGGGAAGTCGGGGGTTTCGTCGGCGACGATGCGCGCGTCGAACGGCGCACCGAGTTCGGCATAGCGATCGGCATGGCGATTCGCGCTGATCAGCGTCTCGTCGACCTGCGGCGACAGCCGGCGCAGCACGTGCAGCGCGAGCGGCGTACCGTCGAGCAATTGCAGGCCCTTGTCGACGCCGTCCATGCGGGTGGCCCGCCCGCCTGCGAGCAGCAGGCCGGCGATCGACGGGGCGGACGCGGGAGCGGACATCGTGCGCGGGCGGAAAGAGCGGCGGGCGTCAGCCGCCGATATACGACATTTCGACGCGCTTGCCGGCGCCCTCGGGCGCGGCGTCGGACGATGCGCTGCCGCGCAGCTGCGAATAGCGGTCGGTGCGCGCCTGCCAGATGCGGGCGATCGCGGTCGCGATCTCGGCATCGCTTGCGCCGCCGCGCACGAGCGCACGCAGGTCGTGGCCCGCCGACGCGAACAGACACAGGTACAACTTGCCTTCGGTCGACAGTCGCGCGCGCGTGCAGTCGCCGCAGAAGGCCTGCGTGACGCTCGAGATCACGCCGATCTCGCCGCTGCCGTCCGCATAGCCCCAGCGCTGCGCGGTTTCGGCCGCCGTGTGCGGCTCGAGCGGCACGAGCGGGAAGTGTTCGGCGATACGCGCGACGACGTCCGCCGACGGCAGCACCTCGGTCATGTTCCAGCCGTTCGACGTGCCGACGTCCATGTATTCGATGAAACGCAGGATCACGCCGGTGCCGCGGAAGCGCTCGGCCATCGGCAGGATCTCGCCGTCGTTGGTGCCGCGCTTCACGACCATGTTGACCTTGACCGGCGCGAGGCCCGCGGCCTGCGCGGCGAAGATGCCGTCGAGCACGTCGGCGCTCGCGAACTCGGCATCGTTCATGCGCTTGAACAGCGCATCGTCGAGCGCATCGAGGCTGACCGTGACGCGCGTGAGCCCGGCGTCCTTCAGCGCGCGCGCCTTGCGCGCGAGCAGCGAGCCGTTGGTCGTCAGCGTCAGGTCGAGCGGGCGGCCGGCGTGCGTCGTCAGACGCGCGAGCCGCTCGATCAGGAATTCGAGGTTCTTGCGCAGCAGCGGCTCGCCGCCCGTGATGCGGATCTTCTCGACGCCGTGTGCGACGAAGAGCCGCGCCACGCGCTCGATTTCCTCGTGCGTGAGCAGCGCGCTGTGCGGCAGGAACGGGTAGTCCTTGTCGAAGACGGCGCGCGGCATGCAGTACACGCAGCGGAAATTGCAGCGATCCGTCACCGAAATGCGCAGGTCGCGCAGCGGCCTGGCGAACGTGTCGGCCAGCGTGCCGTCGGGGGCATGCGCGACGCCGGAGACGTCCGGCATCCCGCTGACGTCGGCGAGGGGAATGATGCGTCGGGACATGTTGGAAGAAGTACGGACCAGACTGCTATTTTAGCCGCAACCGGCCGGCGGGTCCGGGGGCGGAAACCCGCAGCACGGGCATGAAAAAGCCCGCCGGAGGCGGGCTTTTCCTGGTCGTGCGATGCGCCGTTCAGTGGTGCGTCGTCGTTTCGACCTGCTGCATCGGGGCCGTATCGACCGGCGGCAGCACCTTGCGCTCGCGCGGTACGCGGGCCGGGCGCGGGAGTCGCGATGCGGCTTCCTGCGCGGCCGCGAACTTGTCGGCGTCCGTGTTCACCCAGACGAGACCGGCCTGCTCCAGCACGGCATCCAGGCTCGCCGAAGCGGGCGCGGCTGCCGGTTGGGCGGGGGCGGGAGCCGGTGTCGGGGCGGGTGCCGGTGCAGCGACGGCCTCTGCCGGTGCTGCCTCGACCGGCGCCTCGACCGCCACCGGAGCGGCTTCGATCGCGACGGCCGGTGCGGCGGGCTCGACGGGTGCGGCTTGCGGCGCCTCGACAGCGGCCGGAGCGGCTGCCGGCACTTCGAACGCATCGGTCGGCGACACCGCGACCGGCGCCGGGCCTGCTTCCGCCGCCGCCGGTGCGACCGGTGCCGGTTCGGCTGCCTGGACGGCGACGACGGGCTCGGCCGGTGCCGCTTCGGCTGCCGGTGCCGGCTGCGCTTCGACGGCGGCCGGAGCGGCATGCTGCTCGGCGACGGCTTCCACTGCGACCGCACTTGCCACGGCCGCGACGACTGCCGGTGCGGCCGTGTGGGCCGGCTCGGCTGCGACCGGTGCATTCGGCGTCACGGCTTGCGCGGCGACGTCGCCTTCGGCGCCTTGCTCGGCCTGGTCGACTGCGCCATCTTCCTCGCGCTCGCGACGACCGCCGCGGCGGCCGCGACGGCGACGGCGGCGTTCTTCGCCGTCACGTGCGCCGGCTTCCGCATCGGCTGCCGGCTCCGCGCCGGGCAGGGCTTCTGCAACGGCCTTGTCGGTTTCCGGTTCCGGATGGTTTTCGCCGCGGGTGACGGTTTCGAGCGTGGCCGCATGCTGGATCGGCTTGCGGCGTTCGCCGCGCTCGCGACGCTCGCCGCGTTCCTGGCGCTCGCCGCGGCCGGCTGCTTCGACGCCTTCCGGCTGTTCGACACGCTCGCGCGGTTCGCGGTTTTCGCGCGGTTCGCGCGGCTCACGGCCTTCGCGCGGCTCACGGCCTTCGCGCGGACCACGGCCCTCGCGACCCTCGCGGTTTTCGCGACCTTCGCGGTTTTCCCGGCCTTCGCGCAGTTCACGACCCTCGCGCGGCTCACGGCCTTCACGCGGTTCGCGCACTTCCTTGCCTTCGCGTTCCTGGCGTTGCGGCTGGCCACGGCCCGCCGCTGCCTGGTCGCGGCCGCCTTGCGCCTGCTGGGCGCCGCCGCGACGGTTGCGATTGCGATCGCCGCCGCGCTGCTCGGTCTTTTCGGTGCGCTCGCGCGCCGGACGGGCTGCCTGCTCCTTCGCCGGTGCCGGTGCGACCGGTGCGGGTGCCGGTGCCGGCGACACGCCGAACAGCCCCTTCAGCCAGCCGATGAAGCCACCGCTTGCCGCGGCGACGGGCGCCGCCGGAGCCGCAACGGGCTCGACCGGACGCTGCGGGGCCGGGCTCGGCGCCGGACGCTCGGGCGTGATGCCCTTCACCGCGGCTTCCTGCTTCGGCTTCACTTCGGCCGCACGCTTGCTGTAGCCCGTTTCCGACTCGAGCTCGCGGGCCGCTTCCTCGGCCATCTTCCAGGACGCGCGCGGATCGTCGAGGCGCGCGTCGTCGTGACGCAGGCGCTCGAGCTTGTAGTGCGGCGTATCGAGGTGCTTGTTCGGGATCAGCACGATGCCGACCTTGAAGCGCGACTCGATCTTGTTGATTTCCTGACGCTTTTCGTTCAGCAGGAAGGCGGTCACCTCGACCGGCACCTGGCAGTGGATCGCCGCGGTGTTCTCCTTCATCGCTTCTTCCTGAATGATCCGCAGGACCTGCAGCGCGGACGATTCGGTGTCGCGGATGTGGCCGGTGCCGTTGCAGCGCGGGCACGTGACGTGACTGCCTTCCGACAGCGCCGGACGCAGGCGCTGGCGCGACAGCTCCATCAGGCCGAAGCGGGAGATCTTGCCCATCTGGACGCGCGCGCGGTCGTGCTTGAGCGCGTCCTTCAGGCGTTGCTCGACTTCACGCTGGCTCTTCGCCGATTCCATGTCGATGAAATCGATCACGATCAGGCCGCCGAGGTCGCGCAGGCGCAGCTGGCGGGCGACTTCGTCGGCCGCTTCGAGGTTCGTGCGGGTGGCCGTTTCCTCGATGTCCGCGCCCTTGGTCGCGCGCGCCGAGTTCACGTCGATCGCGACGAGCGCTTCGGTGTGGTCGATCACGATCGCGCCGCCGGACGGCAGCGGGACCGTGCGCGAGTACGCGGTTTCGATCTGGTGCTCGATCTGGAAGCGGGAGAACAGCGGCACGTCGTCGTGGTAGCGCTTCACTTTCGCGACGTTGTCCGGCATCACGATGTCCATGAATGCGCGGGCCTGATCGTGGATTTCGTTCGTATCGATCAGGATTTCGCCGATATCCGGCTGGAAATAGTCGCGGATCGCGCGGATCACGAGGCTCGATTCCAGATAGATCAGCATCGGCTGGCCGGCGTTGCCGCTTTGCGACGCGGCCTCGATCGCGCGCCACAGTTGCAGCAGGTAGTTCAGGTCCCACTGCAGTTCCTCGGCGCTGCGGCCGATGCCCGCGGTACGGGCGATCATGCTCATGCCGTCCGGAATCTGCAGTTGCGCCATCGTTTCGCGCAGTTCCTGGCGCTCGTCGCCTTCGATCCGGCGCGACACGCCGCCGCCGCGCGGATTGTTCGGCATCAGCACGAGGTAACGGCCGGCGAGCGAGATGAAGGTGGTGAGGGCCGCGCCCTTGTTGCCGCGCTCTTCCTTCTCGACCTGGACGATCAGCTCCTGGCCTTCGCGCAGCGCATCCTGAATGCGCGCGGAGCGCATGTCGATGCCGTCCTTGAAGTACTGGCGGGCGACTTCCTTGAACGGCAGGAAGCCGTGGCGGTCTTCGCCGTAGTTGACGAAGCACGCTTCGAGCGACGGCTCGATACGGGTGATGACACCTTTGTAGATATTGCCTTTGCGCTGTTCGCGCCCGGCGGTTTCGATGTCGATGTCGATGAGCTTTTGCCCATCGACGATGGCGACGCGCAGCTCCTCCTGCTGCGTCGCATTGAACAGCATGCGTTTCATGAACGGCTCCAGGCGGCTCCGCTGCCGACGCCTCGCGGTTGTCAGGCGCGAGGGCGGGAACGACGGCAGGCCGCACCTTGTTGTGTTGTCACGAGCACGCTGGAGCGGGAACGCTGGCGGGGAGAATTGCCTGAAGAGGCGCTTGGGCCCGAAAGACGGGGCCGGCGGCCATAGGGCACCTGCGAATACGGCTTCAAAGCACGGCGTTCACACACCGCACGCTGCAAAAGCGCGCTAAGCCTGTCCGGGCATTGCCACGGGCGCGCACAATGCGTCGCGCGCGCCGACGGGCGGCAGATGCTGCGGCTTGGGCCGCAGCGGGGAGTATCGAATCCAGCCCGACTTTCCCGCTTGGGGTGTACTTCCCTGGTTTGACGTCGCCAAGCCCCGCACGCTTCGCGGGGCCAAATCGGGCGCAACGCCGTAATTTTCGCAACCGGCAGCCTGCGGACGTACTTCGCGCCGCCGGGCTGCCGATCAAATTCTTTTCAACCAACTTTCCGTTACCGCGGCGCCTTGCCGACCGAATCCGCCTGTGGGCGCGATCCTTGCCGACGGGCGGCGCCGTGCGTGCAACTTGCTGCTTCTCTTTGATTAGGGGCGAGCAGCGGACCCCCGGCGCAAGTAAAATAGCAGTTTGCGCTTGCGCCTTGCCCAATTCAGCCGGGGCCGGCCGATCAGGCCACCCACAACGTCAGGCTGGGCAAAATTATATTCAGTATGAATGAGTTAGGCAAAATATCCCAGAATTCGGTCGCAAGCGGCCAGGTATCGACGATCGAGATCGACGAAAACTCGGCCGGTCAGCGGATCGACAATTTCCTGTTGCGCGTCTGTAAAGGCGTGCCGAAAAGCCATATTTACCGGATCCTCCGCAGCGGCGAAGTGCGCGTCAACAAGGGCCGGATCGATGCGCAGTATCGCCTGGCGCTCGGCGACCTCGTCCGCGTGCCGCCGGTGCGCGTGGCCGCGGCCGACCTCGCGCGCGCCGACACGCCCGTCGTGCCGCCCGCGAATTTCGACGTGCTGTACGAGGACGACGCGATGCTCGTCATCGACAAGCCGGCCGGGGTCGCGGTCCACGGCGGCAGCGGCGTCGCGTTCGGCGTGATCGAGCAGATGCGCCAGGCGCGCCCGCGTGCGAAATTCCTCGAACTGGTGCACCGGCTCGACCGCGAGACGTCCGGGATCCTGATGCTCGCGAAGAAGCGCACGGCGCTCGTGGGCCTGCACGAGCAGATCCGCGAGAACCGGATGGACAAGCGCTACTTCGCATGCGCGCACGGCGAATGGCAGCCCGACTGGGGCCGGCGCCGCGCGGTGAAGGCGCCGCTGTTCAAGTATTCGACCCCGGAAGGGGAGCGCCGCGTGCGCGTGCAGGACGACGGGCTGCCGTCGCATACGGTGTTCAACCTCGTCGACCGCTGGTCCGACTATGTGCTCGTCGAAGCGGAACTCAAAACGGGTCGGACCCATCAGATCCGGGTGCACCTCGCGCATCTCGGCCTGCCGATCGCCGGCGACGCCAAGTATGGCGATTTCGCACTGAACAAGGCGCTGGCGCGCGCGAACGCGCAGCCGTCGCTGAAACGGATGTTCCTGCATGCGCACCGGCTGCGGCTGGCTCATCCGCTGACCGGCGAGGCGCTGCAGTTCGATGCGCCGCTGCCGGCCGAATGCCGGCGCTTTCTCGACCAACTCAGCGCATTGCGCGATACCGCCTGAACCGCATGGCCCGACAGCAATTTGACCTGATCGTCTTCGACTGGGACGGCACGCTGATGGATTCGACCGCGCACATCGCGCACAGCATCCAGGCCGCGTGCCGCGATCTCGGCTTGCCCACGCCGTCCGACGAGGCTTCCCGCTACGTGATCGGCCTTGGCCTGCGCGATGCGCTGCGGATCGCGGCGCCGACCCTCGATCCGTCCGACTACGCGCGGCTCGCCGAGCGCTACCGCTACCACTATCTGCTCGACGACCAGCGCATCGAGCTGTTCGCCGGCGTGCGCGAGCTGCTCGCCGAACTGCGCGACACGGGCTACCTGCTCGCCGTCGCGACTGGCAAGGGGCGGGTCGGGCTGAATCGCGTGCTCGACCAGTCGAAGCTGACGAGCTGGTTCGACGCGACGCGCTGCGCGGACGAGACGTTCTCGAAACCGCATCCGGCGATGCTGCACGAGTTGTCGCGGGAATTGGGGCAGGACCTGTCGCGCACCGTGATGATCGGCGACACCACGCACGACCTGCAAATGGCCGCCAGCGCCGGCGCGGCAGGCGTCGGGGTGTCGTACGGCGCGCACACGGCCGACGCGCTGGCGGCGCTCGCGCCGCGCTTCGTCGCGCCGGACGTCGGCGCGCTGGCCGCATGGCTGCGGGAGCACGCATGAGCGCGGCGCCGGACGCCGTGCGCGTGTGCGCGTCGGACGCGCTGATCGACGGCGGCGCCGGCGTGCGCGTCGACGCGACACTGCGCGGCGAGCAGGCCGTCGTGTTCTTCGTGCGCTACGACGGCCGCGCCTACGGCTACCTGAACCGCTGCGCGCATGTGCCGATGGAGCTCGACTGGGCCGAAGGGCAGTTCTTCGAGTCGTCGGGCCTCTATCTGATGTGCGCGACGCATGGCGCGATCTACGCGCCGGATACCGGCAAGTGCGTCGGCGGCCCGTGCCGCGGCGGCCGCCTGCGGCCGGTCGAGGTCGACGAGCGCGACACGCCCGACGGGCGTGCGGTATTCTGGGTGCCCGATGCCGATCTGCATCCCGCCACTCCCGCCACGACCGACTGACGACACCATTGCATGGCCGACCAACCGAATTTCCCGGATTCCTCCTCCCGTCCCGACGACCGTGACCCGGGCTGGGAGCGCGCGGCGCTCGAGCGGATCGCGCTCGCGGCCGTCAAGGAGCAGCGCGCGGCACGGCGCTGGAAGATCTTCTTCCGCTTCGCGTTTCTCGGCGTGTTCGTGCTGCTGGCGTTCGCGCTGATCGATTTCTCGAGCGATTCGAAGTTTTCGTCGAGCGGGCGGCATACGGCGCTCGTGACGATCGACGGCGAAATCGCGGCCGGCGTCAACGCGAACGCCGACGACATCAACACGGCGCTCGACGCCGCGTTCGACGACGACGGCACGGTCGGCGTCGTGCTGCGAATCAACAGCCCGGGCGGCAGCCCGGTGCAGGCCGGGATGGTCTACGACGAGATCCGGCGGTTGCGCGGCAAGTATCCCAACAAGCCGCTGTACGTCGTCGTGACCGACATGTGCGCGTCGGGCGGCTATTACATCGCGTCCGCGGCCGACAAGATCTTCGTCGACAAGGCGAGCATCGTCGGGTCGATCGGCGTGCTGATGGACGGGTTCGGCTTCACCGGGCTGATGGGCAAGCTCGGCGTCGAACGGCGCCTGCATACGTCGGGCGAAAACAAGGGCTTCTACGACCCGTTCTCGCCGGAAACGCCGAAGATGGATGCGCACGCGCAGGCGCTGCTCGATCAGGTGCATGCGCAGTTCATCAAGGCCGTGAAGGACGGCCGCGGCAAGCGGCTGCACGAGACACCCGACATGTTCTCGGGCCTGTTCTGGACCGGCGAGAAGAGCGTCGAGCTCGGGCTCGCCGACGGCTACGGCACGACCGACACGGTCGCGCGCGACGTGCTGAAGGCACCGGATCTGGTCGACTATACGGTGAAGGAAAGCCTGACGAATCGTGTCGCGCGCAAGTTCGGCGCGGCCGTCGGGGGCGCCGCGATGAAGGCGCTGACGGCCGGCGGCGCGTCGGTCAACCTGCGCTGACGGCCGGCGGCCGACGGCGGCAATCGGCGGGCCGCGACGGCCCGTCTTTCACTTTCATCGGTTGCCGACCGGCGAGCGCCGGTCGTGGCATCAATTCGCGAGCAGCAGGAAGATCGCGGGGCGCTTGTGCAGATTCGGCGCAGGCGCCTTTTTCCAATCCGCCACCGTGCGGCTCGCGATCGTCTCGGTCGCAAGGGTCAGATCGGCCGCCACGCAGATCTGCGTCGACGGCGCGCAGGTCGCGACCAGCGTGTCGAGCATCGCGTGATTGCGGTACGGCGTTTCGATGAAGATCTGCGTCTGGCGCGCCTTGCGCGACAGTTGCTCGAGTTCGCGCAGGCGCTTCGCGCGCGCGGCCGCATCGACCGGCAGGTAGCCGTTGAACGCGAAACTCTGGCCGTTCAGGCCCGACGCCATCAGCGCGAGCAGGATCGAACTCGGCCCGACGAGCGGCACGACCTTCACGCCGCGCTCGTGCGCGCGGCGCACCAGCAGCGCGCCGGGGTCGGCGACGGCAGGGCAGCCGGCCTCCGACACGAGTCCGGCGTCCGCGCCGGCCAGCACGGGCGCGAGCAGCCGGTCGACGGCGCCGGCCGGCGTATTCACGTTCAGCTCGCTGATCTCGATTTCCTGGATCGGGCGCGTCGTGCCGATCTTCTTCAGGAACGCGCGGGTCGTTTTCGCGTTTTCGCCGATGTAATAGCCGAGCGTGCCGGCGCGCGCCTGCACGGCCGCGGGCAGCACGGCGGCGAGCATCGATTCGTCGCCTTCGCCGAGCGTGTTGGGGACGAGATAAAGCGTGCCGGCGGTCATGCGCGGTCTCCTCGGGTGATGGCAAACAGCGGGTAGTCGGCGGCGCGCAGCATCCGCGTGAGGGCGATCAGCGGCAGGCCGACGAGCGCGGTCGGGTCGTCCGAGTCGATCGCGTCGAGCAGTGCGATGCCGAGCCCTTCGGACTTCGCGCTGCCGGCCACGTCGTACGGCGTTTCCGCGCGCAGGTAGGCGTCGAGTTCGGCTTCGGGCAGCGAACGGAAGCGCACGTGCGTAACGATGTCCTCGATCTGCGCGTCGTCCGTACGGCTGTCGTACAGGCAGAGCGCGCTATGGAATTCGACTTCGCGGCCCTGCATCGACACGAGCTGCGCGAGCGCGCGCTCATGCGTGCCGGGCTTGCCGATCTGGCGCCCGTCGAAGGTCGCGACCTGGTCCGACCCGATCACGAGCACGCCGTCCGGTGCGTCGATCGTCGCGGCCACGGCGCGCGCCTTCGCGCCGGCGAGACGCAGCGCGGTCGCGGCCGGCGTTTCGCCGGCGCGCGGAGTTTCGTCGAGGTCGGGCGACACGACGTCGAACGGTACGCCGAGGCGCTCGAGGAGCGCGCGGCGGTAGCGGGAACTGGAGGCAAGAATCAGCCGCGGCGGGCGGCAAACGGTATCCGGCATGGTCGGTTGGGTCGATGAGTCGTCAGGTGTGGCGCGGCGTTGCGCGGACGCAAGCTTAAGTGATTGACCGCAAAAGGTAAAACAGGTATGCTTTCCCGCTTTTCGTCGGCAGGCTTCGCTGTGGTGGCGCCTGCCGGGTCTTCGGAAGTAAAGTACGGCATCCCTCGATGAGCCGTACGCGAGCGGTGCCAAGCCGGATCCCGCAAGTCAGCCTGTAGGCAGGAGCGCGCATGAACACTTCTTCTGGCAAACCTGCAGCGGCCCTCGATCCGCATGCGGTCGACCTGTTCGAGTTCGCCCGCAGCGGGCGGCAGGCGGCCGGGGCCGTGCGTCTCTCGCAACTGCCGCGCATGTTAAACGAAGTGCCGACGGACGCGCCGGATCGCGACACGGTCTTCACGTGGCAGGCGGAAGGGTTCACGCAGAAAGAGTTGCAGGACGACGGCGCCGACGGGCAGCAGCCGTATCTGCGCCTCGCGGTGCACGGCCATGCATGGCTCACGTGCCAGCGCTGCATGACGCCGTACGACCAGGCGTTCGACGTCGACATGACGTACCGGATCGTCGCGACCGAAGAAGAAGCCGAGGAATTTCCGCTCGACGACGATGAAGCCGATGTGATCGTGGGCTCGCGCCAGTTCGATCTCGTCGACTTGATCGAAGAGGAATTGCTGCTTTCGTTGCCGCTCGTGCCCAAGCACGAGGTTTGCCCGGCAGTTCACGAAAGCCTCGTGTCGGGCGCGAGCGGTCCCGCGGAAGAGTCGGACGAGGAGTCCGACGAAGCCGGGGACGAAGGCAAACGGCCGAATCCGTTCGCAGCGCTGCAAGCGTTGAAGAAGGACGGTGACGGCACCAAGAAACACTGAGCAGTTGTGGCGCGGGAAGGCGTAGGGCTTTGGGCCAGGGTAGTTAAGCGCCGGATCGGGCTGTGTTAGAATCCGGAAAATTATTTAGGAGTTAGTCATGGCAGTCCAGCAAAACAAGAAGTCGCCGTCGAAGCGCGGCATGCATCGTTCGCACGATTTCCTGACGGCAGCGCCGCTGGCAGTCGAGCCGAGCACGGGTGAAGTGCACCTGCGTCACCACGTCAGCCCGAACGGCTACTATCGCGGCAAGAAAGTCGTCAAGACGAAGAACGACTAAGCGTCAAGTCACGCGTTGCGCGCTACGCTCGCCGTTCGCGTGACAACTGGTTCGCTTGACACTTTCCTGGCTCGACAAAAAGGCGGCATTCAACTGCCGCTTTTTTGTGCCTGAAATTCGTCGCATTCCATGACCGTAAAGCTCACAATCGATTGCATGGGAGGCGACCACGGCCCGTCCGTGACCGTTCCCGCGGCAGTCAAGTTCGTCCGCGCGCATCCCGATGCGCACCTGATGCTCGTCGGCATCGAAAGCGCGATTCGCGCTCAGCTGAAGAAGCTGAAAGCCCTCGACGATCCCGCGTTGACCATCGTGCCCGCCACCGAAGTCGTGGCGATGGACGACCCTGTCGAAGTGGCGCTGCGCAAGAAGAAGGATTCTTCGATGCGCGTCGCGCTCAACCACGTCAAGGAAGGCGCGGCGCAGGCCTGCATTTCCGCCGGCAATACCGGCGCGTTGATGGCCGTTTCCCGTTACGTACTCAAGACGCTGCCCGGCATCGAGCGGCCCGCGATCGCGTTCGCGCTGCCGAACCCGACCGGCTACACGATGATGCTGGACCTCGGCGCGAACGTCGACTGCGAACCGCAGCATCTGCTGCAGTTCGCGGAGATGGGGCACGCGCTGGTGGCCGCGCTCGAAGGCAAGGAGCGCCCGACGATCGGCCTGCTGAACATCGGCGAAGAGGTCATCAAGGGCAACGAGACGATCAAGCGCGCAGGCGAGCTGCTGCGCGCCAGCACGCTCAATTTCCGCGGCAACGTGGAAGGCAACGACATCTACAAGGGCACCGTCGACGTGATTGTCTGCGACGGCTTCGTCGGCAACGTCGCGCTGAAGACGTCCGAAGGGCTCGCGCAGATGCTGTCGGACATCATCCGCGAGGAGTTCGGCCGTTCGCTGATGTCGAAGCTGATGGCGCTGCTCGCGCTGCCCGTGCTGATGCGTTTCAAGAAGCGCGTCGACCACCGCCAGTACAACGGCGCGGCGCTGCTGGGGCTGAAGAGCCTCGTGATCAAGAGCCACGGCTCGGCCGACGCCTACGCGTTTGAGTGGGCGATCAAACGCGGGTATGATGCCGTCAAAAACGGGGTGCTGGAGCGCCTCGCGCGCGCGATGGCGGATAATTCGGCGTCGCTCGGCGACGGCGAGCACGACGCGGGCGGCGCGGGCCATGCAAGCCCGGCCGCAGGCCATCACGCCGAACCTTCCGCTGCGCAATCCTCTAAAGCATAAATGGCCCAATCGACTCTCTATTCCCGCGTGCTCGGCACGGGCAGCTTCCTGCCGCCCGACCGCGTCACGAACCAGCAGTTGACCGATCGTCTTGCGAAGGAAGGCATCGAGACGAGCGATGAATGGATCGTGGCGCGTACGGGCATCCACGCGCGCCATTTCGCCGCACCCGACGTCACGACGAGCGATCTCGCGCTCGAAGCGTCGCGTCGTGCGATCGAAGCGGCCGGTGTCGATCCGCAGTCGATCGACCTGATCATCGTCGCGACTTCGACCCCCGATTTCGTGTTCCCGAGCACCGCGTGCCTGCTGCAGAACAAGCTCGGCATCAAGAACGGCGGCGCGGCATTCGACGTGCAGGCCGTGTGCTCGGGCTTCGCGTACGCGATGGCGACGGCCGACAGTTTCATCCGCAGCGGCCAGCACCGTACGGCGCTCGTGGTCGGCGCGGAGACGTTCTCGCGCATTCTCGACTTCAAGGACCGCACGACCTGCGTGCTGTTCGGCGACGGCGCGGGCGCGGTGATCCTGTCCGCATCGGAAGAGCCGGGCGTGCTGGGCAGCGCGCTGCACGCGGACGGCAGCTACTCGAACATCCTGTGCACGCCGGGCAACGTCAATCGCGGCGTGATCGACGGCAGCGCGTTCCTGCACATGGACGGGCAGGCCGTGTTCAAGCTCGCGGTCAACGTGCTGGAAAAAGTCGCGATCGAAGCGCTCGCGAAGGCGAATCTCGCGCCCGAGCAAATCGACTGGCTGATTCCGCACCAGGCCAACATCCGCATCATGACCAGCACCTGCCGCAAGCTCGGCCTGCCGCAGGAGCGCATGGTCGTGACGGTCGACCAGCACGGCAACACGTCGGCCGCGTCGATCCCGCTGGCGCTCGACGCCGCGGTGCGCGACGGCCGCATCCAGCGCGGTCAGCACGTGCTGATCGAAGGCGTCGGCGGCGGCTTCACCTGGGGCGCGTCGGTCTTCCGCTTCTGATCCGCGGCGCGCGACAAGCCGCGCGCGGATCCCGTCGGCGCGCCGTTCGCGTGCGCCGTCCGAATCGATTCAATTGGGGACGATATGAAATTTGCATTCGTTTTTCCGGGGCAGGGCTCTCAGGCGATCGGCATGCTCAACGCATTCGCCGATCTGGCCGTCGTGCGCGAGACGCTCCAGGAAGCGTCCGATGCGCTCGATCAGGATCTCGGCAAGCTGATCGCCGAAGGTCCGGCCGAAGAGCTGAACCTGACCACCAACACGCAGCCCGTGATGCTGACCGCAGCGTACGCGTGCTACCGCGCGTGGCAGCAGGCGGGCGGCCCGGCGCCGTCGATCGTCGCCGGCCACAGCCTCGGCGAATACACGGCGCTCGTCGCGGCCGGCGCCCTCGCGTTCAAGGACGCGGTGCCGCTCGTGCGTTTTCGCGCGCAGGCGATGCAGACGGCCGTGCCGGTCGGCCAGGGCGGCATGGCCGCGATCCTGGGCCTCGACGACGACACGGTGCGTGCGGTGTGCGCCGAAGCCGCGGAAGCGGGCGTCGTCGAAGCGGTGAACTTCAATGCGCCCGCGCAGGTCGTGATCGCAGGCAGCAAGGCTGCGGTCGAAAAGGCATGCGAAATCGCAAAGGCGAAGGGCGCGAAGCGCGCGCTGCCGCTGCCGGTGTCGGCGCCGTTCCATTCGTCGCTGCTCAAGCCGGCGTCGGATCAGTTGCGCGACTATCTCGCGAGTGTCGACGTGAAGGCGCCGCAGATTCCGGTCGTCAACAACATCGACGTCGCCGTGGTCGGCGATCCGGCCGCGATCAAGGATGCGCTGGTGCGCCAGGCCGCGGGCCCGGTGCGCTGGGTCGAATGCGTGCGGCACATCGCGGGCACGGGCGTCACGCACGTGATCGAATGCGGTCCGGGCAAGGTGCTCGCCGGCCTGACGAAGCGCATCGACGGCAACCTGACGGGGGCGTCGGTGTTCGATCCGGCTTCGCTCGACGAAGCGCTCAAGCTGGTGACCGCCTGACGCGGCGCCTTTTCCCAAGCAACGGATATTCGATTCATGGACAAGACTCTCGATAAACAGGTTGCGATCGTGACCGGCGCGTCGCGCGGCATCGGCCGCTCGATCGCGCTCGAACTCGCGCGTCTGGGCGCGACGGTGATCGGCACGGCGACGAGCGAATCGGGCGCCGCCGCGATCACCGCGGCGTTCGCGGAAGCGGGTGTCGCGGGCCGCGGCGCGGTGCTGAACGTCAACGACGCGGCGGCTGCCGAAGCGCTGATCGATGCGACCGTGAAGGAATTCGGCGCGCTGAACGTGCTCGTCAACAACGCGGGCATCACGCAGGACCAGCTCGCGATGCGGATGAAGGACGAGGACTGGGACGCGGTGATCGACACCAACCTGAAGTCGGTGTTCCGTCTGTCGCGTGCGGTGCTGCGCCCGATGATGAAGGCGCGCGGCGGCCGTATCATCAACATCACGTCGGTGGTCGGCTCGGCCGGCAATCCGGGTCAGGTCAACTATGCGGCCGCGAAGGCCGGCGTCGCGGGCATGACGCGTGCGCTCGCGCGCGAAATCGGCAGCCGCGGCATCACCGTGAACTGCGTGGCGCCGGGCTTCATCGACACCGACATGACGAAGACGCTGCCGGAAGAACAGCAGGCCGCGCTCAAGACCCAGATTCCGCTCGGCCGCCTCGGCAGCCCGGAAGACATCGCCCATGCCGTCGCGTTCCTCGCCTCGCCGCAGGCCGGTTACATCACCGGCACGACGCTGCACGTGAACGGCGGCATGTACATGTCGTAACGGTTTTCGTTTACCATCCGCGCCGTATCCCGTTTTTCAGGCGGATCGGCGCTTGATCGACCATCAAGCCAACGCGCGTTTTGGCGTCAGCAAACCTGATAAAATGCGCGCACTTGTAAATCTGAACTTTCCCTCGGAGGGGTAATGGACAACATCGAACAACGTGTCAAGAAGATCGTCGCTGAACAACTGGGCGTCGCCGAAGCCGAGATCAAGAACGAAGCTTCGTTCGTGAACGACCTGGGCGCCGACTCGCTCGACACGGTCGAACTGGTGATGGCGCTCGAAGACGAGTTCGGCATGGAAATCCCGGACGAAGAAGCAGAGAAGATCACGACCGTTCAGCAAGCGATCGACTACGCTCGCGCAAACGTCAAGGCGTAAGCGCCTTTCGCGCTTGTCCGCCACGTCGCCGCGATCTTCGCGATTGACGCGCCATCCTGCCGGCTTCGCGCCGGACGGACTAACAGCCACAGGGCTCGCAGGGCTGATTCCTGTGGCCACTGTGGCTTTTGTTTTTGTCATCCAATAATGGAAAAGAGGTTACCGTGAGCCGCCGTCGTGTTGTCGTTACAGGCCTGGGGCTGATTTCGCCTGTTGGCAATAATGTTGCCGACGGCTGGGCCAATCTCGTCGCCGGCAAGTCCGGTATTGCCACCGTCACGAAGTTCGATGCGTCGAACCTCGCCTGCCATTTCGCGGGTGAAGTGAAGGGTTTCAGCGCCGAGGAGTACATCCCGGCGAAGGAAGCCCGGAACATGGATACGTTCATCCATTACGGCATCGCCGCCGGCGTCCAGGCTATCCGCGACAGCGGGCTGGAAGTGACCGAAGCCAACGCGGAACGCATCGGCGTACTGGTCGGTTCCGGCATCGGCGGGCTGCCGATGATCGAAGATACGCACCAGACCTACGTCGATCGCGGCGCGCGCCGCATTTCGCCGTTCTTCGTGCCGGGTTCGATCATCAACATGATCTCCGGTCACCTGAGCAT
The DNA here is from genome assembly GCF_001522585.2 of Burkholderia sp. NRF60-BP8. Lineage (NCBI taxonomy): Bacteria > Pseudomonadati > Pseudomonadota > Betaproteobacteria > Burkholderiales > Burkholderiaceae > Burkholderia > Burkholderia sp. NRF60-BP8. Next base: position 1,148,133 of record NZ_CP013373.1, read on the forward strand.
CATGTTCGGCCTGAAGGGCCCGAACCTCGCGGCCGTGACGGCCTGCACGACCGGCCTGCACAGCATCGGCCTCGCCGCGCGCCTGATCCAGGCCGGCGACGCGGACGTGATGGTCGCGGGCGGCGCCGAATCGACGGTGTCGCCGCTCGGCATCGGCGGTTTCGCGGCGGCGCGCGCGCTGTCCACCCGCAACGACGATCCCGCTACCGCGTCGCGGCCGTGGGACAAGGACCGCGACGGCTTCGTGCTGGGCGAGGGTTCCGGCGTGATGGTGCTCGAGGAGTACGAGGCGGCGAAGGCGCGCGGCGCGAAGATCTACGCGGAAGTCTCGGGCTTCGGCATGACGGGTGACGCGTACCACATGACCGCGCCGAACATGGACGGCCCGCGCCGCTGCATGGTCGCGGCGCTGCGCGACGCCGGCGTGAACGCCGACGAGGTCCAGTACCTGAATGCGCATGGCACGTCGACGCCGCTGGGCGACAAGAACGAGTCCGACGCGGTGAAGGCGGCCTTCGGCGAGCACGCGTACAAGATGGTGGTCAACTCGACGAAGTCGATGACGGGTCACTTGCTGGGTGGCGCGGGCGGCCTCGAATCGGTGTTCACGGTGCTGGCGCTGCACAACAACGTGTCGCCGCCGACCATCAACATCTTCAACCAGGACCCCGAGTGCGATCTCGATTACTGCGCGAACACCGCGCGTGACATGAAGATCGACGTGGCCGTGAAGAACAACTTCGGCTTCGGCGGGACCAACGGCACGCTGGTGTTCAAGCGCGTCTGAGTCGAATCGCTTGACGAGTCCATTCGATGCTCCGGCCGGGCGTCCGCAGCGCTTCGCGTTGCGGGCCTCGGCCGTGTCGTATCTCGTGCTGGCCGCGTTCGTCGCGTCGGCTGCCGCGTCGGCGTACCTGTTCTGGGCGCCGCGCGCGGGCGCTGCCGCCGGCGCGGGCGTGTCGGCCGCGACGGCGGCACTGCTGGCCGTATGGGCGGCGCGGGCCTGCGCCCGCCGGCTCCCGGCCGAGCTGCGGATCGATGCCTTCGGGGAGATTGCGGCGTTTGGCCGCACCGGGCAGTTGCTGGCCCGCGGCCGCGTGACCGGCCACGCGCACTGGAGCAGCCTGCTGCTGGTGCTGTCGGTCGGGCAGGGCGCGCGGCGGGCCCGGCCGCTGCTGATTCCGGCCGACGCGCTCGATGCCGCATCGTTCAGCGCGCTGTCGGTGCTGGCGAGGACGGCCGGGGCGGCCGGGCGGGCATGACGGCGGCACGGTTACCGGCCGTAACCAGCGTCCGGCGCCGGAACGCTACAATAGCGCTCCGCGTTGCATCCCTAGTTAACGGATTTGTCAGGTGAGTGAAAAAGAAATCGATCAGGCTCTGGTCGAGCGCGTACAGAAGGGCGACAAGGCAGCGTTCGAACTCCTGGTCTCCAAATACCACCGCAAGATCATTCGGCTGATCTCGCGCCTCGTGCGGGATCCCGCCGAGGTCGAGGATGTGGCCCAGGACGCGTTCATCAAGGCGTATCGTGCGCTGCCGCAATTCCGCGGCGAATCGGCGTTCTATACGTGGTTGTACCGGATTGCCGTCAATACGGCGAAGAACTACCTTGCGACGCAAGGCCGCCGGGCGCCGACCTCGACCGAGGCCGATGCGGAGGAAGCGGAAACTTTCTCCGATGCAGACCAACTAAGGGATATCAACACGCCTGAGTCGATGTTGATGAGCAAGCAGATTGCCGAGACGGTCAACGCTGCAATGGCTCTGCTGCCCGAAGAACTGCGCCAGGCAATCACGCTGCGCGAGATCGAGGGCCTGAGCTACGAAGAGATCGCGGAAATGATGGGCTGTCCGATCGGGACGGTCCGGTCGCGGATCTTCCGCGCACGCGAAGCAATCGCTGCCAAATTGCGTCCGCTGCTCGATACGCCCGAAGGCAAGCGCTGGTAAGCGCGACGGGCGGAACGACGCGGGTCGGGGTCTAGTTACGGATAGAGTCGTGAAGTCACGACGGGGTGTGCAAGATGGGGAGCATCATGGGGTCGGTCAATACGCAATCGCAAGCGTGCTCGCGCGGCGAGCGCATTTCCGCGCTGGTCGACGGCGAAATGTTCGACGGCCCGGATCACGGGCAGTTTCTGGCTGAACTCGACCGCGCGGATCGCGCCGTATGGGCCCAGTACCACTTGATCGGCGATGCGCTGCGCTCGGACGAGCTCGCGCTGTCGCCCGCGCTGAGCGTCGCGTTCACCGCGCGCATGTCGGCTGCGCTCGAAAGCGAGCCGCACCTGCTGGCGCCGGCGGCCGCGCCGGTTGCGCGCAAGCTGCTGTCGCTGCGCCGCCGCGTCGTGCCCGCGTTCGCGGTGGCCGCCGCGGCCGCCACGCTGACGTGGATCGTCGTCCCGCAGATGCAGACGGCCGGCGCCCCGGGCGCCGTCCAGGTCGCATCGGTAGGCGCGCCGCAGACCGGCAACCTGCAGCGCGTGACGGTTGCGCAGGCATCGGCCCAGCCGGGCCTGCAGGACGTCAACATCATTCGCGACGCCAGCCTCGACCAATACCTTGAAGCGCACCAGCAATTCGCGCAGCAGCCCGTCGTCACGGGTTCGATGCCGCTGATCCGCGCTGCCGTGACCACCACGCCAGGCCAATAACCCCGATGCGGACATTGCAGTTGAATCACGCCATCTCCGGATGGAAGCGGCTGCCGGCCCTTTTGCTTTGCGCAGCCGCCCTGTTGTCCGTTCAATCCCTTCCCGCCAGCGCCCAGCAACCGGACGATCCCGTCGCGACCCGCAAGGGCGCCGCTGATTGGCTCGACCGCGTCCAGCAGGCGGCGCAGCAGCAGAGCTACGAAGGTACGTTCGTCTACCAGCGAGGCGGGTACGTGCAGTCGTCGCGCATCGCGCACGTCTCGTCCCGCGACGGCGAGTTCGAGCGGATCGAGACGCTCGACGGCAAGCCGCGCAAGCTGCTGCGGCACAACGACGAGCTGTATACGTTCGTGCCCGAACGCAAGCTGTGCGTGGTCGAGCGCCGTCAGACGCGTGACTCGTTCCCCGCGCTGCTCGGCGCGAGCGGCGAGCACGTGATGTCCGTCTACGATGCGAAGTCGCTCGGCAAGGACCGCGTGGCCGGGATCGACGCGCAGGTCGTCGAGCTCGTGCCGAAGGATGCGTATCGTTTCACGTACAAGCTGTGGGCCGATGCGCGCACCGGGCTGTTGCTGCGTTCGCAGACGCTCGACGCGAACGATCACGTGCTCGAACAGATCGCGTTCTCGCAACTGCAGACGGGTGGCGCAAGCGGCGACAAGGCCGCGATTGCAGCCGGCATGCGCAATCTGAGCGGCTGGACGGTCGTGCGCCCGCCGGTCGCAGCGGTCGACATGGAAGCGCAGGGCTGGCAGCTTGCGCCGAGCGTCGCCGGCTTCCAGAAGATTCGTGAAGTGCGCCGGCCGATGGCCGCGCGCGATGCGGGCGATCCGCCGATCCCGGTCGATCAGGCCGTCTTCACCGACGGCCTCGCGACGATCTCGGTTTTCATCGAGCCGGCCGAAAAGAATACGCGCAAGGAAGGCGCGGGCAGCACCGGTGCGACGCACGTTCTCGTGAAGCGCCGCGGCGACTACTGGATCACCGTGCTCGGCGAAGTGCCGCCGGCCACGTTGCAGCAGTTCGCGTCTGCCATAGAATACAAGGCTTCCAAGTAACGCTACGGCTTCCGACATGATGAAACTCACGCTGCGCAAATGGCTCGCGGCGGCGGCGCTGTCTGCCTGCCTGCCGCTCGTGCCGCATACCGCGTTCGCTGTGACGGCTCCCGCTGCCAGCCTGCCCGACTTTGCCGATCTGGTCGAAAAGGTCGGCCCGGCCGTCGTGAACATCCGGACCACCGCCAACGTGCCGACGAGCGGCCCGCGCGGGATGCTCCCGCCCGGCTTCGACAACGGCGACATGTCCGAATTCTTCCGGCGCTTCTTCGGCATTCCGCTGCCGCAGGCGCCCGGTAACGGCGGCAACCCGAAGAACGCGCCGGCGCCGGACAATCCGCCCGACACCGAGCAGAACCGCGGCGTCGGCTCGGGCTTCATCGTGTCGGCCGACGGTTACGTGATGACCAATGCGCACGTCGTCGACGATGCGGACACCATCTACGTGACGCTGACCGACAAGCGCGAATTCAAGGCGAAGCTGATCGGCGTCGACGACCGCACGGACGTCGCGGTCGTCAAGATCCAGGCGTCGAACCTGCCGGTCGTCGCGATCGGCGATTCGAACAAGGTGCGCGTCGGCGAATGGGTCGTCGCGATCGGTTCGCCGTTCGGCCTCGACAACACGGTCACGGCCGGCATCGTCAGCTCGAAGAGCCGCAACACGGGCGACTATCTGCCGTTCATCCAGACCGACGTCGCCGTGAACCCCGGCAACTCGGGCGGCCCGCTGATCAACATGCAGGGCGAGGTGATCGGCATCAACTCGCAGATCTACAGCCGCACCGGCGGTTTCATGGGCATTTCGTTCGCGATTCCGATCGACGAGGCGATGCGCGTGGCCGACCAGCTGAAGGCGACGGGCAAGGTCACGCGCGGCCGCATCGCAGTGGCGATCGGCGAGGTGACGAAGGACGTGGCCGACTCGATCGGGCTGCCGAAGGCCGAAGGCGCGCTCGTCAGCAGCGTCGAGCCGGGCGGCCCCGCCGACAAGGCCGGCATCCAGCCGGGCGACATCATCCTGAAGTTCAACGGCCGTCCGGTCGATGCGGCGTCGGATCTGCCGCGCATGGTCGGCGACACGAAGCCTGGCACGAAGGCGACGGTCAGCGTGTGGCGCAAGGGTCAGGCGCGCGATCTGCCGATCACGATCGCCGAGACGCCGGCCGAGTCGACGGCGAAGGCCGAGCAGCGCAAGAACGCGCCGCAGAAGCCGCGCCAGACCAATTCGCTCGGCCTGACGGTCAGCGACCTGACGGCGGAGCAGATGAAGACGCTGAAGTTGAAGAACGGCGTGCAGATCGACGGCGTCGACGGCCCGGCCGCCCGTGCGGGCCTGCAGCGCGGCGACATCGTGCTGCGGGTGGGCGACACCGACATCACGAGCGCGAAGCAGTTCGCCGACGTGACCGCGCAGCTCGATCCGCAGAAGGCGGTCGCGGTGCTCGTGCGGCGTGGCGACAACACGCAGTTCGTGCCCGTGCGGCCGCGCCAGAAGTAACGCGCCGATGTTCACGCTCTACGGCCGCGGCTGGTGCCACCTGTGCGACGACATGCGCGACGCACTGGCGCCGGTGGCGGCCGAATTCGGCGTCGCGGTCGACTACATCGACATCGACACCGATGCGGCGCTCGTCGCGCGTTACGACGAGGACGTGCCCGTGCTGCTGCTGGACGGCGCGGAAGTGTGCCGCCACCGGTTCGACGACGCGCGGGTGCGTGACGCGCTGGCGTCCCGGCGCTGAGCCGGGTCCGCCGCGAGCCGGCGCCGCTTCGCACGGGGCACGATCCGGCGGTCGGCTCGGCCGGGCTCCCGCGTGGCGGGGCGTCCGAAATCCCGCCCGGCGTAAGCCTTTTCGGCTAAAATAAGCCGTTTTTTCACCGACTTACAAGGCGTGCTCCGCAGTCGTGAGCGCGCCTTTTTCGCTTGATCGGCACTGAATGGATCATATTCGCAATTTCTCGATCATCGCCCACATCGACCATGGCAAGTCGACGCTCGCGGATCGCATCATCCAGGTATGCGGCGGCCTCGCCGACCGTGAAATGGAAGCGCAGGTGCTCGACTCGATGGATATCGAGCGCGAGCGCGGCATCACGATCAAGGCGCAGACTGCCGCGTTGTCCTATCGCGCACGCGACGGCAAGGTCTACAACCTGAACCTGATCGACACGCCGGGGCACGTCGACTTCTCGTACGAGGTCAGCCGTTCGCTGTCCGCGTGCGAGGGCGCGCTGCTGGTCGTCGACGCGAGTCAGGGCGTCGAGGCGCAGACGGTCGCGAACTGCTACACGGCGATCGAGCTCGGCGTCGAGGTCGTGCCCGTGCTGAACAAGATCGACCTGCCGGCCGCGAACCCCGAGAACGCGATCGCGGAGATCGAGGACGTGATCGGCATCGACGCGACCGACGCGACGCACTGCAGCGCGAAGACGGGCCTCGGCGTCGAGGACGTGCTCGAGTCGCTGATCGCGAAGGTGCCTCCGCCGAAGGGCGATCCGGCCGCGCCGCTGCAGGCGCTGATCATCGATTCGTGGTTCGACAACTACGTCGGCGTCGTGATGCTCGTGCGCATCGTCAACGGCACGCTGCGTCCGAAGGACAAGATCAAGATGATGGCGACCGGCGCGCAGTATCCGGTCGAGCACGTCGGCGTGTTCACGCCGAAGTCGCGCAATCTCGAGTCGCTGTCGGCCGGGCAGGTGGGCTTCATCATCGCGGGCATCAAGGAACTGACGGCCGCGAAAGTCGGCGATACCGTCACGCACGCGACCAAGGCCGCTGCCGAGCCGCTGCCGGGCTTCAAGGAAGTGAAGCCGCAGGTGTTCGCGGGGCTGTATCCGGTCGAGGCGAACCAGTACGACGCGCTGCGCGAATCGCTCGAGAAGCTCAAGCTGAACGACGCATCGCTGCAGTACGAGCCGGAAGTGTCGCAGGCGCTCGGTTTCGGGTTCCGTTGCGGCTTCCTCGGGCTGCTGCACATGGAAATCGTGCAGGAGCGGCTCGAGCGCGAGTTCGACATGGATCTCATCACGACCGCGCCGACGGTCGTCTACGAGGTCGTGCAGAGCGACGGCTCGACGATCATGGTCGAGAATCCGGCGAAGATGCCGGAGCCTGGCCGCATCGCCGAAGTGCGCGAGCCGATCGTCACCGTGAACCTGTACATGCCGCAGGATTACGTCGGCTCGGTGATCACGCTGTGCGAGCAGAAGCGCGGCTCGCAGATCAACATGCAGTATCACGGTCGCCAGGTGCAGCTCACGTACGAGATTCCGATGGCCGAGATCGTGCTCGACTTCTTCGATCGCCTGAAGTCGGTATCGCGCGGCTATGCGTCGATGGATTACGAGTTCAAGGAGTACCGTTCGTCGGACGTCGTGAAGGTCGACATGCTGATCAACGGCGACAAGGTCGACGCGCTGTCGATCATCGTGCACCGGTCGCAATCGCAATATCGCGGCCGCGAAGTCGCCGCGAAGATGCGCGAGATCATCCCGCGCCAGATGTACGACGTGGCGATCCAGGCCGCGATCGGCGCGCACATCGTCGCGCGCGAGAACATCAAGGCGCTCCGCAAGAACGTGCTCGCGAAGTGCTATGGCGGCGACATCACGCGCAAGAAGAAGCTGCTCGAGAAGCAGAAAGAAGGTAAGAAACGCATGAAGCAGGTGGGTTCGGTCGAGATCCCGCAGGAGGCGTTCCTCGCGATCTTGCGCGTCGAAGACAAATAACAGGACTGATCCTTTATGAATTTTGCGCTGATTCTTTTTGTGCTCGTCATCGTGACGGGCGTAGCGTGGGTGCTGGACAAGCTGGTGTTCCTGCCGCGGCGTCGCAAGGCGGCCGACTCGGCGATCGAGGAGTTCGATCGCCAGCAGTCGCGCATCGACAAGCGTTTCGCGGACGAAAACGCGGCGCAGACGCGTTCGAAGCTGCGTGACGAAAAGCTGCGCCAGCCGTGGTGGCTCGAGTACACGGCGAGCTTCTTCCCGGTGATCCTGGCCGTGTTCGTCGTGCGTTCGTTCGTCGTCGAGCCGTTCAAGATTCCGTCGGGCTCGATGGTGCCGACGCTGCTCGTCGGCGACTTCATCCTCGTCAACAAGTTCGAGTACGGGCTGCGCCTGCCGGTCACGAACACGAAGATCACGCAGGGCAGCCCGCTGTCGCGCGGCGACGTCGTCGTGTTCCGCTATCCGAAGGACGAGTCGGTCGATTACATCAAGCGCGTGATCGGCCTGCCGGGCGACACGGTCGCGTATCAGGACAAGCAACTCACGATCAACGGCCAGCCGGTGCCCGAAACGCCGCTGCCCGATTTCTTCGACGACGAGCGCCAGAATTACGCGAAGCAGTTCGAGGAAACGATCGGCAACAAGAAGAACGCGATCCTCAACAACCCGGCCGTGCCGCCGTTCGTGATGGGCGCATACGACTATCCGTATCGCGACAACTGCACGTACAACAGCCGCGGCGTGATCTGCAAGGTGCCGCCCGGTCACTACTTCATGATGGGCGACAACCGCGACAACAGCGCGGACAGCCGCTACTGGGGTTTCGTGCCGGACCGGAACATCGTCGGCCGCGCGTTCTTCATCTGGATGAACTTCGGCGACCTGAAGCGCATCGGTTCCTTCAACTGACCGCATTCGATTCGCACGCAATACGCGACGCACGGGCCGCGTCGCGTATTGCCGAACTACTTTAAGAACCGGCGGTAACACCGCCTCGTCACGCCTTTTCGCGTCCGGCCGTGCCGTTTCGGCCCGACCGGGCGCCCGCGTTATACTCCTGCACATGCCCCTATCCCAGTTGGAAAGCCGGCTGCGCTACGAATTTCGCAATGCGGAATTGTTGCGCCAGGCTTTGACCCATCGCAGTCACAGCGCCACGCACAACGAACGGCTCGAGTTTCTCGGCGATTCCGTTCTGAATTGCGCGGTGGCCGCCCTTTTGTTCCAGCGTTTCGGCAAGCTGGACGAAGGTGACCTGTCGCGCGTACGCGCCAACCTCGTCAAACAGCAATCGTTGTACGAAATTGCTCAGGCCCTGAATATCTCGGACGGCCTGCGGCTTGGCGAGGGCGAGCTGCGCAGCGGCGGATTCCGTCGCCCGTCGATCCTCGCGGACGCGTTCGAAGCCATCATCGGGGCCGTATTCCTCGATGGCGGCTTCGAAGCCGCCCAAGGGGTCATCAAGCGGCTCTACATCCCGATTCTCGACCACATCGATCCGCGCACGCTCGGCAAGGACGCGAAGACGCTGCTGCAGGAATACTTGCAGGGGCACAAGATCGCGCTGCCGACCTATACGGTCGTCGCGACGCATGGTGCGGCGCACAATCAGCAGTTCGAGGTCGAGTGCACGGTGCCGAAGCTGGACGTGAAGGTATCGGGTTCCGGCGCGAGCCGGCGTGCGGCCGAGCAGGCCGCCGCGAAGAAGGCGCTCGACGAGGTGATGGCGGCCGCGCCGATGCTGGCCGCGAAGCCGAAGCGCTCGAAAAACGCACGCGGGTCCAAGCATGTCGAACCCGAGATCGTGCCGGGCGTGAAGGGCGTGCAGGAAGCGCTCGACCTGCGCTCGCCGGAACGGAAGGAACGTGCGGCGGCGCGCGAGGCCAGGGCGGCCGGCGCGGCGCCGGCTGCAACCGCTGCGGCTGCTGCAGCAGCTGCAACGACGGGCGAGCCGGCCGTCGCGCCGATGGCGGCGATTCGCGCGGCGCATGTCGAGCCGGCCACGGACAAGGGCGAGCGGGCGGCGAAGCCGGCGACCGACAAGGTTGCCGACAAACCGGCCGAGCGGCCCGACAAGGCCGCGGAAAAACCCGCCGAGGCCGCGTCGCGCGCAGCCGACAAGCCGGCCGGCCACGCAGCCGATTCGGCATCGCCGTCGGCCGACAAGCCTTCCGCGAGTGCCGACGCCGCTGCGCGCACGCCGGCGCGCGCACGCGATGCCGCGACGCCCGACGCCGATGCGCCGCCCGGCGGCGCGAGTCTTGCTGCCGCGCAGGCGCGCGTGGCCGATGCCGGCCACTGAATTGCCCATCGATCGTGCCGCGCGCCGCGCGGCCGTTTCCGAACCTGTCCCCCAAACGATATGAACACTCCCGCTCCTACCGGTTTCCGTTGCGGCATGATCGCGATCGTGGGCCGCCCGAACGTCGGCAAATCGACGTTGATGAACGCACTCGTCGGCCAGAAGATCAGCATCACGTCGCGCAAGGCGCAGACGACCCGTCACCGCATCACCGGCATCAACACGTTCGACGACGCGCAATTCGTGTTCGTCGACACGCCCGGCTTCCAGACCCGTCACAGCACCGCGCTGAACCGTTCGCTGAACCGCGCGGTCACGTCGACGCTGACGTCGGTCGACGTGATCCTGTTCGTGATCGAGGCCGGCCGCTTCGGGCCCGACGACCAGAAGGTGCTCGACCTGATCCCGCCCGGCATGCCGACGCTGTTGATCGCGAACAAGATCGACCGCGTGAACGACAAGGCGTCGCTGTTCCCGTTCATGCAGAAAGTGAGCGAACTGCGCGAATTCACCGAGCTCGTGCCGCTGTCGGCGCAGCGGCCGGAAGACATCAAGCGCCTGCTGGACACGATCAAGCCGTACCTGCCGGAAGGCGAGCCGATCTACGGCGAGGACGAACTGACCGACCGCAGCTCGCGCTTTCTCGCGGCCGAAATCCTGCGCGAGAAGGTATTCCGCTGGACCGGCGACGAACTGCCGTACACGAGCACCGTACTGATCGACAAGTTCGAGGAGGAGGGCCGCCTGAAGCGCATCTTCGCGACGATCCTCGTCGAGCGCGATTCGCACAAGGCGATGGTGATCGGCAAGAAGGGCGAGAAGCTCAAGCAGATCAGCACCGAGGCGCGGATGGACATGGAGAAGCTGTTCGACGGCCCCGTCTACCTCGAAACCTTCGTGAAGGTGAAGAGCGGCTGGGCCGACAACGAGGCGGGGCTGCGTGCCTATGGGTACGAATGACGCGCTGACGTCGACCGAAGACGCGGTAGCCGCCGGCGCGAACGACGCGCCGCTGCCGGCACCGCCCGAACCGCCGCGCAAGGTGCGGCGCGCGGCGTCTCGCACGTCCGATTTCCGCGTGACCGAGCAGCCGGCGTACGTGCTGCACAGCTATCCGTATCGGGAAACGAGCCTGATCGTCGACGTGCTGACGCGCGACCACGGCCGGCTCGCGCTCGTCGCAAAGGGCGCGAAACGCCCGCACTCGGCGTTGCGCGGCGTATTGCAGACCTTCCAGCCGCTGCTGCTGTCGTGGTCCGGCAAATCCGAGGTGCGCACGCTGACGGGCGCCGAGTGGGTCGGCGGGATGCTGCCGCTAAGCGGCGACGGGCTGTTGTGCGGTTTCTACGCGAACGAGCTGCTCGTGAAATTCTGCGCGCGCGAGGATCCCCAGCCGCCGCTGTTCAATCATTACGTGCTGACCCTCACGCGCCTCGCGCACGGCGAGCCCGCGGTGCAGGTGCTGCGCTCGTTCGAGCGTGTGCTGCTGCGCGAGACCGGGTATGCGATGGCGCTGAATCGCACGGTCGCGCGCCGCGCGGTCGAGCCCGAGCGCCGCTACGTGTTCGATCCCGAGCGCGGCGTGCGCAATGCGGACGACGACGTGCCGTCGCACTGGCCGGTCATCACCGGACAGACGTTGCTCGACATGGAGCAGGACGATTACCATCGAGCCCAGACGGTTGCGCAGAGCAAGACGCTGATGCGCTTCCTGCTGAACACCTATCTCGGCGGCACGCCGCTCGCCACGCGTCAGATCCTGATCGACCTGCAAAACCTATGAGCTTCTTCCTGACAACGCCCACCGCCATCGACCTCGGCGTGAACATCGACCACGTCGCGACGCTGCGCAATGCGCGCGGCACGCGCTATCCCGATCCGATCCGCGCGGCGCTCGCCGCCGAAGAGGCGGGCGCGGACGCGATCACGCTGCACCTGCGCGAGGATCGTCGTCACATCGTCGACGCCGACGTGCGCGAGCTGCGCCCGCTGCTGAAGACGCGCATGAACCTCGAATGCGCGGTGACGGCCGAGATGCTCGACATCGCGTGCGAAGTGCGTCCGCACGATGCGTGCCTCGTACCGGAGAAGCGCGCGGAACTGACGACCGAAGGCGGTCTCGATGTCGCCGGCCACTTCGAGGCCGTGCGCGCGGCGTGCAAGCAACTCGCCGACGTCGGCGTGCGCGTGTCGCTGTTCATCGACCCGGACGACACGCAGATCCGCGCCGCGCACGAAGCGGGCGCGCCGGTGATCGAGCTGCATACGGGCCGCTACGCCGAAGCGCACGACCAGGCGGAGCAGCAGCGCGAATACGAGCGTATCGTCGCGGGCGTGCAGGCCGGCGCGCAGCTCGGACTGAAGGTCAATGCGGGCCACGGGCTGCACTACACGAACGTGCAGCAGATTGCCGCGATCGACGGCATCGTCGAGTTGAACATCGGTCACGCGATCGTCGCGCACGCGATCTTCGCGGGCTGGGACAACGCGGTGCGCGAGATGAAGGCGATCATGGTCGCCGCACGCGTCGCCGCGCTGCACGGCGGCGCGCGCTGAGATGCGAGGCCGCCGCGCCCCGCACGCCGTTTGCGACACGCTTGACCCGGCCGCGCCGGGCTGCCCCGGCGGAGACTGACATGGCGATCTACGGCATCGGTACCGACATCGCGCAGGTGAGCCGCGTCGCAGCCGTGCTCGAACGCACGGGCGGCCGGTTTGCCGAGAAGGTGCTCGGCCCCGACGAGCTGCGCGTGTTCCACGCGCGGCGCGCCCGCTCCGAGGCGCGCGGCATCGCGTTTCTCGCGACGCGCTTCTCCGCGAAGGAAGCGTTTTCGAAGGCAATCGGACTCGGCATGCATTGGCCGATGACGTGGCGCGCACTGCAGACGCTCAACCATCCAAGCGGCGAGCCGTACGTGGTCGCTTCAGGCGAGCTGGCCGACTGGCTGGCCGCTCGCGGCATCACGGCGCGCGTGACGGTCAGCGACGAACGCGACTACGCGGTGTCGTTCGTGATCGCCGAAACGGACGCCGCGCCTGCCCCCGGACCTGTTTCCCGAACCCCCTCCTGACGGAATTCCCGATTCGATGAAAACGACTCCCGGCCCGGTCATGCTCGACGTCGTCGGCACGACCTTGTCGCGCGACGATGCGCGGCGCCTCGCGCATCCGAATACCGGCGGCGTGATCCTGTTCGCGCGGCACTTCCAGAATCGTGCGCAACTGACCGCGCTGACCGATTCGATTCGCGCGGTGCGCGAAGACATCCTGATCGCCGTCGATCACGAAGGCGGGCGCGTGCAGCGGTTCCGCACCGACGGCTTCACGGTGCTGCCCGCGATGCGCCGCCTCGGCGAACTGTGGGATCGCGACGTACTGCTCGCGACGAAGGTCGCGACCGCCGTCGGCTACATCCTGGCTGCCGAATTGCGTGCGTGCGGGATCGACATGAGCTTCACGCCGGTGCTCGATCTCGACTACGGGCACTCGAAGGTGATCGGCGATCGTGCGTTCCATCGCGATCCGCGCGTCGTCACGCTGCTCGCGAAGAGCCTGAACCACGGGCTGTCGCTCGCCGGCATGGCGAACTGCGGCAAGCATTTCCCCGGGCATGGCTTCGCGGAAGCCGATTCGCACGTCGCGCTGCCGACCGACGACCGCACGCTCGATGCGATCCTCGAGCAGGACGTCGCGCCGTACGACTGGCTCGGGCTGTCGCTGTCGGCGGTGATTCCGGCGCATGTGATCTACACGCAGGTCGACAAGCGGCCGGCCGGGTTTTCGCGCGTATGGTTGCAGGACATCCTGCGCGGAAAGCTCGGCTTCACGGGCGCGATCTTCAGCGACGACCTGTCGATGGAGGCGGCGCGCGAAGGCGGCACGCTCACGCAGGCAGCCGACGCCGCGCTCGCCGCCGGTTGCGACATGGTGCTCGTCTGCAACCAGCCGGACGCGGCCGAAGTCGTGCTGAACGGATTGAAGGCGCGGGCCTCGGCCGAGTCGGTGCGGCGCATCAAGCGGATGCGTGCGCGCGGCAAGGCGCTCAAGTGGGAGAAGCTGGTCGCGCAGCCCGAGTATCTGCAGGCGCAGGCGCTGTTGAGCAGCGCGCTGGCGTAAGCGGGCACGGATGGCGCGCGTCGCGCCGTTTGGGTCGCCTCAAACAGAAAGCCGCGCAATAGCGCGGCTTTGTTTATGGGTCGAGACCGCCCGATCGGGGCAGTCGCCGGGATGAGCCTGGACGCAACTAACGGTCTGATCCCATCAGCGCCCGCATTCAGGGCGGCCCGCTCAGTTCACCTTCATCCGCTGCAGCTTGTTGTACAGCGTCTTCGGGCTGATGCCGAGCAGCGTAGCCGCGCGGTGGCGCGTACCGCCGACCGCGTCAAGCGTCGCGCGGATCAGCAGATCCTCGACGTCGGACAGCGGCGTGCCGACCTTGATCTGCACACTGCTGCCGTTCAGTGCGGCGCCGGCGGAGAAACTGGCTTCGCCCGCGCGCAGCGTCTCGATGAAGTCGCCCGACGCGTCGTACGCGAAGCGCACGCGTTCCTGCAGCTCGCGCACGTTACCCGGCCATTCGTAGGACAGGCATTCGCGCACGAAGCCCGGCGCCGCCCGCTTGTCGGTCGTGCTGCGGCCGGTTGCGCGCGCTTCGCGGTTCAGTTCGTCGATCTGCGCGTCCGCGATCGCGAGCGCGTCGCCGTCGCGCTCGCGCAGCGGCGGCATCGTGATCGACGCCGCGTCGAGGCGCAGCCACAGATCCTCGCGCAGCGTGCCGTTCGCCACCGCTTCGCGCGCCGGGCGGCGCGTGGCCGCGATCAGCCGGAAATCGCTGGTGATCGGGCTCGTGCCGCCGATCCGCATGAAGTTCTGCGAATCGAGCGCGTGCAGCAGCGCTTCCTGCAGCACGAGCGGCAGCGCGGTGATTTCGTCGAGGAATAGCGTGCCGCCGCCGGCCTGCTCGAACAGGCCCGATTCGCGGCGCTCGGCGCCGTCGAACGCACCGCGTTCATGGCCGAACAGCACGCTGTCGAGCGACGCGCCGTGCCGGCCGGCCTGCGCGAGCATGCGGCAGTCGAACGACACGAACGGCCCTTTGCGGCGCCGGCTCAGTTCGTGCAGCGTGCGCGCCGCCAGTTTCTTGCCGGTGCCGGCTTCGCCCGAGAACAGCACGGCTGTTTCGGTGCGGGCGTTGTGCTCGATCATGTCGTACACGTGCTGCATCGCGTCGCTGCGGCCCACCAGCGCGCCGAAGCGGCCGAGCTGGCGCAGCGACGCACGCAGCGACTGCACTTCGTCGATCAGTTCGTACGGGCGCGGGATCCGCGCGAGCAGGCTGCGCAGGCGCGGAATGTTGATCGGCTTCAGCAGGTAGTCCCAGATGCCGTGGCGCAGGCCCTCGATGGCGCTCTCGACCGTCGCGTTGCCCGTCAGCACGATCACCGGCAGCGAGCCGTTCGGCTGTTGCTGCGGCAAATGCTGGAGCAGGTCGAACCCGCTGCCGTCCGGCAGGTTCAGGTCGACGAGCACGACATCGGGAATCGAGCGGCCGAGCGCCGTGCGCGCTTCGGCGAGCGACGTGGCCGTGTCGACCGAGAAGCCGTCTGCGGCGAGCAGTGCGGTGAGGCCTGACAGGCTGTTGGGATCGTCTTCGACAATCAGGGCGTGTGGCATGGTGGACGCGAGTCGAGTCAAGAGAGGCGGGCTGTCGGCCAGCGGGCCGCAGCCGCATGTCGGATTAAAGATTGATTTTATGCCCCGCCGAACGCGTCACGCGCATTATTTCTCCGGCGCTATAAAACAGTTACCGATGATACAAATTGAATATCTTTACCGGTGGCTTTTGTGCTCTTTATGGCTCTCGCTCGTGGTAGCTGTTGGCGCCAGACAAACAAAAAGCGCCCCGAAGGGCGCTTTGTTCGATGCGGGTATCGCCGACGATTACGCGCGGCTGCGGTATTCGTTCGTGCGCGTATCGATTTCGATCTTGTCGCCGGTGTTGCAGAACAGCGGCACTTGCAGTTCGAAGCCGGTTGCCAGCTTCGCGTTCTTCAGCACCTTGCCCGACGACGTGTCGCCCTTGACGGCCGGTTCCGTGTAGGTGATTTCGCGAACGAGGATCGTCGGCAGTTCGACCGAGATCGCCTTCTCGTTGTAGAACACGACTTCGCAAGCCATGCCGTCTTCGAGGTAGTTCAGCGCTTCGCCCATCATTTCCGCTTCGACTTCGTACTGGTTGTAGTCGGCGTCCATGAACACATACATCGGGTCGGCGAAGTACGAGTACGTCACTTCCTTGCGATCGAGCACGACGACGTCGAACTTGTCGTCGGCCTTGTAGACCGATTCCTGGCCTGCGTTCGTCAGCAGGTTCTTCATCTTCATCTTGACGACGGCGGCGTTACGGCCCGACTTGTTGTATTCCGTCTTGGCGATGACCCATGCGTCGCTGCCGATCTGCACGACGTTGCCTACGCGGAGTTCCTGTGCGGTCTTCATAAAAAACTGTCCTGATCCAATCGAATAAATAGGTGCCTGAGCGTTGCACAACGGGTGAGGCGCCAAGCAGATGCGTTCCGGTGGGCCCCCAAAGCTCAAACGCGAGCGCTTGCATGGTCAGCCGTCGGATAACCGCTTATTTTAACTGAGATTTTGCGTATTCCGCCAGCTTTCCGGCGAGATCGCCGACGGCCGCGAGCGCCTCGGCCCAGCGGGCTGCATTGGCCTCCAGTGCGGCGCGGTGCTGCCATAAATCGGCCCAGTCGGGTGTGCCGGCGCCGTTCCAGGCATGCCAGAACCGCTCGAGCGCCGCGTGCGGCGCATCGGCGAGACCGGCCGACAGGTGCGCGAGCGCGGCGTCGAGCTTCGGCAGGTGCACGTCGTCGGCCTGCGGGTAGATGTGCCACGCAAACGGCTTGCGCGCCCACTGTGCGCGGACGAACGAATCCTCGCCGCGCACGAAATTGAAATCGGCGACCCACAGCAGCGGGTCGTAGTCGGCCTGCGGAACGAACGCGAGACCGTGAGCGGTCAGGTTGCCGCTGCGCGCCCGTGCGCCCGCCGCGAACGATTCGACCCCGAAAAAGCGCGCGACGGCGGGCGACAGACGTCCGACCGGCACGAGCGCGACGACCGGCGACGGGCCGTCGCGCCATTGCGCGAGCAGCGCGTCGACGGCCGGGTTTTCGTAGGCGAACAGGCTGACGACCGTCGTGCCGGGCGCCGGCGGCGCGGCGCCGGTCGCGCGCTGCCACCACGCGGCGCGCGCGGCCGGATCGGTGTCGAAGGCCGTGCGGCGCGCGTCGAGGTCGTGCTCCTTCGGCACGCCGCCCGTGCCGGCCGACAAGCCCGGGAAGAAGAACGTCTTCAGCAGCGGGTAGCGCGGATGCGGCGACGGCCGCAAGTGGAAATCGGCGACCCAGTCCTCGGCGCTCAGGTATTCGAGGTTGATCCACACGGGGCGCCGCGCGCGCCGCGCCATCGCCGCGAGATACGCGCCGGGCAACTCGCACGCGAACGCCTCGATTATGACGTCGGCGATGTCCAGCGCGTCGCCGACTTCCGCATGCCAGTGCTCGATCACGATCGTGTCGACCGTCTGCCGCGTCGCGTCGGGATCGACCTGCGGCAGCAGGCGTGCGAACGTGTGCAGGTCGTCGACGAACAGGCGAACCTGCCAGCCGTGCTCGTGCGCGAGCTGGCGCGCGACGCGCCAGCACACGCCGATGTCGCCGAAATTGTCGATCACCGTGCAGAAGAGGTCGCAGGCGATCGGTTCGCCCGGCGCGAGCGGCACGGCGGAGAGGGGGGCAGCGGGGGAGCGTGGCATCGAAGCGGGCCGGTGAATGCTCTAAACTGGCGATTCTAATAGACCCGTTCCGCGTTACAAGGCGCCCGGCTCACGCATGACATCCCCAGAAGCCTCCGATACCCCGTTCGAACCGAAGAAGATCCTTGCGCAGTTGCCGCACATGCCGGGTGTCTATCGCTATTACGACACGGCGGGCGCCGTCCTCTACGTCGGCAAGGCGCGCGACCTGAAAAAGCGCGTGTCGAGCTATTTCACGAAGACGCAACTGTCGCCGCGCATCGCGATGATGGTCACGCGCATCGCGCGCATCGAAACCACCGTCACGCGCTCGGAAGCCGAAGCGCTGCTGCTCGAGAACAACCTGATCAAGGCGCTCGCGCCGCGTTACAACATCCTGTTTCGCGACGACAAGTCGTATCCGTACCTGAAGCTCACCGCGCATCGCTTTCCGCGGATGGCCTACTACCGCGGCTCGGTCGACAAGCAGAACCAGTATTTCGGGCCGTTCCCGAGCGCGTGGGCCGTGCGCGAGAGCATCCAGATCCTGCAGCGCGTGTTCCAGTTGCGCACCTGCGAGGATTCGGTCTTCAACAACCGCACGCGGCCGTGCCTGCTGCACCAGATCGGGCGCTGCACGGCGCCGTGCGTCGGCGCGATCTCCGACGAGGATTACGCGGTCGACGTATCGAACGCCGCGCGGTTCCTGCTCGGCAGGCAGTCCGAAGTGATGAAGGAGCTCGAGCAGAAGATGCACGCGTTCGCAGCCGAGCTGAAATTCGAGCAGGCGGCGGCCGTGCGCAATCAGATGAGTTCGCTCGCGACGGTGCTGCACCAGCAGGCGATCGAGGTCGGCAGCGACAGCGACGTCGACGTCCTGGCCGTCGTCGCGCAGGGCGGACGCGTGTGCGTGAATCTCGCGATGGTCCGCGGCGGCCGGCACCTCGGGGACAAAGCGTATTTCCCGACACACGTCGAAAGTGCGCTGACGCTCGCCGAAGGCGGTCTCGGCGACGAGGCCGAGCCGGCGGAGGCGGTCGATGCGACGCTCGACACGCTGCCCGACCAGCCCCAGGAAGAGGCCGGCGGCGCGCGTGGCACGACGGCGGCATCGGTCGAGGCCGAGGTGCTCGATGCGTTCATCGCGCAGCACTATCTCGGCAATCGCGTGCCGCCCGTGCTCGTCGTCAGTCATGCGCCCGCGAGTCGCGACCTGCTGGAGCTGCTGTCCGAGCAGGCTGGCCACAAGGTGTCGCTGGTGCGGCAGCCGCAGGGGCAGCGACGCGCGTGGCTGTCGATGGCCGAGCAGAATGCGCGGCTCGCGCTCGCTCGGCTGCTGTCCGAGCAGGGCTCGCAGCAGGCGCGCACGCGTGCGCTGGCCGACACGCTCAGCTACGACAGCGACGATCTCGCGACGCTGCGGATCGAATGCTTCGACATCAGCCATACGATGGGCGAGGCGACGCAGGCGTCGTGCGTCGTCTATCACCATCACAAGATGCAATCGAGCGAATATCGCCGCTACAACATCACGGGCATCACGCCGGGCGACGATTACGCGGCGATGCGGCAGGTGCTCACGCGCCGCTACGAGAAGATGGTGGAACAGGCCGCACAGGCCGCGGCCGCCGACGAAGCGGCCGGCATCGACGGCGAGTCGACGCGCCAGGCCGAGGCGTCGAGCCTGCTGCCGAACATCGTGCTGATCGACGGCGGCAAGGGCCAGGTCGAGATCGCGCGACAGGTGTTCACCGAGCTCGGCCTCGACACGTCGATGCTGGTCGGCGTCGCGAAAGGCGAGGGGCGCAAGGTCGGCCTCGAGACGCTGGTGTTCGCGGACGGTCGCGCGCCGCTCGAACTCGGCAAGGAGAGCGCCGCGCTGATGCTCGTCGCGCAGATCCGCGACGAGGCGCACCGTTTCGCGATCACCGGCATGCGGGCGAAGCGGGCGAAGGCGCGCCAGACGTCGCGGCTCGAGGAGCTCGAGGGCGTCGGCGCGAAGCGCCGGCAGCGACTGCTCGCGCGTTTTGGCGGATTGCGCGGCGTGGTGGCCGCGAGTGTCGAGGAGCTGGCGAGCGTCGAAGGCATTTCGCACGCGCTCGCCGAGCAGATCTACAAGCAGCTTCACTGACGCGGCCGTGCGGCCGGCGGCATTTGCCAGCATTCTTGTGGCAGGCCGGTCGACACGGCACAATTGCGAATCCTTTACTGTCCCGTATGCCATGCCGTTCAATTTCCCGATTTTCCTGACGTGGGTACGGATCGTGCTGATTCCGCTCGTCGTCGGCGTGTTCTATCTGCCGGACTCGGTGATGGACGGCGCGCACCGCAACCTCGCGGCGGCGGCGATCTTCATCCTCGCCGCGCTGACCGACTGGTTCGACGGCTTCCTCGCCCGCAAGTGGAACCAGACGTCATCGTTCGGCGCGTTTCTCGACCCGGTGGCGGACAAGCTGATGGTGACGGCCGCGCTGTTGATCCTCGTGCAGATTTCGCGGGTCGACGCGGCAATCGCGCTCGTGATCGTCGGGCGCGAGATCGCGATTTCGGCGCTGCGCGAATGGATGGCGCAGATCGGCGCGTCGAAGAGCGTCGCTGTGAATCAGCTCGGCAAGTTCAAGACCGCATGCCAGATGGTCGCGATTCCGATGCTGCTGTTCTACGGGCCGTTGCCGCTCGGCATCGTGACGATCGATACGCGCGTGTGGGGCGAGTGGCTGATGTATCTCGCCGCGGTGCTGACCATCTGGTCGATGCTGTACTACATGAAGCTCGCATGGCCGCAGATTCGCGAGCGCGGCGGCGCGTAAGCCGCGCGGCATGGGCCGGCGGTTTTTGTAAAAAGGGCTGGAAAAGCTCTTGACACACGAATGTGCCTTCGACATAATCTCGCTTCTCCGCTGCACGACGAAGTAAGTGTGTGACGGGGAAGCAGTAGCGTAGCGATACGCGGGAGTAGCTCAGTTGGTAGAGCGCAACCTTGCCAAGGTTGAGGTCGCGAGTTCGAGACTCGTCTCCCGCTCCAGATTTTTTCTGGCAGCGTGTAGTACGGCAAAGCGCTGCAGATGCAGGACACATGCGGGAGTAGCTCAGTTGGTAGAGCGCAACCTTGCCAAGGTTGAGGTCGCGAGTTCGAGACTCGTCTCCCGCTCCAGATTTTTCTGGCAGCGTGTAGTACGGCGAAGCGCTGCAGATGCAGGACAATGCGGGAGTAGCTCAGTTGGTAGAGCGCAACCTTGCCAAGGTTGAGGTCGCGAGTTCGAGACTCGTCTCCCGCTCCAGGTAACGGGGAAGCCACGCTTCCCTTTTTATTTGATGGACTTCCGGTCCTCGAATGAAAATCTGTCGCTTGCCTCACGGCATCCGGACAGTCCGCTTTTGGCGCGATAGCAAAGCGGTTATGCAGCGGCCTGCAAAGCCGTTTAGGCCGGTTCGACTCCGGCTCGCGCCTCCAGAAAAAAAGCCCCGCTTCGGCGGGGCTTTTCTTTTTCTGCATCGCTTTGTCGTTACTGATCCAGCTGGGTGAGGTTAATCACCGCGAGCGGCCCACCCGGAAACTGGATGAGCCGACCTTCGTCCACACCGCCGAGATCGACCGGCGCGAAACCGAGGCGAATGATCAGATCGCTGACGGATTTCTTTGCATCAGCATCTTGTCCGGCCAGGAACAGCACGCGTCGACCACCGTCAACCTTGGGGCCAGAGGCCAGCGGCCCGGCACTCAAATGATTGAACGCCTTCACAACCCTTGCTCCCGGCGCCCACTGCGCGACCAGCTCGCTGGAAGCACGACCGCCAAAATCGATGGCATGGAACGACGGTACGTTGTCGGCACCGATTCGTACTTCTACCGCATTGTTTGCGTCGACTAGAACACGGGCGTTCCACGGACCGAGATCCTTCAAGGCCGTGGCCACCTGATCCCAAGGCACCGCGAGAAACACGATGTCAGCGCGTGCAGCCTCTTTTACGCTCACGGCTCGAATATAGGGGCCGAGTTCATCGGACAGTGCTTGTAGTGATTGCGGTCCGCGGCTATTGGCAATGGAAGCCGAGATGCCACTACGGGCGAGATTGCGCGCGATGGCCGAGCCAATGGCACCGGCCCCGATGATTGCGATACTCATACTGGTTCCCTCTGGTTGAAAGTCATTTCGTAGAGGGACTTTATGCTCGTTGAGTCTTTACAGGTAGTTGAGTGCAAGTAGAATCAGTTTCAATCAATATTTGAAGCTCGTCATGGAAAGTCTTGCCAACCTGGAATGCTTCGTCCGGAGCGCCGAGTCAGGAAGCTTTTCGGCGGCTGCACGCAGGCTCGCGCTTACGCCTGCAGCGGTCAGCCGCAACGTTGCGCATCTTGAGCGCAACCTGGGCGTCCAATTGTTTCAACGTAGCACGCGCGGCCTGACGCCCACCGAAGCGGGCGACCGCTTCCTGCTGTCGGTGCGGAGCGGTCTCGACAGTATCCAAGGTGCGATTGCGGATCTCATGGTCAATGCCGCCAAACCGTCGGGCGTTCTGAAATTGAGCGTTCCAGCGGGTTTCGGAATGGACTATCTGTTACCGCTGATGCCTGCTTTCCTGGAACGCTATCCTGAGGTGAGGCCGGATTGGTTTTTCGATAACCGGCCGGTCGATCTCATCGGGGAAGGATTCGACGTGGCAATTGGGGGCGGCTTCGAGCTACCTGCGGGGATGGTGGCTCGCGAGTTGGGCCGGATTCATTTGATCGCGGTGGCATCACCGGCATACATGGTCGATAAACTTCCCCCGAAAGATCCCGCTGATCTCGCGAGACTGGGAAGCGTGTCGATGCGTTCGCCGCTAAGCAGTCGTCAGCGCGCATGGGTCATGCGCAACTCGGTTGGCACTGAGATGGCAGTGGCAGAAAAGCCGGTGATGCTGGTCAATGACCCTGATGCGGTTTGTCGGTCGGCGCTACTGGGTATTGGCGTCGGTGTGGTTTCGCTGCTACATGCAGCGCCACACCTCGCCAGCGGCGCCCTGGTGCGAGTGCTGGAAGATTGGCATGTCGATGCTGGGCCATTGTCGTTGTATTTTTCGAACCAAAAGCTCTTGCCAGCCAAAACACGCGCGTTCGTGGACTTCATCACCGAGTCATTTCGGGCGCAGAAGTTGCCGAGGATTGAGCGCAATCGGAGGTAGTGTTGAAGATGGCGGAGCAGTCATGCAAAGCGCGCATTCAGGAAGCGGCGACCCTGGGCGGTTTAATCCGGGTAAGCTCATTGACGTAATGAAACTTATGCCGGCCCGAGAAGCCGTTTGGCTCGATTCGACTCTGGCCCGCGTCTCCAGGTAGAAGGAGAAAAGCCCCGCTTCGCCGGGGCTTTTCTTGTTCCGCGTCCGTTTCCGTCGATCGCACACGATGCATGCGACGGCCGCCCATCAATTACCCATCCACCGGCTGCACCGGCGTCTCGAGCTTCAACTGGTAGAACGCCGCATCGAGCCAGCGGCCGAACTTGAATCCCGCCTCGGCGATCGTGCCCGCGTGCACGAATCCCAGTTTCGTATGCAGCGCGATGCTTCCGGCATTGGTCGCGTCGATGCAGCCGACCAGCACGTGCACCTGCGCTTCGCGTGCACGCCGCACCACTTCGCGCAGCAGCAGTTCGCCGAGCCCGCGGCCGCGCTGATCGTTGCGCACGTACACGCTGTGTTCGACCGTGTACTTGAAGGCCGGGAACGCGCGGAACGTCCCCCAGCTCGCGAAGCCGAGCAGCGTGCCCGCGGCGTCGACGGCGCCGAAGACCGGAAAGCCGCCCACGCGCTTCGTCGCGAACCACGCGACCATTGCTTCCGGCGGCCGCGGCCGGTAGTCGTACAGTGCGGTCGAGTTCACGATCGCGTCGTTCAGGATGTCGAGAATGGCCGCTGCGTGTTCGGCCTCGCTGCAATCGATCAGGCGCACGTCGTCGCGCTGTGACGGGGAGTTCATACGGGTTCCTTCCTGTTGGCTCTAAATCGGGTGCGCACTCGACGCGCGCATCACGCGCTCCGCGCGGCGGCGGATGCGTCGCAGATCGCGACGACATAGCGCGCGGCGTGCGACGACGGATTGCTGAAGATCAGCGGCCGGTCGAGCCGCATGGCCAGGCAGTCGCCTTCGCGAAGTTCGTGAAGCGCATCGCCCAACGTGACGTCGACGCGGCCGCTGATGATCCACACCTGCTGATGCAGCGCGCTTTCGCGCCCGCCGCTGTCGTACGCGACGCGCGCGCCGGGCGGGAAATCGACCTCGACGAGCTGGAGCGGCGACGGCCAGCCGGCCGGCGACAGGTTGCGCCGCACATAGCCGGACGCCGGGTCGCGCCATTCGGCCTGCTGCGCGCGGCGGGCCAGCGGCTGCGCGGGCGCGTCGTCCCGGTCGCCGCCGAACAGCCCGGCGAGCGACACGCCGAGGCCGGCCGCGAGCTTGTCGAGCACGACGGCCGTCGGGCTGGCCGACGCGCGTTCGATGAGCGAGATCATCGAACGGCTGACACCGGAACGCGCGGCCAGCGCATCGAGCGTGTAGCCTCGAACGGCGCGCAGATCGCGCACGCGCCGGGCAATGCGCTCGTTGATACCGGCGTCGTCGGCCGTGGGAATCGCTGATTCTTTCATGATGGATTTATTTTCCAGCAAGATGGAATTCGATGTCAACGGCATTCCCCGACGCGGATTGAAGAAGGGGACGGAACCGAACGGCTTGCTCGGTCATCAGGCGCAGCGTAATATACGAAATAGCTACGTTTCGTTTAATTGGGGATATATGGGCATCATCAAGATTTCCGAGCACATGCATGAGCGGCTGCGCTCGACGAGCACGGCACTGAGCCGTTCGATCAACGCGCAGGCCGAACACTGGCTGCGCGTCGGAATGCTGGCGGAGCTCAATCCGTCGCTGTCCTACGGCGACATCTGCAAGATGTTGATCGAGGCAGAGGCGCGTGGCGGCGACGTGGGGCCGGCGGAACCGGTAGCGCAGCATATCGAGCAGGTGGCGTAATGGCGAAACGCGAAATCCCGATCCGCGGCGCCGCGGAAATCGCCAAGTCGCGCGAAGCCGCGAGGCTCGCGTCGCAGGTGCTGACGATGATCACCGAGCACGTGAAGCCGGGCGTCACCACCGACGAGCTGGATGCGCGCTGCCGCGAATACATCGTCGACGAATTGGGCGCGATTCCCGCGAACATCGGCTACCACGGCTATCCGAAGACGCTGTGCACGTCGGTCAACCACGTGGTCTGTCACGGCATTCCGACGTCGCGGCCGATGCGCGACGGCGACATCGTGAACCTCGACATCGCGGTGATCAAGGACGGCTGGTTCGGCGATACGAGCCGCATGTATTTCGTCGGCGAACCGAACGCGCTCGCGCGGCGGCTCGTCGCGGCGACCTACGAGGCGATGCACGCCGGCATCCGCGCGGTGCGCCCCGGTGCGACGCTCGGCGACGTCGGCTATGCGATACAGCAGGTCGCCCATCGCGAAGGGTTCAGCGTGGTGCGCGAATATTGCGGGCATGGCATCGGCGACGTCTATCACGACGAACCGCAGGTGCTGCATTACGGTCGCCCGGGCACCGGTCTGCCGCTGCGGCCGGGGATGATCTTCACGATCGAGCCGATGTTGAACGCGGGCAAGCGCGATACGCAGGTGCTGGCCGACGGCTGGACGGTCGTCACGAAGGACCATTCGCTGTCCGCGCAATGGGAGCACATGGTCGTGGTGACGGAAACGGGCGTCGAGGTGCTGACCGAGGACGCGAAGCCGCAGGCGTTCGCCGCGCTTTCCGGCACGCACGCGGCCTGACGGCGACCGTGCGCCGCATACGGCGGCGCGGCGTTGCAATGAAACGGGCTCCTTCGCGGAGCCCGTTTCGCTTGCCGCGGCCTGCGCCGCGGCGCCGCCGAGCTTAACCGCGCGCCTTCTGCCACGCGTGTTCGACGAACACGCGGCACAGTGCTTCCATGCCCCGGCGGTCTTCGTCGTCGAAGCGCGCGGCGACCGGGCTGTCGACGTCCCATACGCCGATCAGCGTGCCGTCGCCGGCCACCAGCGGCACGACGATTTCCGATTCCGACGCCGCATCGCAAGCGATATGGCCGGGGAAGTCGTGCACGTCGCGCACGACCTGCGTCTCGCGCGTCTGCGCGGCGGTGCCGCACACACCCTTGCCGAGCGCGATCCGCACGCACGCGGGCTTGCCCTGGAACGGGCCGACCACGAGTTCGGTGCCGTCGAAGAAGTAGAAGCCCGCCCAGTTCAGGCGATCGAGCGAGTGATAGACGAGCGCGGAGAAATTCGCCGCGTTCGCGATCAGGTCGCGTTCGGATTCGACGAGCGCACGCGCCTGCTCGACGAGCGTCGCGTATTGGTCGGCCTTGGAGGCGGTAGGGTCGTTGGACAGCGTGAACATGGCGGGAAAGCGATAGAGGTTGTGAAAGCGCGCACTGCGCGTACCGCAGTCTACGGCACGCGCGCGCGGTCTGCAGCGCAGGGGCGTGGGCGATGCGGCGCGTTCAGTCCGGTTCGAGTTCGGCGAACCGCTCGGCCAGGAAATCGAGCAACGCCCGTACCGCGGGCAGCAGCCCGCGGCGCGACGCGAACACCGCGTGCACGATTTCGCGGCGGGGTGCCCAGTCCGGTAGCACCGTGACCAGTTCACCGCGCGACACCTCGTCGCGTACCATCATCGTCGGCAACTGCACGACGCCGACGCCCGCGGCGGCCGCCGCGCGCAGCGCGAGCATCCCGCCCGTCACGAAGCGCGGCTGGTGATGGATTTCCGCGTGCGCGCCGTCGGGCCCGCGCAGCCGCCACACGTGCGTGGACTGCGGCACGCCGTGATCGAGGCTCGGCAGCCGCGCGAGATCGGCGGGAACGACCGGTACGCCATGCTCGCGCAGCAGCGCGGGGCTCGCGACGAGACACTGGCCGCGCTCGGCGAGCACGCGCAGCGCGAGATCGCTGTCCTCGAGCGGCGGCGGACGCACGCGGATCGCGACGTCGATTCCTTCGCCGACCACGTCGACGCGCCGATTCGTGGCTTCCAGGTGGATCTCGACGCGCGGGCACGCGGCCATGAACGCGGCGATCATTGTGCCGACCAGCGAATCGAGCAGCACGATCGGGCAACTGACGCGCACGATGCCGCGCGGCTCCTCGTGCAGCAGCGCAATCGCCTCGTCGGCGGCATCGGCCTCGACGAGCATCGCGCGGCAATGCGCGTAATAGGTCTGGCCGACGTCGGTGACCGTGAAGCGGCGCGTCGAACGCTGGATCAGCCGCATCCCGAGCCGCGCCTCGAGCAGCGCGATGCGGCGGCTCAGCTTCGATTTCGGCATGTCCAGTGCGCGCCCGGCCGGCGCGAAGCCGCCGTGTTCGACGACCTGCACGAAGTAGTAGAGATCGTTGAGATCCCGCGCTTTATCGTTCATGAAATGGAACGCTGAGTGCGATTTTGGCAGTCTACCGGATCGATCGTTCCATCTCTATATTGTCATCCATGGATGCGAAACACGGGTTTCGCCGCAATACGGAGAAGGGCAATGAAGAAGATCCAGGGTGTGTACAGTGCGCCGCGCGGTCATTGGGTCGGCGACGGTTTCCCGGTGCGTTCGATGTTCAGCTACCAGTCTCATGGCACGCACCTGAGCCCGTTCCTGCTGCTCGATTACGCGGGCCCGGCGACGTTCGAACCGACGAGCACGCCGCGCGGTGTCGGCCAGCATCCGCACCGCGGTTTCGAAACGGTGACGATCGTCTATGACGGCGAAGTCGCGCACCGCGACTCGACCGGCGCGGGCGGCACGATCGGCCCGGGCGACGTGCAGTGGATGACGGCCGCGAGCGGGATCCTGCACGAGGAATTCCACTCGGAGGCGTTCACGAAGCGGGGCGGCCCGCTCGAGATGGTGCAGCTGTGGGTGAACTTGCCCGCCGCGGACAAGATGGGCGCGCCCGGCTACCAGACGCTGTTGAACGCCGATATCCCGGTGGTCGAGTTGCCGGACGGCGCGGGACGGGCGCGGATCATCGCCGGTGAGCTCGACGGGCGGCGCGGCCCGGCCCGCACGCACACGCCGATCGACGTGTGGGACGTGCGGCTCGTCGCAGGCGGCCATGCGCGGTTTCCGGTCGCCGAAGGGCGTACGCTCGCGGTGGTCGTGCTGAGCGGCACCGTGCAGGTGAACGGCGAGACGGTGGCCCGCGAAGCGCAGTTCGTGCAACTGAGCCGCGACGGCAGCGACGTCGAGATCGAAGCGAACGGCGACGCGAAGCTGCTGATCCTGAGCGGCGAGCCGATCGACGAGCCGGTTGTCGGCTACGGTCCGTTCGTGATGAACTCGCAAGCGGAGATTCGTACCGCGATCGAAGATTTCAACAGCGGCCGCTTCGGCCAGATGCCGGCATGACGGCATGACGAGCAGGCCCCGCGCGATGCGGGGCTTTTTTTCGCACGCGGGCAGGCGGTCGCGCGCGATGCGCGCTTCGAGGCATAATCGACGGTTGCCGCGCGCCGGTCGGCGCGCCCGACTCAGGACCGCACATGAACGCATCCGCACCCGCCGCATCCCCGAGCACCGCCGATCTCGACTGGCGCTGGAAATCCTTCGACGCGCTGACGGCGCGCGAAATCTATTCGATCCTCGAAGCGCGCAGCGCCGTATTCGTCGTCGAACAGAACTGCGTGTATCGCGACATCGACGATGCGGACCAGGCCGCGTGGCACCTGGCGGCCTTCGATCCGGCCGGCCGTCTGGCCGGCTATCTGCGCGTGCTGCTGCCAGACGCGCAGCACACCGACGTGCGTATCGGCCGCGTGCTGACGACCGCCGCGTTTCGCGGCGCCGGGCTCGGCAACGGGCTGCTGTCGCGCGCGCTCGAGCATATCCGCGCGCAGTGGCCGGATACGCAGGTGAGCCTGCATGCACAGGCTCACCTGCAACGTTTCTACGGAGCGTTCGGCTTCACGCCGAGTTCGGACGTGCACGACGAGGACGGCATTCCGCACGTCTGGATGAGCAGCGCGCGCGCGTGACGCGCGCCGCGCTGCGCGGCAGTCAGTGCGCGCCGCGTGCGACGGGCGGTTCGTCCGTGCGCCGCGCGGCCCGTTCGCCGATCAGGCGCCCGCGCGCGGACAGCCGTAGCCAGTGCCGCAGCGCGATCAGTGCGCCGATCACGCTCATCATCGAACCGGGAATCCATAGCAGCAGGCCGCCGATCTGCTGGTCGCGCAGCGGGCTCAGCCACGTGAACGCGCGGCCGCAGATCGAATAGATCGGATACAGCTCGTGCGGCGTGAAGAAGATCAGCGCGCCGAGCGCGATCTGCGGCGGGATCGCCGCGACGACGATCAGGATCCGGCGGCCCGGCGACAGCCGCGCGGGCGGCGCGGGACGCGGATCGACGACGAGCCACCAGAACAGCAGCCCGTCGATCACCATGCTCCAGTTCATCGCGCGATAGAGACGCCAGTCGAGCATCGCGATGAAGTGGATCGGCGACAGCAGCCAGAAATAGATCAGCCCGACGAACAGCACGACCGCGACGACCGGATGGAATACCACGTCGAGCGTCGCGCGCACCGGCGCCCACGCGAGCGCGGGGCGCACGAAGCGCTGCCGCCAGCGGAACGGAATGCCTGCGCGGATCGCCGCGCCCGGATAGGACAGCGCGATGAAGAACGGCCCGAGGTGATGCAGCACGAGGTGCTGCGCGCGGTGCATGAAGAATTCGTGCTCGAAGAAGTAGTCGAGCCGCGTATGCAGCGCGATGTAGAGCGCCGTCAGCCCGAACCAGAACGAGAACTGCCGCAGCGGCGACACCTTCGCTTTCTTCACGCCGCGTGCGAACAGCACGGCGGCCGCCAGCACCGCGATGACCACGGTCGGCGACGGTTCCCACGGATCGAGCCAGTACAGGAGGTTCATCGCGCGTGTATCACTTCGCCCGGGCCGGCGACTTCACGGCGAACGGCGCATCGACCGTTTCGCCGTCGGAGAACTTCAGGCGCAGATGCACGGTGTCGCCCGGCTTGATCGCGTGCTTCGGCTCCTCGAGCATGAAGTGATAGCCGCCCGGCGCGATGTCGACCTTGCCGCGCGCGGGGATCGTCAGCTTGTCGACCATCTCCATCTTCTGCGTCGAGCCGTTCGATACCGTCTGGTGCAGCATCGCCATCCCGTAGTCGGGGCTGTCGACGTCGACGAGGTCGATCGGCTTGTCGCCGGCGTTCACGAGCGTCACGTAGCCGCCCGCGGGCAGCTTGTTCGGCAGCCAGCGCACCCAGGCATTCTGCGCGCTGATCGCGCCGGCGGCATAGGCGTGGGTGCCGGCGCACAGCGCGGCGAGGAGGGCGAACGTCTTGAGGGTCGTTTTCGTGTTCATCGCGGAATTCAGGTCGTGGAGGCAGGGTCGATGATCCGGCGCACATCGGCGGCGATGGCGTCGGGCGAATCGCGATCGGTCGCGAGCAGGCGCGCGCGACCGGTCGCGTCGAAGATGTAGACGGCCGAGCTGTGCGTCACTTCGTAGCCGCCGGACGGATCGCGCTTTTCCATCTGGTACGCGACGCGATAGCGCTTCGCGAGCGATTCGATCTGGCCGTCGGTGCCGGTCAGGCCGCGCGCGTGCGCGGCGTCGAACGCGGCGACATAGGACTGCATCGCCTGCGGCGTGTCGCGCGCGGGATCGACCGAGACGAACAGGATGCGCACGTGGTCCGCCTGCGGGCCGAGATTCGCCAGCACTTCCATCAGCCGCGCCAGGGTTTCGGGGCAGACATCGGGGCAGTGCGTGTAGCCGAAGTAGACGAGCGCGACGCGGCCGCGGA
This sequence comes from Burkholderia sp. NRF60-BP8, assembly GCF_001522585.2. NCBI lineage: Bacteria > Pseudomonadati > Pseudomonadota > Betaproteobacteria > Burkholderiales > Burkholderiaceae > Burkholderia > Burkholderia sp. NRF60-BP8. The sequence continues at coordinate 1,178,536 of NZ_CP013373.1, forward strand.
ACGCATCGGCATCGACGGGATGGCCGTCGCCGCCCGTCAGCTCGAACGACAGGTCGGGCAGGTGGCCGGTGACGTTGGTCAGGTTCCAGCGCGGCTCGTCGTGCGTGCACGCGGCGAGCGCCAGGGCGGCGGCGAGGACCGCGGCCGTGCGGATGAGGCGGGAGAGGCGCCGGCGCGGCGCGGGACAGGCAGACGGCATCTCAGGGACTGTTTCCATATGGAACGCGCAACCCCAAATTAAAAAATATTCTACGGGATTGTCCGAAACTGCCCGTATGGCGGCGTCGCGCGTCGCTTGTTTGGCTCGGCCAAACGGTGCTCCTCACTCGTTGCCCTACGAGCAGTTTCGGACATTCGCATGTGCGTTCCATACGGAAACGGTCCCCAAGCTCGATCGGACTCAACGAGTAGCCGGCCGGCACGATGCCATGCGTCGCGCGGCAGGCGGTTGCGACTGTAGCGCAATTCGCGCGCCTGCGTCCTTTCGAAACCCGTACGGCACGGGCGAGCGGGGCAATATGTCGCAGTTGACGCGGCGGCCTGCGTGGTGTCCGCGCAGCTCCGGTTTCGCCCATCTGGACGCGCAGGCGCGGTAAGATGCGCACAACTCCATTCGCGCAGCGGCGGCCGGCATGTGCCGGCTGCCCCTCAAACTATCGAATCGATGCAATCCGTTCCGGCTTCCCTGTCCCTGACCGATACCGCGTTCTTCTTCGACTTCGACGGCACGCTCGTCGAACTGGCGCCGACGCCCGACAGCATTCGTGTTCCGCCGTCGCTGCTGACGCTGCTCGACGAATTGTCGCGCCGCTCGCACGGCGCGGTCGCGATCGTGTCCGGGCGCGGCATCGACAACCTTGACACGTTCCTGAAGATGCCCGGCTTGCCGATCGCCGGCCTGCACGGCGCGGAGCGCCGCGATGCGAACGGCGACACGCAGCGCATCGGCTTCAACGACGAGCGCCTGCTGCGCATCGAGCGCGAGCTCGCGGACGTTGTCGACCGCCATCCGGGCATGCTGCTCGAGATCAAGGGCGCGGCCGTCGCGCTGCATTTTCGCAATGCGCCCGAGCGCGAGGCGGTGGCGCGCGAAGCGGCCGAGCGCCTCGTCGCCGACTATGCGGATGCGTACGTGCTGCAACCCGGCAAGATGGTGTTCGAGATCAAGCCGAAGGGCGTCGACAAGGGTCGCGCGCTGGCCGCGTTCCTCGACGAGCCGCCCTTTGCGGGCCGCGTGCCGCTGTTCGCGGGCGACGATCTGACCGACGAGAAGGGCTTCGCGGTGGTCAACGCGCGCGGCGGCCTGTCGATCAAGGTCGGTGCGGGCGAGACGTCCGCGCGCATGCGGCTCGATTCGGTCGACGCATTGCATGAGCAGATCGCATGCTGGCTCGGCGCGGGGCAGCCGCACGCATGAGCCGGCTCATCATCGTTTCAAACCGCGTCGCGCCGATTTCGGAAGGCGAACCGGCGGCGGGCGGCCTCGCGATCGGCGTCTACGACGCGCTGAAGGAAACCGGCGGCATGTGGTTCGGCTGGAGCGGCGAAGTGGTCGCATCCGGCGCACCGCAGCCGCAAATCCGCATCGAGGAGCGCGGGCCCGTGACGTTCGCGACGGTCGGGCTGTCGCGCCGCGATTACGACCAGTATTACCGCGGGTTCTCCAACGCGACGCTGTGGCCCGCGTTCCATTACCGCGCGGACCTGATCCAGTACGATCGCCACGAGTTCGACGGCTATCGCCGTGTCAACGTCTGGCTCGCGCAGCAGCTCGTGCCGCTGCTGCAGGACGACGACGTGATCTGGGTGCACGACTATCACCTGATTCCGTTCGCGCGCGCGTTGCGCGACGCCGGCGTGAAGAACCGTATCGGCTTCTTCCTGCACATCCCGTTTCCGGCCGCGCAGGTGCTCGTCAACGTGCCGCCGCACCGCGAGCTCGTCGAGTCGCTGTGCGCGTTCGATCTGCTGGGCTTCCAGACCGGGCCCGATCTGCGCGCGTTCTGCGACTACGTCGAGTTCGAGGCGGACGGCGAAGTCGAGCACGACGGGCACACGGTGCGCGTACGCGCGTTCGGCCAGACGCTGCGCGCGGCCGCCTATCCGATCGGCGTCTATCCGGACGAGATCGCGTCGCTCGCGCAGGCGGGCGAGCACGGCAAGGCGGTGCGCACGCTCGCGACGTCGCTGCGCGGGCGGCAACTGATCATGAGCGTCGACCGGCTCGATTATTCGAAGGGGCTCGTCGAACGATTCCGTGCGTTCGAGAAGCTGCTCGAGCACCAGGCGTCGATCCGCAACCGCGTGTCGTTCCTGCAGATCGCGCCGTCGACGCGTGCGGACCTGCGTGCGTACCAGGACATCCGCCTGCAGCTGGAAGCGGAGTCGGGGCGTATCAACGGGCGCTACGCGGAGCTCGACTGGGCGCCGATCCTCTACATTCACCGTCAGTACGACCGTCAGGTGCTGGCCGCGCTGTACCGGCTCGCGCGCGTGGGTTTCGTGACGCCGCTGCGCGACGGGATGAACCTCGTCGCGAAGGAATACGTGTCCGCACAGAATCCGGACGATCCGGGCGTGCTAGTGCTATCGCGTTTCGCAGGCGCCGCGCGCGAGCTCGCGGGCGCGCTGATCGTCAATCCGATCGATATCGACGGAATGGCCGATGCGCTGTCGCAGGCGCTGACGATGCCGCTCGCCGAGCGGCGCGCGCGCTATGCGGACATGATCGCGCAGCTTCGCGAGAACAACGTGTCGGTGTGGCGGGACAATTTCCTGCGCGATCTGCAGCAGGTCTGATCCGTTCCGTTGCTGTCGGCGCAATTGAAAAAGCCGCCGTGCGAGAAGCACGGCGGCTTTTTTCGTCGGCGCGATGCCGGCGCGTCAGGCTACGCGTTCGCCGGTCGGCGCGTTGCCGTCGGGGGCCGCATGATGGCGGCCATGCTGCTTCGCGAGCAGGTCGCGATACAGGCCGGGGCGGCTGCGCAGCACGTCGGGCGGGCCGTCGTCGATCACCTTGCCGTTGTTCATCACGATGATGCGGTCGAAGTTGCGCAGCGTCGACAGGCGGTGCGCGATCGCGATCACCGTGCGGCCGACCATCAGGCGGTCGAGCGCGCTCTGGATCGCTTCCTCGGACGCACTGTCGAGCGCCGACGTCGCTTCGTCGAGCAGCAGGATCGGCGCATCCTTCAGGATCGCGCGCGCGATCGCGATGCGCTGGCGCTGGCCGCCCGACAGCTTGACGCCGCGGTCGCCGACGATCGTGTCATAGCCTTCCGGCATCGCTTCGATGAACTCCGCGCAGCGCGCGTCGCGCGCGGCGGCGAGCACTTCGTCGCGGGTCGCGTCGGGGCGGCCGTACGCGATGTTGTCGTAGATCGTCCGGTGCAGCAGCGAGATGTCCTGCGGCACTAGCGCGATCGCGTGGCGCAGGCTGTCCTGCGTGATGCCCTTCACGTCCTGGCCGTCGACCTTCACCGCGCCGTCCTGCGTGTCGTAGAAGCGCTGCAGCAGCGCGAGCACGGTCGACTTGCCGGCGCCCGACTTGCCGATCAGGCCGACGCGCTGGCCCGGTTCGATATGAAGGTCGAAGTGGTCGAGGATCGCGCGGCGGTGCGGGTATGCGAACGTCACGCGCTCGAAGTCGACGCGCCCGCCCTTGGCCGACAGCGGCTGCGCGTCCGAGCGGTCCGGCATGCCGTGCGGTTCGAGCAGCGTCTTCACGGCTTCGGACAGGCGTGCGACGTGCTGGGTGACGTCGACGAGCGCGACCGCGAGATCGCGCGTGCCGTGCAGGATCGTGAAGCCGAGCGAGCTGACGAGCACGATGTCGCCCGACGTCGCGCGGCCTTGATCCCACAGCCACAGCGCCCAGCCGAGCAGGCCGGCGGACAGCATCGCGGTGATCACCGCATGCAGCAGCCGCAGCTTTTCGAGATAGAGCAGGCTCTGCTGGCGCGCATCCATCTCGGCCTTCACCGTCGCGCTGAAGCGCTTCTGTTCGCGCAGCGTCATCCCGAACGCGCGCACAAGGCCCATGTTGCCGATCACGTCGACGAGCTCGCCGTCGACCGCCGCGGCCTTCGCCGCGAACGCATGGTGGCGCGCGGAGCCGCGGCCGGCGAGCTTGAACAGGATGACGGACAGCACGGCCGAGCAGCCGAGCAGGCCGGCCGCCATCAGCGGATTGACGACGATGATCATCAGGATCGCGCCCATCACCGCGATGCACGGCGGCAGCACGTTCCACGCCATCGTGTTCTCCGACGTGTAGACCGCGTTCGACGTGGCCGTGATGCGGCTGGCGAGCGTGCCCGGCTGCTTCTCCGAGTAATACGTCGGCGAATGGCCGATCAGATACTGGAACAGGTCGCGCCGCAGGTCGCCCGTGACCGCGACGAACGTGTGCGCGGCGACCCAGCCGCCGACGCGCCACAGCAGGTTGTCGGCCGCGATCAGCCCGACGAGCAGCGCGAACGCGCTCCACAGCGGGCCCGGGTGATGGCGTCCGGTCGCCAGCACGTCGATCAGGTGCTTGATCGCATATTGCGAGCCGAGCGCGCAGCCGACGGCGGCCAACACGCTGCAGAGCACGACCAGGTGCGCGACGGGGTGGAGGCGGATGTAGCGGAACAGGAACGCGATCGGCCGGTGCGCGTAGCTCGACAGCTTCGCGTTGTGGGCGTTGCGCTGGGCGGGGGTGAGAGATTCCAAAATATGCGTGCGGTGATTCGGTGAGTGAGCGAGGCGGCTGGGTCGCAGGCCGGCGTTCGCCCGGACTGAATAATCCGGCATTGTAAACAACGCCGCGCGTCGCGCTGCGCGAATCTTGCCTTGGCCAGGGGCTCGCGCTCGATTTTGAGATAAAATCCGGCATCCCGTCCTGTGTCGTATGCCGGAATCGCGCTGCCGGCAGCTGCGGGTTAACAAGGATCGCCAAAACGGCCTTCCACTCTAGAACGGACGCCCGAGTCCGCGGGTTGCAAAGTGTTGCGCCTTTGTAACAAAGTAAAGTGTTTGAAATGTCGTGCGCCGTATCGGGATTAACCCTAGATAATCGGCTCCGGGTTCGATTCCAGGTTTTTTTACGAACCCCTGTCAACGGGTCTTCGTTTCAAACGTTCTATGCCTGTCGCGTCGCCGACGCTCCTTGAGCAGCGCGGGTTTCGACGCTCCCGGCAGGCCGATTCGTCCGATGTTCGGGCGACGCGCAGCCAGCCCGGACCGCCGGCAGGTTGCCGACCCATACCTGGTTTTTTGCCGATTTTTTAGGAGTTACGCATGCGAATCGCCCAAATCGCTCCGTTGCACGAAGCGGTGCCCCCGAAACTGTACGGTGGTACCGAGCGAGTGGTGTCCTACCTCACCGAAGCACTCGTCGAGATGGGGCATGACGTCACGCTCTTCGCGAGCGGCGATTCGCAAACGTCCGCGAAGCTCGAAGCGTGCTGGCCGCAGGCGCTGCGCCTCGACCCGACGATCCGCGACGTGATGGCTCCGCACATGCTGCTCCTCGAGCAGGTGCGCCGCCGCGCGGAAGAGTTCGATGTCCTGCACTGCCACATCGACTATTACCCGTTCTCGCTGTTCTCGCGCCAGCCGGTCCCGCATCTGACGACGATGCACGGCCGTCTCGACCTGCCGGAACTGCAGCCGATCTTCAATGCGTTCAGCGACGTGCCGGTCGTGTCGATCTCCGACAACCAGCGCATTCCGCTGCCGCAGGCGAACTGGCTGTCGACCGTCTATCACGGCCTGCCGGAAAACCTGCTGACGCCGATCCCGAACGTGAAGCCGAGCTACCTCGCGTTCCTCGGCCGCATCTCGCCGGAGAAGCGCGTCGACACGGCGATCCGCATCGCCGAGCAGGCCGGCCTGCCGATCAAGATCGCCGCGAAGCTCGACAAGGCCGACCGCGCGTACTACGAAGAGAAGATCAAGCCGCTGTTCGCGCTGCCGCACGTCGAGTACATCGGCGAAATCAGCGAGGCGGAGAAGACCGAATTCCTCGGTAACGCGCATGCGCTGCTGTTCCCGATCGACTGGCCGGAGCCCTTCGGCCTGGTGATGATCGAGGCGATGGCCTGCGGCACGCCGGTGATCGCGTTCAAGCGCGGCTCGGTGCCGGAAGTGATCGACAACGGCGTGTCGGGCTTCGTCGTCGAAGACGAGCTGTCGGCCGTTGCCGCGCTCAAGCGTCTCGACACGCTGCCGCGCGAGAAGGTTCGCGCCGCGTTCGAAGCCCGTTTCTCGTCGAAGGTGATGGCGCAGAATTACGTGAAGGGCTACGAGGAACTGCTGCGCCAGAAGCGCCGCACGGTGCTCCGCGAAGTCAACGCAAGCTGATTGCGGGCCGCCGCCGCGCGGCCGTCACGACGCCCCGTCCGGGTTTTCCGGCGGGGCGTTGTCACATCTGCGGCGCGGATCTGTTGTATTCTCGCCGCGCCCGGCGCCGCGAACGGCCCCCGAAGCGGCCCGCCACGCCATCCGGCCATCTGTCCAGACGGTAATGTCCCTATAATGGCCGTGCCGTGAAATCCGGCCGGTACGAATATCCAGAGGAGAGCAGTCTTGGCGAGAACGAAAACCACGCGCGCAGCGCCGGCCCCCGGCGCCGGTGTGATCTTCGCGTTGCGCGCGATCGGTCTCGTGCTGCTCGCGCGCTGGCTGTTCTCGATGTCCCAGATGGGCTATCGCTCGTCGCTGTCGGCGATGGTGTCGTCGCCGTGGGCATTCGTCTACCTGATCCTGATCTTCCTGCTGCTCGCGTTGCCCGGCGCCGCCGCACGGGCCGAGCGCCCGTTCCATCCGCTGCCGCAGTGGCTGCGCCAGGCGCTGCGCGCGTTCGCGCTGATCGGTCTCCTGTTCGCCGTGTGGTCGATCGGTGCATTCACGTGGGCGGCCGGCTGGCGCCGCGCGCTGCATGCGGTGACGGCGACCAACGGCTGGCTCGTCGCCGCGCCGGCGCTGTACGCGGCGATCGTCTGGATCTGCCGGCCCCGGCCGCTGTGGCGGACCAACGTGGCCGCGCGCCGCTTCGCGGTCGGCCGGTATGCGATTTCGCTCGACGTGCTGACGCGTACCGCGATCGTCTGGATGGAAAGTCGCAAGGTCGGCCAGTACGACGCGCGCGAGCTGTCGGTGCGCTGGCCCGGCCACGCGGCGCTCGCCGCGGGCGAGCAGGGCGCGCAGCCGGCGGTCGTGCCGCCGCGCCGCGGCAGCCTGTTCAATCGGCCGAAGGTCGAGTTGCTGTGGGATTCGCCGGCGGCGGTCGGTCACAACCGGCAGACCGTGATGCGCACGCCGCTCGCGACCGAAGGCGACCGCGTCGCGGTGCTCGCGCTCGACGCGGCGCTCAAGCAGATCGTCTGACAGGGCTCGCGCACCGGGCGCGGGCGACAAGGAGGCGCGATGATCGTCCATTGGTTGCTGGCCGCCATTCACCTGAGTGCGTTCGGTGTCGCGTTTGCCGCGATCGCGGGGCGCAACCGCGCGTTGCGCCGGCTCGTCGCTTCGGCGCAGGCAGCCGATTTGTCGGGCGTGTTCAAGGCCGATGCGGTCTGGGGGCTGTCCGCGCTCGTGCTGATCGCGACGGGCCTTGCACGCGCGTTCGGCGGTTTCGAGAAAGGGACCGCTTACTACCTGCACGAACCGCTCTTTCACCTGAAGATGACCGCGCTCGTGCTGATCCTGCTGCTCGAGATCGCGCCGATGCTGGGGCTGATCCGCTGGCGTGTCGCCGCGCGGCGGCAGCAGATGCCCGATATCGGCCGTGCGCGCACTTATGTGCGGATCGGCCACTGGCAGGCGGTGCTGGTGATCGTCATCGTGTTCGCCGCGTCGGGGATGGCGCGGGGGGTAGGGGCGCCCGGCTAGGGACGCCCGGTTAGGGACGATTGGTCAGCCGGGTGAAGCCACGCAAGTCCGGCATGGCGACAACCATCCGGATCCCGTCCCACTCGCGAGGCGTTTCGAGCCCGGCGCCAGCCGGACCGGCCGCGCACGGCGTCGTGCCCGCCGATTCCCGTCCGACCGGGCGGTTCCGCCGCCCGGCTCGCCCATGCTCAGCGCACGAGGCAGGGGCGCTTGTTGTTGAACGTCCAGCCCGGGATCAGATACTGCATCGCCGCCGCGTCGTCGCGGGCGCCGAGGCCGTGCTGCTTGTACAGCTCGTGCGCGCGCGCGACCGCATCCATGTCGATGTCGACGCCGAGCCCCGGCCGCTTCGGCACTTCCACCAGCCCGTTCTCGATCTTCAGCGGCTCGCGCGTCAGCCGTTCGCCGTCCTGCCAGATCCAGTGCGTATCGATCGCGGTGACCTGGCCCGGCGCCGCGGCTGCGACGTGCGTGAACATCGCGAGCGACACGTCGAAGTGGTTGTTCGAATGCGAACCCCACGTGAGGCCCCAGTCGCGGCACATCTGCGCGACCCGCACCGACCCCTGCATCGTCCAGAAGTGCGGATCGGCGAGCGGGATGTCGACGGCGTGCAACTGCACCGCATGGCCCATCTGCCGCCAGTCGGTCGCGATCATGTTGGTTGCCGTCGGCAGCCCCGTCGCGCGGCGGAATTCGGCCATCACCTCGCGGCCCGAATAACCGTTCTCCGCGCCGCAAGGATCTTCCGCATACGCGAGCACGTGATGCTGGTCGCGGCACAGCCGCACGGCCTCGTCGAGCGACCAAGCGCCGTTCGGATCGAGCGTCACGCGCGCGTCGGGAAAGCGCTCGGCGAGCGCCGTCACGGCTTCGATCTCGCGTGCCCCCTCGAATACGCCGCCCTTCAGCTTGAAGTCGTTGAAGCCGTAGCGCGCGTGCGCGGCTTCGGCGAGTCGCACGACGGCTTCGGGCGTCAGCGCGGCTTCGTCGCGCACGCGCGTCCAGTCGTCGGTTGCGCCGCGGCCGTCGCGGTAGGGCAGCGCGGTCTTCGTGCGATCGCCGATGTAGAACAGGTAGCCGAGCATTTCGACGCGCTCGCGCTGCTGGCCTTCGCCGAGCAGCGCGGCGACCGGCACGCCCAGATGCTGGCCGAGCAGGTCGAGCAGCGCGGCTTCGAGCGCGGTGACCGCGTGGATCGTCGTGCGCAGGTCGAAGGTCTGCAGCCCGCGGCCGCTCGCGTCGCGGTCGGCGAAGGTGCGCCGCACGTCGTTGAGCACCGCATGATGGTTGCCGATCGATTGGCCGACGACCAGTGCGCGCGCGTCGTCGAGCGTGCGGCGGATGCTTTCGCCGCCGGGCACTTCGCCGACGCCCGTGCGGCCCGCGCTGTCCTTCAGGATCACGAGGTTGCGAGTGAAGAACGGGCCGTGCGCGCCGCTCAGGTTGAGCAGCATGCTGTCGTGGCCGGCGACCGGAATCGCTTGCAGGTCGACGATGCGCGGCGTGTCGTGGGAGGGCGAGGCAGTGACGGCGTTCATGGGCGGCGATGGCGAAAGAGTGGGCGATGCCGTGCGGCAAAAGCTTTGCCGCGCGCGGCGGGAGGTGCGATCATTCGACAACCGACGTGCGCGGCGCGCAAGCCCGCACGTCGACGCAACCCCGGAACGGGGTGAGGGCGACAGCCGGCCGGTGGCGCGCAGAACGCGAACGCGGGTCGATCGTCGCGCACGGGACCGGGCGTGCCGAACAGCCGACCTGAGTCGACAGGAGATCCGTGCGCCGATCATCAGTCGTCGGATGACTTGTGACGCAGTATAATGAATCATCGGCTTTCGCTCAAACCCCGCGTAAACCCTCGGCTCACATTACGATCATTCAAAAAGGAACCGGCCACATGTCCGTGCCTACGCTTCCCGCAGCGCCGCGCCGTCGCGCACGCAGCCTCGCACAAGATGTCGTCGACGCGCTGACCGCGCAGATCGAAAACGGCACGCTGCGTCCCGGCGACAAGCTGCCGACCGAAACCGAAGTCATGGCGGCACAGGGCGTGAGCCGCACGGTCGTGCGCGAGGCGATCTCGCGGATGCAGGCGAGCGGCCTCGTCGAGACGCGCCACGGCATCGGCAGCTTCGTGCTGGAGCCGTCGCGCCGCCAGACGCTCGGCATCGATCCCGCGACGATCACGACGCTGCGCGACGTGCTCGCGGTGCTGGAGTTGCGCATCAGCCTCGAAAGCGAGTGCGCAAGCCTCGCTGCACAGCGCGCGAACGATACCGACCTCGCCGCGCTGCGGCGCGCGCTCGACGCGATCGCGACGGGCGCGGGCAGCGGCCGCGACACCGCGCAACTCGATTTCCAGTTCCACCTGCAGATCGCCCAGTCCACCGGCAACCGCTATTTCGTCGACATCATGACGCAGCTCGGCACGTCGATCATCCCGCGCACGCGCGTGAATTCGGCGCGCTTTGCCGGCGACGACCTCGAGCGCTACGTCGGCCGGCTGAACCACGAGCACGAGGACATCTACGAGGCGATCGCGCGCCACGACCCGGAAGCCGCCCGCGCCGCGATGCGCACGCACCTCACGAACAGCCGCGAGCGGCTGCGCCGCGCGCACGAGGCAGCCGAGGCCGAGGCCGGCTGACCGTCAAGTCTCGCGGGACGCGCATGGCTGCGTGTCCCGCCGCATCAACATCAGTCGTCGTACAAGATTGGCATGACCGCCTCGATCTCGGCGGCCGCGCGGCGTTTCCGCCGCCGGCCGCCTCCTTCGCCGATCAGCCTCCCTTCGTCACGATCGTTTTCCACGCGCCGTTCTTCACCTGGTACAGCGTCGACATCCCGCTCTTCAGCGAGCCGTCGTTCGAGAACGAGATACGGCCGGTCACGCCTTCGAAGTCGATCTTCTTGAGCGCCGGGCGATAGGCCTTCGGGTCGGTCGAACCGGCCGCCTGCATCGCCTTGATCGCCGCCCACGCGGCGTCGTAGCCGAACTGCGCGTACGACAGCACGTCGACGCCGAAGCGCTTCTTGAAGCGCGCCTCGAAGTCCTTCCCCTGTGGCAGTTCGTCGAGCGGCCGGCCATATTCCCACGCCATCGCGCCTTCGGCGGCCGGCCCCGCGATCTTGATGAATTCGTTGTCCTTCACGCCGCCGCCGCCGACGAACTGCGCGTTCAGCCCGAGCTGCCGCATCTGCTTGATGAAGTTCGCGGCGAGCGAATCGAGGCCGCCGAAGAAGATCAGGTCGGGGTTCTTGGCCTTCAGGCTCGTGATCTGCGCGCGGAAATCGACCGCCTGGTTGCTGGTGAACTCGCGGCCGATGAGGTTGCCGCCCGCGGCTTTCACCGCCTTCTCGAATTCGTCGGCCTCGCCTTGGCCGAACGCCGTGCGGTCGTCGATGATCGCGATGCGCTTCGCCTTCGTCACGTCGACCGCGTACTTGCCCGCGTTGCCGGCATTCTGGCCGTCGGTCGCGATCACCATGAACATGTTCGCGAGCCCGCGCGACGTGAGCGTCGGATTGGTCGCGGCCGGGTCGATCACCGGAATGCCGGCCTTGTCGTAGACCACCGACGCCGGGATCGTCGTCCCCGAGTTGAAGTGACCGACCACGACCGACACGTTCTGGTCGACCAGCGCCTGCGCGGCCTGCACGCCGATGCGTGGGTCGGCCTGGTCGTCCTGCACGACGAGATTGAAACGGGCAGGCTTGCCGGCGATCTGCACCTTCTGCGCGACCGCATCGTCGAGCGCGAGTTGTACGCCGTTTTGCAGATCCTTGCCGTAGCCGGCGTTCACGCCGGTGAGCGGCGCGGCGAAGCCGACTTTCACGTCGGTTGCGTCGGCAGCCTGGGCGGCCTGTTGCGAGAGGAGGGCAAGCGCGGATGCAATCGACACCGACAGCAGGGAATGACGGAATTTCATGTTGTTCCTCTTGTTCGACACCTGCGAGTGGGTACCGCACGCGTTCGGGCGGGCCGGCGCGTGCGACGGGCGGGCGGTTCGACCGCTTCTCGGAATCGGGCGGGGAGGTCGGCATCGCGATTCTCGGAAACATCTCCCGTCAGGCTCCGCGAAGAGCCCCGATTGCCTCGATATATAGGTCGCCGATATGCACGGGTCTTGGAAATTTGCCGCGCATTCGATGCGGATTTGCGCATAGCTTCCGCGCGTGCGCAGGCGGCCGGTATCGGGAATTTCCCGTCGCGAACGGAACGGGTGGGGAGGAAAGGGGGCGGAGCGGGGCAACGCAGCGGCGCGGCCCGCCCGGGGCCGCGCCGCGTAGGGCCGACGTCAGTCGGACAGGGCGTCCGATGCGGCCTCGGCGTCGTCGTGCGACGCGCTTGTGCGGATCAGCGGGTCGCTGGTGCTCGGGCGGCCCGTTTCGACGTGGCCCGCGAAGCGGCGCAGGAAGCCGAGCAGCCGGCCGTCGCTGACGGTCAGGTCGTACCAGCCGTGGCTGCCGCGCAGGTCCCAGTAATCGTCGACGTGCGCGCCCGGCGCGAGGTCGAACGTGCGCGCGTGGCCGTGGCCGTACGCGTTCGTGACCTTGAGCCGCACGGCCTTGTGGCCGCGGTTCATCAGGCGCAGCGTGATGTTGCCGTTCGCAACGTCGTAGCCGTAGATCACTTCGGGGTTCACGTTCGCGCTGCCGACACCGGTCGCGAACGGGCCGCGGAAATGGCAGTAGAAGCCGTTTGGGCCGTACACGTCGAGGTCGTACAGGCCGAGCGACGCGGCGGCGCTCCACGTGTCGGCGACGCGCTTGCCGGCTTCGACCGTGTACGCCCACGGGCCGTCGACGCGATTGCGCGACTGGACCTGGAACGCCGCGCCTGCCCGGCCGGTGTTCGCGAAGGTCAGCCGGAACTGGCCGTTCGCGGCTTCGACGCGACCGTGCACGAACAGCTCGTACGGCAGCGCACGCGCCGGACGCAGCCCGGCCTCCTGTTTCGGCAGCTTCTGCAGCACTGGCGGCACCGGGATGTAGTCGGGATGGCGCGCGCGGTCGGGCGGCGCGTAGCCGCTCGTGTCGGGCAGCGTCGGCCAGGCGGCGTCCGCGGTCGCGAAGTCGAACGCCGACGTCAGGTCGCCGCACACCGCGCGACGCCACGGCGACACGTTGGCGGCCGTGACCGGATATTGCGCGCCGAACCGCGCCTCGATGAATTGCAGCAGCGACGTGTGATCGAAGGTCTGCGAGCAGACCCAGCCGCCCTTGGTCCACGGCGACACGACGAGCATCGGCACGCGCGGCCCCAGGCCGTACGGGCCGGCCATGTGCGATGCGTCGCCGGCGTACACCTCGTTGGTCGTCGCGACCGTCGACAGCCCGTTGTCGCGCGACTGCGGCGCGAACGGCGGGGGCACGTGATCGAAGAAGCCGTCGTTTTCGTCGTACGTGATGAAGAGCGCGGTCTTGCTCCACACGTCGGGATTCGACACGAGCACCTTCAACACCTGCTCGATGTACCACGCGCCGTAGTTGGCGGGCCAGTTCGGATGCTCGGAATACGCTTCCGGCGCGCAGATCCACGACACCTGCGGCAGCGTGCCGTTCTTCACGTCCTGCTGCAGCACGTCGAACAGCGTGCCGCCGGCGCTGACGTTGGTGCCGGTGCGCGCCTTGTCGTACAGCGGCGTGCCGGGCAGCGCGGTGCGGTACTGGTTGAAGTAGAGCAGCGAGTTGTCGCCGTAGTTGCCGATGTACGGGTTTTGCGTCCAGCCCCACGAGCCGTTCGCGTCGAGCCCGGTGCCGATGTCCTGGTAGATCTTCCACGACACGCCGGCCTGTTCGAGCACTTCCGGATAGGTCGTCCAGCCGTAGCCCTTTTCGTCGTTGCCGAGCACCGGGCCGCCGCCCGTGCCGTCGTTGCCGACGTAACCCGTCCACATGTAGTAGCGGTTCGGGTCGGTCGAGCTCGGGATCGCGCAGTGGTATGCGTCGCAGATCGTGAACGCGTCGGCGAGCTGGTAGTGGAACGGGATGTCGTCGCGCTTCAGGTACGCCATCGTCGTGGTGCCCTTGTTCGGCACCCACTGGTCGTAGCGGCCCTTGTTCCAGGCCGCGTGCATGTCCTGCCAGCCGTGCGGCAGGTCCTGCAGGAACTGCAGGCCGAGCTTGTCGGCGCCCGGGTGGAACGGCAGCAGTTCGGCCGGGCCGACCGGCTGGTGAAACACCGACTTGCCGTTCGCGAGGCGCAGCGGGCGCGGGTCGCCGAAGCCGCGGACACCGCGCATCGTGCCGAAGTAGTGGTCGAACGAACGGTTCTCCTGCATCAGGATCACGATGTGTTCGATATCGCGGATCGTGCCGGTGCGGCGGTTCGCGGGAATCGCGAGCGCATCTCGGATCACGGGCGGGAACAGGTTCAGCGCGGCGGCGCCGGCAGTGCCGGCGGCGACGCGCAGGAAGTCACGACGGTTCGATCGGGTCATGGTCGTTATCGTGCGGAAAAGGGGGAGCCGATTGGCGGGACCTGCGGGAACGGCACGCGCCGGAGCGCAGGATGCGGCTGCGCCGGTTCGTGCCGCCGCGAGCATAGCGAGGAATCGGTGTCATTCATGTGAAGTCCGGAAACGTTTGCACGCGTGGATCGGATTGCCGCCGGCTGCGCGCCGCGGTACGAACGGCGAAGAAGCGGCGACGGGCGAGGCGGGTGAGGCAGGTGAGGCGGGTGAGGCGGGTGAGGCGGGTGAGGCGGGTGAGGCGGGTGAGGCGGGTGAGGCGGGTGAGGCGGGTGAGGCGGGTGAGGCGGGTGAGGCGGTGAGGCAGGTGAGGCGGGTGAGGCGGGTGAGGCGGGTGAGGCGGTGAGGCAGGTGAGGCGGGTGAGGCGGGTGAGGCGGGTGAGGCGGGTGAGGCGGTGAGGCGGTGAGGCGGTGAGGCGGTGAGGCGGTGAGGCGGTGAGGCGGGTGAGGCGGGTGAGGCGGGTGAGGCGGTGAGGCAGGTGAGGCGGGTGGCGCGTGGCACGCCGGAGGAGCGGGGAGCGGCGGGATGGCTGCGGGGACGGCAGAGGACGCAGAGCGGCGGCGGCGAGGAACGCGATGCGTACGCGTCAGGCGTCGGTCACCCACGCGCCGAACCATTCGCTCGGCCGTGCGATTTCGTCCTGCGCGGCGACGAGTTCGAGCTCGTAGCGACGGGCGTCGTAGGTGGCCTTCACGACCGCATGCACGGCCGCGAGCGTGTGCTCGAACGCGGCGCGCACCGAGTCGCCGCGCAGCCGGCACGCGACGAAGATCGCGCTGGTCAGGTCGCCGACGCCGACCGGATGGCGCGGAAACGCATACAGCGGCCGCTGGCCGATCCACGCTTCGGTTTCGGTGACGGCGAGCATGTTGAAACGGTCGGCCGGGCTGTTGCGGTCGTGCAGGTGCTTGACGAGGATGATCTTCGGGCCGCGGCGGATCAGCGCGCGGCACGCGTCGACGGCTTCGGCGACGGTCTCGATGCGCCGCCCGGCGAGCTTCTGCAGTTCGGAGTGGTTCGGCGACATGCCGTCCGCGAGCGCGGGCATCTCCTGGACGATGAATTCCTCGACGCCGGGCTCGGGCCGGATGCCGCCCGTCTGGCCCATCGCCGGATCGCAGAAGTACCACGCGTTCGGATTCATCGCCTTCACCGAGCGCACGATCTCGACGGCCGCGCGCGCCTGCGGCGGCGAGCCGAGAAAGCCGGACAGCACCGCGTCGCAACGCTTGAGCGCGCCGATGGCGGCGACGCCGTCGACGAGCTGTTCCATCTTCGCGGCATCGATCGCGCTGCCGGCCCAGTGGCCGTACTGCATGTGATTCGACAGCTGGACGGTGTTGAGCGGCCAGACGTTGATGCCGAGACGCTGCATCGGGAACACGGCCGCACTGTTGCCGGCATGGCCGTAGATGACGTGCGACTGAATGCTGAGGACGTTTTTCATGGGAATTCGCCTGCACGCGTTTCAGGGTCACGTCACACGATACCCGAGTTCGTCGTACGCGCGGAAGTCGCGCGGCCCGGAGTGTTGCGCGTCGTCGTCACGCGACCGCGTAGAATCGCGGGGCGCGACGCAGCAAGGCTGCAGCCCGACTGCCCGCGCGTGTCTCCAATCACCGTGATCGCCATGCTTTCGATTTGCAAGATGTTGTCCGTCGCGCGCGCCGCCGTGCTCGGCGCGAGCGCCGCCGCCGCGTGCGCGATGCCCGTTGCGACCGTCGCCGCGACGACCGCCGCCAACGACGGGCCCGCGTACGGCCCGCGCCTCGAAGGGTTCGCGTATCCGGCGCCCGTGCACGCATACGCGTTCGTGTCGCAGCGCGAAACCCTCGAGATGGCGTACCTCGACGTGCAGCCCGCGCACCCGAACGGCCGCACCGTCGTGCTGCTGCACGGCAAGAACTTCTGCGCGGCGACCTGGGAGGACACGATCGGCGTGCTGAGCCGCGCCGGCTACCGCGTGATCGCGCCGGACCAGATCGGTTTCTGCAAGTCGTCGAAGCCCGAGCGCTACCAGTACAGCTTCCAGCAACTCGCGCGCAACACGCACGCGCTGCTCGAATCGGTCGGCGTGAAGTCGGCGACGATCCTGGGCCACTCGACGGGCGGGATGCTCGCGATCCGCTACGCGCTGATGTATCCGAAGGCGACCGACCAGCTCGTGCTCGTGAACCCGATCGGCCTCGAGGACTGGAAGGCGCTCGGCGTGCCGCCGCTGTCGGTCGACTACTGGTATGCGCGCGAACAGAAGACCACGGCCGACGGCATCCGCCGCTACGAGCAGAGCACGTACTACGCGGGCAAGTGGTCGCCGTCGTACGAGCGCTGGGTGCAGATGCTCGCCGGGATGTATCGCGGCCCCGGCCGCGACGCGGTCGCGTGGAACTCCGCGCTGATCTACGACATGATCCTCACGCAGCCGGTGGTCTACGAATTCGGCGCGATCCGCGTGCCGACGCTGTTGATGATCGGCGACAAGGACACGACCGCGATCGGCAAGGACGTCGCGCCGCCCGACGTGCACGCGAAGCTCGGCCGCTATCCGGAACTCGCGAAGCGCACGCAGGCCGCGATTCCCGGCGCGCAGCTCGTCGAATTCCCGGCGCTCGGACACGCGCCGCAGATCCAGGACCCGGACGCGTTCCACAAGGCGCTGCTCGACGGGCTGGACGCCGTGCACCCGCAGTGATGCGGGGCAGGCGGCCGGCCGCGCCCGGTCGGGCCGTCAGCTTGCTTCGTTCGCGAGCTCGTCGCGGATCTGCGCGGTCAGCTCGAACGAGCGCAGCCGCGCGGCATGATCGTAGATCTGCGCGGTGACGATCAGCTCGTCGGCCCCCGTCTGCGCGATACGGTCGCGCAGCTTGTCGCGCACCGTGTCGCGCGAGCCGACCGCCGCGAACGACAGCGAATGCGCGACGGTCGCGAGTTCGAGTTCGCTCGCCTCGAGCACGTCGACGGGCGGCGGCAGCTTGCCCGGCGTGCCGCGCCGCAGGTTGATGAACTGCTGCTGCAACGACGTGAACAGGCGCCGCGCCTCGTCGTCGGTGTCGGCCGCGAACACGTTGACGCCGACCATCGCATGCGGCTTCGGCCATGCGGCCGACGGCCGGTACTGCGCGCGATAGATCTCGAGCGCCCGCATCAAATAGTCCGGCGCGAAGTGCGACGCGAACGCGAACGGCAGTCCGAGCATCGCCGCGAGCTGCGCGCTGAACAGGCTCGACCCGAGCAGCCACACCGGAACGTCGAGCCCGGCGCCCGGCACCGCCCGCACGCGCTGGCCGGGTACCGGCTCCGCGAAGTAGCGCTGCAACTCCGCGACGTCGTCCGGGAACGAGTCTGCGCTGCCGACCAGGTCGCGGCGCAGCGCGCGAGACGTGGTCTGGTCGGTGCCGGGCGCGCGGCCGAGGCCGAGGTCGATGCGCCCCGGATACAGCGACGCGAGCGTGCCGAACTGCTCGGCGATCACGAGCGGTGCATGGTTCGGCAGCATGATGCCGCCCGAGCCGACCCGGATCGTCTGCGTGGCGCCCGCGACGTGGCCGATCACGACGGCGGTGGCCGCGCTCGCGATCCCCGGCATGTTGTGATGCTCGGCCAGCCAGTAGCGCCGGTAGCCCCAGCGCTCCGCGTGCTGCGCGAGGTCGACGGTGTTACGGAACGCTTGCGAGGCGTCGGCGCCGGCCGGAATGGGGGCGAGATCGAGTACGGAAAACGGTGTCATCGGAAGACCTTCGAAACGGGGTGGCGTGGTGATGCGATTACGCAACAGACGCCAAGGATTTTGCCAAAGGGTTCCGGAACGTGCTGGCGGCGCGCGGATACCCATGCGCCTTACAGGGGCGCAGGGTTGCTCGCGACGATCGTTGCAAAAATCGAACCAATCGCCGATTAATTACCAAACTTTACGGCGATTGGAAGTGATACCGCATCGACATACAAATTTGCACGAAACGTTTGATTTTCAAGACTGCAATACGCCTGCAAAGTGCTTACGCTAATGTGAACGTGGCCGGGCCGATCCGGTTCGTCGACCGCTCAGCTTTGCCGGAATTGCACTAGTCCGTTTCTCGTAGCGCCGAGCGCGGGGCAGCGCGGACTGCTAAAATCCGGCGCCTGCCCATGTTGTGCCGATGGAGCCATTCGAGTCTTCCCGCATGCCGTCCTTGCGCTGCGCGGGGATACGCCACGCGAAGCCGGGCATGGCCGAACCCGAACAACGGGTCGTGCCTCCCCATTACAGACGCTGCTGGAACAAGGAGTCGGGTCGTGCCCGCGTTCGTCGTTGTCGGAAAACCGCATCACGCTCAATCGCGCTCGCGCGCTTGCCATGGCGCCCAGGTCGTCGGGAGGCGTCGCGCATGACGCCCACCGTCACGCTGCTCGACTGGCTCCTGATCGCGTTCACGCTGGCCGCGGCCGGCTATGCGCTCGTCGCGGCCTTCGCGCCGCGGCCGCGCATGCCGCGCACGGCGGTGCGCGACGGCTTCGAGCCGGTCAGCGTGCTCAAGCCGCTGTGCGGCGCCGAGCCGCACCTGTACGAAAACCTCGCGACTTTCTGCGTGCAGCGCCATCCGCGCTATGAGGTGCTGTTCGGCGTCGCATCGTCCGCCGATCCGGCGATCGCCATCGTCGAGCGGCTGCGCGCCGATCATCCGGAGTGCGACATCACGCTCGTGATCGACGCGCGCGTGCATGGCAAGAACCTGAAGGTCAGCAACCTGATCAATCTCGCCGAGCGCGCGAAATACGGCCGCATCGTGATCGCGGACAGCGACATCGCGGTCGAGCCCGACTATCTGGAGCGCGTGACGGCGCCGCTCGCCGACGCGTCGGTCGGGGTCGTCACGTGCCTGTATCATGCGCGCAGCGTCGGCGGCTTCTGGACGCGGATCGGCGCCCAGTTCGTCGACGCCTGGTTCGCGCCGTCGGTGCGGATCACGCATCTCGGCCGTTCGAGCCGCTTTGGCTTCGGCGCGACGCTCGCGCTCACGCGCGACACGCTCGACCGGATCGGCGGTCTCGTCGCGCTGAAGGACGAGCTGGCCGACGATTTCTGGCTGGCCGAGCTGCCGCGCCGCCTCGGGCGGCGCACCGTGCTGTCGGAGGTCGAGGTCGCGACCGACGTGATCGAACCGTCGTTCGGGCCGCTATGGCACCGCGAGACGCGCTGGCTGCGCACGATTCGTTCGCTGAACCCGGCCGGCTTCGCGTTCCTGTTCATTACGTTTACCGTGCCGTGGCTCGCGATCGGCGCGGCGCTCGCATTGCGCCTCGACGGCACCGTCGCCGGCTGGCTGGCGGGCGGAGCGGCCGCGGTCGGCGCATTCGGGCGGCTCGTGCTGCATGCGCGCGGCGAGGACGGCTGGCGCGCGTTCTGGCGCGACCTGCCGCTCGTCGCGGTGCGCGATACGCTGCTCGCGCTCGAGTGGCTCGCGGCCGTGTTCGGCACGCACGTCGTGTGGCGCGGCGCGAGGATGACGGTCGTCGGCGGCGAACGCGCGGCGGCCGCCGTGGAAGCAGTGGACGGCCGCTAGGGCCGTCGATCGAACCGGCCCGCGGGCCGAGACGCGTCGCACGGCGAAGCCGCGCGGCGCGACATGACGGAGAGGCGGGCGCCCGCATGGCGGCCCGCGATTTTTGACTGAATCGTTGCAACGAAACGAACTATGCAGGCTACCGGAGCATTCATGAAAACGCTGTTCTTGCAGGCCCCTTCGTATGACGGCTTCGACGGCGGAGCCGGCTCGCGCTATCAGGCGAAGCGCGAAATCCGTTCCTTCTGGTATCCGACCTGGCTCGCGCAGCCGGCCGCGCTCGTGCCGGGCAGCCGCGTCGTCGACGCGCCGGCCGACGGCCTGTCGGTCGAGGAGACGCTGAAGATCGCCAACGACTACGATCTCGTGATCATCCACACGAGCACGCCGTCGTTCCCGACCGACGCGATGTTCGCGCAGGATCTCAAGAAGATGAAGCCGTCGATGCTGGTCGGCATGGTCGGCGCGAAAGTGATGGTCGATCCGCACAACTCGCTCACGGCGAGCGACGCCATCGACTTCGTGTGCCGCGAGGAGTTCGACTACACCTGCAAGGAACTCGCCGAAGGCAAGCCGTTCGCCGAGATCAAGGGCTTGAGCTGGCGCGCGAAGGACGGTTCGATCGAGCACAACGAAGCGCGTCCGATCCTCGAGAACATGGACGAACTGCCGTTCGTCGCGCCCGTCTACAAGCGCGACCTGAAGATCGACAACTACTTCATCGGCTATCTGAACTATCCGTACGTGTCGATCTACACGGGCCGCGGCTGCAAGTCGCGCTGCACGTTCTGCCTGTGGCCGCAGACGGTCAGCGGCCATCGCTACCGCACGCGCTCGGTCGAGAACGTGCTCGCGGAAGCGAAGTGGATCCGCGACAACATGCCGGAAGTGAAGGAACTGATGTTCGACGACGACACCTTCACCGACGACCTGCCGCGCGCGGAAGCCATCGCGATCGGTCTGGGCAAGCTCGGCATGACCTGGTCGTGCAACGCGAAGGCGAACGTGCCGTACAAGTCGCTGAAGGTGATGAAGGAGAACGGCCTGCGCCTGCTGCTGGTCGGCTTCGAATCGGGCGACGACCAGATCCTCGTGAACATCAAGAAGGGCGTGCGCACCGATTTCGCGCGCCGCTTCAGCGCGGACTGCAAGAAGCTCGGCATCAAGATCCACGGCACCTTCATCCTCGGCCTGCCGGGCGAGACGCAGGAGACCATCAAGAAGACGATCGAGTACGCGAAGGAAATCAACCCGCACACGATCCAGGTCTCGCTCGCCGCGCCGTATCCGGGCACGACGCTCTACAAGCAGGCCGTGGAAAACGGCTGGATGGAAGAGAACAAGACCATCAACCTGGTGAGCAAGGAAGGCGTGCAGCTTGCTGCGATCGGCTATGCGCATCTGTCGCGCGACGAGATCTATCACCATCTCGAGCAGTTCTATCGCGAGTTCTACTTCCGTCCGTCGAAGATCTGGGAGATCGTGCGCGAGATGCTGACGAGCTGGGACATGATGAAGCGTCGCCTGCGCGAAGGCGTCGAGTTCTTCCGCTTCCTGCGCGCGCACGAGGCCTGATTCGTGGCGACGCAGCGGGCGGCGCGGGCGCTGATCTTCACCGCGGACGACTTCGGGCTGCATCCGCGCGTCAACGCGGCGGTCGAGCGTGCGCATCGCGACGGCGTGCTGAATGCCGCGAGCCTGATGGTCGGCGCGAGCGCCGCGCAGGATGCGATCGAACGCGCGCGGCGGCTGCCGTCGCTCGCGGTCGGGCTGCATCTGGTGCTCGCGGACGGCCCCGCCACGCTGCCCGCGCGTGACATTCCCGCACTCGTCGGCCCCGACGGGCGATTCGGCGACGCGATGGCGAAGGACGGCTGTCGCTTCTTCTTCCTGCCGCACGTTCGCGCGCAACTGCGCCGCGAAATCCGTGCGCAGTTCGATGCGTTCGCGGCGAGCGGCCTGCCGCTCGACCACGTGAACGCGCACAAGCATTTCCACCTGCATCCGACCGTGCTGTCGATGATCGTCGAGATCGGCCGCGACTACGGGCTGCGCGCGGTGCGGCTGCCTTACGAAACCGGCGCGCCCGCGTGGCTCAAGCCGTGGATCGCGCTGGTGCGCGCGCGGCTCGAGCGGGCCGGGCTCGCGCACAACGACTACGTGGTCGGCATCGAGCATACGGGCGCGATGGACGAGGCCGTGCTGCTCGACGCGCTCGCGAAGCTGCCGCCGGGCGTCGGCGAGATCTACTGCCATCCGGCCGAAGCCGGCGACGGCCCGATCACGCCGACGATGGCCGGCTACCGTCCGGCTGACGAACTGGATGCGCTGCTGTCGCCGCGCGTCGCGGCCGCGCTGAAAGCGGCGGGCGTCGCGACCGGCGGTTTCGCCGCCGTGTTCGGTGAGCCCGCGGCACGGCGCGGCGCGCACGCGTCGCGCGCACCGGGAGCCCAGCCGTCATGAGCAAGTGGATCAAGAGGCTCGGCTGGCCGATCGGCATCGGCATCCTGCTCGCGCTGGGGCTGCACGAAGGCGTCGGCGACGTGTCGCAGATGCTCGCGCGCGCCGGCTACGCGCTGCTGTGGCTGGTACCGTTCCACGCGCTGCCGCTGCTGCTCGACGCGTTCGCGTGGCATCTGCTGCTCGACCGGCGCAGCTCGCTGCCGTTCCTGTGGTGGATCGCGACCGTGCGCGAGGCCGTGAACCGGCTGCTGCCCGTGGTCGGGATCGGCGGCGAGATCGTCGGCATCCGGCTCGCGCGCTGGCAAGTGCCCGACGCGAGCCGTGTGACCGCGTCGGTGATCGTCGAGGTGCTCGTGACGATCGTCGTGCAGTATGCGTTCGCGGCGCTCGGCCTCGTGCTGCTGCTTGCGACGACCGACAACATGGGCGGCGGCACGATCGGCCTTGCGCTGTTGCTGACGCTGCCGTTGCCGGTGCTCGGCGTGGTGCTGATGCGGCGCGGCGGTATTTTCCACGCGATCGAGCGTTTCGCGGGCCGCCTGCTCGGCGATTCGCACCGGCTGCTGCAGGGCGTCGACGGCCGTCGCCTCGACGCCGACATCGATTCGCTGATGTCGCGCACGGGCCTGCTGTTCAGCGCCTTCTTCTGGCAACTGGCCGGCTACGTGCTCGGCGCGCTCGAGATCTACTGGGCGCTCGCACTGCTCGGCCACCCGGTGTCGATCGGCGGGGCGATCGCGATCGAGGCGATGACGCAGGCGGTGCGGCATGCGGCATTCATGGTGCCGGGCGGGCTCGGCGTGCAGGAAGCGACCGTCGTGCTGCTCGCGCAGATGTTCGGCGTCGACCGCGAGACGGCGCTGTCGCTCGCGGTGGTCAAGCGCGGCCGCGAGGTGCTGTTCGGTTGCCTCGCGCTCGGCTCGTGGCAGCTTGCCGAGCTGGTGCGCACGCGCCGCCGTCTGGGCGCGCCGCCGGCCGTGCCGCGCACGGCGCCGCCGGCGAAGCGGGCGTCCGAAACCCGGACCGAAACCGAAACGACGCATTGAACGAGGGACGGCCCGCACGACCCGTCTCGCGCTTTTGGCGCGGTGCGGGTATCCTTGCCGCGTGTTTTCTCCACGCGCATGTCTTCCGATGATTTTCCGTTTCCGGCTGCTTTCCGTGACGATGCTGGCCGCCGCGCTGGCGCTAACCGGTTGCGACGACCAAGGCCATCTCGACGTGCAACGTATCAGGGATTTCTTCAACGCGATCAAACCCGCGCCGCTGCTGCTGAAGGGGCTGAAGGTCGGCGAGTCGACCGAGGCCGACGTGCGCGGCACGATGGGCAAGCCCGAGACCGAGCGCACGTTCACCGACGGCTCGAAGCGTCTCGAATATCCGCGTGGCCCGATGGGCAACCAGACCTGGTTCGTCGACCTCGATGCGAACGGGCGCTACACGGGCGCGACGCAGGTGCTGACCGCCGAGAATTTCGCGAAAGTGCGCCCGGGGATGAACGAGGACGAGGTGCGACGCCTGCTCGGCAAGCCCGGCGACATCGCGCAATATCCGCTGAAGCCCGAGACGGTCTGGAGCTGGCGCTGGCTCGAGGACGGCGTCAACACCGATGCGTTCTTCAACGTCCATTTCGGCCCGGACGGGCTCGTCTATACGACGTCGCGCTCCGACATCCTGAAAGGGCGGTGACGCTCACGCGCGGCGCTTCTTCAGCCAGTCGCGCAGCGCGTCGTTCATGCGCGTCTGCCAGCCGGGGCCGTCCGCCCGAAACGCGGCGAGGATGTCGGCGTCGTAGCGGATGCTGACCTGTTCCTTCGGGTGCTCGAGCTTCGGGCGCCCGAACTTCTTCGCGACGACCTCGACGAATGGCTCCATCGCATCGATTTCGTCGTCGCCGAGTTCATGGGCGTCCGGATCGGCGGCGATGCCGCGCGCGATCGCCGCTTCTTCCTCGGGCGTGTTGCGGATGAATTTAACCGCCTTCTTCATATCGACTCATCTCTCGGTTGTTGGCTTTTCGCAGACTGACGACACGCAGCGTGCGGCCGCGCGGGACGACGATCGCCGTATAAAGGCGCGCGCCGATCGGCACCAGACAGATCCAGCGTGTCTCGCCGTAGTCCCTGCGGGTATCCACTCATGTGCGCGCTGCTTCCCACTCGGCGAATTCGGCCATTCGCAACGAGACGCCGTGTTTCAGTCGGTTCGACAGATCCTTGGCCTCGTCGAAAACGAATGGAATTTCGACTAATTGTGGATGCAAAAACATGAGATGGCAATGGGTTTTTGTAGATGCAAAAAGCGGGCGCCGCCGTGGATGGCAGCGAATCGGCGCCGCTCGCGTCGCGGGCAGGACCGAGCGATTGTGTGGCGCGTGTCCGGACATGCCCATTCGGCCCGATGGCCAGTGCGGCGCTATATCGAAAAAGCGACCGGAAAATTGCAAAAAACCCGCTTCCCGACGCGTCATGAGACTGTCAGGAAGCGGGTTTTTCCCTTTTGAAACAGCGGCGTAAGTCGTGCGCACAAATGGTGGGACGAATTGCTGCGATGCAGCAACCGCGCGCACGGTGATTTGAGGCAATCAATTTCGCTTGCGACTATCCGCGTCAGCCCGGCGCGGGACAGGCATACGCGTCGGCATTCATTCAATTCTGGAGACGCGCGTGTTCCTTTACGGCTTTGGTCCTGTCCTCTGGGCCGGCACCGTGCAGACCATCGAGCTGTCGGTGCTGTCGCTCGCCACTGCGGTGGCATTGGGACTGATCGGCGCGGTGGCGAAGCTGTCGCACAACCGGGTGCTGCGAGCGATCGCGACCGGTTATACGACGCTGATCCGCTCGGTGCCCGATCTTGTGCTGATGCTGCTGCTGTTCTACAGCATCCAGATCTGGCTGAACCAGTTCACCGACCTCGTCGGCTGGAACCAGATCGACATCGATCCGTTCGTGGCCGGCGTGCTGACGCTCGGCTTCATCTACGGCGCGTACTTCACCGAGACGTTTCGAGGCGCGTTCCTGTCGGTCCCGCGCGGCCAGCTCGAAGCCGGTGCGGCTTACGGGATGAGCGGCGCGCGCGTGTTCGCGCGGATCATGTTTCCGCAGATGATGCGCTTTGCGCTGCCGGGCATCGGCAACAACTGGCAGGTGCTCGTGAAGGCGACCGCGCTGGTGTCGATCATCGGTCTCGCGGACGTCGTGAAGGCCGCGCAGGACGCCGGCAAGAGCACGTTCAACATGTTCTTCTTCATTCTCGTCGCGGCGCTGATCTATCTCGCGATCACGACCGTCTCCAACCTCGTGCTGATCCAGCTCGAGAAGCGTTATTCCATGGGCGTGCGGCACGCAGAACTATGATCGAGATCCTCCAGGAATTCGGCAAGGCGTTCCTTTTCTGGGACGGCCAGCGCCTGTCCGGCCTCGCGGTGACGCTGTGGCTGCTCGTCGCATCGATTTCGCTCGGCTTCGTGTGCGCGGTGCCGCTGGCGGTCGCGCGCGTGTCGAGGAACAAGTGGGTGTCGATGCCCGTGCGCTTCTACACGTACGTGTTCCGCGGCACGCCGCTCTACGTGCAGTTGCTGCTGATGTACACGGGCATGTACAGCCTCGAGTTCGTGCGTTCGCACTCGCTGCTCGACGCGTTCTTCCGCAGCGGCTTCAACTGCGCGATCCTCGCGTTCGCGCTGAACACCTGCGCATACACCACCGAGATCTTCGCCGGGGCGATCCGTGCAATCCCGCACGGCGAAGTCGAGGCGGCGCGCGCGTACGGGATGACGCCGTTCACGATGTACCGCCGCGTGATCCTGCCGTCGGCGCTGCGCCGCGCGCTGCCGCTGTACAGCAACGAGGTGATCCTGATGCTGCACGCGACGACCGTCGCGTTCACGGCGACCGTGCCGGACATCCTGAAGGTCGCGCGCGACGCCAATTCCGCGACCTACATGGCGTTCCAGTCGTTCGGAATCGCCGCGCTGATCTATCTTGCGGTATCGTTCGCACTCGTCGCGGCGTTTCGCCGCGCGGAGCGCCACTGGCTCGCGTATCTCGCGGCCGCCCGTCATTGAATTCACTCGAGGAGAGCCAGTTGGCCGAGATCACTCAAACGAGCGCGTCCGCTTCCGTGAAGCTTGCCGCGGTCGACATTCACAAGCGCTACGGCGACAACGAGGTGCTCAAGGGCGTGTCGTTGGACGCGAAGGCCGGCGACGTCATCAGCATCATCGGCGCGAGCGGCTCGGGCAAGAGCACGTTCCTGCGCTGCATCAATTTTCTCGAGCGGCCGAATGCGGGGCAGATCGTCGTCGACGGCGAGGCCGTGCGCACGAAGGCCGACAAGACCGGCGCGCTGGAGGTGGCCGATCACAAGCAACTGCAGCGCATCCGCACGAAGCTCGCGATGGTGTTCCAGCACTTCAACTTGTGGGCGCACATGAACGTGCTCGAGAACGTGATGGAAGCGCCGGTGCACGTGCTGGGCATTTCGAAGAAGGAAGCCGAGGAGCGTGCGCGCGAGTACCTGGAGAAGGTCGGCCTGCCGCCGCGCGTCGAGAAGCAGTATCCGTCGCATCTGTCCGGCGGCCAGCAGCAGCGCGTGGCGATCGCGCGTGCGCTGGCGATGCATCCGGACGTGATGCTGTTCGACGAGCCGACTTCCGCGCTCGATCCGGAACTGGTCGGCGAAGTGCTGAAGGTGATGCAGAAGCTGGCCGAGGAGGGCCGCACGATGATCGTCGTCACGCACGAGATGGGCTTCGCACGCAACGTGTCGAACCACGTGATGTTCCTGCATCAGGGGCGGACCGAGGAAGAGGGCGATCCGAAGGAAGTGCTGGTGCGCCCGCAGAGCGAGCGGCTCAAGCAGTTCCTGTCGGGCAGCCTCAAGTAACGCGACAGGGCAGGTTTCAACCGTGGTACCGGTGTCCCGTCCCGCAGGCGCCACCCGCACGACGCAGGTGGCGATCGTTGCATTGCCGCCCGTGTCGATGTCGGGTGTGGGTCCGATCGTCGATGCGCTGAATCTCGCGAACGAGATCGACGGGCGGCTTTTGTACCGCTGGCAGGTGTGTTCGTGGGACGGGCGGCCGGTGCCGCTCGCCGGCGGCGCGCAATGGCATGCCGATGCGGCGTTCAACGACGCGATCGCGTGCGACTGGTTGATCGTCGTGTCGGAGCGGTTTCAGCAGTTTGCCGATTACCGGCTGTTTCTCGCGAGTCTCGCCCGGGTCGGGCAGCGCACGCCGGTCGTGACCGGCATTCACCACGGCGTGTGGTGGCTCGCGATGGCGGGGCAGCTTTCCGGGTATCGCGTGAGCGTGAACTGGGAGACGTACCAGCAGTTCGCCGAACAGTTCGAGCGGTCGATCGTCACGCAGCAGATCTTCGAGATCGATCGCGACCGGGCGACCTGTGCCGGCGGGCAAGCGACCGTCGACTTCATGCTGGCGATGATCGGCCGGGAACATGGGGCGGATCTCGCGGAGCGGATTGCCGATGCGCTGGGCGTCGGGGCGCTGCGCAGCGGCGAGGAGCGGCAGCGGATTCCTTTCGTGACTGCGCCGGGCGAGCGGCATCCTCGGTTGAACGACGCGTTGCTGTTGATGGAGGCCAATGTCGAGGATCCGTTGACGACCGATGAGATCGCCGGGTTGGTCGGCGTGTCGCGCCGACAGCTCGAGCGGCTCTTTCGGCAGTATCTCGGGGCGATGCCCTCCAAGTATTACCTCAATCTTCGGTTGCTCAAGGCACGGACGCAGTTGCAGCGGACCAGCAAGTCGGTGGTGCAGGTGAGTCTCGCCTGTGGGTTCTCTTCTGCTGCGCATTTTTCCAATGCCTATCGGGAAAGGTTCGGCGTCACGCCGCGGGAAGATCGGCGAGCCTGGCTCGAGAAGCAGACCGGGGGCGGTAGCGAACCTCGCGGTGGGGCGCTCGTCGAGCGCGGGAAAGATTAGCGGTTTTTTGGGCCTTTTTTGCGTTTTCGGATTTGGGGCGGCCCGCCCAGCGGCGGCGTGAAGCACCTGTGATCGTGTCGGTCTATTAGCGTCGCCCCTGCGCGGGGCGGCGGTCACTTTTCTTTGTCTTGCCAAAGAAAAGTAACCAAAAGAAAGGCGCCCGACATCGCATGACCTCCCGGTGCCATGGCCATCAGAGTGGCCACCATCTAAGTGTCCGCGCCAGTCAGGACAACGGAGTGGTTCGAGCAATGGTTCTGACACCACTCACTACCCCACGGAGCGGTATACCATCCGCTAGCTCCGTCCTCGCTTCGCTCGGCCGACAGGTCCATCCCCACCATGCCGGCATTGCCCGTCCTCACCAGGGACCCACTGTATTTTCGATACGCAGGAAAGCCTCGCGAGAAAGGGGGGCGCATACATGCCTATCGGAGAACGCCGATCGTCGAACGACCTGCCCATATAAATGCCGAGAGCAGAAAGAGGGCTGGCACTGACAGTTCCTGGAGGAGCGCGAACGCACCGGCATGCCCTGAAGTACCTTGCAGCCGAGCGTAGCGAGGATGGAGCTAGCGGATGGTATACCGCTCCGTGGGGTAGTGAGTGGTGTCAGAACCATTGCTCGAACCACTCCGTTGTCCTGACTGGCGCGGACACTTAGATGGTGGCCACTCTGATGGCCATGGCACCGGGAGGTCATGCGATGTCGGGCGCCTTTCTTTTGGTTACTTTTCTTTGGCAAGACAAAGAAAAGTGACCGCCGCCCCGCGCAGGGGCGACGCTAATAGACCGACGCGATCGCAGGTGCTTCACGACCAACCCGAGCGGACCCCCACAAGCTCCGAAAAATACGAACCAAGCCACGCCCCCCGCCCGAGAGGGCAAAATGACGCGCACTATCTGCTTCCGATAGAACCCGTCGCAATTCCGCAAGACGCTTGCGCCACCCTTACCTAAACTTGAACCTGTTGAACCCTCTTACGAAACCGAAAGGAACGACCATGACGACCTCGACCGTGACCCGCCAGACATTCGACGAAGTGATGGTGCCGGTATTTTCCCCCGCCCCGTTCGTGCCGGATCGCGCAGAGGGCTCCCGCGTGTGGGACACGGCCGGCCGCGAATACATCGATTTCGCGTGCGGCATCGCGGTGACGTCGCTCGGCCACGGCCACCCGGAACTGCTGAAGGTGCTCGACGAACAAAGCCGCAAGCTCTGGCACATCGGCAACGGCTACACGAACGAGCCGGTGCTGCGCCTCGCGAAGCGCCTCGAATCGCTGACCTTCGCCGATCGCGCGTTCTTCGCGAACTCGGGCGCGGAAGCGAACGAAGCCGCACTGAAGCTCGCGCGCCGCGTCGCGTTCGATCGCCACGGCGCCGACAAATTCGAAATCATCTCGTTCGTGCAGTCGTTCCACGGCCGCACGTTCTTCACCGTCAGCGTCGGCGGCCAGCCGAAGTACTCGGAAGGCTTCGGCCCGGTCCCGGCCGGCATCAAGCACCTGCCGTACAACGACATCGAAGCCGCGAAGGCCGCGATCGGCCCGCAAACCTGCGCCGTGATCGTCGAGCCGGTGCAGGGCGAGGGCGGCGTGATCCCGGCCGATCCGGCGTTCCTGAAGGCGCTGCGCGAAGCATGCGACGCCAACGACGCACTGCTGATCTTCGACGAAGTGCAAACGGGCGTGGGCCGCACGGGCCAGTTCTACGCTTACATGGACACGGGCGTCACGCCGGACATCCTCACGACCGCGAAAGCGCTCGGCAACGGCTTCCCGATCGGCGCGATGCTGACGACGAACGAGCTGGCCGCGCACTTCAAGGTCGGCGTGCACGGCACGACGTACGGCGGCAACCCGCTCGCGTCGGCGATCGCGGACAAGGTCGTCGAACTGATCGGCGATCCGGCCCTGCTCGAAGGCGTGCGCGAACGCAGCGTGCGCCTGAAGGGCGCGCTCGAACGCATCAACGCGCGTTTCGGCATCTTCAAGGACGTCCGCGGCAAGGGCCTGCTGGTCGGCGCGGAACTCACCGCCGCATTCGACGGCCGCGCGAAGGACTTCGTCACCGCCGCCGCCGAGAACGGCCTGATCATGCTGATCGCCGGCCCGAACGTGCTGCGCTTCGTGCCGTCGCTGGTGATCCCGTTCGACCTGCTCGACGAAGGCACCAAGCGCTTCGAGAAGGCGGTCGAACACGTGCTCGCCGCACAGGAAGCCACCGCGCGCTGAGCGGCGCGCCCATCGCAGACAGGAACGACGATGCTATTTGTTCGCCCCGGCAAACTCACGGATCTCGATGCGCTCGCGCACATGGCGCGCACCGCGCAGCCGGTCCTGCACTCGCTGCCGCACGACCGCGCGGCGCTCGAAGCGCGCGTGGCGCTCTCCGAGGATTCGTTTCGCGCGGACGTCGACTTCGCCGGCGAGGAGTTCTATCTGTTCGTGCTCGAGGATTCGTCGACGGGCAAGCTGCTCGGCACGGCGAGCATCGTGGCCGCGGCCGGCTACTCGGAACCGTTCTACGCGTTCCGCAACGACGCACTGATCCACGCGTCGCGCGAGCTGCACGTGAACCGCAAGATCCACGCGCTCACGATGTCGCACGAGCTGACCGGCAAGAGCCGGCTCGCGGGCTTTTACGTCGATCCGTCGCTGCGCGGCGACGCGGCCGCGCACCTGATCTCGCGCGCCCGGATGATGTACATCGCCGCGAACCGGCGCCGCTTCACGCCGGAAGTCTTCACGCTGCTGCTCGGCGTGAGCGACGGCACCGGCGCATCGCCGTTCTGGGAAGCGGTGGGCCGCAAGTTCTTCGGCCGCGATTTCACCGACGTCGACATCGCATCGGGCGGCCGCAGCCGCACGTTCATCGCGGAAGTGATGCCGGCCTATCCGCTCTACGTGCCGCTGCTGCCGGAAGCCGCGCAGCGCGTGCTCGGCGAGCCGAACGAAACGGCGTTGCTCGCGTACGACATCCATCTCGAGGAAGGCTTCGAGCCCGACCGCTTCGTCGACATCTTCGACGCCGGCCCGGTGTTGACCGCGCAGGTCGACCGCACCGCGTGCGTGAAGCATGGCTCGGAGCGCGTCGTGCGCGAGGCCGCGCATCAGCAGGGCGACGTCGCGTACATGGTGTCGACGGGCAGCGGCGAATCGTTCCGCTGCGTGCTGGCCGACCTGCCGGGCGACGCGCACGATGCGCCGCTGGCCGGCGACGTGCGCGCGGCGCTCGATGTGAAGGAAGGCGATGTGGTGCGCTGCGTGCCGCTGCATCGCCGCAGCGATGAAGATTTGACGGGAGACGCAGCATGATCGTCGTTCGGGTCGTACAAACGGGCGACGTCGACGCGCTCGTGTCGCTCGCGCAGGAAACCGGGCCGGGCCTGACCACGTTCAAGCCCGACCGCGACGCGCTCGCCGCGCGCATCGAGCGCTCGCGCCGCACGCTCGAAGGCCGGGCCGCACCGGGCGAGGCCGGCTACTTCTTCGTGATGGAAGACTCGAAGACGGGCGACATCGCAGGCGTGTGCGGGATCGAAACACAGGTCGGCCTCGAGCAGCCGTTCTACAACTACCGCGTGAGCACGGTCGTGCACGCGAGCCAGGAGCTCGGCGTGTGGACGCGGATGTCCGCGCTGAACATCTCGCACGACCTGACGGGCTACGCGGAAGTGTGCTCGCTGTTCCTGAGCCCGCGCTATCGCACGGGCGGCGTCGGCGGCCTGCTGTCGCGTTCGCGCTTCATGTTCATCGCGCAATTCCGCGACCGCTTTCCGGAGCGCATCTGCGCGGAACTGCGCGGCCACTTCGACGAGGACGGCACGTCGCCGTTCTGGCGCGCGGTCGGTTCGCACTTCTACCAGATCGATTTCAACGCGGCCGATTACCTCAGCTCGCACGGCCGCAAGTCGTTCCTCGCGGAACTGATGCCGCGCTACCCGGTGTACGTCGACCTGCTGCCGCAGGACGCGCAGGACGCGGTCGGCCTCACGCATCGCGACACGCTGCCGGCCCGCAAGATGCTCGAAGCGGAAGGGCTGCGTTACCAGAATCACGTCGACATCTTCGATGCGGGCCCCGTGCTCGAATGCCACGTCAACGACCTGCGCACGGTGCGCGAGAGCGTCGTCGTACCGGTCGCGATCGGCGTGCCCGATGCACGTGACGACGCGCCGAAGTCGCTCGTGTCGAACACGTCGCTCAACGATTTCCGCGTCGGCGTCGCGCCGGGCGTGGTCGCGAACGGCTCGTTCGTGCTGTCGGCCGACGATGCCGCCGCGCTCGACGTGAAGGCCGGCGACCCGGTCCGCGTGCTGCCGCTCAAAGTCAAACAGGGATAAACGAATCATGACGGAACTCTTCATCGACGGCGCCTGGACCGCAGGCTCGGGCCCCGTCTTCGCTTCGCGCAACCCGGGTACCGACGCTGTCGCGTGGCAGGGCGAAAGTGCGTCGGCGGCGGACGTCGACCGTGCGGTCGCGAGCGCGCGCCGTGCGTTCGCCGGCTGGTCGGCGCTCGACTTCGAAGCGCGCTGCGAGATCGTCCAGCGCTTCGCCGCGTTGCTCACCGAACGCAAGGAAGCGCTCGCGACCGCGATCGGCCGCGAGACGGGCAAGCCGCTGTGGGAAGCGCGCACCGAAGTCGCGTCGATGGCGGCGAAGGTCGGCATCTCGATCCAGGCCTACCAGGAACGCACCGGCGAGAAGCGCCAGGACATGGCCGACGGCGTCGCGGTGCTGCGTCACCGGCCGCACGGCGTCGTCGCGGTGTTCGGCCCGTACAACTTCCCCGGCCACTTGCCGAACGGTCATATCGTGCCGGCGCTGATCGCCGGCAACACGGTCGTGTTCAAGCCGTCCGAACTCGCACCGGGCGTTGCGCGCGCAACGGTCGAGGTATGGAAGGAAGCCGGGCTGCCGGCCGGCGTGCTGAACCTCGTGCAGGGCGAGAAGGATACCGGCATCGCGCTCGCGAACCATCGGCAGATCGACGGGCTGTTCTTCACCGGCAGCTCGGATACCGGCACGCTGCTGCACAAGCAGTTCGGCGGCCGTCCGGAAATCGTGCTCGCGCTCGAGATGGGCGGCAACAACCCGCTCGTGATCGGCGAAGTCGAGGACATTGACGCGGCCGTGCATCATACGATCCAGTCGGCGTTCCTGTCGGCCGGCCAGCGCTGCACGTGCGCGCGCCGCATCTTCGTGCCGCAGGGCGCGTTCGGCGACCGCTTCCTCGCGCGCTTCGCCGACGTCACGTCGAAGATCACCGCCGACGTGTTCGACGCCGATCCGCAGCCGTTCATGGGCGCGGTGATCTCGGCACGCGCGGCCGCGAAGCTGGTCGACGCGCAGGCGCGCCTGGTCGAGCAGGGCGCGAAGCCGATCGTCGCGATGACGCAGCGCGATCCGCGCCTCGGCTTCGTGAACGCCGCGATCGTCGACGTGACGGGCGTCGCGAACCTGCCCGACGAAGAACATTTCGGCCCGCTCGCGCAGATCGTCCGCTATGCGACGTTCGACGACGCGATCGAGCGCGCGAACGACACGGCGTTCGGCCTGTCCGCGGGCCTGCTGGCCGACGACGCGAAGGTGTGGGAGCACTTCCGCCGCACGATCCGCGCCGGGATCGTCAACTGGAACCGGCCGACCAACGGCGCGTCGTCCGCCGCGCCGTTCGGCGGCACGGGCCGCTCGGGCAACCATCGCCCGAGCGCGTACTACGCGGCCGATTACTGCGCGTATCCGATGGCGTCGGTGGAAAGCACGCAACTGACTTTGCCCGCGAGCCTGTCGCCGGGCCTGCATTTCTGATCGAGGGAACGACGATGAACGCACAAGAAGCCAATTTCGACGGGCTCGTCGGCCCGACCCACAACTATGCCGGGCTGTCGTTCGGCAACGTGGCGTCGCTGAACAACGAGAAGTCGGCCGCGAACCCGAAGGCCGCCGCGAAGCAAGGGCTGCGCAAGATGAAGCAGCTCGCGGATCTCGGCTTCGCGCAAGGCGTGCTGCCGCCGCAGGAGCGGCCGTCGCTGCGCTTGCTGCGCGAGCTCGGCTTCTCGGGCAAGGACGCCGACGTGATCGCGAAGGCCGCGAAACAGGCGCCCGAGCTGCTCGCCGCGGCGAGTTCGGCGTCGGCGATGTGGACCGCGAACGCGGCCACCGTCAGCCCGTCGGCGGATACGAGCGACGGCCGCGTGCACTTCACGCCGGCGAACCTGTGCAGCAAGCTGCATCGAGCGATCGAACACGAAGCGACGCGCCGCACGCTGTCGACGCTGTTCGCGGACCCCGCGCACTTCGCGGTGCATGAAGCGCTGACGGGCACGCCGGCGCTCGGCGACGAAGGCGCGGCGAACCACACGCGCTTTTGCGCCGAATACGGCAAGCCCGGCATCGAGTTCTTCGTGTACGGCCGCGCCGAATACCGCCGCGGCCCGGAGCCGAAGCGCTTCCCGGCACGCCAGACCTTCGAGGCGAGCCGCGCGGTCGCGCATCGTCACGGGCTCGCCGAGGAAGCGACGGTCTACGCGCAGCAGGATCCGGACGTGATCGATGCGGGCGTGTTCCACAACGACGTGATCTCGGTCGGCAACCGCGATACGCTGTTCACGCACGAGCGCGCGTTCGTCAACAAGCAGGCGATCTACGACACGTTGACCGCCGCGCTCGACGCGCGCGGTGCGCGCCTGAACGTGATCGAGGTGCCGGACGCGGCCGTGAGCGTGAACGACGCGGTGACGTCGTACCTGTTCAACAGCCAGCTGCTGTCGCGCGCGGATGGGTCGCAGGTGCTCGTCGTGCCGCAGGAATGCCGCGAGAACGCGAGGGTCGCCGCCTATCTCGACCAGCTCGCGGCCGGCAACGGCCCGATTCGCGACGTGCTCGTGTTCGACCTGCGCGAAAGCATGAAGAACGGCGGCGGCCCCGCGTGCCTGCGCCTGCGCGTCGTGCTGACCGAAGCGGAGCGCGCGGCCGTCACGTCGAACGTGTGGATCAACGATACGCTGTTCGCGTCGCTCGACGCGTGGATCGACAAGCACTATCGCGATCGCCTCGCACCGGAAGACCTCGCGGATCCGGCGCTGCTCGCCGAGTCGCGCACGGCGCTCGACGAGCTCACGCAGATCTTGCGCGTCGGGTCGCTGTATGACTTCCAGCGCTGAGGCACGGATGCCGGCCGTCGCGCTGCTCGACGATTTTCTCGCGTTCACGCTGGCCGGCGAGGCGCCGGCCGACCAGGGCGGCGTCTGCGCGGGCGGCGCGGTGCGCTGGCAATGGCTCGGCGACGGGCTGCTCGCGTTCGAACCGGCCGCGGCCGGCGCCGCGGCGCGCGCGAGCGTGCTCGTGTCGGCCGGCGTGCACGGCGACGAGACCGCGCCGATCGAACTGCTGTCGCTGCTGGTGCGCGATCTGGCGTCGGGCGCGCTGCCGCTCGCGTGCCGGCTGCTCGTCGTGCTCGGCAACGTGCCGGCGATGCGCGCGGGCCAACGCTATTTCGACGACGACCTGAACCGGCTGTTCGGCGGTCGTCACGCGCAGGCGCCCGCGAGCCGCGAAGCGCCGCGCGCCGCGCAACTCGAAGCGGCGGCTTCCGCATTCTTCGCGGCGGCGCCGGCGGCCGGCGCACGCTGGCACATCGACATGCACACGGCGATTCGCGCATCGGTGTTCGAGCAATTCGCGCTGCTGCCGTACACGGGCACGCCGCCCACGCGCGCGATGGTCGAATGGCTCGGCGACGCCCGCATCGCGGCCGTGCTGCTGCATACGGCGAAAGGCAACACGTATTCGCATTTCACGGCCGAGCATTGCGGCGCGCTCGCGTGCACGCTGGAACTCGGCAAGGTGCGGCCGTTCGGCCAGAACGACCTGACGCGCTTCGCGCCGGCCGACCGCGCGGTGCGCAAGCTCGTGTCGGCGGGGGCGACGGACGTCGATGCCGCGGGCGGCCATCCGTCGCTGCCGCGCGTCTTCACGGTGATCGATCAGATCACGAAGCAGAGCGACGCGCTCGAGCTGTTCGTCGCGGCCGACGTCGCGAACTTCACCGCGTTCCCGCGCGGCACCGTGCTCGCGCAGGACGGCGACTATCGCTACACGGTGCAGCACGACGAGGAGCGCATCGTGTTCCCGAACCCGACCGTGAAGCCGGGGTTGCGCGCGGGCCTGCTGGTCGTCGATACGACGCACGACACGCTGGCCGCACTCGTCTGATCGATGCGCGATCGGGCGGGCTGCTGCGCCTCGCGGCCCGCGCATCGTTCGCGATCCATTCATTTTTGCGATGACGCCCGCACGTCGTGCCCACGGCGTGGGCGCCGCGCTTGCGTATTTGCGACACCGTCTTGCAAGTTCGACAGGTCGCGTGGCGGCCGCCCGGCACGCAGCGCAGCATCGCGTATCGCCGGCCGCTTTGCCATATCGGGCCGCACGGATTGGTACAATCGCGGCCTTGCGACTGTTGCGTCGCATCACGGCGCGGCGTCGGCATTGCCGGGGTCATCCGACCCTGCGATGATGCATGCGCCCGTCGTTCCGGAACATTCGAGTATCGAGGAGAACACCTGATGAAGTTGGATTGGCGTAAAGTGGCCGCGCATGCGGTGGTGGCGGCATCGGCCGTGGCGGCAGGCAGCGCGTTTGCCGCGGATCTGAAGGAGATCCGGTTCGGCGTCGAGGCCTCGTACGCACCGTTCGAATACAAGACGCCCGACGGCAAGCTGACCGGCTTCGACATCGATATCGGCAACGCGGTGTGCGCGAAGCTGAAGACGAAGTGCGTGTGGGTCGAGAACGACTTCGACGGCCTGATCCCGGCGCTGCAGGCGCGCAAGTTCGACGCGATCAACTCGGACATGACGATCACCGACCAGCGCAAGCACGCGATCGCGTTCACCGACCCGATCTACACGATTCCGAATCAGCTGATCGCGAAGCAGGGCAGCGGCCTGCTGCCGACACCGCAATCGCTGAAGGGCAAGCGCGTCGGCGTGCTGCAGGGCACGATCCAGGAAGCGTACGCGAAGAAGAAGTGGGCGCCGGCCGGCGTCGAAGTCGTGCCGTACCAGACGCAGGATCTGGCGTACGCCGATCTGAAGTCGGGCCGTCTCGACGCAACCTTCCAGGATTCGGAAGCCGGCTCGAAGGGCTTCCTGACGAAGCCGCAAGGCCAGGGCTTCGCGTTCGCGGGCGGCACGGTCAGCGACACCGAAATCCTCGGCTCGGGCGTCGGCTTCGGCCTGCGCAAGAACGACGCGGCGCTGAAGACCGCGCTCGATCAGGCGCTGAAGGAACTGAAGGCCGACGGCACGATCGACAACCTCGCGAAGAAGTACTTCAGCGTGCCCGTCACGCTCAAGTAAGCGTTTCGTTCGATCGCACGATGGTAAAAAACCGGCCGCCGATGCGGCCGGTTTGCTTTGGTGGAGCGCAAGCGGCGGTGGGGCGGAGCGTCAGCCGGGCGGCGCGGGAAAGAACCGCCCGAGCTCGCGCGCGAGTTCGTTGAGCACGGCCATCTCCTGCTGCGAGATCTTGCGCGCGGGCTGCACGCCGGCCCAGTCGCCGTACAGCAGCGCGACGCTCGTTGCGCCGACGCGCACGGGCAGCAGCACGAACGCGCGCGTGTCGTCGAACGCGTCGAGATACCACGCGGGCAGGCGCTTCATCATCTTCGGCTCCTGCGCCTGCTCGATGAAGATCCCGACCGAGTTCGAGATCGCGAGATGAAACACGTCCGGCTCGAAGCGCTCGTCGAAGCGCAGCCGGTCGAGCGCCGTATCGACGCCGGGGCCGAAACCCAGACGCGCGGCGAACGTGCCGTCGTCGTGACGCACGAACATCACGGTGCGCGTGAAGGCGAGGCCGGCCAGCAGGCTTTCCGACGCGAGCGCGAGCACCGGCGTCAGCACGTGCTCGGACGGCAGCGCGCGCAGGTCCGCGAGGCCGGCTTCGAGGCATGCCTCGGGCTCGGCCTGCGCGCGCGCGATCGCATCGGCGTTCGCGCGCAGCTCGACGATCTCGCGCATCACGGTGTCGCTCGCTTCCTCGCGCGCGAGGCGCTCGGCGATCTCGACGAGCGCCGCGGGTTCCATGCCGAGTGTCGGGCTGCAGTGCAGCGCGAGCGCCGCGACGCGCGCGTCGCGCTGCGGGCCGGCCGGCAGCGCGAGCGCACCGGCGACGTCGGTCGAGCAGCGGCTCACCGCGCGCAGCCAGCGGATGCGATCGGCCGGGCCGCGATCGGCCGGGCCGTCGTCGGCGGCGACCGCCGGGCAGCAGCCGACGCCGTCATCGTCGAACGCGTCGGCACAGGTCGCGTGGCCGTCGTCGTTGGCCATCCCCGCACGGATCACGTCGGGCAATCGCCAGCGCGCGGCCGCCTCGAGGCCGATCTCGTCGAAGCCGACGCCGAGCACCTCGGCGCAGGCGGCCGATTCGTCGCCGTTCAGCTCGGACGCGCGGCGGCGGATGCGGTCCCATTCGCTGTCGAGATAGCAGACCACCAGCAGCTTGCCGACCTGGCGCATCAGCGTGCAGACGACGGCCTCCTCGCCCGCGCGCAGTTCGACGCGTTCGGTGAGCTTGCGCGCGACGCAGCCGGACAGCAGCGCGCGGTTCAGCTCCAGCTTCGCGTCGATGCGACGCGGCGTGCTCTGATGGAAATGGTCGACGAGCTTGAGTCCGACGACGAGATGGCCGACGGCGTCCATGCCGAGCACCATCAGCGCGCGGGTCACGGTGGTGATGTTGCCGCCGAACGCCATGTACATCGCGGAGTTCGCGAGGCGCAGCACTTTCTGCGTGAGCGCGAAGTCCGACAGCACGACGCGCACGAGCGCGGTGAAGTCGAGGTCGTCGTTCTTCATCGCGGCCATCGTCGCGCGCAGCGATTCCGACAGCAGCGGGAAATCGCCCCGTTCGTTCATCCGGGCCCACAGCTTGTCGAGCAGCGCGGTGCGGGGCAGGTGTTCGGTGATTGACATACGGATCTGTTCGGTTCGCCGCGCGCGTCAGGCGGCGGCGTGCAGGTGCAGCTGCTGCGCCTCGAAGCGCCGCGCGAGCTCCTCGGACGGCAGCGCCTGGCAGACGAGCCAGCCCTGGATGTGATTGCAGCCCATCTCCGTCAGCAGCTCGCGCTGCGCCTCGGTCTCGACGCCTTCGGCGACGAGCTCGAGATCCAGTGTTTGCGCGAGGCCGACCACTGCCGACACGATCGCGCGGTCGTTGCGCGACGTCAGCAGGTTCTCGACGAAACTGCGGTCGATCTTCAGCTTCGCGAGCGGGAAGCGCTGCAGATAGGCGAGGCTCGAATAGCCGGTTCCGAAATCGTCGATCGCGAAGCGGATGCCGAGGCCGGTCAGTTCCTCGAGCAGCATTTTCGCGTGCGCGGGATCGTGCATCAGCAGGCTTTCGGTGATTTCGAGCACGATACGGCGCGGGTCGATGCCGGTCAGCGCGATCGCCTCGCGCACGCTTTGCGTGAAGCGCGGGTCGCGGAACTGCTGCGGCGACACGTTGACCGCCACGTATTGCAGCGCGAGCCCCTGGCCGTCCCACGCGACGAGCTGCATGCACGCGGCCTTGAGCACCCAGTTGCCGAGGTAGTTGATCAGCCCGATCGATTCGGCGAGCGGGATGAAGGTGGCTGGCGGCACGAGGCCGTGCACCGGATGGCGCCAGCGGATCAGCGCCTCGACGCCGACCACCGCGCCCGACTGGCTGCGCGTGATCGGCTGGAAATGCAGCGAAAACTCGCCGTTGCGCACGCCGTCGTACAGGTCGGCCTCGAGCTTGAGCCGTTCGGCGTCGGCCGGATCGTCGACGGGTGCATGGAACGCGAGCGCGTTGCCGCCCGATGCCTTCGCCTGCGCGAGCGCGTGGTCGGCGCGGCGCAGCAGCGGGCTGTGGTGCTGGGCCCGATGCGGCGCGGCACGTTCGTCGGGGTAGAGCGCGATGCCGATGCTCGCGGACAGGTGCACGGTTTGCCCCTGATACACGTAGGGCTCGCGCACCGCGGCCTGCAGCCGGCGCGCGAGCGCATCGGCGGTCTGGCTCGCCTGCGTGCGGTCCGGTGCGCCCAGCACGACCGCGAACTTGTCGCTCGCGACGCGCGCGAGCCGTTCGTTCGGCGTGACGAGCGTCTTCAGCCGCTGCGCGGTCTCGCGCAGCAGCATATCGCCCGCGTCGTAGCCGAGCGCGCGGTTGATCCGCTGGTAGTCGTCGAGGTCGAGCAGCAGCAGCGCCGCGCAGGTGCCGTCCTCGTCGGCGGTCTGCTGCGCGCGCATCAGCGCCGGCACGAGCGCGGACAGGTTGTCGAGCCCCGTCATCGGGTCGTGGTGCATTTCGTACGTGAGGCGTGCCTCGAGCGCGCGCCACGACGACACGTCGAAGGCCGCGATCGCGAAGCCGTCGACGCCGTGGTGGCGGCTCTTGAACGCGCGGACCTCGACGTCCAGCGGGTAGGTGAGCGACTTGACGATGCACATCGTCGCCTTCTCGACCTGGCCGGAACGTGCGGCACGGGCGAGCAGGCCTTCGAGCGCCGGGGTATCCTGTTCGGCGATCAGGTCGCGCAGCGTCAGCGTATGCAGGTAGTCGCGGTGGTAGCCGATGAAGCGCAGGCTGGCGTCGGACACATACAGAAAGCGCAGTTCGCGGTCCACATGGGCGAGGAAATCCACCGTGCCGACCGTCTGTTCCAGCCAGTTGCGCACGGAATCGTCGCGGCGCGGCGCGACGGCGCGCGCGGGCATCAGCGCGCCGCCCGACCGGGCGAAGCGGCGCAGCGTATGCAAGGCGCTGCGCCAGGAGCCCTTGCGTGACGTCTGTTTCCTGTTGGCTTCCATGTTTCTCGCTGACGTGAAGGGCTGGAACCGGTTGTCCGGAAGGAATAACGGCAGACTGTGCGGAATCTTTAACGAGCCGGCCGCGGGCGGCGCTGCCGCGGATCCGGATCATCGACACGGGTGTTCGGCAGGCGAACGCTCTCGTGGCCTACATCGGGCTGACTTTATAAGAAACGAGGACGCAGATGAAGCGAAAACTGTTGCTGGGCGCCATGGCGGCGCTGGTGGCCGGCCATGCACTGCTGGCGCAGGCGGAACTGAAGCCGGGCGCCGCGGCGCCCGATTTCACGACGCAGGCGTCGCTGGGCGGCAAGACTTACACGTACTCGCTCGCGGACGCCCTGAAACAGGGGCCGGTCGTGCTGTATTTCTATCCGGCGGCGTTCACGAAAGGCTGCACGATCGAGGCGCATGCGTTCGCGGACGCGGTCGACCGTTACAAGGCTTACGGCGCGACGGTGATCGGCGTGTCGGCCGACAACATCGACACGCTGACGAAGTTCTCGGTGAGCGAGTGCCGGAGCAAGTTCCCGGTGGCGGCCGACCCCGATGCGAAGATCATCCGCGAATACGACGCGAAGCTGCCGGCGCTCGACCGCGCGAACCGCGTGTCCTACGTGATTTCGCCGGAAGGGAGGATTCTCTACGAATACACGAGCCTGTCGCCCGACAAGCACGTCGAGAACACGCTCGCCGCGGTGAAGGCGTGGGCCGACGCGCATCCGAAGCAGTAAGCGGCTGCCCCGCGCGTGAAAACGGCCCGTCGTGCGGGCCGCGGGCATGGGCATGCGCCGCCTGCCGGCGGCGCGCAACGGGCCGTTACGCGCGCAACGCCTGTTCGATCGGCACGCTGCCGCCGACGAAGCCGACGACCTTGCGCGAGATGCCGAGCTTGATCGCCTCGATCGCGGCCCATGCCACGTCCTGGCGCGAGACGGGCGGCGCGGGCTCGAGCCACGTGTCGGTCAGCGCGATCTTGCCGACGCCCGGGTCGTCCGTAAGCGGGCCCGGGCGCAGGATCACGTAGTCGACGCCCGACGCGATCACGCGATCGTCGCCTTCGCGCTTCATCTGCGAATAGTGGTGCAGCGCGTCCGGCCCCTGTTCGGGCCGGTATGCGGACAGCGAGCTGACCACCACGAGCTTCTGCGCGTTGTAGGCGAGTGCGTACTCGGCCGCGCGGGCGACCGCGTCGCGGTCGACCTGTTCCTCTTCGGTCGCGCCCTCCGATTCGGCCGAGCCTGCCGCGTAGATCACGTGCGTGATGCCCTGGAACGCGTGCGAGAAATCGTTCGTCAGATCGGCCTCGACGACCCGCGCGCCGGGCAGCGCATAGCCGTGCCGGCGCACGAGCGCCGTGAGCTCGAACTCCGGCTGCTCGAGCAGCAGATCCGCGCAGGCCCGGCCCGTCCGTCCGGTCGCGCCAATCAGCAGTACCTTCGTCGTCATGAAACCGCTCCTTGCTCGATGCGTCATCCTCCCAGATAGGGACGGACGACCGATAACTCAAGTGTAATGTCGAATCGGCCCGGCGGCGGGCGCGTAATAAGGGGCATACCGGCGCGGGCGTACCGGCCCGGGCATACCGGCACGGGCATACCGGCACGGGTGGCGGCGTTCATTCGTTCACACGGATGCGGGAATGACGCGCCGACCGGCTATCATGTGCGCGATGCATTTTTCGCCGCTACGTGTGAACAACGCGTCGGCCCACCGGTTGGAGTACACATGGCATTACCCCTGGACAACGTGAGCATGGCCGTATTCTGCGACTTCGAGAACGTCGCGCTCGGCGTGCGCGACGCGAAGTACGAGAAATTCGACATCAAGCCCGTGCTGGAGCGGCTGCTGCTGAAAGGCAGCATCGTCGTGAAGAAGGCCTATTGCGACTGGGATCGCTACAAGGGCTTCAAGGCGTCGATGCACGAAGCCAGTTTCGAGCTGATCGAGATTCCGCACGTGCGCCAGTCGGGCAAGAATTCGGCCGACATCCGGCTCGTGGTGGACGCGCTCGATCTCTGCTACACGAAGTCGCACGTCGATACGTTCGTGATCATCAGCGGCGATTCGGATTTTTCGCCGCTCGTGTCGAAGCTGCGCGAGAACGCGAAGAAGGTGATCGGCGTCGGCGTGAAGAAATCGACGTCGGATCTGCTGGTCGCGAACTGCGACGAATTCATCTTCTACGACGATCTGGTGCGCGAGCAGCAGCGTGCGCTTGCGAAGCGCGAACAGCAGCAGCGCGCGGGCAACGGCGGCGCGAAGCGGCCGGACGAGCCGTCGCGCAAGCACGACATGGACGCGCGCAAGGCCGAGGCGATCGCACTGGCGGTCGAGACGTTCGACGCGCTCGCGTCGGAGCGCGACGACGTCGGCAAGATCTGGGCGTCGGTGCTCAAGAGCGCGATCAAGCGCCGCAAGCCTGATTTCAACGAGTCGTACTACGGATTCCGCGCGTTCGGCAACCTGCTCGACGAGGCGCAGGCGCGCGGCCTGCTCGAAGTGGGGCGCGACGACAAATCGGGGGCGTTCGTGTCGCGGGCTCGCCAGTC
Source organism: Burkholderia sp. NRF60-BP8 (assembly GCF_001522585.2). Classification (NCBI taxonomy): domain Bacteria; kingdom Pseudomonadati; phylum Pseudomonadota; class Betaproteobacteria; order Burkholderiales; family Burkholderiaceae; genus Burkholderia; species Burkholderia sp. NRF60-BP8. The sequence continues at coordinate 1,222,246 of NZ_CP013373.1, forward strand.
GGTTGCAGCCGAGCCCGTCGCGGCAGGCGGTGAGGGCGGCGCGGCGTACCACGGCGCCCAGCGCGGCACGCGCGCGGCGGAGCCGGCGCCGACCGACCGTGGGGCGCGCCGGCGCGGGGAGCGGGCGGAAGCGGTCGTTCACGAAAGCGTGCAGGTCGACACGGAAGACGCGGCGCTTGCCGAGGTCGCCGACGCGGCGCCGGCCGAAACGCGCGACACGTCCGAGATGGCCGAGGTGGCCGATGCGCAGGGTGACGCGAAGGATGGCCGCAAGCGGGCGCGCAAGAGCGCGGCAAAGAAGACCGGCACGAAGAAGGGCGCGGCCGCGAAGGGCGCCGGTCGCCACGCGGCCGGCAAGCCGGACGCCGCCGCGCACGGCGACGCGAAGCAGAGTGGCGATGCGCAGGCGCACGGCCAGCATGCGGACGAACCGAATCGCGACGCGGCACATGACGAGCGGCACGCGGCGGCGGCGCCCGCCGAGCCGGCGTCTCACGCTTCCGGCGCCCGGAGCGAAGCCGTGCAGCCGTCGCACGACGTGGCGCCGGTCGAAGCGGCGGCCGACGAGGCTGCCGAAGCATCGGCCGCCGCCAAGCCGAAGAAGCCGGCCCGGAAGGCGGCGCCGCGTGCGCGTCGTCCGCGCAAGACGACGGTTGCCGCCGAGTAACGAGTAACGCGAGTAACGGCGGCCGGCGGCGGTCGCGCGCTCGGCCGGTTCTCGTCCGCAACCGGCCGACGCAACCGGCCGACACCCGCGCCGCGCCATCCGGGCCGGTGCAATGCCGGCGCTGTCGCGCTAACCGTTCAGCACGTACGGCCGCGTCATCACTTCGAGGAAGTGACCGTCCGGATCGTCGAAGTACACGCCGCGTCCGCCGTTGTGGCGGTAGATATCGTCGGCTTGCCGTTTCGCGGGATCGGCCCAGTGCGGCAGCCCGCGTTCGCGAATGCGCGCGAGCACGCGATCGAAGCCGGCTTCGTCGATCAGGAACGCGTAATGCTGCGACCGGATCTCCCTCGCCTGTTCGTAAAAATCGAGCGACACGCCGTTGTCGAGCGCGACGACCAGCATCGCGCCGAACGGCGTCGGCGGCGGCAATTCCAGCAGTTCGGTGAGGAAGCGGCTCGACGCATGCTTGTCGCGGCACCAGACGATCGTGTGGTTGAGCTGGACGTTCATGGCGGGTTCCCGGGAAGGGCGCGGCGGTGGGCATGCACACACGATAGTCGATCGCGGCCGGTGTTCAAGCGCGGACAGCGCCCGCCTGGCCGGCGGCCGCTTTCCGTCACTCGCCGGCGACCGCCGGCCCGCCGGTATTGCCGCGGCGGTTGCGGCGCTTCTCGGCCCACACGCGCAGCCGGTCCATGTACAGGTAGACGACCGGCGTCGTATAGAGCGTCAGCACCTGCGACACGATCAGGCCGCCGGCGATCGCGATCCCGAGCGGCGCGCGCAGCTCGGCGCCGTCGCCGCTGCCGAACGCGAGCGGCAGCGCGCCGAGCAGCGCCGCCATCGTCGTCATCATGATCGGCCGGAAGCGCAGCAGGCACGCCTCGTGGATCGCGTCGAACGACGACTTCCGGTTGTTGCGCGTCTGGTCGATCGCGAAGTCGACCATCATGATCGCGTTCTTCTTCACGATGCCGATCAGCAGGATCACGCCGATCAGCGCGATGATGCTGAACTCGGTCTTGAACAGCAGCAGCGCGAGCAGCGCGCCGACGCCGGCCGACGGCAGCGTCGACAGGATCGTGATCGGGTGGATGTAGCTCTCGTACAGGATCCCGAGCACGATGTAGACGGCCAGCAGCGCCGCGAGGATCAGGATCGGCTGATCGTTCATCGACTGCTGGAACGCCTGCGCGGTGCCCTGGAAGCTGCCGACGATCGTCGGCGGCACGCCGATCTGCGCCATCGTCTGGTAGATCACCTGGGTCGCCTGCGACAGCGACACGCCCGGCGGCAGGTTGAACGAGATCGTGGTCGCGACGAACAGCCCCTGGTGGTTGACCGACAGCGGCGTCGTGCTCGGCCCGAACGTCGCGATCGCCGACAGCGGGATCATCGTCGACTTCGACGTCGACACCGACGCGCCCGACGACGCGCTCGACTTGCCGCTCGCCGCGATCGCGTTGAGCGCCTGGTTGCGCGCGGAATCGGATGCGATCGCCGCGGCGCTCTGCGCGGCCGTGCCCGCGCTCGACGTGCCGGCCGCGGTCGCGACGAAGGTGCCGGCGGCCGCGTTGGTGGTCTGCGAACCGTTCGCGCTGCCGCCCGACGTGCTGATCCACACCTGGTTCAGCATCTCCGGGCTCTGCCAGTACTTCGGCGCGACTTCCATCACGACGTGGTACTGGTTCAGCGGGTTGTAGATCGTCGAGACCTGGCGCTGGCCGAACGCGTCGTACAGCGTGTTGTCGATCTGCGCGGGCTTGATGCCGAAGCGCGCAGCCGTCGCACGATCGATCGTCACCATGGCCTCCATGCCGCCTTGCTGCTGGTCGGAGTTCACGTCGGTCAGCTCGGGGCGCTTCTGCAGCGCCTCGGTCAGGATCGGCCCCCACTTGTACAGGTCGGCGCTCGAATCGCCGAGCAGCGTGAACTGGTACTGCGCGTTGCTCTGCCGGCCGCCCACGCGAATGTCCTGCGCGGCCTGCAGGAACGTGCTCGCGCCTGCCACGTCCGCCAGCCGCGGGCGCAGTTGCTGGATCACCTGATCGGCCGAGAGCTTGCGCTCGGTGCGGTCCTTCAGCGTGACGAACATGAAGCCGGAGTTGGTCTGCGTGCCCCCGGTGAAGCCCGCGACGCTCTTCACGTTCGGATTGGCCTGCACGATCCGCATCATCTCGGAGAACTTCAGCTTCATCGCCTGGAACGACGTCGCCTGGTCGGCCCGAATGCCGCCGATCATCAGCCCGGTGTCCTGCTGCGGGAAGAAGCCCTTCGGCACGACGACGTACAGGTAGACGTTCAGCCCGATCGTCGCGAACAGCGTCAGCAGGATCAGCAGCGGCCGGCGCAGCGCCCACGACAGCGAACGCTCGTAGCCGCGCTGCATGCGCGCGAAGCCGCGTTCGAGGAAGCGCCCGAAGCGGCCCTCGTCGCGCGGGTCGCGCTTGTCGGGCAGCAGGCGCGCGCACATCATCGGCGTGACCGTAAGCGACACCGCGAGCGACACGGCGATCGCGAGCGACAGCGTCAGCGCGAACTCGCGGAACAGGCGCCCGACGATCCCGCCCATCAGCAGGATCGGCAGGAAAACCGCGACGAGCGAGATGCTCATCGACAGCACCGTGAAGCCGACTTCGCGCGCGCCGTCGAGCGCGGCCTGCATCCGCGACTTGCCGTTCTCGATGTGCCGCGCGATGTTCTCGAGCACGACGATCGCGTCGTCGACGACGAAGCCGGTCGCGACGATCAGCGCCATCAGCGACAGGTTGTCGATCGAGAAGCCGAGCAGGTACATCGCGCCGAACGTGCCGATGATCGAGATCGGCACCGCGACGCTCGGGATCAGCGTCGCGCGCCAGTTGCGCAGGAACAGGAACACGACCATCACGACGAGGCTGATCGCGATCAGCAGCGTGTGTTCGGTGTCCTTCAGCGACGCGCGGATGGTGGTCGAGCGGTCGAGTACCGGCGTGACCGTGATGTCGGCCGGCAGCGACGCGGTGAGCTGCGGCAGCGCCGCGCGCACGCGATCGAGCGTCTCGATGATGTTCGCGCCGGGCGAGCGGTAGAGGATCACGAGCACCGCGCGCTTGCCGTTCGACAGGCCGAGGTTGCGCAGGTCCTCGACCGAATCGACGACGTCGGACAGATCGGACAGCCGCACGGCCGAGCCGTTGCGGTAGGCGACGACGAGGTCGCGGTATTGCGACGCTTCGGACGCCTGGTCGTTCGTATAGAGCTGGAAGCGCTGCGGGCCGAACTCGATCGCGCCCTTGGGCGCGTTGGCGTTCGCGGAAGCCAGCGCCGCGCGCACGTCCTCGAGGCCGATCCCGTAGTGGAACAGCGACTGCGGTTCGAGCTCGACGCGCACGGCCGGGTTCGCGGAGCCGCTCACGGTGACCTGGCCGATCCCGTCGATCTGCGACAGCGACTGCTGCAGCACCGTCGACGCGGCGTCGTATACCTTCGCCGGCGATGCCGTCTCCGACGTCAGCGACACGACCATGATCGGCGAATCGGCCGGGTTGACCTTGCGGTAGGTCGGATTGCTCTTCAGCGCGGCGGGCAGGTCGGCGCGCGCCGCGTTGATCGCGGCCTGCACGTCGCGCGCGGCGCCGTCGATGTCGCGGTTCAGGCCGAACTGCAGGATGATCCGTGCGTTGCCGACCGTGCTCGTCGACGTCATTTCGGAGACGTCCGCGATTGACCCGAGATGCCGTTCGAGCGGGCTCGTCACGCTGGTCGCGACGGTTTCCGGGCTCGCGCCCGGCAGCGACGCCTGCACGGAAATCGTCGGGAAGTCGACCTGCGGCAGCGGCGACACCGGCAGCTTGATGAACGCGAACAGGCCCGCGAGCGCGACGCCGAGCGCGAGCAGCGTCGTCGCGACGGGGCGGTTGATGAAGGGGCGCGACAGGTTCATGTCGGCACCCGCTGGGCCGCCGCGTGTTCCGACGGATGCGTTTTCGGGAGATGGGGGGGCTGCGCCCCCCCACGCGAACGAAGTGAGCGTGGGGGTTGTTTCATGTCGGCACTCGCTGGGCCGCCCCAAGGGTGCCGACCGCCCCCTTGGGGGGCAGCGAACGAAGTGAGCGTGGGGGTTGTTTCATTTATGCACCCGTGTGCTTGCCTGCATCGGCGCCCGGCCCGTGGCGTTCGAACCAGCCGCGCACGCGGCGCGCGAGCGAGTCGAAGCCGAGGTAGATCACGGGCGTCGTGAACAGCGTCAGCACCTGCGACACGATCAGGCCGCCGGCGATCGCGATCCCGAGCGGCTGGCGCAGCTCGGAGCCGGCGCCCGAGCCGACGATCAGCGGTACCGCGCCGAGCAGCGCGGCGAGCGTCGTCATCAGGATCGGCCGGAAGCGCAGCAGGCACGCCTGATAGATCGCCTCGCGCGGCGGCTTGCCTTCGACGCGTTCGGCCTCGAGCGCGAAGTCGATCATCATGATCGCGTTCTTCTTCACGATGCCGATCAGCAGCACGATGCCGATGATCCCGATGATGTCGAGATCGTGCCCGGTGATCATCAGCGCGAGCAGCGCGCCGACGCCGGCCGACGGCAGCGTCGACAGGATCGTGATCGGGTGGATGTAGCTCTCGTACAGCACGCCGAGCACGATGTACATCGTGACGACCGCCGCGAGGATCAGGAACAGCTGGTTCGACAGCGACGCCTGGAACGCGAGCGCCGCGCCCTGGAAGCGCGTCTGGAACGAGCCGGGCAGGCCGATGTCCTTCTCGGCTGCCTCGATCGCCTTGACCGCTTCGCCGAGCGACGCGCCCGGCGCGAGGTTGAACGAGATCGTCGTCGACGGGAACTGCGACAGGTGCGCGACCAGCAGCGGCGACGGCCGCTCGTGGAACGACGCGATCGACGACAGCGGCACCTGGCCGCCGCCGGCCGACGGCAGGTAGATGTCGTTCAGCGACTGCGCGTAGTGCTGCTCCTTCGGCTCCGACTCGAGAATCACGCGGTACTGGTTCGACTGCGTGAAGATCGTCGACACGATGCGCTGGCCGAACGCGTCGTACAGCGCGTTGTCGACGGTCGCCGGCGTGATGCCGAAGCGCGCGGCGCTCGCGCGGTCGATCTCGATGTACACCGACTGCCCGTTGCTCTGCAGGTCGGTCGCGACGTCGGCGAGCGACGGCTCCTGCTGCAGCCGCGCGACGAGTTTCGGCACCCAGGTCGCGAATTCGCCGGCGTTCGGGCTCGTCAGCATGAACTGGTACTGCGTGGGGCTGACCGTCGAGTCGATCGTCAGATCCTGCACCGGCTGCATGAACAGCGAAATGCCGGTGATGTTCGACACGCGCTGCTGGAGGTCGCGGATGATCTGCGCGGCGGTTTCGGAGCGCTCGTCGCGCGCCTTCAGGTTGATCAGCATCCGGCCGCTGTTCAGCGTGATGTTGCTGCCGTCGACGCCGATGAACGACGTGAGGCTGTCGACGTTCGGATCCTTCAGGATCTCGGCCGCGAGCGCCTGCTGGCGTTCGGCCATCGCGCCGTACGAGATCGACTGCGGCGCCTGCGTGATCGCCTGGATCACGCCGGTGTCCTGCGCGGGGAAGAAGCCCTTCGGCACGTAGACATAGAGCAGGGCGGTCAGCCCGAGCGTCAGCAGCGCGACGACGAGCGTCGAGCGCTGGCGGTTCAGCACCCATTCCAGCGCGACCGCGTAGCGCGCGATCACCCAGTCGATCGCCCGGTGCACGCGCGCCTCGAAGCGATGGCTCTCCGGCGGCGGCGAATGGCGCAGCAGCTTCGCGCACATCATCGGCACGAGCGTGAGCGACACGATCGCCGAGATCACGATCGTCACCGCGAGCGTGATCGCGAATTCGTGGAAGAGGCGCCCGACCACGTCGCCCATGAACAGCAGCGGGATCAGCACCGCGATCAGCGAGACCGTCAGCGAGATGATCGTGAAGCCGATCTGCCGCGAACCCTTGAGCGCGGCCTCGAGCCCCGATTCGCCTTCCTCGACGTAGCGCGCGATGTTCTCGATCATCACGATCGCATCGTCGACAACGAAGCCGGTCGCGATGGTGAGCGCCATCAGCGACAGGTTGTTCAGCGAGAAGCCGGCCATGTACATCACCGCGAGCGTGCCGATCAGCGACAGCGGCACCGACAGGCTCGGGATGATCGTCGCGTAGACGTTCGCGAGGAACAGGTACATCACCAGCACGACGAGCGCGACCGCGAGCAGCAGCTCGAACTGCACATCGCGCACGGCCGCGCGGATCATCGTCGTGCGATCGGTGACGATCTCGACGTCGAGCGCGGCCGGCAGCGTCTCCTGCAGCTTCGGCAACTGCGCCTTGATCGCATCGACGGTCGCGATCACGTTCGCGCCCGGCTGGCGCTGCACGTTCAGAATGATCGCGGGGTCCGAATTCACCCACGCGCCGAGCTTGGTGTTCTCCGAGCCGGCGACGACCGTCGCGACGTCGGTCAGCATCACCGGGCGGCCGTTCTTGTACGCGACGACCGCGCTGTTGTACTGGTCGGCACTCGTCAGCTGGTCGTTCGCGTTGATCGTGTACGCGCGCGTCGGGCCGTCGAAGTTGCCCTTCGGCGTGTTGACGTTCAGGTTCGAGATCGTCGTACGCAGGTCGTCGAGGTTCATCCCGTACTTCGCGAGCGCGGTCGGGTTCGCCTGGATCCGCACGGCCGGCCGGTTGCCGCCCGACAGGCTGACGAGGCCGACGCCGGCGATCTGCGAGATCTTCATCGCGAGGCGCGTGTCGGCCAGGTCCTGCACCTGCGTGAGCGGCAGCGTCTTCGACTTGACTGCGAGCGTCAGCACCGGCGCGTCGGCCGGATTCACCTTCGCGTAGATCGGCGGGGCCGGCAGATCGGACGGCAACAGGTTGCCGGCCGCGTTGATCGCGGCCTGCACTTCCTGTTCGGCGATGTCGAGCGGCAGGTCGAGCGAGAACTGCAGCGTGATCACCGACGCGCCGGCCGAGCTTTGCGACGACATCTGGTTCAGCGACGGCATCTGCCCGAACTGGCGTTCGAGCGGCGCGGTGACCGACGACGTCATCACTTCCGGGCTCGCGCCCGGATAGAAGGTCTGGACCTGGATCGTCGGGTAGTCGACCTCGGGCAGCGCGGCGAGCGGCAGGAACCGCAGCGCGACGAGACCGGCCAGCATGATCGCCGCCATCAGGAGAGCGGTGCCGACCGGCCGGAGAATGAACAGGCGGGATGGATTCATCGAGCGGCCCGCGCGTTACTGGGCCGCGGGGGCCGCTGCCTGCGACGCGCCGTGCCGGTGTCCGCCGCGATGACCGCCGGCACCCGATGCGCCTGACGCCGCGCCTGCGCCGCGCGCGCCCGACGCGCCTTTCGGCTTGTCGGCCGGAATCGAGATCTTCGCGCCTTCGCGCAGGCGATCCGAGCCGTCGGTCACCACGCGCTCGCCGAGCGCGACGCCGCTGACGATGCTCGTGCGTTCGCCGTCGACCGGGCCGACCGTGACCTTGCGCACCGTCACCGTGTTGTCGGGTTTCACGACGTAGACGAACTGGCCGATCGAGCCCGTCAGCACGGCGGAGGTCGGCACGATCGTCGCGTTGCGGATCACGTCGACGAGCAGCCGCGTGTTCACGAACTGATTCGGGAACAGCATGCCTTCCTTGTTATCGAAGTTCGCGCGCAGCTTGACCGTGCCGGTGCTCGTGTCGATCTGGTTGTCGAGCGTCGCGAGCGAGCCCGTCTCGAGCGGCACCGTGTTGTTGCGGTTGTAGGCGGTGACCGACAGCTTCTGGCCCGCGTTCACCTGCTTGAGTATCTGCGGCAGGTTGTCTTCCGACGTCGTGAAGATCACGCTCATCGGCTGCAACTGCGTGATCACGACGATGCCGTTGGTGTCGCCCGGCGTCACGTAGTTGCCGGGGTCGACCTGGCGCAGGCCGACGCGACCGGAGACCGGCGCGGTGATGCGCGCATACGTGAGATTGAGTTTCGCGGAATCGATCGCGGCCTGGTCGGTTTTCACCGCGCCTTCGTACTGCTTGACGAGCGACGCCTGCGTATCGACGGTTTGCGACGCGATCGAGTCCTGCGCCAGCAGCGTCTGGTAGCGCTTCAGGTCGAGGCGGGCCGTCGCGAGCAGCGCCGCGTCGCGGGCATGCGTGCCTTCGGCGTTCTCGAGCGCGACCTGGTACGGGCGCGGATCGATCTGCGCGAGCACGTCGCCCTTCTTGACGATCTGGCCTTCCTGGAACGACACCGACTGCAGGTAGCCCGACAGTTGCGTCTTCACCGTCACGTTCGCGAGCGGCGTGACGGTGCCGAGCGCGGACAGCACGATCGGCATCTCACCCTGCGTCGCGGTGGCGACCTGCACCGGCTGCGGCACGTTCGCCATCGCAGCGGGGCCGCCGCGGCCGCGATGGCTGCCCGCGGCGGCGCTGGCGCCCGCGCTTTTCGCCGTGCTGCCTGCCGCCGGCGTGCGGTTCCACGGGTGCCACCACAACAGGCCGCCGATGACGACGACCGCGACGGTCCCGAGCAGCAGCGTGCGGCGCGGGCGGCGTGCGACGGTGGGTGCGGGGTCTTTCGAAGGGGGCGTGGGCTTTTGTTCGTTATCCATCGTGTTCTGTCAGGAAGACGGCGCGGCGGCCCGGAAATCGGGCTGCTCGGCTGCGCGTGGGCGACGCGGCGGGGCGGCCCGGCTCGGTCCGGGGCCCCGCCGATCCGCGCGGGAAAAGAGCGGTGCGCGCCGCGAATGCGGTGCGACGATGGGCATGATCCTACGTGCCGTCCCCGTTACAGTCCAGCGGTCTATCTTTCAACGGGTTACGGTCGTTACACAACGCGACACGACGATGACGAAACGATTACGGGCCGATGCGCCGGGCCGGCGCGCCGCCGATTTCGCGGGTGATCTTCGCGATGCATTCGTGCAGCGCGGGCACCACGTGTTCCTGCAGCCATTCGGGCGGACACTGGTGCGACGCGCCGCCGCAATTCACCGAATAGCGCTGGCCCGACGGGCCGACGAAACCGGCCGCGACCGCGTTCAGGCCTTCGCGCCATTCGCCGATCGCGATCGCGTGGCCGTCGCGCATCGCTTCGTCGAGCGCGGGCGTCAGGCGGGCGGACACGTGCGGCCAGTCGTCGCCGGCGGTGGTGCGCAGCGATTCGAGCAACTGGCGGCGCTCGTCGTCCTCGAGCGCGGCGAGATACGCGCGGCCCACGGCCGTACGCGCGATGTCCATCCGCGAGCCAATTTCGAGGCGCGTGACGAGCACGGCCGAGCGCGGGCGGATCACGTCGATCGCGACCATGTCGAGCCGGTCGCGCACCGCGAGGTGCACGGACAGCGACGTGCGCTCGGCCAGCTCGATCATGAACGGCCGGGAACGCGCGCGGATGTCGAAGTTGCGCAGGAAGCCGTGGCTGAGTTCGAGCACCGACGCGGTCAGCACGAAGCGCTCGCTGTCGGGCAACTGGAACAGGAAGCCGGCGCTGACGAGCGTCGCGGTGATGCGCGAGACGGTCGGCTTCGGGATGCCGGTCAATTCGGTCAGTTCGCGGTTGCTGACGGGGGCGTCGGCAGCCGCGATGCGGCGCAGCACGGCGAGACCGCGGGCGAGGGCGGTGATCTCGTCGGGCGACGATTCACGGTCCCGCGACGCGGGAGAGGTTACAGTGGTCGACACGAGGGATTCTCTCTAATTCCGAAACTCGATTTCAATTTTGTTGGTATTGTAGGACTATTGTCAAAAGATGCATGTTCCGCGGGTGAACCGGTCATCGGATGAGATTTTACGGGTTCACCCTTGGTTTATTGGGAAAACACTCAAATGAGCGTGGTCGGAAAGTGCATGAGCCGGTGCAAATACCGCTTGACTTGTCGGGCGGAAACGGAAAGAATGTCTCACGTTTTCGAAACATCGTTTCAAGAGTTTAACCGGCAACGATGTTTCGCGCAGTCTCTCAGGTTCTAGCACGGCCCTCGGAATGGCTAGAACTTTTTTAGCGCCACGGTCTCCGTGGCGCTTTTTTTTTGTGCACCCTGCATGAGGCACTCCCGCAGTCCCGTCCTGGCTCGATTATCGCAAACGAAGCGAAGCGCAGCCGCATGAGGGCAAACCGGGTGCAGGAGTGAAGACTGGATCACAAGTCGTGAGCTGACGATGAGAGCTGCTTTCGGCACAGGGGGCGCCCCCATTTCCTTCGGTCCGTCGCTCGCCCGTCCGCATGCTCAATGATCCGGGAAGGTGGCGGTCACGCTGCCTGACTCCCGCTCCCGATTCGTATGCCCGCCGTGATGTGTCAAACCCGTATTATCGCGCGTCTGCCGCAGTGACCGTGCGAGCGTGCGATGCCATGCGCTCAGCGATGGGGGTTTTTGAATCGAATCTTGCGCAAGTAGTCGTAGCCGACTCTTCCAAGCATGATCGGAAGCGCGAAGGAAAAGGTGGCTGCGCCGCCGTTGAGCTTCGAGATCAGACCGATCGAGCAGGTGCCGATCGATATTGCAGACGCCGACACGAGCAACGCCCGCGAGTAGTAAGGGATGGCGTCGATGCGCTGTTGGTGCGCCGTCGAAAAATGGCAATACATGGCGATGCACGTCATCCCGACGACGCTGCCGAACACATAGTCTGCGACATAGTCTTCGGCGAAGACCCAGAACATGGCGACATGAACGAGCCATGCGGGGAAGTTGGCAGCCAGATACGCGCGGTGAAAGGCGATGGACGAAAGCATGACTGTTATCTGTACTCCTGTTCAAAGAAGAAGCAGCGATGCAAGCGGAGGGCCATCCGATTTGCATCGTAATTCAAATGCGAATGAGTCTCATTGTTGTTGGTGGAGTGAAGATTGTCCGACGCGCATTCATCCGGGGGCGCGGAAGCTGTATTGACGGTTCAAAGCCCGAACGGATGTTGGAATGAAGCGTTCGCGTCACGAAAAGGGACGGAGGAGAGCGGTGGGAAGCTGCGATTGACGGAACGTGAAGGAGCGTTACGGGTCGCCCGTCGATACGGTCGTCTGTGCGATCTGGTGCGCATCGCCGTAGCGGCCCATGGTGGCAGGCCGGGTTTCGAACAGGCGTGCCGCTCGTCATCCGGCGCGGGGGCGCATCGCAGTGAAAAAAAAAGCGCGATGCCCGCAATGGGCATCGCGCGTGAAACGGCGTGGAGCGCCGACGAATGAACGGTGATGAAGAAAAGCCCCCCGGCCAGGGGCGCCCTGCAGGAAGCAGTGCCCCCTCGCGCGCGGCCCGTCAGCCTTTCGCGAGCTTGATGCTGGTCTGCTCGGCGGTCAGGTAGCCGACGCTCGCGCCGAAGCGATCCTTGTAGTTCGCGCGTACGAGCGGGTCGAGGGTCGGCTTGACCTTGTCGTGCAGCGGCGATTCCCAGTCGCCCGCGTGCTGGAAGTTGCTCATGATGTACGTCCAGCCGTTGATCTCGTCGACCGCGTGCAGGCCCGTCGATTCGGCGCCCGCCGGGCACGACAGCACGCGCGCGAGCGATTTCGTGTCGACGTTGTAGGCCCACAGGAAGTTGTTCACGTGCATGCCCGAGTCTTCGCCGATGAACAGCGTGCGCAGCTTTTCGGAGAATTTCAGGTTGTCCGGGTTCGCGATCTTGTCCGGGTTCGCGAGGTTGCCGAGCGCGTCGGCCGCGGCGAGGTCCTCGCCGACGAGCGCGGCGGGCGCGCCCATGTCGACCGGCACCCATTCGCTGTCGATCGCGCCGCCCGTCGTGTCGCGCTGGCCGGCCTTCAGGTTCAGCGCATAGACGGCGCCCGCGGCGATCTTCTTGTCGACCGCGACGTCGCGCGACACCGCGTTGCCCTTGACCATCGACGTTTCGATCCGCGACATCGCCGTGTAGACGATCTTGTCCTTCGCGTTCACGGTCGTGCCTTCGAGCTTCGTGAACGCCATGCTGCCGCCGAGCAGCGCCGCGTAGCGGTGCGTCTCGAGGAACGCGGCCGCCTTTTCCATCCCCGGCTTCACGCGCATCCAGTTGAACTTGCCGCCGAAGTGGATCTTCGTGTAGCTCGCATCGTTCGGATCGGCGGTCGCGAGGTCCATGATGTCCGACGCCTTCAGCGTGTTCGCGAGCGTTTCGATTTCGCTGCTGGTCGCGTGGCCGATCTTGATCCACGTGAGCGTCGCGGTGCCCGCGCCCGCGGACGACGTCTGCGTCCACTTCGCGACGTACAGCGTGCCGGCCGACAGGTCGGCCGCCTTGTCGGCGACGAACATGAACAGGCCGCCGTTGGTGGCGTCGTCGCCCATCATCACGGTGCGCTGGTCCGGCATCACCTGGATCAGCTCGTGCGAGATGCGACCGAGGCAGTAGTGCTTCTTCACGGTGCCGGTGCCGTCCGGGTTCACGGTGATCTCGGGCAGGTGGCCGTAGTGGTAGGGGTTCGCCTTCGTCTCGTCGCCGAACGTGTTCTTGCTGAACGCCTTGAACTGCGCGTCGGTTGCGGCCTTGGTCGCATCCGGCTCGTATTCCTCGCTCGACAGGTGCGTGCCCCACGGCGACAGGCTCGCGCCGCAGGTGATCCACAGGCCGTGCGCCTTCGACGTATCGACGTTGTGGTACTTGACGACCTTCAGCGCGCCGGTGGCCGGATCCTGGTCGAGCGTGAGCACGGCGATCGGCGACGGCAGCTGGCCGTACTGCGACGCGCTGGCCTGGTCGCGCGTCGTATATTCGAACTGCACGACCGCGAACACCGTGTTGCCCTTCACGCCGGGCACGTTCGCGTTCTTCAGCGTCAGCAGCGAGCTGCCGTCCGGGCAGTCGGAATAGAACTGGCGCTCCTTGCCGGCCACCGAGCGATCGATGATCGGCTGGTTGTTGATGTCGTAGTAGCCGCCTGCGAGCGTCGTGCCGCCGTTGCCGTCCGGCACCATGTCGCCCGTCACGAAGAACGGCCGGTACGCGAGCTTGAAGTTGCGCGACGAGCCGTCCGAGAACGACACCGACAGCGTCGAGCCAACCGTCGTCGTGGCCATCGCGGCCGCGTTGTCGAGCGTGGGCGCGGCCATCGTCGAGAATGCCGCCGACGTATAGGCAGCGGCGACCGGGGCCGGCGTCGACGCGGGATCGTCGTCGCCGCCGCAACCCGTCAGCAGGGCCGGCAGCGCGAGGCCGGAAAGGGGGAGCATCGGTGCGCCGGCGAGGATCTTCAGGGCTTGACGACGGGAAGCATTGGGCAACGCGGGCATGTGGAGTCCAGTTTCGGTTGTTGGAAGAATGGCGTTCGCGAAGCAGGCGAGCGGCAAGCTTCGCGAAGGCAAGTTGAAATCTGGACCGAAGTGTAGGGACGCTAGATGAAAGTTTTTTGAATTGAAAACGTAATGATGCGTCGGGCATCCGTCAGGCATGCTGCGGGATGCCCATCGGATGCTTGCTCGCGCTCAATCGCGCTCGGGCGTGGCCGAGATGCGGTGGATCGACAGGTCGGCGCCGTCGAATTCGGCTTCGCGATCGAGACGCAGGCCCACGGTCGCCTTCAGCGCGCCGTAGACGAGCGTGCCGCCCGCCGTGGCGAGCGCGATGCCGCCGAGCGTGCCGACGAGCTGCGACAGGAACGACACGCCGCCGAGACCGCCGAGCGCCGGCAGCCCGAACACGCCTGCCGCGAGGCCGCCGAGCGCGCCGCACATCCCGTGCAGCGGCCAGACACCGAGCACGTCGTCGATGCGCCAGCGGTTCTGCACGCAGGTGAACATCGCGACGAACAGCGCACCGGCCGCGGCGCCCGTGACGAGCGCGCCGATCGGATGCATCACGTCGGAGCCCGCGCATACCGCGACGAGGCCCGCGAGCGGCCCGTTGTAGGTGAAGCCCGGGTCGTTGCGGCCGGCCATCCACGCCGCGAGCGTGCCGCCGACCATCGCCATCAGCGAGTTCACCGCGACGAGGCCGCTGATCTTGTCGAGCGTCTGCGCGCTCATCACGTTGAAGCCGAACCAGCCGACCGCGAGCACCCAGGCGCCGAGCGCGAGGAACGGGATGTTCGACGGCGGGTGCGCGGCGATCCGGCCGTCCTTCGCATAGCGGCCGTGGCGCGCGCCGAGCAGCAGCACGGCCGGCAGCGCGACCCAGCCGCCGAACGCATGTACGACGACCGAGCCCGCGAAGTCGTGGAACGGCGCACCGAACGCATGCGTGAGCCAGGCCTGCACGCCGAAACGCTCGTTCCAGGCGATCCCTTCGAAGAACGGATAGATGAACCCGACGATGATCAGCGTCGCGACGAGCTGCGGGTTGAACTTCGCGCGCTCGGCGATGCCGCCGGACACGATCGCCGGGATCGCCGCCGCGAACGTCAGCAGGAAGAAGAAGCGCACGAGCGCGTAGCCGTTGTGCTGCGACAGCGTGCCGATGTCGTCGAAGAATTCGACGCCGTACGCGATCGTGTAGCCGATGAAGAAATACGCGAGCGTCGACACCGAGAAGTCGACCAGGATCTTCACGAGCGCGTTGACCTGGTTCTTCTTGCGGACCGTGCCGAGTTCGAGAAATGCGAAGCCCGCGTGCATCGCGAGCACCATGACGGCGCCGATCAACAGGAACAGTGTGTCGACGCCGGATTTCAGACCATCCATGCCCTGGCTTCCTTGCGCAAAAAACGGGCAAGGAATGCAAGTATCGAGCCAATGTGGTGAACGGCTGCGTGGAACTGGTGCCCGGATACCGCGCGGTGCGGCATTCCGGTGAATCGTGCACGGGATGAGGGCGCGGCGGACGTCGGCGCGGGGCCATGCCCGATGCACGCGTGTGGTGCGGCGCGTGCCGAATCGGTGCGTACGGCGAATGAAGCGGTGCGCGGCGCGGCGTTGCGGTGCACCGATCTGGCGCGTCAGTGGCGCGCGAACAGCGCGGGCGGACGGCGCAGCCGCAGCGCGCACGCCGACCAGTAGGCGGCGACGGTCGCCAGCCCGAGCGCGGCGAACGCGAGCGCCGCGAAGCCCGCGACGGACTGGCCGTCGCCGTCTGCGCCGAGGATGCCTTGCGCGACGATCAGCGCGGCCGTCCAGAAGCCGATCACGGCTTGCGCGAGCAGGCGCGCGCAGGCGATGCGGCGCGGACGCCCGGATTCGGCGAGGCGGCGCGCCGACGGCGCGCGCAGACACATGAACAGGGTGCCGGCGAGCAGCGCGGCCAGGGCGATGAGCCAGTCGACGAGGAAAGCCATGACGAGGAAAAAGGAGGCACGGATGAAGCGAATTGGAGCGTGCCAACTTTAGAGGCGTGGCGCCCGCGATTGAATCAGACGAATCCGAAATTGAAAGGGATTTTTAATCGCTGGTCGTCATTGGGCCTGTTCCACAGGCGGTATCATCGACACCGGTCCAACCACGAAGTCGTGCAATGCGCGGCCGGAGATTGCTGATGAACATGAAGACATCGCGGGCGCGCCGCGTGCCCGGGTCCGTGCTGGCGGCCGTGACCGCCGGCGCGCTGCTGTTGCTCGCGGGTTGCGAGAAGTCCGGCACGCCGGCCGCGCAACCCGATACGGCCGCGAGCGCGGCCGCTGATGCGGCGAACAATGCGGCCAAGGCGCTCGACCAGGTGGCGAGCACCGTCAATCAACAGATCAACGCGGCGAAGGCGGGTATCGCATCCGCGGCGTCGGCCGTGCCGCCGTTGTCCGCGAGCGGCCTCGCGTCGGCCGCGCAGGCGCAGATCGACGCGGCGGCGTCCGCCGTCGTCGCGCATGCGGCTTCCGAAGCGGGCGCGAAGATCGCCGAAGCCGGCAAGAAACTCCAGCAGTGGAGCCAGCAGAATGCCGCGGGGGCGAAACCCGCGAGCGGCGAATGACGCAGGCTTGCACGATCCGCAAAATGTAATTATGATGGGTACACATTTCGCCGGTCGCGGGTCGGGCCGGCGTCGCCGAGTGAGTCAGGGATGAATACCAGCAGCCGGTTCGCGTTTGCCGTTCACGTGCTCGCCTTGCTGTCGATGCAGGAAGGCGTGCCGTTGTCGTCCGACATCATCGCGGGCAGCGTGAATACGAATCCGGCGCTGATTCGCCGGTTGCTGTCGATGCTGGCGGCAGCCGGGTTGACGACGTCGCAGCTCGGGGCGGGCGGCGGTGCGCTGCTCGCGCGCGAGCCGGGCGAGATCACGCTGCTCGACGTGTATCGCGCGGTCGACGATGCGCAACTGTTCGCGCTGCACCGCGAGGCGCCGAATCCGGCGTGTCTCGTCGGGCGGCACATCCAGGGCGTGCTGACGGGCTATATCGGCGACGCGCAGCGCGCGATGGAGGCTTCGCTCGCCACGCGCACGTTGGTCGACGTGACGGCCGACATGCTGGATCTGGAACAGCGCACGCAACGAGCGGCGCGCGCCGGCGGGTAACCGGCAGCGGGCGACCGGCGGCGGGCGACCGCCAACGGGCAACTCGCGGCGGACAACCGACGACGGGTGCCCGGCGGCGGGCAGGGCAGGAAGCCGGGCGGCGCGTATGCACGCGACGATCGGCGCAACGGGGGCTTCGCCCCGTTTTTTTCGGTCTTATATGTAATTAATTGTGTTACATATTTCTATTTCTGGAGAATCGATATGACGCAACGTTCGTTGAATATCGCGCTGTTCGGCGCCACCGGGATGATCGGCTCGCGCATCGCGGCGGAAGCCGTGCGGCGCGGCCACCGCGTCACGGCGCTGTCGCGCCATCCGGGCGCATCCGGCGACGGCATCACCGCGAAGGCGGCCGACCTGTTCGACGCCGCCAGCATCGCGGCCGCGCTGCCGGGCCATGACGTCGTCGCAAGCGCGTACGGCCCGAAGCAGGAAGATGCGGCGCAGGTCGTCGCGGTCGCGAAGGCGCTGGTCGCCGGCACGCGTCAGGCCGGGTTGAAGCGGCTCGTCGTCGTGGGCGGCGCCGGTTCGCTCGAAGTCGCGCCGGGCAAGCAACTCGTCGACACCGAAGGTTTCCCGGACGCGTACAAGCCGCAGGCGCTCGCGCACCGCGACGCGCTCGGCTACCTGAAGACGGTCGCCGATCTCGACTGGACCTTCTTCGCACCGGCCGCGCTGATCGCGCCGGGCGAGCGCACGGGCACGTTCCGCACCGGCATCGGCAAGCTGATCGTGGACGCGCAAGGCAACAGCAAGATCTCGGCGGAAGATTACGCGGTCGCGTTCGTCGACGCGCTCGAGCAGGACAGCTTCGTGCGCGAGATCGCGACGGTCGCGTATTGAGCGGCGTGACGGCCGGCGGCGGGTAAGCGCCGGCCCGGGCGCGACGTGCAAGCGGCGACGCGCAGCCATGTCAGGCGATTCCGCCCTCGCGGGCGGCGTCGCCTGTTTCATTTGGCGCGGCGCGCGGCGAAAGCGTCGCGTGCATGACGGATCGGTATTTACACCGGTCGACGCAACGAGGCAGTTTTCATATTGTTCCCCGTTGGACAGGATGAATAGAATAAATTTCTATCGACGAGGGAATGGAGAAATGGACGCCATCGATCGTAAGCTGCTGGAGCTGCTGCAGGCGGATGCCACGCTGCCGATCGCCGAGCTCGCGCAGCGCGTGAACCTGTCGCAGACGCCGTGCTGGAAGCGCGTGCAGCGGCTGAAGGAAACCGGTGCGATTCGCGCGCAGGTCGCGCTGTGCGATCCGCGCAAGCTCGGGGTCGGCACGACCGTGTTCGTCGCGATCCGCACGAATCAGCACACCGAGGAATGGGCGCAGCGTTTCACGCAGGCGGTGCGCGACATGCCGGAAGTGGTCGAGGTCTACCGGATGAGCGGCGAGACCGATTATCTGCTGCGCGTCGTCGTCGCGGGTATCGACGACTACGATCGCGTCTACAAGCAACTGATTCGCACGGTGCCGCTGTTCGACGTCAGTTCGTCGTTCGCGATGGAGCAGATCAAGTATTCGACCGCGCTGCCCGTGCGCGATCTGGCCGAGCCCGCCTGACGGGCACGCCGTCGCGTCGGCGGCGCGGTGTCAGCGGCCGCGCGCGAGGGCGCGTGCGCGCTCGTCGGCCAGGGCGTCGCGGCGCACGAAATCCGCGACGAACGGGCTGGCCGGATGATGGTGCAGCGCGTACGGCGTATCCCATTGCGCGAGCCGGCCGTCCTTCATCACGCCGATCCGGTCGGCGATCGCGAACGCTTCCGCCTGATTGTGCGTGACGAGGATCGCGGTGTGGCCCGTGTGCTTCAGGATGTCGCGCAACTCGAACGCGAGCCGCTCGCGCGTATCGACGTCGAGATTCGAGAACGGTTCGTCGAGCAGCAGCAATTCCGGCGACGGCGCGAGCGCGCGCGCGAGGGCGACGCGCTGCTGCTGGCCGCCGGACAGTTCGTGCGGATACGCGTCGCCGGAATCGGCGAGGCCGACGAGCTCGAGCATCTGCGCGACGCGCAGGCGCCGTTCGGCTTTCGGCCTGCGCCGCAGGCCGAACGCGACGTTGTCGGCCGCGCTCAGGTGCGGGAACAGCGCGTAATCCTGGAACATCATGCCGATGCGCCGCCGCTCGGGCGGCACGTCGAGCGACGGCGCCGCGACCGGCGTGCCGTCCAGCACGATGCGCCCCATGCGCACGGGTTCGAAGCCGGCGATCGCGCGCAGCACGGTGGTCTTGCCGCAGCCGGACGCGCCGAGCAGGCAGCCGATGTCGCCGCGCGGCAGCGCGAGGCTCAGGCCGTCGACCACGGTGCGGCGGCCGTGCGGCGTGTCGTAGGCGACGCAGAGGTCGTCGAGTTCGAGCAGGTTCACGGTGTCAGGCTCCGATCTTGTGGCGGGTGCGGGCGAGCAGGATCACGGGCACGAGCCCGGCCAGCACGATCGCGAGCGCGGCGACCGCGCCTTCTTCATAGGTGCCGCGCGCGGCTTCCGCATACAGCCACGTCGCGAGCGTGTCGAAGTTCAGCGGGCGCAGCAGCAGCGTGGCCGGCAGCTCCTTCATCGCGTCGACGAACACCAGCAGCGCGCTCGTCGTGAGCGCGGGCCGCAACAGCGGCAGATGGACGCGGCGCAACGTGCCGCCGGCCGTCTCGCCGAGCGAGCGCGCGGCCTGTTCGAGCGACGGCGGAATGCGCGCGAGGCCGGCTTCGATGCCGCCGGCCGGGATCGCGAGGAAGCGCACGGTATACGCGATCACGAGCGCGGTCGCGGAGCCCATCAGCAACAGTCCGTCGCGGCCGAGCGCCACGCCGAACAGCCGGTCGGCCGCCGCGAACGGAATCAGCAGGCCGATCGCGAGCACGGTGCCCGGCACCGCGTAGCCGAGGCTCGCGATCCGCGTGCACAGGCGGGCAGGGCCCGCGCGCGCGCTGTCGCGCTGCGCGCGCGCGGCCCACGCGACGACGAGCCCGCACGCGAGCGTCGTGGCGGTGGCGGCGGTCGCGATCGTCAGCGTGTTCGCGAGCCCCGTCATCAGTTGCGCGGATACGCCGCCGACGAGGTGCAGTCGCTTGCCGGTCTCGACCGCGAGATAGGCGGCCGGCGCGCCGAAGCCGAGCAGGACGGGCAGCCAGCCGAGCGCCGCGGCGCCCAGCGCGGCCGCGCCGGCCAGGCGGCGCGGCGCGATCGGCCGCATGCGCCGGCCGTGCGCGTAGCGCTGGCGGCGGCGCCCGTAGCGTTCGAGCGCGATCATGCCGACGACGATCGCGAGCATCGCAAGCGCGATCTGCGCGGCGCCGGCGAGATCGGAGCGCGTGATCCACGTCGTATAGACGGACACGGTCAGCGTCTGCACGCCGAGAAATTCCGACGCGCCGATATCGTTCAGCGTTTCGAGCAGCGCGAGGCTCATGCCGACCGCGATCGCCGGCCGGGCAAGCGGCACGACGACGCGCCAGAACGTCGCGACGCGGCCGGCGCCGAGCGTGCGCGCGGCCTCGAGCAGGCTCGCGGACTGCGTGACGAACATCGCGCGCGTGCTCAGATAGACGTACGGATACAGCACGAAGCCCAGCACGAAGATCGCGCCGGGCAGCGAGCGCAGGTCGGGCAGGCGGAACTGGCGCGGACTGTCGAAGCCGAGCAGCCAGCGGATCGCGCCCTGCACGGGGCCGATCGGATGCAGCAGGTCGAGATACGCGAACGCGACGATGTAGGTAGGCACCGCGAGCGGCAGCAGCAGCGCCCAGGTCAGGATCCGGCGGCCGGGAAAATCGTAGGCGGTGACGAGCCATGCACAGCCGGTGCCGACGATCGACACGATCGTGCCGACACCCGCGAGCAGCAGCAGCGTATTGACGAGTGCCTGCGGCAGCACGAATTCGGCGAGATGCCGCCAGTGCGCGAGATCGGCGTCGAACGCGGCGGCCACGAGCACCACGAGCGGCGCCGCGACCGCCGCGGCGATCGTCAGCGCTGCGAGCAGCCACAGGCTGCCCGCGCGCGGCCGCGAACGACGCGGCTCGCGACAGGCGCGGACAGGCGATGCATCAGTTGTCAAAGCCGACCTTGTCGACGAGCTGGCTTGCCTGCTTGCGATACTTCGCGATATCCGCCAGCGGCAGCGGGTCCACCTTCAGCGGGCCGAAGCTCGCGATCACCGGATCGAGCTTCACGTTCGCGCGCACCGGGTATTCGTAGTTCGCCTGCGCATACAGCGCCTGCGCTTCCGGCGACACCAGGTATTCGAGCAGCTTCACCGCATTGGCCTTGTGCGGCGCATGCTTCGCGACCGTCGCGCCGCTGATGTTCACGTGCGTGCCGCCGCTCTTCGCGTTCGCGAACGTCGGGCGCACGACCTTGATCGCATCGCCCCATTTGCGGGCATCGGTGCCGGCTTCCGCGTTCTTCATGTGGCCGACGTAGTATGCGTTCGCGAGACCGACGTCGCAGATGCCGCCGAGAATGTCGCGCGCGACGTCGCGGTCGCCGCCCGTCGCCTTGCGCGCGAGGTTCGCCTTCACGCCGCGCAGCCACTTCTCGGTCGCGGCTTCGCCGTCGTGCGCGATCATCGCGGCGACGAGCGCCGTGTTGTACGGATGCTGGCCCGAGCGGATGCAGACCTTGCCCTTCCATTTCGGATCGGCGAGATCCTCGTAGCGGAACGCATCGACCTTCAGGTCCTTTTCGACGTACAGCACGCGGTCGCGCAGCGACAGCGCATACCAGTCGCCCTGCGCGCCGCGCAGGTTCGCGGGAATCGCGTCGTCGAGCGCCTTCGAGCGCACCGGTTGCGTGACGCCGCCGTCGACGAGGTCGAGCAGGTTGCCGACGTCGACCGTCATCAGCACGTCGGCCGGCGACTGCGCGCCTTCCGCCTTCACGCGCTCGAGCAGGCCGTCCTTCACGAATACGGTGTTGACCTTGACGCCGCTTTGCTTCGTGAACGCGTCGATCAGCGGCTGGATCAGCTTCGGTTCGCGGGTGGTGTACAGACTGACTTCCTCGGCTGCCTGGGCAAGCGGCGCGAAGGCGGCCGCAGCCAGGGCGAGAGCGCCGGCGAGCGGCAGCAGGCGGGTACGCGGATTCGACATGGAGAACTCCGGTGGGGCAGGTGGACGAGGAAGCGTTCCGGCGCGCGCCTGCCGCCCGAGCGACTCGGAACATTACAAAACGAAAGATTTGCGATTCTAGATCGAAATGGGAATGATTATCAAATGAAAGCTTTCGAAAGCCGTCGGGAAGACGCCGGGCGGAGAGCGCGACGGCACGGTGCGGCGCGGATACAAGCGCGTAGAATGCCGGCTTCAACGAATTCGACGGAGCCGCCCCGACCATGAACGATCAGCGCAAGAAGAACCCTGTCCGCAACGTGAGCATTCTGATCGTCGTGGCCGTGCTGCTCGTGATCGGGACGATCCTGTACAACGCGATCTCGCAGAAGCACGCGTACGACGAGGCCCATCCGGCCGAGGCCGCGAGCGCGAGCGCCGCGTCGCATTGACGCGTCGTGCCCGTGCGTGATCGCCGCGCGGCCCGGGACGGGGCCGCAGCGATGCGCAGGTACGGGAACGGGAGAGCGGGACTGCGGTGGGCGGTACGATGCGTCGTGTGACGCTGTGGGATCCGCGAGAGACGCGAGAGACGCGAGAGACGCGAGAGACGCGGGCGCCGGAGCCGGCGCACCGCATGGAGAGTCAGCCGTGCGTCACCGTGACGCAGGCGCGAACTTCGGCCGGATCCGGGCATAGAACACGGCCGCGAGCAGCGCGAGCCATGCCGCGCCGACATACAGCGCGACGCGCGTATCGTCGAACCAGCCGAGCATCACGATCACGAAACCCATGAAGGCGATCGTCAGCGCGGGCGCGACGGGCCACAGCGGCACCTTGAACTTCAGCGCCGCGACTTCCGCGCGCGACAGGCGCCGGCGCATCGCGACCTGCGACAGCAGGATCATCAGCCACACCCACACGGTCGCGAACGTCGCGATCGCGGCGACCACCAGGAACACGTCCTTCGGCATCAGGTAGTTGAGCAGCACGCCGACCAGCAGCGCGGCGGCCATCACGAGCACCGTGACCCACGGCACGCCGTGGCGCGACGTCGTCATCAGCACGCGCGGCGCCTGACCCTGCCGCGCCATCCCGAACATCATCCGGCCCGCGCCGAAGATGTCGCTGTTGATCGCCGAGATCGCCGCGCTGATCACGACGAGGTTCAGGATCGTCGCCGCCGACTTCACGCCGAGCGCCGAGAAGATCTGCACGAACGGGCTGCCGTCGCTGCCGACGCCGGTCCACGGTCCGATCGACATCAGCACCACCATCGTCAGCACGTAGAACAGCAGGATGCGCGCGGGCACCGCGTTGATCGCGCGCGGAATCACGCGCTCCGGGTCCTTCGCCTCGCCGGCGCTCATCCCGATCACCTCGATCCCGCCGTACGCGAAGATCACGACCGACAGCGACGCGATCAGCCCGCCGATTCCGTTCGGCAGGAAGCCGCCGTGGTTCCACAGGTTCGCGAACGTCGGCACGTCGGCCGAATGACCGAAGTGCATGCCGGTCAGCAGGATCGCGACGCCGCCGCCGATCATCGCGACGATCGCGCCGACCTTGATGATCGACAGCCAGAATTCGAGCTCGCCGAACACCTTCACGTGGCATAGGTTCAGCCCGCAGATGATCGCGACGACACCGAGCACCCAGATCCATTGCGGGACATCCGGAAACCAGAAGCCCATGTAGATGCCGAACGCGGTGATGTCGGCGATCGCGACGATCACCATTTCGAGTGTGTAGGTCCAGCCGGTGACGAAGCCCGCGAACGGGCCGAGGTTCTCGGTCGCGTAGTGGCCGAACGAGCCCGCGACGGGTTCGCGCACGGCCATCTCGCCGAGCGCGCGCATCACCATGTAGACGGCCGCGCCGCCCAGCAGGTACGCGAGGATCACCGCCGGGCCCGCGAGCTGAATCGCGGACGCCGACCCGTAGAACAGGCCCGTGCCGATCGCCGAGCCCAGTGCGAGAAAGCGGATGTGCCGCGCGCTCAGGTGGCGCTGCAAGTTTTTCATCGAGTCTCCGATATCGTTTTATGCGACGAACCGGGCGAGCGCGGCCGGTCCGATTGGCTCAAGTTGTCTATACAACTTGAATGTGAACGAATGATAACAAGCCGGGCCTGGTGACCGGAATCGGGTATTCCCTGACTGGCGCGGCGAGAGGAACGGCGCATGGAACACTCGCGCGCCCGCAGGTGCGGGCCGTGTGAGCGGGTGGGGCATGCTTCGGGGCAACCGTCAAGCCGGCGCGCGCCGGCGGCCCGGTCGCGACGTGCGCGGGCCGGCCTGCCGGCGCGGACATGCGCGGTCAGGCGGGCAGGCGGATCACGCTCGCATCCTTGCGGATCAGCAGCGACGACGCGAGCATCTGCTTGCACTGGTGCGCGAGCACCTTCAGGTCGTGCGTGAGCTCGGCGCCGACCGCGTCGGATTTTTCCGCGGACACGACCATCGCATCGAGATCGCGCGTGATCTGCTTCGACGTTTCGAGCTGGTCGGCAGGCGGCGGCTCGCCGGCTTCGGCCTTTTCGAGATTCTCGAGCACGGCGGCGAGGCCGCGCTGCAGCGCGTCGTCGTGGACGAGGCCGCCATCGGCCGCGCATGCGCTGCGAATCAGCGGCGCGGCAGCCGTGATCTGCGCGCCGAGCACGTGCGTCTGCACGAGCAGGTCGTTCAGTTCGGGCACGAAGCGCTGGTGCGCCTTCGGCTCGATCATCATCCGCTGGAACGCCTGCCCGAGGTTCGCGAACGCGATGTGCACGTCCTTGCGGGCGAGGCGGTAGCGGTAGTCGTCGTCGAGCGGGCTGACCGGCGTTTCGATCGCCGCGGCGACGACGGGTACGACGGCCGCGCCGTCGGCGGTCGGCACCGGCGGCGGCGACATGCCGCGCCCGGCGCGCCACACGGCCTCGAAATACTTGCGGGTGGACGTCAGCATGTCGGTGACGAGCTTGCCCATCAGCCGGTATTCCCAGTACGGGAACAGCCGGCTCGCGGCGATCGCGATCATGCAGCCGACCACCGTGTCGATCGCGCGCTCGCCGATGATCCGCATGCTGCCCGGCGCGAGCAAGTGAAACATCAGCAGCACGTACGACGACGTGAACACGACGCTCGCCGCATAGTTGAACAGCAGCAGGCTGTAGCTCATCACCATCGACCCGAACATGATCGCGATCAGCAGGTGCGGCTCCTTCACCGTGTAGATCAGCGCGATGCTCGCCGCGCAGCCGATCAGCGTGCCGATGATCCGCTGCGCGTTGCGCTGCTTGGTCAGCGAGTAGCCGGGCTTCAGGATGATGATGGTGGTCATCACGATCCAGTACGCGTTCGTGAGCGGCAGCAGCCGGCCGATCCAGAAGCCGACCGCCACGGCGATCGTCACGCGCAGTGCATGGCGGAAGCTCGGCGAACGCATGTTCAGGTTCGAGAAGATCAGCAGCGGCGACATGCGGCGGCGCTGCAGGAAACGCGTGAGCGCCTTGTCGATCTTCAGTTCGGTTTGCTGCGGATCGGCGTGGCCCGACAGGTTGCGGCGCATCCGGTCGATCAGGCGCGTCGCGCTCCAGATGCGCCGGAACGTCGCGAGCACGGCCGCATACGCTTCCGCGTGGGTGGCCGCGAAGTTCTTCTTGCGCATCAGCTCGATCTCGTACTCGATCGCGCGCAGCTCGGCCTTCACGCTGATCCGCGAATGCGGCGCGCGGTTCTCGAGCACCGCGAGACCGATTTCCTCGAGATCGGCCGCGGCCTTGCGGATCAGGTCGCGGTAGAAAATGATGAGATCCGAGCCGCCGAACGTGTTGCGCACGAGCGGGTAATCGGTATGCGCGCCGACGAACAGCTCGTGCAGGTCGACGCTGTTGATGAACAGGTTGTACATCGTCGTGCGGCCGGGATCGAGCTTGCCGCGCCGCAGCTTCGGCAGGTTGCGCAGCACGATGTCGCGCGCGGTTTCCTGCGTTTCGACCGCGGTGATCTGCCGGGCGACGAGATTGCGATAGCACTCGTCGAGATCGGCGTCGAGATCGTAGAACTGCGCGCGCGCGAGCAGGTAGTCGGCACAGGCGAACAGGCTTTCGGCCAGCGCCTGCTGCTCGATCCGGCGGGCCTGCCATTGCGACACCAGCGTGGCCCAGTACGTGTACCAGAGGCCGCCCGCGAGAATCCAGCCCGCGTTGACGAACGCCTGCAGCGGCGTGAATTTTTCCTCGAGCGTCATCACCATCATGAACAGCGTCGCGAAGCTGATCTGCGGCCAGCGGTTGCCGTAGACGACGATCAGCGACAGCACGAACGTGAGCGGCACGATCGTGAGCCACAGCGCGAAGATGTTCGGTGTCGCGAGGCCGGTGGCGAGCGCGGCCAGGAAGCCGATCACGCTGCACGCGAGCATTTCGTTGTGCTTGTACTTGAGCGGGCCCGGCATGTCGACGACGCAGGCGCCGAGCGCGCCGGTCGAGATCGTGAAGCCGAGCTCCCGGTTGTGAAACACGATCAGGCACAACACGGCCGGCAGCGACACGCCGACCGCGATCCGCAGGCCGCCGAAAAAGTACTGGCTGTAGAAAAACTTTCTGATTTCGACCGAATAGCGCATCGATGGGCTGAATGGCAGACGAAGACGCCCGGGGGCGGCGTATTGACTGGCGACGAGTCTATCGTATTTCGCGGCTCGCAAAAGCTGGCTTTCCGGCCGAGGTTCGCGGCGGCGGCCCATTTGCTATCCTTGGTGATCCTGTTCGCCCGATCCCGCCGGTGCGAGGTTCCGACGCCCGCTTCATGCTCCATCTTTTCTATTCGAACCGTCACGAAACGCTGGCCGACGCGCTGCTCGAGGATCTGGCCGCGTTCCCGGCCCGCAACGGCCCGTGGGCGCCGCAACAGGTCATCGTGCCGAGCGCGGCGCTGCGCCGCCGCCTCGAGCTCGACATCGCCGCGCGCAACGGCGTGTGCGCGAACGTCGAGTTCACGTATCTCGCGCAGTGGCTGTGGGCGCAGATCGGCCGCGTGCTGACGGTGCCCGCGCGCTCGCCGTTCGCGCCCGACCGGCTCGTGTGGCGCTGCTACCGGCTGTTCGCGCAGGCGGCCGACGGTGCGCCGTGGCGCGCGTCGCCGCGGCTGGCCGCGTATCTGTCGGCGTCCGACGATGCGATGCGCTACGAACTGGCTCATCGCGTCGCGGCCGTGCTCGATCATTACCTGACCTATCGCCCCGAATGGCTGGCCGCGTGGCAGGCCGGCGAATCGGTGCTCGCGGGCGACGGCGCGCCGCGCGGGATCGGCGACGCCGCGCGCGACGACGAGCGCTGGCAGGCCGCGCTGTGGCGCGCGCTGCTCGCCGAGCTGAGCGACAGCGGCACGCCGCCGGCGCACCGCTTTCTCGTCGAAGCGCGCCATCTCGATGCCGATGCGCTCGCGCGCGCCGACTGGCCCGAATCGGTCAGCGTGTTCGCGCTGCCGACGATGCCGCCGCTGCACGTCGCGCTGTTGCGCGAACTGTCGCGCTGGATCGACGTGCGCGTCTACGCGCTGAATCCGTGCCGCGAATTCTGGTTCGACATCGTGACCGCCGCGCACGCCGAGGCGCTCGATGCGGCCGGGCGGCGCGACTTCCAGGAGGTCGGCCATCCGCTGCTCGCCGAATGGGGCAGGCAGACGCAGGCGCAATTGCACATGCTGCATGAGCTGACCGAAGGCGCCGCATCAGGCGATGCGTCGCGTTTCGTCGAGAATCCCGCGCCCACCTGGCTCGCGCGCGTGCAGAACGCGATCCTCGAACTGCAACCGGAGGCCGAAATCGGCGACACGCCGGTCGAGCGCGGGATCGAGGTGCACGTGTGCCACAGCCTCGCGCGCCAGCTCGAGGTGCTGCACGACCGGCTGCTCGCGTGGTTCGACGCCGATGCGAGCCTGCAGCCGTCCGACGTGCTCGTCGCGGTGGCCGATCTCGCCGCGGCCGGGCCGCTGATCGACGCGGTGTTCGGCACGGCCGGCGCCGGCGGTGCGCGGGTGCCTTACCGGATCACCGGCCTGCCGCCGTCGCAGGCGAATCCGGTCGCGCGCGTGCTGCTCGACTGGCTCGCGTTGCCGGAGCGGCAGGTCGGCGCGCCGGAGCTGGTCGAATGGCTGCGCGTGGATGCGGTGGCCGCGCGCTACGACATCGACGCGGCCGCGCTCGAAACGGCGCAGACCTGGCTCGCGGCCGCCGGCGCGCGGCGCGGGCTGTCGCCGCTCGCAAGCGACGACGCGGCCGTGCCCGCGCCGCGCCATACGTTCTCCGATGCGCTCGCGCGGCTCTTTCTCGGCTATGCGATGCCCGAAGGGGCGGCGCCGATCGGGGCGTGGCTGCCGATCGAGGCGGCCACGGGCAGCGAGGCCGAACTGCTCGGCCGGCTCGCACGGTTTACCGACGATCTCGACGGCTTCGCGCGGCGGCTCGCGGAGTCGCACACGCCGCGCGGCTGGAGCGAACTGTTCGCGGACACGCTCGCGCGCTTCTTCGACTCGGGCGCCGCGTATGCGGACGCGCTGGCCGGCGTGCGCGACGCGCTCGACGCGATGCTGGCCGCGATGACGGAGGGCGCGCCCGACGAGGCGTTGCCGGCGGCCGTCGTCCGCGCGGGGCTCGCCGCGGCGCTCGACGATCCGGCCCGCGGCGGCGTGCCGTGGGGCGGCGTCACGTTCTCGTCGCTGACGAGCTTGCGCGGGCTGCCGTATCGCGTCGTCTGCCTGCTCGGGATGGACGACGGCGTGCTGCCGAGCCTCGCGCGCGCGGACGAGTTCGACCTGATGGCCGTGCTGCCGAAGCTGGGCGACCGGCAGCGCCGCGACGACGAGCGCAATCTGTTTCTCGACCTGTTGCTCGCCGCACGCGACCGGTTGCTGATCGCCTATACGGGCCGCAGCATTCGCGACAACGCGCCGTTGCCACCGGCGGCGCTGGTCGACGAACTGCTCGATCATCTCGCGGACGTCACGGCCGGGCCCGGCGCCGCACCGGACGCGGTCGATGCCGCGCGCCGCGCGTTCATCGTCGAGCATCCGCTGCAACCGTTCGCGGCCGCGTATTTCCAGCCGGGCAGCGGCCTCGTTTCGTACGACGCCGAGCGCGCGACGCTCGCGTCGCTGCTGGCCGCCGAGGCGTCGCGCGACGGGCCGCGCGAGCAGCCGTTCTTCGCGCAGCCGCTGCCGGCGGAGCCGGTCGAGCCCGTCGCGTTCGGCGAATTCGAACGTTTCTGGCGCCATCCGGCGCGCGCGTTGCTGCGCGGCCGGCTCGGCATCGTGCTGGCCGATGCGCAGGCCGAACTGCTCGATACCGAGCCGTTCGCGCTGGACTTTGCCGGCAGCGACGCGCTTGCCGAGCGCGTGCTGCCGCTCCTGATCGAAGCCGGCGACGGCGGCGTGCACGATCATGCGCTGCGCATTGCGGACGCGAGCCCCGAACTGCCCGGCGGTGCGACGGGCGCGGTATGGCGCGATCAGGCGCTCGGTTCGATGACGCAGCTTGCGTCGAACGTGCGCCGTGCGCTGGCCGACGGCATCGAGCGGCGGCCGTTCTCGCTCACCGTCGTGCCGACGTGGCCCGATACCGAGCAGGCGCTGTTCGGCGCCGACGACGAATTGCTGGCGGCCGACGCGGTGAGCGCGCCGCTCGAATTGCACGGCACGCTGAATCGGCTGACGCCGGCCGGGCAGGTCATCTATCGCTATGCGCGGCCGAGTGCGCGCGATTACCTGTCCGCGTGGCTCGCGCATCTCGTCTACTGTGCGATCGAGCCCGGCGGCCCGCGCCGCACGCTGTGGTTCGGCAGCGGCGGTGCGTTCGAGCTGACGCCCGTCGCGGCGCCGCTCGAACGGCTCGCGCCGCTGGCCGCGCTGTTTCGCGCGGGGCGACGCATGCCGCTGCGGTTCTTCCCGCGCAGTGCGTGGGCGCGGGTGTCCGACGGCGAGGTCAAGGCCGCGAGCGTGTGGATCAACGAGCGGGTGGCGAGCGAAGCCGACGATCCGGCCATCGCGATCGCATGGCGCGGCGCGCATCCGTCGCTCGACGAGCCGTTCGGCACGCTCGCGCGGCTCGTGTTCGAGCCGCTCGTCGAGCATCTGAAGGAGGTCGCATGAGCGCCGTGTCGCAGCCGCAGGCGCTCGAACTCGACGTGTTCGCGTGCCCGCTCGACGGCGTCAACCAGATCGAGGCGTCGGCCGGCACCGGCAAGACGTGGAACATCTGCGCACTGTATGTGCGTCTGCTGCTCGAAAAGGATCTCGGCGCGGACGAAATCCTCGTCGTGACCTTCACGAAAGCGGCGACGGCCGAACTGCACGAGCGGATTCGCAGCAGGCTCGCGCAGCTTGCGCATGCGCTCGACACGGGCGACGACGGCGGCGATCCGTTCATCGCGCGTCTGTGGGAGACCGCGCTCGGCGTCGACGGTGCGCTCGATCCGGAGACGGCTGCGAAGCGGATCCGGCGCGCGCTGCGCGCGTTCGACCAGGCCGCGATCCATACGATCCACGCGTTCTGCCAGCGCGCGCTGCAGGAAGCGCCGTTCGCGGCCGCGATGCCGTTCGCGTTCGACATGGAGGCCGACGATGCGTCGCTGCGCTTCGAACTCGCCGCGGATTTCTGGCGCACGCGCGTCGAACCGGCGGCCGCGCGCTGGCCGGGCTTCGCGACCTGGCTCGTCGAATCGGGGGCCGGCCCGGCCGCGCTCGATGCGCAACTCGCACGCCGGCTGAAGAAGCCGCTTGCCGCGCTGCGCTGGGACGGCGTGACCGAGCCGGACGAATCGGCCGAAGCGGCCGCGGCCGAATGCTTCGCGCAAGCCGCGCGCATGTGGGCGGCCGAGCGCGAGGCGATCGATGCGCTGCTGCGCGCCGCGCAGCCCGCGCTCAATCAACGCTCGCACAAGCCCGACGCGCTCGCCGATGCGCTCGCCGCGTGGGCGGTGCATTTCGAGCAGGGCGACGCGACGGCCGCGCTGCCGAAAGCCGCGCTGAAGCTCACGCAAACCGCGCTCACGAAGGCGACGAAAAAAGGCGGTACGACGCCCGCACACGCGTTCTTCGAGGTGGCCGACGCGCTCGAAGCGGCCGTGGCCGCGGCCGAGGCCACGCAGCGCGCGCGCTGGCTCGCGCTGATCGCCGAATGGCTCGACATGGCGCCGCGCGAATTGGCCGAGCGCAAGCGCACGCGGCGCGTCGTGTCGTTCGACGATTTGCTCGCGAACCTGTATCACGCGTTGCACGCGCATCCGTGGCTCGCCGACACGCTGCGCGCGCGCTATCCGGCCGCGCTGATCGACGAGTTCCAGGATACCGATCCGCTGCAGTTCGCGATCTTCGACCGGATCTTCGCGCCGGGCGGCCCGCTGTTCCTCGTCGGCGATCCGAAACAGGCGATCTACAGTTTTCGCGCGGCCGATCTGCATACCTATCTCGCCGCGCGCGCACGGGCGAGCGCGTGCTACACGCTCGCGGTCAATCAGCGCTCGACGCCCGCGATCGTCGATGCGTGCAACCGCTTCTTCATGTCGAATCCGCGCGCATTCGTGCTCGACGGGCTCGACTATTACGCGGTGCGCGCCGGCACGCGCGTGCGGGCGCCGTTCGTCGACGAAACCGATCCGGGGCCGGCGGGCGATTTCCGGATATGGGCGCTGCCGGGCGGCGAAGGCATGTTGCTCAAGCGCGACGCGCAAGCGCAGGCTGCCCAGGCCTGCGCGGCCGAGATCGCGCGGCTGATGCGCGGTGCACGTGAAGGGCGCGTGCGGCTGGGGGACACGCCGTTGTCGCCGGGCGACATCGCGGTGCTCGTGCAAACGCACCGGCAGGGTAGCCTCGTGAAGCGCGTGCTCGCGACGTGGGGCATCGGCAGCGTCGAGCTGGCGCAGGCGTCGGTGTTCTCGACCGGCGACGCCGAGCAGCTCGAACGCGTGCTCGCGGCGATCGATGCGCCGGGCGACCTGCGGCGTCTGCGCGCGGCGCTCGCGTCCGACTGGTTCGGGCTCGACGCCGGCGCGCTGTGGCGCATGGAGCAGGGCGACGGCGATGCGTCACCCGGCGCGTCGGCGGCCGACAGCGCTGATGCGATGAGCTGGGTCGAGCGCTTCTCGCGCTATCGGCTGCTGTGGCGCGAACGCGGTTTCGCGGTGATGTGGCGCACGTTCACGCGCGAGCTGCGGATCGCCGAACGGCTGATGGCCGGTGCGGACGGCGAGCGCCGCGTGACCGACGTCAACCATCTGGCCGAGTTGACGCAAGCGCGGGCGTCCGCACAGCCCGGCATCGCGCCGACGCTGCGCTGGCTCGCCGCGCAACGACTCGACGGCGGCGGCGAGGAAGCGCAACTGCGGCTCGAATCCGATCGCAACCTCGTGCAGATCGTCACGGTACACAAGTCGAAGGGCCTCGAATACGCGATCGTGTTCTGTCCGTTCCTGAACGACGGCGGGCTGCGCGAGCCGCCGTCGTCCGCGCTGCCCGATGCGCGCGAGTATCACGACGACGCGGGCGATGCGGTGCTGCATTACGGATGCGACGACGAGGCGGCCGCGCACGCGGCGCGGCAGGCGCTGCGCGAGCAGGCCGCGGAACGCGCGCGGCTCGTCTACGTGGCGCTCACGCGCGCGGTGTATCGCTGCTATGTCGTCGCCGGGCCGTACCTGTCGTCGCGCTCGACGCGCGAAGCGCGGCGCAGCGTGCTCAACTGGCTCGTCGCGGGTGCCGGCCATGCGTTCGACGCGTGGCTCGACGAGCCGCCCGACGAGGCCGCGCTCGATGCGGCATGGCGCGCGCTCGCGGGCGGCCCCGTGAGCATCGCGCCGCTGCCCGTGCCTGCGCGCCGCGAGCGTCTCGCGGCCGGGCACGACGCGTCGCAGACGCTCGCGGCGCGCCATGCGACGCGCATACTGCGCGATGCGTGGCGGATGGCGAGCTTCAGCTCGTTGACCGCGTCGATGGCGCGCGAGGAGGCGGGCGTCGCGGCCGTGCCCGACGACGAATTGCGGCCCGATCACGATGCGCTTGCCGCGGTGGCGCCGGATGGCGAACCGATACTGGCCGACACGGTGGCGGCCGCCCCGCCGGACGACGACATCCTCATGTTCCCGCGCGGGGCGGCGGCCGGCGAATGCTTGCACCGCCTGTTCGAGCTCAGCCGGTTCGCGGAGCCCGAATCGTGGCACAAGGCCGCACTCGGCGCGCTGCACGACCGGCCGGTCGAGGCCGAGCCGGCGCTCGCGGCACGCCTGCCGGCGATGATGGCGCGGCTCGTCGACGACGTCGTGCACACCGAGCTCGTGCCGGGCATGCGGCTCGCCGATCTCGATCCGGCCAAGCGGCTCGACGAAATGGGCTTCCTGTTCCCGGCGCCGTCGCTCGACCTGACGGCGCTGCGCCGGCTGCTGGTCGCGCACGGCTATCCGGACGTTGCACTGGAGGCGGGCACGCTCGCCGGTTTCATCAAGGGTTTCATCGACATGATCGTCGAACACGACGGCCGTTTCTGGATCGTCGACTGGAAGTCGAACCACCTCGGCACGACGCCGGATGCCTATGGCCCGCGCGCGCTCGACGTCGCGATGGCCGATCACGCGTATCACCTGCAGGCGCTGCTTTATACGGTCGCGCTGCATCGCTACCTGCGCGGCCGGCTGCCCGATTACGACTACGACACGCACATCGCCGGTTACCTGTACCTGTTCGTGCGCGGCGTGCGTCCCGGCTGGCGCAGCGGCGGCGAGCCGGCCGGCGTGCATGCGCGGCGGCCCGCGCGCGCGCTCGTCGACGCACTCGACCGGATGATGGAAGGGGGCCGCGCATGACCGCGTCCGACGACATGCTCGAATTCACCGGCGGCCTCGTCGCGCGGCTGCCCGAGCCGGCCGATTTCGGCATCGCGCTCGCGGAAGGCTTCGCACGCCGCATCGGCGACCTCGCGCGCCGTGCCGGTGCGCCGGCCGCGGCGGCGCGCTGGGCCGCGCGCGCCGCGTTCGCGACGAGCCGTGCGACCGCCGGCGGCCACGTGTGCGTCGCACTTGGCGCGCTCGCGCAGCGCTACGAAGCGTCGCTCGACGAGGTGCGCGCGGCGCTGGCCGCGAGCGGCATGGTCGCGTTCGGCACGCTCGCGCGCGGCGACGAGCGGCCGCTGATCGTCGACCGGCTCGATCATCTGTACCTGTCGCGCTATTTCGATTACGAACGGCGGCTCGCCGATGCGCTCGTCGCGCAGGCCGGTGTCGCCGCGCCGGACGAAAGCCTGTCGCCCGACCGGCTGCGCGACAGTCTCGCCCGTTACTTCGGGCCGGCCACCGGCGAAGTCGACTGGCAGCGCGTGGCGGCGATCGTCGCGCTGACCGGCCGCGTGACGATCGTCAGCGGTGGGCCGGGCACGGGCAAGACGACGACCGTCGTCGGCGTGCTGGCCTGCCTGCTCGATGCTCACCCGGGGCTGCGCATCGCGCTGGCCGCACCGACCGGCAAGGCCGCGCAGCGGATGCAGGAGGCGCTGCACGCGCGCGCCGGCGATCTGCCGCCCGAACTCGCGGCGCGCCTGCCCGACACGTCGTACACGCTGCATCGGCTGCTGGGCGGCGGCGGGGCGGCCGGCTTCCGGCATCATCGCGACAATCCGTTGCCGTACGATCTGATCGTCGTCGACGAGGCGTCGATGATCGACGTCGCGCTCGCCGCGCATCTGCTCGACGCGCTCGCGCCGGGTGCGCGTCTCGTGTTGCTGGGCGACAAGGATCAACTGGCCGCGGTCGAGGCTGGCGCCGTGTTCGCGGAGCTGAGCGCACGGCCGGCGTTCACCGCCGCGGCCCGCACGCGCATCGCGCAGGCGCTGGGCATCGACGAGGCGGCGTTCGTCGCGGCGTTGCCGGTGCCGGACGAAGCCGCGCCGGCAGCGGATGCGCGCGCGCATCCGGTTTCCGCGTCCGCACGGGCGCCGGCTTCGCCGTCGGCATCCGCGCCTGTTGCGCGCAAATCGGCGCCTCGGCCGAAAGTCGATGCGCGACAGGCGTCGCTCTTCGACGACGAACCGCAGGATGACGAAGCGTCGTCGGCCGACATCGCGCCGTCGCCGTCATCCGGGTCGGCACCGGTCGATGCCGGCGCACCGGGCGATGCGCCGGCCTGGATCGAGGCCGACGAGCTCGCTTGGCTCGACGCCGTCGAGCTGGCGCCGTTCCACGCAGACGATGCGGCGCTGGCGTCGGCGGCGGCGGCCGCATCGCCATGGGCCGGCGAAGCCGCTGCCGCATCCGCAGGCACGCCCGCTCCGGCACCGCTCGCGGACTGCGTCGTGTGGCTCGAACGCAATTACCGCTTCGGTCTCGATTCGCCGATCGGCCGGCTGTCGCTCGCGATCCGCCGCGGCGACGTGCAGGCGGCGCTCGATGCGCTGCCCGCCGACGACTCGGCAGCCGCATCGTTTCACGACGATGCGGGCGACACGCTGGCGTCGTCGACGGTCGAGCGGCTCGCACGGCGTTTCGGCGCATACCTCGATGCATTGCGCGACACGCTGGCCGCGCCGGCGCCCGATCCGCTACCGCTGTTCGACGCGCTCAACCGGTTCCGGATCCTGTGCGCGACCCGCAGCGGCTCGCGCGGGGCGGAACACGTCAATGCGCTGGTGGCCGCGCACGTGCGGCATGCGGCGCGCGTGCCGCTCGCGGTCGGCGCGCACTGGTTCACCGGGCGGCCGATCATGGTCACGCGCAACGACTATGCGCTCGGGCTGTTCAACGGCGACATCGGCATTGCGCTGCCCGACGCGCACGGTGTGCTGCGCGTGTGGTTCCGGCGCGCGGACGGCGCCGCGCGCGCGGTGTCGCCGGCCGCGCTGCCACCGCACGAAACGGCGTTCGCGCTGACGGTGCACAAATCGCAGGGCTCTGAATTCGACGAAGCCGCGCTCGTGCTGCCTGCGTCGTTCGGCCGGGTGCTCACGCGCGAGCTCGTCTATACGGCCGTCACGCGCGCGCGCACGCGTGTGCAGGTGATCGGGCCGCGGCGCGTGCTGGCGCAGGCGGTCGCGACGCGCACGCAGCGCGATTCGGGGCTCGCGGCCCGCGTCGACGAGGCGCTCGCCCGGCGCCGCACGGAGGCTTCGCGATGATGATTCGCTACACGCTCGATCCGGCCGAGGTCGAATGGACGGCCGTGCGTGCGCAGGGCGCGGGCGGGCAGAACGTGAACAAGGTGTCGAGCGCGATTCATCTGCGCTTCGACATCCGCGCGTCGTCGCTGCCGCCGGTCATCAAGGAGCGGCTTCTCGCATTGTCCGACCAGCGCATCACGCGCGACGGCGTCGTCGTGATCAAGTCGCAGGAGTATCGGACGCAGGAGAAGAACCGCGAGGCCGCGCTCGCGCGGCTCGATGCGCTGATCGGCAGCGTCGCGCACACGCCGCGTGCCCGGGTCGCGACGCGGCCGACGCGCGCGTCGAAGGAGCGGCGGCTCGAGCACAAGTCGCGCCGCAGCGTGGTGAAGTCGGGGCGTGGGAAGGTGGTCGACTGACCAATGAACGCTCACGCGCGTCGCACGCGCTCGTCCGCCGCGCGCGGCGGCTACCGCATCACGGTTCCCGCGCTGTCGAGCACGAAGTCGACGCAGAACACGACGAGCCGGCTCTGCGCGCGGATCGCGACGGCGGCCGTATAGCAGTCGCGGCCTTCCGTCAGCGAGAAATGCGGGCCCATCAGCGCGACGCGCCCGGGGGCGGCGATCGCGCGCTGGAAATACGGGCGCCGCGACCAGTTGCTGTGGGTTTCCGGGAAGAGCGGCGCGAGGCGGGTCACGCTCGCCTGGCTGTCGTCGGGCGGCGCACCGATCGACGGCAGGAACTGTTCGCCGGTCTCGTCGGTGACGAACACGCGCCGCGCGGCCGGTACCGCGAACACGCGTTGCGCGGCGTCCTGCAGGTTGCCGCTCGCCGAAAACGCGGCCGCGCCGGTGAGCACGAGCCGTTCGATCGCGTCGAAGCCCGGCTGCTGGGCGGCCACCGGCGTGTGCCGGCGGGCGATGAAGCGCCGCCACGCGGCATCGAGCATCGCGGGCGCCGCCGCGCTCGCGTGCGCGATCGATGCATCGGGCTGGCCGAACTGGAAACCCTGCACGAAATCGATGTCGGCTTCCATCAGCGCCTGCAGTGCGTCGTCGCTTTCGACGCCTTCGGCCAGCACCATCGCGCCGGCCTGATGCAGCATCGACACGAGGTGATGCATGATGCGGCGATCGTCGGCCGAGGCGGTCGAGCGCTCGACGAGCGAGCGGTCGAGCTTCACGATGTCGGGCCGCGCCCGCCACACGCGGTCGAAGTTCGAGAACCCCGTGCCGAAATCGTCGATCGCGATCAGGAAATCGCGATGCTGGATCATGTCGATCGTGCGGGCAAGCGCGGCTTCGTCGCGTGCCGGCTGCTCGACCACTTCCAGCACGATGCGGTTCGGCGGCAGGGCGAAATGCCGGCACAGCGCCTCGACGAACTCGCGCTGCACGAGGCCCGTGTCGAGCACGCGCGGCGTCACGTTCAGGAACAGCCAGCCGTCGCCGATTCCCTGCGTGACGAAGTTGGCCGTGTGCAGGCAGCGCGCGAGCCGGTCGAGCAGCAGCGCGTCGGCGTCGCCGCGCGTCTTGTCGAACAGGGCGGTGGGCGACACCAGCGCGCCGTTCCCGTCGACGACGCGCAGCAGCGCCTCGTAGCCGACGACGCGCTTGTGCGTGATCGACAGCACGGGCTGGAACACGCTGCGCAATGTCGTGGCGCGGTAGGTGGCGAGCCAGCCGTGGGGCGTCGGCGTGAGGCGTTCGAGCAGGGCGTCGAGCGACAGGTCGCGGCTGGACTTCATGTCGACGGTGCCCGGGAGCGGGCGGCGGCGCACCGCCACGCCGATGCAGCCGCATGCGCAGGCGGACGCGAAAGAACGGGGGGCATCGAAACCGCCTTCTGCGGATGAGTGTTCCGAGTGTAACGGGATTGCCGCGGCGCGCGTATCAGGGTAACTCCAGACGCAAACGGTACACCGCGATTCCGGCCCGCGCGCTGCGGCGCGGCGACCGGCCTCGCGTGCATGCGTACGGTGCATGACCGTCGCGAAACGAAGCGCGCCGCGGCGGCGGACGACGATCCCGCGTCCCGCCACCGGGCGGCGGCATGGCCGTGCGTCGCTGCCGTCCGATGCGCAGGCCGATGCGGGAAATCCCGGCGGCCGGAGCCGCCGCCGTCAGACGAATGAGCCAGATGCGTGCGCGCCGCGGCGCGATCGGCGGCGCGTCCGCATACCCGCGTCGCGTCGCGTCGCCATCGGCATTGCCGGCGGACGGCGGTCTCCGCGCGCCGGCCGCGCCGATCGTCAGGCCGCTTCGCCGCCGCGCGGTCGGACGCCGGGAATCCGCTTGATCACGCCGGTCGCGAGGGCGGTGCCGACGAGCACGATCGCGCAGCCTTCGATCATCACGGCCGACACGTGTTCGCCGAGGAACAGCGCGCCCCACAGCAGCCCGAACACGGGGATCACGAACGTCACGGTAATGGCGCGGGCGGGCCCGATATGCGCGATCAGGTAGAAGAAGATGAAATACGCGATGCCCGTGCACGCGATGCCGAGGGCGAGCACCGCGCCCCATGCGTGCGCGCCGACCGGCGCGGCCGGCCACGTCGCGATCGCGAACGGCAGCAGCAGGACGGTCGAGCCGATCATGCTGCCGGCCGCGTTGACGAGCGGATCGACGCCGCCGAGCTTGCGTTTCGTATAGTTGGCCGCGATGCCGTACAGCAGCGTCGCGCCGAGCGCGGCCGCCGCGGCGAGCGCGGTCGCTGCGGCGCCCGTGTCGCCGTGCGCGTTCGCGATCTGGTTCCACACGAGCGTGAGCACGCCGGCAAACCCGATGACGAGGCCGAGCGCGCGCGGCAGCGACAGCTTGTCCTTCAGCCACAGGTAAGCGACGAGTGCGCCCCACAGCGGCGTCGTCGCGTTGATCACCGACGTCACGCCGGCCGACAGCGTCAGCTCGGCGAACGCGAACAGGCAGAACGGGATGCCCGAATTCAGCGCGCCGACGACGAACAGCGGCCACGCATGACGGCGCAGCCGGGCGCCGAGATCGGCGGGTGTGAAGCGCGTCAGCGCGAAGCCCGCGAGAAACAGCGCGCCGATGCCCACGCGCAGCGCCATCAGCGGCGCGACGCCGAAATCGACTACGCCGATCCGGATGAACAGGAAGGAGGCGCCCCACAGGGCGGCGAGCACGGTCAGCAGGAAAGCGTTCTTGGGCGACATCGATCGGCGAGGGCGGGGACGGGATGCGACGAATCTTACACCGCGTTACCGCACCGTCGTTTCACGATCGGATGAAACGACAAGAAACGGGAATTGCGCCGCTTGGCGCCGACGGCGGACGGCCACACGCCGGCGGCGCGATCGATCAGTGATGACGCCAGCCGCCGCGTCCGCCGAAGCCGAAATTGAGCGACAGCGCGGGGCCCCAATAACTGCCCCACGCGGGCGCATACGCGGGGGCCGGATAGTAGTAGGCGGGGCCGGGATCGACATACACGGGCGCGGGCTGTACCGGCACGGGCGCCGCCGTGTAATAGCCGCCCGGATAGTAGCCGTACGGGTAATAGCAGCCGGCGAGCGTCGTGCAGGCGAGCGCTGCGGCGACGAAGGTCCTGTTCATCATGTGTCTCCGGCGAAAGCCGGCCATCGGCAGATGCTTGAAGCTTAGGCCGAGTACCGATGACACGGTATGAGAAACGGTAACCGATCATTTCCGGGCCGCGGCCGGACCGGCTGCGATGCCGCATGCGAAAACGGCGCTTCCGCGGTGCGGAAACGCCGTTGAACCGACCGGCCGACGGCTGGGCGACGCCCAACCGGCCGATGCGACTGCTTTACTTGCCGACCTGGTTACCGATGATGCCGCCGGCCGCCGCGCCGCCCAGCGTCGACAGCGCGTTGCCGCCGATCGCCGCGCCGGCGACGCCGCCGACACCCGCACCGATTGCCGTATCGCGCTGGCGTCGCGACATCGAATCGCAGGCCGACAGGCTGGCCACCGTCGCGACGAGCAGAGCGCATACCCCAAAACGCCGAATCGAGTTCATGATCGTTGTCCTTGTGGTAGTGAACGGAAGGCGCACGACCGGCTGGCGGCCGCGCATGTCCCCAATCTACGCGCCGTCCCGCGACGCTGCTGTAAGGACTTGTTAAGGCTCGCGCGGTTTCGTAATCAATTGTTTCGTCTGGGCCGGCAGGCACGCGACATGCGCAAAAAAGCCCGCTCGAAAGCGGGCTGCGTGCATCGCGATGCGAGCCGGTGCGGCTCGCGGCGCGCTTACTGACGGTGGTAGATCTCGGCGCCGGTCTTCACGAACTCGACCGCCTTGACCTCCATCCCTTTCTTCAGCGCCTCGGTTTCCGACACGCCCTGCTGGGCCGCGAATTCGCGCACGTCCTGCGTGATCTTCATCGAGCAGAAATGCGGGCCGCACATCGAGCAGAAGTGCGCGACCTTGGCCGAATCCTTCGGCAGCGTCTCGTCGTGGAATTCGCGCGCCTTGTCCGGGTCGAGACCGATGTTGAACTGGTCTTCCCAGCGGAACTCGAAACGCGCTTTCGACAGCGCGTTGTCGCGCACCTGCGCGCCCGGGTGACCCTTGGCGAGGTCGGCGGCGTGCGCGGCGAGCTTGTACGTGATGATGCCTTCCTTCACGTCGTCCTTGTTCGGCAGGCCCAGGTGCTCCTTCGGCGTCACGTAGCACAGCATCGCGGTGCCGAACCAGCCGATCATCGCGGCGCCGATGCCCGACGTGATGTGGTCGTAACCCGGTGCGATGTCGGTGGTCAGCGGCCCGAGCGTGTAGAACGGCGCTTCCTTGCACCAGTCGAGCTGCAGATCCATGTTCTCCTTGATCAACTGCATCGGCACGTGGCCGGGGCCTTCGATCATCACCTGCACGTCGTGCTTCCACGCGATCTGCGTGAGCTCGCCGAGCGTCTTCAGCTCGCCGAGCTGCGCTTCGTCGTTCGCGTCGTAGATCGAGCCGGGGCGCAGGCCGTCGCCGAGCGAGAAGCTCACGTCGTACGCCTTCATGATCTCGCAGATCTCTTCGAAGTGTTCGTACAGGAAGCTTTCCTTGTGATGCGCGAGGCACCACTTCGCCATGATCGAGCCGCCGCGCGACACGATGCCCGTCATCCGGTTCGCGGTGAGCGGCACGTACTGCAGGCGCACGCCCGCGTGGATCGTGAAGTAGTCGACGCCTTGCTCGGCCTGCTCGATCAGCGTGTCGCGGAAGATTTCCCAGGTCAGGTCCTCGGCCTTGCCGTTGACCTTCTCCAGCGCCTGGTAGATCGGCACCGTGCCGATCGGCACCGGGCTGTTGCGGATGATCCACTCGCGCGTTTCGTGGATGTGCTTGCCGGTCGACAGGTCCATCACCGTGTCGCCGCCCCAGCGGATCGCCCACGTCATCTTGTCGACTTCCTCGCCGATCGACGACGTGACGGCCGAGTTGCCGATGTTCGCGTTGATCTTCACGAGGAAGTTGCGGCCGATGATCATCGGCTCGGATTCAGGGTGGTTGATGTTCGCGGGAATGATCGCGCGGCCGCGTGCGACTTCGTCGCGCACGAACTCGGGCGTGATCTCGGCGAGCGCGTTCGCGCCGAAGGCCGCGGCGCCGAATGCCTGGCCCGGGTGCTGGCGGCCCATCATCGCGGCGAGCTTCGCGCCGTTCGGGCCGCTCGACTTCAGGCTCTCGATGTACTCGGCGCGGCGCTGATTCTCGCGGATCGCGATGTATTCCATTTCCGGCGTGATGATGCCCTGACGCGCGTAGTGCATCTGCGTGACGTTCTTGCCGGCCTGCGCGCGGCGCGGGTTGCGGTGCAGGCCCGGAAAGCGCAGGTCGGCGGTGGCCGGATCGGCCGCGCGTTCGAGGCCGTATTGGCTCGACAGGCCGGGGAGCACCTCGGTGTCGCCGCGCGCTTCGATCCAGCGCTGGCGCAGCGCGGGCAGGCCCGCGCGGATGTCGATCTTCGCGTCCGGATCGGTGTAGGGGCCCGACGTGTCGTACACGTAGATCGGCGGATTCTTTTCGCCGCCGAAGCCGGTCGGGGTGTCGGCCTGCGTGATTTCACGCATCGGCACGCGGATGTCGGGCTGCGAGCCGGTTACATACACCTTTCGCGAGTTGGGCAGCGGCGCGACGGCAGCGGCGTCGACGTGGGCGTCGGCGGACAGAAACTTCGGATTGGCGTTCATGCAATCTCCTGTGCGGGCGCCGGACAGGCGCTTCGGCGCTTGCCCGGAGCCCTTGACGAATGTGGGGCTCGAGCTAAGCAGGAGACGAGGCTTGGTGAGGCGG
Organism: Burkholderia sp. NRF60-BP8; assembly: GCF_001522585.2. Taxonomy (NCBI): domain Bacteria; kingdom Pseudomonadati; phylum Pseudomonadota; class Betaproteobacteria; order Burkholderiales; family Burkholderiaceae; genus Burkholderia; species Burkholderia sp. NRF60-BP8. Next base: position 1,264,727 of record NZ_CP013373.1, read on the forward strand.
CGGATTTCGTCAGAAGGATGGCGGCGAAATCCGTACGCTTCCCTGCGCTGGCATTATCCAGATCAGGTTCAAAGGGTATTTCTCACCCGCAATGCCGGTCATTCGACCCAACGCATTGCAGGACCCCCGCGTTAGCAAGGGCACACGATACACCGGCTTGCCGGCGGTTTCAACCGGGTGCGAAGCCGATGCCGCCGGGCGACGGGCGGATCGCGACCGCCGGCGCGCGCACGGTGCGCCGCAGCAAGCGCGGCCGTCGACGCGCGATGCCGTCCGGGACGGAAGAGGCGGGCAGTGCAGCATTTCCATCCCGTGTTTCCGGCTTCAAAAAATTTTTCGACATCGCTGTCATTTCCGGCGGCGTCCTCCGTCTATTCGGCTCCCAAACCCATGTATCGGAGAGATGTCATGAAAAACGTATTCCTCGCCGCCTGTGTCGCCGCACTTGCCACGATCGCAACGGGCGCTCACGCGCAGAACGACGCAATGTCGAAGGACGGCATGTCGATGTCGAAGGACGCGATGGGCCACGACGCGATGGCGAAGGACGGCGCGATGAAGAAGGACGGCATGAAGAAGCATGCGATGAAGAAGGACGCGATGGGCCACGACGCGATGAAAAAGGACGACGCGATGAAGAAAGACGCGATGAAGAAAGACGCGATGAGCCCGTCGAACTGACGAACGCGTGCGGGGCGCGACCGGCCGGTTGCCGGCGCGCACCGCGTCCCGCCGCTTCATCCCGGGAGTCATCATCATGCAAACGGTTCCTGTCACGGATCGCGCGGGCGTGCCGCCGCCCGCGCCGACGATCCATCCGCGCTGGGTGCGCGCGAGTCACTGGCTCAACGCGCTCGCGGCGATCCTCATGGTGTTGTCCGGCTGGCGCATCTACGACGCGTCGCCGATCTATCCGTCGTTCACGTTCGCGCACGGCATCACGCTCGGCGGCTGGCTCGGCGGCGCGCTGCAATGGCATTTCGCGGCGATGTGGCTGCTGGTCGGCAACGGGCTGTTCTACCTGGCGATGTCGATCGCGACGGGGCGCTTCGCGCGCAAGTTGCTGCCGGTCACGCCTGCATCGGTGTGGCGCGACGTACGCGCCGCGCTCGGCGGCCGGCTGTCGCACGACGACCTGAGCGTCTACAACGCGGTGCAGCGTGCCGCGTACCTGACCGCGATCGTCGATCTCGTCGTGTTGGTGCTGTCGGGCCTCACGATCTGGAAATCCGTGCAGTTTCCGCTGCTGCGCGAGCTGTTCGGCGGTTACGACGACGCGCGCATCGTGCACTTCTGGGCGATGTCGCTGCTGGTCGCATTCGTCGTCGTTCACGTCGCGATGGCGTTGCTGGTGCCGCGCTCGCTGCTCGCGATGCTGCGCGGCCGCTGACCCGCGCGTCGCGGGCGAAGGAAATCATCATGTCGGAATCCGAAAAAAACCGCGGCGAGCCGCGCTGGACGCTCGATCGGCAGTCGCTCGAACTCGACGTGCGCCGCACGCTCGAGATGCCGTCGCGACGGCTCTTCAACCGGCGCGTGCTGACGCTCGGCGGCCTCGCGATGCTGACCGGCTGCACGTTGCAGGACGACGCGTCGGTCAACACGTTCCTCGAGAAAGTGTCGCGCATGAACGATCGCGTGCAGGCATGGCTGTTCAGCCCCGACCGGCTCGCGCCGACCTACACCGAAGCCGACATCACGCGGCCGTTCCCGTTCAATGCGTACTACGGGATCGACGACGTGCCGCACGTCGACGCATCGACGTATCGGCTCGTGCTGTCCGGCCGCGTGACGGGCAAGCGCGTGTGGACGCTCGACGAGCTTCGGGCGCTGCCGCACGCGGAACAGATCACGCGGCATATCTGCGTGGAAGGGTGGAGTGCGATCGGCCGCTGGGGCGGCACGCCGTTCGGCGCGTTTCTCGCACGCGCGGGTGCCGATACCGGTGCGAAATACGTCGGCTTCAAATGTGCCGACGATTACTACGAAAGCATCGACATGCCGACCGCGCTGCATCCGCAGACGCTGCTCGCGTTCGACTACGACGGCCGCCGGCTGCCGCCGGAATACGGTTTCCCGATGAAGCTGCGGATGCCGACCAAGCTCGGCTACAAAAACCCGAAGCACATCATGGAAATCTTCGTGACCGATACGTTTCCGGGCGGCTACTGGGTCGATCAAGGGTACAACTGGTTCGGCGGCTCGTGACCGGCGCATGCGCGCCGCAATGCATCGCGCATGGGCGTCATGCGGATTCCCGCACCTGAAGCTCGACGTGCAGGCCGGCCGCCGCCGCCATGTTGACGAGCGCGTCGAGTGCGAACAGGTTGATCTTGCCGCGCATCAGGTCGGACACGCGCGGCTGCGTGACGCCCAGCAGTTTCGCGGCCTGCGCCTGGCTCAGTTCAAGCTGCGCCAGGCGTTGCTTGAGCGCGATCATCAGTTCGGACCGCAGCTTCATGTTCTCGGCCTCGGCCGGCTGTTCCTCGATCGCGTCCCAGATGCTCTTGTAGCGTTCGTTGGTCATCGTTTCCACTCCGTCAACAGGGCGCGATAGCGCCGGGCGGCCAGTTCGATATCGGCCTTGCACGTGCGTGCCGATTGCTTCCGGAAGCAGTGCAGCACATAGACCGCGTCGGCAAACGTCGCGACGTAGACGATCCGGAACGCGCCGCTCGCGTCGCGCAGGCGAATCTCCCGTACGCCGACGCCGATGGTGCGCATCGGTTTCCAGTCGTCGGGCGCCAGGCCGCGCTGCACCTGATCGATTTGATGACCGGCTTCGCGTCGTACGGCAGGTGGGAAATCGCGAAGCGCGTCGAGGGCGCTGCCGATGAAAACGACCGGCTTCGGCGGGAGAATGGCAAGATTATACAAAATTTTGTATGAGCGTGAAGGTGCAGTTCGAACGGAGCGTGCGGCGCGCAGCACGCGTCGCCCCGTCACGATAAGGGCGAAACGGCGACGGCCATGCACAACTGGCCGTTCGGCCGACGGCTCGCGCGCGATGGGCCGAATGCGGCACGGGCGGCAATGTCGAGCCCCATTTTCCAGCCGCCGCTTTCCTCCGGCGTCGCGCGAAAAATGTCGCGCCGAAACATCAGTCGATATGCTTTCAGACAGGTCCGACGATGCTTTCGAATCCTTGATGCCATAATGCCGAGCGTGTGCACCGGATACGGTTGCGCACGTTTTTTTTGCCTTTTGCCGCCGCTCGCCGGTTCTCTTTCGTCGCCGTTCGCACTGCCATGTCGTTCCGCACGTTCGCTCTGCCTTCCCGGTCCCGCGTGGATCGTTTGCCGGCATCGCCGGCGTCTTTCAGCGGGGCACGCGGCGTGACGTGCGGGCGGGCCGCACGATGACGCCGCTCGACCGCCTCCTCGATTTCCTCGCCCGCTTTTCGTTCCGGATCCGCCTGCCGCAAAGCCGCGGCGGCCGTGTGGCGCTCGCGCTCGTCTTCATCTATTTCGTCTGGGGCTCGACCTACAGCGGGTTGCATTTCGCGCTGCAATCGTTCCCGCCGCTGTTGCTGTCGGGGCTGCGCAACCTGCTCGGCGGGGTCGGCCTGTTCATCTTCGCGCTGCGGCGCAAGCCCGAATGGCCGACGCTGCTGGAAATCCGCAACGCGGCGATCGTCGGCACGATGCTCGTCGCGTTGTCGTCCGGCACGATCGCGCTCGGCATGCGCACGGTCAGCAGCGGTTCGGCCGCGGTGATGGTGGCCACGGTGCCGTTGTTCGCGACCGTGATCGCGGCGGTCGCCGGGCGGCCGGTGACGAAGGGCGAATGGGCGGCCGTCGCGCTGGGGATGGTCGGCATCGTCGTGCTGAATTCGGGCGGCGCGGCCGCCGCGAACTCGGCGCTCGGCACGATCTGCGTGCTGGCCGGCGCATTGTTCTGGGCAGGCGGCGCGCATCTCGCGACGCGGCTCAAGCTGCCGTCCGACCTGTTTCTGTCGACGTCGCTGCAGATCGGCCTCGGCGGGCTGATGTCGACGATCGTCGCGTGGCTGCTCGGCGAACGCGTCGAACAGCTGGCCGTCGGGTCCGTGTTCGCGTTCGTGTACCTGATGGTGTTCTGCACGATGGCCGCGTACGTCGCGTACGGCTATCTGATTCGCCACACGAGCCCGATCATCGCGAGCAGTTGCATGTACGTGAATCCGATCGTCGCGGTCGCGCTCGGTGCGTTGCTGCTGGGCGAACCGGTGACGATGGCGACCGTGGTCGCGACCGTCGCGATCCTCGGCAGCGTCGGGTTGTCGTTCGTGTTCGATCCGGCGCGCCGGCCCGCGGCGGCGGCCACGGCCACCGGTTCGCCGGCCGTCGCGGCCGAGCAGGCCGGTGCGGCGGACGCTTCTGCCGTCGCCGAGCCGATCGCCACGCCGGATGCGGCGCCCATCCTCGCGCCTTCCGCTGTCCCGCTCGCGGTGCCGGCGCCCGCGGCGGTGATGGATCCCGGCGCAGTGATCGACCCGGCCCCGGCGTTCGCGCCGCCGCCCGCCGCCGCCGAGCCGGCCGCCTCGCGCACCGACGCGTGACGCCGCGGTGGCCGGCCGCGCTCAGCCGCGCCGGCCGCCGCGATGGTGGGACCAGCCGGCGAGCGCGGTAAACAGCAGGCCGGCCGCGCACATGCCGGTCCAGCCGAACGCGCGCCATGCGGCGACGCCGGCCGACGAGCCGAGCGCGCCGCCGATGAAATAGCACACCATGTACACCGTGTTGACGCGGCTGCGCGCGTCGGGCTTCAACGCATAGATGCGCGACTGGTTCGAGATCTGCGCGGCCTGTACGCCCACGTCGAGCACGACCACGCCGATCACGAGCCCGACGAGGCTCGACCCCGACAGCGCGAAGATCACGAACGACAGCGCGAGCAGCGCGATCGCGAGCGAGATGATCGCCCGCGGGCCGCGCGTGTCCGCGAAGCGGCCCGCATACGGCGCGGCGAGGGCGCCCGCGGCCCCGACGATCCCGAACAGGCCGGCCGCCTGCGGGCCGAGATGGAACGGCGCGCCGGCGAGCAGCAGCGTGAGCACCGGCCAGAACGCGCTGAACGCCGCGAACAGCGCGGCGCCCGTCAGCGACGCCTCGCGCAGCCCGCGCAGTTCGACGGCCAGGTGCCACATCGAGCCGAGCAGCTTGCCGTACGACAGCGTCGACGTCGGCGAGCTGCGCGGCAGCCGCAACACGATCACGACGGCGAGTGCGACGAGCGCCGCGACCGATGCGGCGAACACCGCGCGCCAGCCGAAATACTCGGCGACGAAGCCGGCGGCGGTCCGCGCGAGCAGGATGCCGAGCAGCAGGCCGCTCATCACGGTGCCGACCGCGTGGCCGCGTTCGGCCGGCGGCGCGATTTCGGCGGCGAACGGCACGGCCTGCTGCGCGATGGTCGCGAGGATGCCGATCGCGAGGCTCGCGGCCGCGAGCACGGCCAGCGACGGCGCGGTGGCCGCCACGATCAGCGCGATCGACAGCCCCGCGATCTGCAGCAGGATCAGCCCGCGGCGATCGAAGCGGTCGCCGAGCGGCGCGAGCAGGAACATGCCGGCCGCATAACCGAGCTGCGTCGCGGTCGGCACCGCGCCGATCCACGATGCGCCGTCCGGAAAGGCCGAGCGGAAGCTGTCGAGCAGCGGCTGGTTGTAGTAGATGTTCGCGACCGACACGCCCGCGATCGTCGCGAGCAGCAACAGCAGGCTGCGCGAGTAGTGGGGCGAGGCGGCGTCGGTCGGACGGTCGGTGGAGGCGGTGGACATGGCGGCAGGCACGGAGTGGGGCGGCGCGGCAGGCGGCGCACGCGTCGGGTGCGCAGGCGGGCCGGGCGCCGGTCGAGGTTGCCGATCATACCGGAGCGGCGTGAATCCTGCCGGCGGCGAACCGGCGAACCGGCGAACCGGCAAATCGGCAAATCGGCAAATCGGCAAATCGGCAAATCGGCACAACCGGCACAACCGGCACAACCGGCACAACCGGCACAACCGGCACAACCGGCACAACCGGCACAACCGGCACAACCGGCACAACCGGCCGGCCGCCGCCGGTCACGGCACGCGCTTCACGTCGTCAGTCGACCAGCTCGCCAGTCGGCTCATAGAACGGATACGGCCCCGCCCCTTCGTCCACGTAGACGTGATGCGACGTCATCCCCGTCTCGGGTGCATGACGATGGACCGCGAACGCCGGCGGTTCGAGCCGGAATGCGGACGGCGCATCGGCTCGCAGGTCGAAGGCGACCTGGTGCGCGGGCGACGGCACCGCGCACGCGAGCGTGCCGCCGAAGCGTGTGAACATCGTGCGGTGCACGTGGCCGCACAGCACGCGCTCGACGTTCGGATGACCGCGCAGCAGCGCATCGAGTTTCGCGGCGGCGGCGGGCGCGAGACGCAGCCTGTCCATGTGGCCGATGCCCGACGCGAACGGCGGGTGATGCAGCGCGACGATCACCGGCCGGTCGCGCGCGGCGTCGAGCTGCGCGGCGAGCCACGCGAGGCGCGCGTCGCACAGGTCGCCGTGGCTCGCGCCCGGCACTTGCGAATCGAGCGCGAGCACGCGCACCGCGCCGACGTCGAGCGCGTACTGCACGAATTCGCCGTCCTGCAGCTCGGCGCGATCGGCGAACGCGCGGCGCAATCCGGCGCGGTCGTCGTGATTGCCGATCATCAGGTAGTACGGAATCTCGAGCGCCGCGAGCAGCCCGCGCAGATTGCCGTACTCCTCGTCGTGGCCGAAGTCGGTCAGGTCGCCGGTGACGAGCACGGCGTCGGGGCGCGGCACGAGCGCGTTCAGCTTCGCGATGCAGCGGGCGAGCGCGGCCGCCGTATCGACGCGCCGGTACGCGAGCTGGCCCGGGCGCTTGATGTGGAGATCGCTGATTTGAGCAAGCAGCATCGTCGTTCCTCGGAATCGTCTGGTTGTCGTCCCGGCGGCGTGCGCCGCCGTGGGGTGTTGCGTGAATGATGCCCGATCGAAGGCTTACGCGCCGAGCGCGATCAGGCCTTCCGGCGCGATCGTGAGGCCGACCGCCGTACCGCGTGCGAGCGCGATGCGGCCCGGTACGTCGATCACGAGCGCGTCGGGCGCCGCATGCTCGATCGTGAGCCGCGTGCGCTCGCCGAGGAACGCGCACGCGCCCACCGCGCCGCGCAGCGGCGCATGCGCGGGATCGACGAGCTGCGCATCCTCGGGGCGGAAGAACCATTCGTCGGCCGCATGCGGCGTGACGATCGCACCGCCCGTCGTTGCGAGCGCGCCGTCGCGCCACTGGCCCGCCAGCCGGTTCAGCGTGCCGATGAACTGCGCGACCGTCCGGTTCGCGGGGTGATAGTAGATCTCGCGCGGCGTGCCGATCTGCTCGATGCGGCCCGCGCCCATCACGACGATCCGGTCGCCGAGCTCCATCGCCTCGGCCTGGTCGTGCGTCACGTAGACGGTCGTCACGCCGAGCGCGCGCAGCAGCGTGTTCATGTCGCGGCGCAGCACGTCGCGCAGCTTCGCGTCGAGCGCGGTCAGCGGTTCGTCGAGCAGCAGCACGCGCGGACGCACCGCGAGCGCGCGCGCCAGCGCGACGCGCTGACGCTGGCCGCCCGACAGTTGATCGACCGGTTTGTCCGCATGTGCGTCGAGCCGCATCATCGCGAGCAGTTCGTCAACGCGTTCGCGCAACGTGCGCGGTTCGGTCTTGCGGATCTTCAGCCCGTAGCCGACGTTGCCGCGCACCGTCAGGTTCGGAAACAGCGCGTAGTTCTGGAACACCATGCCAACCTGCCGGCGCTCGATCGGCAGCAAGGTGACGTCGTCGTCGCCGAATGCGATCTTGCCGCCGGCGTCCGGCGTGTCGAGGCCCGCGATCAGGCGCAGCGTGGTCGTCTTGCCGCAGCCCGACGGCCCGAGCAGCACGAGCGTTTCCCCGGCGCCGATCGACAGGTCGAGCGGTTCGAGCACGCGGGTGCCGCGGAACGTCTTCGCGCAGCCGGTCAGGGTGATGGGAGTGGAATCGAGTTTCATGTCTGCAAGAAATCAGCGCGGGCGCTTCTTCGGCGCGCGCGTACCGGACGGATCGACGCCGAGCCACTGCATCGCGACGAGCAGCGGCAGCGTCATCAGCAGGAACAGGATCGTGTATGCGCTGCCGACTTCGAGGCGCAGCGATGCATACGTATCGGCGAGCCCGACCGGCAGCGTCTTGGTGTCGGGCGTGTGCAGCATCCACGTGAGATTGAATTCGCCGATCGACAGCGTGAGCACCGCGAGCGCGCCGGCGACGATCCCGGGCCGCAGGTTCGGCAGCACGATCGTGACGAAACGCGTGACGAACGATGCGCCGAGGCTCGCCGCGCCTTCCTCGAGCGTGCGCAGGTCGGCGCCGGCCGCGACGGCCGCCACCGCGCGCACCATGAACGGCAGCGTGAACACGACGTGGCCGACGACGATGAACCACAGGCTCATCCGGAACGCGGTGAAGCCGCCGTACACGACCAGCAGCGCGAGCGCCGAAGCCAGCCCCGGCAGCGCGACCGGCAGCACGAGCGCTTCCTCGATCGCACGCGCGATACGGCTCTTGCTGCGCGCGAGCGCATAGCCGGCCGGCACGCCGACGACGAGCACGATCGCGAGCGTCGCGAACGCGACGTAGAGCGACAGCGCGACCGAGCCGTGATACTGCTGCCACACTTGTTCGAGCCAGCGCAGCGTGAGGCCGCTCGACAGGCCGCGGAAATAGTTGACGGTGAGGCCCGCGAGTACCGACATCACGACGGGCACGATCAGGAACGCGCACAGCAGCAGCGTGACGCCCCATTGCAGCGTGGCGATCGCACGCGCGCCGGCGACGCGCGGCGCATGCCGCGCGACGCGCTTGGTCTGCAAGGGGGCCGGCGCGGGGGCCGGCGACGGCGCGGAAGAACCGGAAAGCGATTGCATGCGGGAATCCTCAGGCCGCCGCGGCGGCGGTGTGGCCGGTGAAGCGGCGCGCGAGCGCGAGCACGGCCCAGGTGACGATGCCGAGCACGATCGACAGGCCGGCCGCCGTCGCGATGTTCGCGTTCAGCGTGAATTCGGTATAGATCGTCATCGGCAGCACGTTCAGATCGGTGGCGAGCGTGAACGCGGTGCCGAACGCGCCCATCGCGGTCGCGAAGCAGATCGCGCCGGCCGCGATCAGCCCCGGCGCGAGCGCGGGCAGCACGATGTCGACGAAGATGCGCCACGGCGACGCGCCGAGCGAACGCGCGGCTTCCTCGAGCGACCCGTCGAGCTTCGACGCGGCCGCGATCACGGTGACGAGCACGCGCGGAATCGAGAAGTACAGGTAGCCGACGAACAGGCCCGCCACCGAATAGGCGAACACCCACTTGTCGCCGACGAGCTTCGCCGACAGCATGCCGATCAGCCCCTGGCGCCCCGCGAGCATGATCACCATGAAGCCGACGACGACGCCCGGGAACGCGAGCGGAAACGTGAGCAACGCGAGCAGCACGCGCTTGCCGGCGAATTCGCGGCGCGCGAGCAGCAGGCCGGAAACGGTCGACAGCGCGAGCGTCGCGAGCGTGACGCCCGCGGACAGCGCAACCGTCTCGCCGAGGCTCTTCATGTAACGCGCGTTGCCGAGCAGCGCCGCGTAGTGCGAGAAGAAGGCGCCGTCGGCGGACACCTGCACGAGCGCAGCCATCGGCAGCAGCCAGAACGCGGCGAATACCGCCAGCGCCGGCGCGACGAGCGCGACGCGCCAGCGCAGCGGGAAAGTCAGGTCGAGCATGACGTGGGACCGGCCGCTTACTGCATCACTTGCAGGTACTGCTGTCCGAACGCCTGCTGGCCGGCCGCCATCTTGCCGAAGTCGACCGACTTCGCCCGCGCGTATTCGCTCGCCGGCAGGAACTTCGCGGCGACGTCGGCGCCGAGCGCCTGCGCGCGCACCGGGCGCAGGTATGCGTTGGCCCACAGCTTCTGGCCTTCGTCGGACAGCACGAAGTCGAGCACCTTCTTGCCGTTCGCGTCGTGCGGCGCACCCTTCACGAGGCTCATCACGTACGGCACCGCGATCGTGCCTTCCTTCGGGATCACGAACTCGACGTTCGCGTTGTCCTTGTATTTCGCGCGATACGCATCGAAGTCGTAGTCGAGCAGGATCGGAATCTCGCCGGACAGCACGCGTGCATACGCGGTCTGCTTCGGTACGATCGGCGCGTTCGCCTTCAGCTTGCGGAACCAGTCGAGGCCCGGTTTGAAGTTGTCGAGGCTGCCGCCGAGCGCCTGGTTGACGGCGACCGCGCCCGCGTAACCGACGAACGCGCTCGACGGATCGAGATAGCCGACCATGCCCTTGTATTCGGGCTTCAGCAGATCGGCCCACGAACGCGGCACCGGCTTGCCGTCGAGCGCGTCCTTGTTCACGAAGAAGCCGAGCGTGCCCGAGTGAATCGCGAACCAGTAGCCTTGCGGGTCCTTCAGGTTCGCGGGGATGTCGTTCCAGTGTGCGGGCTTGTACGGCGCGATCACGCCCTTGTCCTTCGCCTGGAACGCCGACGACACGCCGAGGTAGACGACGTCGGCGACCGGGCTCTTTTGCTCGGCGATCAACTGCGCGATCGACTGGCCCGAGTTCTTGTTGTCGAACGGCACGCGGATGCCGGTCTTCTGCTTGATCGCGGCGATCTGCGCGGCCCAGTCGGCCCATTCGGGCGGGCAGTTGTAACAGATCGCCGTTTCGTCGGCGTGGGCCGCGGGGGCGCCGGCGACGAGCGCGGCGCAGGCGAGCGGCGCGGCGAGCGCGCGCAGCAGCGAGATCAGGCGAAAGGACACGGTGAGTCTCCGGGCGAGTGGGTGTGGCGCTGGGGTGGTGTGGTATCGGTGTGCGTGGACGGGGCCTGCGGTCACGCCTTGCGCAAGTGCAGCTCGGCGGCCGGCGGCGCAATCGTCGCGCCGTCGCGTACCGCATGCGACAGGATCATCGACGTGCGGTCGATCGCCGCGCCGCCGATGGATTCGACGAGACGCTGCCAGGCGTGGCGGCCGATGTCGCGGTTCGGCGTCGCGACGCTCGCGAGCGGCGGCGCGAGCAACTCGCCGATCGCGATCCCGTCGAAGCCGAGCACCGACAGGTCGTCGGGAATCGAGAAACCCGCGCGACGCAGGCCGCGCATCACGACCATCGCGAGCAGGTCGTTGCTGCAGAAGAGGGCGGTCGGGTGCGTGGCGTGCGCGGTGAGGTGCGCGAGCACCGCATCGGGCAGCTCGGGCGCGTTGAAGTCGACTTCGACGGGCGGCAACGGCGCCACGCCGATTTCCTCGAGTGCCTGCGCGTAACCGAGATGACGCTGGCGCGCGCGATCCGACGCCGCGAGCGAACCGGCCAGCATCAGCACGCGGCGATGACCGTGCGCGGTCAGCATCTTCACGCCGTCGTAGGCGGCGCGGCGGTTGTCGACCGACACCGACGGACGGCGCTGCGTGTCGTTGTGCATCAGCACGTAGTGCGGGCCGTCGCGGTCGAGCATGTCGAGCAGCGGGTGCGTATCCGCATCGGCGACGGTGAGGATCAACCCTTCGACGCGCTGCTCGCGCAGCGTCTCGATCGCATGACGCTCGCGCGCCGCGTCGTATTCGGTCGTCATCAGGATCAGCTTGAAGCCGGCCGCGGTCGCGAGCGCATCGATGCCTTGCAGGCAGTCGGCGAACACCGGGTTCGACAGCGTTGGCACGACGACGCCGACGAGCCGCGTGCGCTCGCCGCGCAGTTGCCGGCCGAGCGGGCTCGGGCGGAACTGCAGCGTGTCGATGGCGGTGCGGATCGTCTGCAGCGTGGCGGGGCTGACCGTATGCGGCGCGTTGATCGCACGCGAAACGGTGGCGATCGAGAAGCCCGCGAGGGCGGCGACGTCCTTGATGGTCGAGGTCATGAAGTCATGCGATGTAAACGTTTTCGGCCGGGGAATTATCGAAAACGTTTGTGACTTCGCGATGACGCATGCGACGCTTGTTTCGCGATGAGCACGATACAAACGTCAGACGGTTCAGGCCGTCCGACACGCGCGGTCGATTGTATCGGCCGAAGGTGCGGCGCGGGACGAAATCGTCGGCCGTGCGGTATCGGTGTCGTATCGGTGCCGAATGCGCGGGAGGAAACGGTGCGACGATGGCCGGTGTCGCGATGCGGCGCGGCGCAATGAGGGAACGCATGCGCCAAGCAATGGTAGAATCGCGTCCGCCCTCTTGCCGGGGTGATGAAATTGGTAAACATAGCGGACTTAAACGATTGAGTGCCCGGCCGGAAACGGTCGGTGCAGAACCCTTCAAATTCGGCGAAACCCCTGATGTGCGCATCGAGGCAACGCCGAGCCAAGCCTCGCGGCACGCGCGAGGAAGGTGTAGAGACTAGACGGGGGGCACCTAAGGCGCACGGGCAGTGGTCACGCCCGCGCGCGACGGTGAAGGCATAGTCCAGCGCACGAACGGTTCGCGCACGCGACGCCGGCTTCGAAAGAAGCAGTGTGACGAAAATCCGCCGCCTTAATTGGCTTGCCGGTTCAAGTCCGGTCCCCGGCACCATCGATCGCCCGACGCGATTCGATTCGATGAAGGTGTAAAAAACCCGCGAGAAATGCAGCGCTCGCGGGTTTTTTGTTTGGTGCGGATGCATGCAGCGGCACGCGCGTGCGGCTCGCGCTGCGCGTCGATGCGACGAAAGCGCCGCCATGTGATACTTGGCACGCGCGTCTTACCGACGCATTCCAACGCAGTTCGCCTCTCGCCATCCCATCCGTCATGACCGACTCGACCCATCACTATTACGAACCGTCGCAAGGCCACGGCCTGCCGCACGATCCGTTGAACGCGATCGTGGGCCCGCGCCCGATCGGCTGGATCTCCTCCCGCGGCAGCGACGGCACGCTCAATCTCGCGCCGTACAGCTTCTTCAACGCGTTCAACTATCGCCCGCCGATCATCGGCTTTTCGAGCACCGCCGCGAAGGACAGCGTGCGCAACGTGCAGGAGACCGGCGAGTTCGTGTGGAACCTCGCGACACGCGATCTCGCCGAGCAGATGAACCAGACCTGCGCCGCCGTGCCGTACGACGTGAACGAATTCGAACTGGGCGGCTTGACCGCGGTGCCGTCGCGCCTCGTCGACGTGCCGCGCGTCGCGGAAAGCGGCGTGAACTTCGAATGCAAGGTGACGGACGTGATCCGGCTGCGCGATCACCACGGCGTCGAGACGCCGGCCACGCTGGTGCTCGGCGAGGTCGTCGCCGTCCATATCCGTCGTGACCTGCTGAAGGACGGCATTTTCGACACGTTCGGCGCGGGCATCATCCTGCGTGCGGGCGGCCCGTCGGCCTACGTGCACGTGACGCCCGACAGCCGCTTCGACCTGTTCCGTCCCGACGCGTGATCGATCGCGCGTCGCAGTGAACCGGCGATCGGGCGCGCGCGCGCCCGAACCCGAAAGACCCCGCCGAGATCGAGGATTTCGCGGGGTCTTTTGCTTCGTACCCTCACATGATCGGGACGCGTCGATCCGTCGGCGACGCCCGATCGCCGCCCGCCCGACGGCCCTGCACCGCAGCAAACCCGTGCTGCGCCGACTCCGCCGGCCGCACTTCACGCGCCGCGGCGATCCGTCATGGCAAATCTGCTCACCGCGAACGAGCGGCTTGGGCATCGACGCGCGCCGCCGCAAGGCATAGATTTCCAAGGTTGACGTGCTTATCCGCGCGTCAGCTCGCGCGCAGGCCGGCAACCGGCCCGCGCGTTCCCAAACAGCGTGAGACACAATCGAGCGTGGAGACGACACGATGAGCCTGTCAGAGCCATTGCGTCTGCATGTGCCGGAGCCCACCGGGCGCCCGGGCTGCAAGACGGATTTTTCCTATCTGCATCTATCGCCGGCCGGCGCCGTCCGCCGCCCGCCGATCGACGTTGCCGCGGCGGACACCGCCGATCTCGCCCGCAGCCTCGTGCGCGTGCTCGACGACAGCGGCAGGGCCGTCGGCCCGTGGGCGCCCGATCTCGACGATGCGCGCCTGATCGCCGGGCTGCGCGCGATGCTCAAGACCCGCATTTTCGACGCGCGCATGATGATCGCGCAGCGCCAGAAGAAAATCTCCTTCTACATGTTGAGCCTCGGCGAAGAGGCGATCGGCACCGCGCACGCGATGGCGCTGCGCGACGGCGACATGTGCTTTCCGACCTACCGGCAACAGAGCATCCTGATCGCGCGCGACGTGCCGCTCGAGCGCATGATCTGCCAGTTGATGTCGAACGAAGGCGATCCGCTGAAGGGCCGCCAGCTCCCGGTGATGTACTCGGATCGCGAGGCCGGCTTCTTCTCCATTTCCGGCAACCTCGCGACGCAGTTCATCCAGGCGGTCGGCTGGGCGATGGCGTCGGCGATCAAGGGCGACACGAAGATCGCGTCCGCGTGGATCGGCGACGGCGCGACGGCCGAAGCCGATTTCCACACCGCGCTCACGTTCGCGCACGTGTACCGCGCACCGGTGGTATTGAACGTGGTCAACAACCAGTGGGCGATCTCGACGTTCCAGGCGATCGCGGGCGGCGAGGGCACGACCTTCGCCGGACGCGGCGTCGGCTGCGGGATCGCGTCGCTGCGCGTCGACGGCAACGACTTCCTCGCGATCTACGCGGCGTCGAGCTGGGCGGCCGAACGCGCGCGCCGCAACCTCGGCCCGACGCTGATCGAGTGGGTGACCTACCGCGCGGGCGCGCATTCGACGTCGGACGATCCGACCAAGTACCGGCCGAGCGACGACTGGTCCCATTTCCCGCTCGGCGATCCGATCGAGCGCTTCAAGCGCCACCTGATCGCGAAGGGCATCTGGTCGGACGGCGCGCAAGACGCGTTGACGGCCGAGCTCGAGGCCGAGGTGCTCGCCGCGCAGAAGGAAGCGGAGAAGTACGGGACGCTGGCCGACGACCGGATTCCGTCGCCGGCGTCGATGTTCGACGACGTGTACAAGGAGCTGCCCGCGCACCTGCGCCGTCAGCGCCAGGAACTGGGAGCGTGATCATGGCGCAACACGAGACAGGGACGGCGACGCAGCCGATGACGATGATCCAGGCGCTGCGCTCCGCGATGGACGTGATGCTCGGGCGCGACGGCGACGTGGTCGTGTTCGGGCAGGACGTCGGCTATTTCGGCGGCGTGTTCCGCTGTACCGAAGGACTGCAGAACAAATACGGCAAGTCGCGCGTGTTCGATGCGCCGATCTCGGAAGGCGGGATCGTCGGCGCGGCGGTGGGGATGGGCGCGTACGGGTTGCGGCCGGTCTGCGAGATCCAGTTCGCCGACTATTTCTATCCGGCGTCCGACCAGATCGTGTCGGAAGGCGCGCGGCTGCGCTACCGCTCGGCCGGCCAGTTCACCGCGCCGATGACGATCCGGATGCCGTGCGGCGGCGGCATCTACGGTGGGCAGACGCACAGTCAGAGCCCGGAGGCGATGTTCACGCAGGTGTGCGGGCTGCGCACGGTGATGCCGTCGAATCCGTACGACGCGAAAGGGTTGCTGATCGCGTCGATCGAGAACGACGATCCGGTGATCTTCCTCGAGCCGAAGCGGCTGTACAACGGGCCGTTCGACGGCCATCACGAGCGGCCCGTCACGTCGTGGCTCAAGCATCCGGCGAGCGCGGTGCCCGAAGGCTACTACACGGTACCGCTCGATACGGCCGCCGTCGTGCGGCCAGGCAACGACGTGACGGTGCTCACGTACGGCACGACGGTGCACGTGTCGCTCGCCGCGGCCGAGGAGACGGGCATCGACGCGGAAGTGATCGACCTGCGCACGCTGTGGCCGCTCGATCTCGACACGGTCGTCGCATCGGTGCGCAAGACCGGGCGCTGCGTCGTGGTGCACGAGGCGACGCGCACCTGCGGCTATGGCGCGGAGCTCGTCGCGCTCGTCCAGGAGCACTGCTTCTACCACCTCGAAGCGCCGGTCGAGCGCACGACGGGCTGGGACACGCCGTATCCGCATGCGCAGGAGTGGGCGTACTTTCCGGGCCCGGCCCGGGTCGGTGAAGCGTTGCGACGCGTGATGGAGGCGTGAGATGGGGATTCATGTCATCAAGATGCCGGATATCGGCGAAGGGATCGCCGAGGTCGAGCTGGTGGCCTGGCACGTGGAAGTCGGGCAGACGATCAAGGAAGACCAGCCGCTCGCCGACGTGATGACCGACAAGGCGGCGGTCGAGATTCCGTCGCCGGTGGCGGGCAAGGTGATCGAGCTGGGCGGCCGGATCGGCGAGATGATGGCGGTCGGCAGCGAGCTGATACGGCTGGAAGTCGAAGGCGACGGCAACCTGAAGGCCGCGGCGCCGGTGCGGGAAACGAAGGTGGAAACCGCACCGGTCGCGGCGGCCGCGCCGTCGAAGCCGTCGGCCGACGCGCCGGCCGAGCGGCCGGCGCAGCCCGCGGCGCCGCGCGCACCGACGAAACCGCACCGCGACGAACCGGCCGCGCCGCCGCGCGCGGCGCTCGCGCCCGGCGAACGGCCGCTCGCATCGCCGGCCGTGCGTCAGCGTGCGTGGGACATGGGCATCGAGCTGCGCTACGTGCGCGGCACCGGCGAAGCCGGGCGGATTCTGCATGCGGATCTCGACGCGTATGCGCGCACCGGCGGCAGCCCGGCGCACGGATCGCAACCGCGCGGCTACGACGAACGCCACGACGAAACCGAAGTGCCGGTGATCGGTTTGCGGCGGGCGATCGCGCGCAAGATGGAGGAAGCGAAGCGCCGCATCCCGCATTTCAGCTATGTCGAGGAGATCGACGTCACCGAGCTCGAATCGTTGCGCACGGAACTGAACCGCCGCCACGGCGACACGCGCGGCAAGCTCACGCCGCTGCCGCTGCTGATCCGCGCGATGGTGATCGCGCTGCGCGACTTCCCGCAGATCAACGCGCGTTTTGACGACGAAGCGGGCGTCGTCACGCGCTACGGCGCGGTGCACATGGGCGTCGCGACGCAGACGGACGGCGGCCTCACGGTGCCCGTGCTGCGGCATGCGGAAGCGCGCGACGTGTGGTCGATCTCGGCGGAAGTCGCGCGGCTCGCCGATGCGGTGCGCGCGAACCGCGCGCAGCGCGACGAGCTGAGCGGGTCGACGATCACGATCTCGAGCCTCGGCGCGCTCGGCGGCATCGTATCGACGCCGGTGATCAATCATCCGGAAGTCGGCATCGTCGGCGTGAACCGGATCGTCGAGCGGCCGATGATCCGCGACGGCGCGGTCGTCGCGCGCAAGATGATGAACCTGTCGTCGTCGTTCGACCATCGCGTTGTCGACGGCGCGGACGCGGCCGAATTCATCCAGGCCGTGCGCGCGGTGCTCGAGCGCCCGGCACTGCTGTTCGTGGAGTGAGCCGATGAAGAACGAACACACCACGCTGCTCGTCGTCGGCGGCGGCCCGGGCGGCTACGTCGCCGCGATCCGCGCCGGCCAGCTCGGCATTCCGACGATACTCGTCGAACGCGACCGGCTCGGCGGCACCTGCCTGAACATCGGTTGCATTCCGTCGAAGGCATTGATCCACGTGGCCGACGCGTTCGAACAGGCGTGCGGTCATGCCGGCGAGGGCGCGCTCGGGATCCGCGTGCGCACGCCCGAGATCGACATCGCGAAAAGCGTCGCGTGGAAGGACGGCATCGTCGACCGGCTGACGCGCGGCGTCGGCGCGCTGCTCAAGAAGAACGGCGTGCGCGTGCTGCACGGCGAAGCGCGCGTGATCGACGGCAAGACCGTCGAAGTCGTCGGCGGCGGCCATGCGGTGCGGATCGGTTGCGAACACCTGCTGCTCGCGACCGGGTCCGAGCCGGTCGAACTGCCGTCGATGCCGTTCGGCGGTCATGTCGTGTCGTCCACCGAGGCGCTGTCGCCCGCGACGCTGCCGAAGCGGCTGGTCGTCGTCGGGGCCGGCTATATCGGGCTCGAACTCGGGATCGTCTATCGCAAGCTCGGCGTCGACGTCAGCGTCGTCGAAGCGGCCGAGCGCGTGCTGCCTGCGTACGATGCCGAACTCGCGCGGCCGGTTGCCGATTCGCTCGCGCGCCTCGGCGTGCGGCTGCGGCTCGGCCACAAGGTGCTCGGGCTGGACGCGCACGGCGCGGTGCGCGTGCAGGCGGCCGACGGCGCCGAGCACACGCTGCCGGCCGATCGCGTGCTGGTTGCCGTCGGCCGGCGGCCGCGCGTCGACGGATTCGGGCTCGAGTCGCTGATGCTCGATCGCAACGGGCGCGCGCTGCGGATCGACGACGCGTGCCGGACCTCGATGCGCAACGTCTGGGCGATCGGCGACGTCGCGGGCGAACCGATGCTCGCGCATCGCGCGATGGCGCAAGGCGAGATGGTGGCCGAGTTGATCGCCGGCCGGCGTCGCCGGTTCACGCCCGCATCGATTCCGGCCGTGTGCTTCACCGATCCCGAGATCGTGACGGCCGGCTGGTCGCCGGACGACGCGCACGCGGCCGGCGTCGACTGCCTGAGCGCATCGTTCCCGTTCGCGGCGAACGGGCGCGCGATGACGTTGCAGGCGACCGACGGGTTCGTGCGCGTCGTCGCGCGGCGCGACGATCACGTGATCGTCGGCTGGCAGGCGGTCGGGCGCGGGGTGTCGGAGCTGGCCGCGGCGTTCTCGCAGTCGCTGGAGATGGGCGCGCGGCTCGAAGACATCGGCGGCACGATTCACGCGCATCCGACGCTCGGCGAGGCGCTTCAGGAAGCGGCGCTGCGCGCGCTCGGGCACGCGCTGCACGTGTGACGCGTTCGCCGAACGCACGCGCCGCAGCGCCGCGCGCGCATCGGCGTGCGGCGGGCCTGCATCGGGCGTGCACGGCCCGCCGCCGTGTCGGAACCGCTCCGAAACGGCTGGCCGCGTATGCGCCGGGTGTCAGGCGAGCGCGCTCGGATCGGCGTGCCGCGTCGTCACGTCACGATAGAACGCGTCGATCGCTTCGACCATCTGCGACAGTCCCGGCTGTTCGAGCGGATAGTGACCGGCGTTCTCCAGCATCTCGACCTTGACCGGCACGTGGCGAACCCGCGCGAGGAACGGCTCGCTCAGATGCAGCGGCGTCCAGCGATCCGCGGCCGGTTGCGTGAGCAGGATCGGGCACACGGAAAAATCCTCCGGTTCGACCACTGGCCGGTACGACATGTAGGAATCGAGGAACGCCATCGTCATCGCGTTGCCGGCCGAGGTCCGGTCGGACATCCATACCTTCAGCGCGTCGTCGCGGTTCACGAGCGCGTGCATCTTGCTCGCGAGCGACATCGGGATGCGCATGGCGCGCAGCGGCGTCTTCGCGGCGAAGTGCGTCATCGGGCCACCGACGCGGCTCATGAACAGATTGCGCGCGGTTTCGTCGCGCACCTGCTGCAGGCGCTGGTCGAGAAAGGTCATGCCGACGATGCCGTCGACTTTCCCGTTCAGCGCGGCGACGTGGTACGTCAGCATGCCGCCCGCGCTCAACCCGTACAGCACGATCGGCCGATCGTCCTTCGCGCGCTCCGCGTCGATCAGGTCGCTGCCGGCGCGCACCCAGTCGTCGTAGCGCACCAGCGCGCCGCGCGCCACTTCGGTCATCCCGTATTCGGGCATGTCGACCGCGATCGTCTCGTAGCCGCGGCGTGCCAACTGCTCGCCGACGATCATCGACATCTGCCGTCCGTTCGTGCCGACGCCATGGAACAGGATCACCTTCACCTGCGCGCGGGGATTGCGATACGTATCGAGATGAAGACGATGGCCCCTCCAGCGCCACCATTGCTCGTCGGGCTGGCGATCGGCCGCCCACTGGAAGTCGGGCGGCAGGAACGCCTGCATGGCGCGCCAGACGGGCTGATCTGCATAGGTCCTGGACATGGCATCGGACTCCGGTCGGTCGAGTGAAAGGGCGGTTGCGATGGAGCCATCATCGCGCGGCACGCGGCGCTCGCCCATGCTGGCGCGGGCCAACCGCTTTAGAATCGAGGCCAACACACGTCACGAGGCGCCCGATGAACGTCTGGAACTTTGTCCGCAGCCCGGCTTCAGTCCTGCTGATGATCGCGTTCGGGCGCGACCGCGGGATCGCGCCGGCCGCGCTGCTGAAGGGCTCGCAGCTCACGCTGAAGCAACTCGCCGATCCGGATTTCACGGTGCTGGCCGCGCAGGAACGGGTCGTCGCGTCGAACCTGCTCGCGCTGGCCGGCGACGAGCCGGGCGTGGGCTTGACGGTCGGCCTGTCGTACCAGCTTTCCGCCTACGGATTGCTCGGATACGGGCTGCTGAGCAGCGCGACCGGGATGGATGCGGTCGCGCTCGCGGGCCGGTATCTGGCTCTGACCTATACATTCGTCGGGATGACGTACCGTCGCGCGGGGCGGCACGGCACGATCGTGTTCGACGCGGCGCCGGAGTTGTCCGCGCCGCTGCAGCGCTTCTTCGTCGAGCGCGCGATGGGCGCCGCGTGCCGCGTGCTGCGCGACGTGATCGGCAGCGCGTTCACGCTCGCGACGTTCGACCTCGCGTACGACGCCGAACCCGGCGGCCGGCACGTGCTCGGCACGCCGGTCCGGTACCGGCGGCCGGCCAATGCGATCACGTTCGAGCATGCGCACCTCGAACGGCCGTTGCCGCAGGCCAATGCCGCGACGGCCGCGATGTGCGAGCGCATGTGCGCGGAGCTGATCGCGCGCCGGCGGACGCGGGTCGACCTCGTGTCGTTCCTGAACGAATACCTGTCCACGCGGCCGTTCGACCGGCCGCCGCAACTGAAGGACATCGCGACGCTGCTGAACACGAGCGAGCGCACGCTCAAGCGTCGGCTACGGGAGGAGGGTGCGTGTTTCCGCGACATCTCGAATGCGGTGCGCAAGGCGCGGGCGCAGACGCTGATTGCCGAAGGGCGACTGTCGATCAAGGAAATCGCGGACGAACTGGGGTTCAGCGACATCTCGTCGTTCTCGCAGGCGTACAAGCGCTGGACGGGCGTGGCGCCGAGCGTGTCGCGGCAGGCGGCGCTCGGTTCATAGCGGGGCGCGGGCGGGGCGGCGGTCGCGGTTGACCGTCCCGCGCGAACCGTTCATCGTGTCGCTATCCCGCCTGATTCATCGGCCGCGCACCGGCGGGTTCGCCGCGGTGCGGCATGGCGAAACGCCGCGCGCACGCGGCTTTTTCTGCCGATTGGCGCACACGTGCGCGTCACGGAACGACCGGACATGAAACTGTTGCTCATCGGCGCGACCGGGCTCGTCGGGCGCCACGTCCTCGAAGTCGCGCTCGCCGACGCGCGGGTGGACCAGGTCGTCGTGCTCGCGCGCCGGCCGTTGTCGCCGCATCCGAAGATGCGCGCGCTGGAGGTCGACTTCGATCGACTGCCGGAGGCGGCCGACTGGTGGCGGGCCGATGCGGTGATCTGCACGCTCGGCACTACGATGCGCGTCGCGGGCTCGCAGGCCGCATTCCGCCGCGTCGATCACGACTATCCGCTCGCGGTCGCGCGGCTTGCGCACCGGCACGGCACGCCGACCTACGTGCTGAATTCCGCACTGGGCGCGGACGCCGCATCGCGCATCTTCTACAACCGCGTGAAGGGCGAGGTCGAACAGGCGCTCGCCGGCGTCGGGTTCGATTCGCTCACGTACGTGCGACCGGGCCTGATCGACGGCAGCCGCGACGAGTTCAGGTTCGTCGAGCGGCTGTTCGTGTTCGCGTTGGGCGCCGTCGGGCCGGTGCTGCCGGCCAAGTGGCGCGTGAATCCCGCGGCGCGGATTGCGCGCGCGATGCTCGACGCGGCGATCGACGCACGGCCGGGTGTGCAGGTCATCGCATCGGATCGGCTCGTCTGATGCGGCGCGGGCGACGCGCCCGCCCGGCTAACCATCTGCGTTCGCATCGAGCGCGCCGAACTGCTCGGCGAGCGCCGCCGTGAACGCATCCAGCGCTTCGCTGCCGTCGGAATTCCTCGGTGTCGCGAGCTGAAATTCGACCGCGTGGCTCAGCTTGCTCGCCAGCAGCCGGCGCATCTTCCCGGCGGCGACCCACGGCGCCGCGACGTGGTCGGGCAGGAAGCCGACATGCGCGCCCGACAGGATGAAGATCACGTCGGCGTCGACGTTTTCCGAAAACGCGGTCGGCTGCGTGTTGCGCAGCGCCGCCCCGGACGTGTTCGTCTTGTAGAGCCGCGCGACGTTGCTCGCGCGGGCGATGTCGTTGACCGACACGGTTTTCTTCGCGAACAGCGGATGGCGGGCGCCGCAATGCAGCGACTGATGCTCGACGAACAGCGGCGCGTAGTGCAGGCCGGCCTGATGGCCGGAGAAATAGCCGATCGCGAGGTGCAGTTCGCCTTTCAGCAGTCGGCGTTCCAGCTCGTCGGGCGGCACCGCGATCATTTCGATCAGCACGTCCGGCGCGCGCTCGCGAAAGCGCCCGACGGCCGCCGCGATCGATTCGACGACGTCGGGGGAGAGCCGCTCGGACAGGCCGATGCGCAATTCGCCGAGCAACGTGCCCGATACGTGCTGCGTGTCGCGCGTGAACACGTCCATCGCGTGCAGGAGCCGGCGTGTCGACTGCAGCACGCGTTCGCCCTTCGGCGTCAGCCGGAAGCCGCTTTTACCGCGATCGCAGAGCCGGAACCCGAGCCGCGTCTCGAGCTTGGCCATCTGCGTGCTGATCGTGGACGGCGCCATGCCGAGCGTACCCTGCGCGGCGCTGAAGCCGCCGCTTTCGACGATCGTCAGAAAGAGCCGCAGCAACTGCACATCCATGTCTCTGAGTCGGGTCAGCATGGCGATACATCGTATTTTGTGAAGTCGGCTTATGTTAGTTCATATTTTTCGTTGCGTACGGGGGAGGCAGAATCGGCCACGAGGTCGCCAACCGCGCGACCGTGTCCCCTTCAGACAGGAATCCGACGATGAGCCAGAACGATTTCGCGTTCACGCGCGACAGCCTCTACGGCACCCGGGCCGAACCGAGTTTCGCGGGCGCGACGAGCTTCATGCGCCGGCGTTTCAGCCGCGATCTCGACGGCGTCGATCTCGCGATCACCGGCGTGCCGTTCGATTCCGCCGCATCGCACCGTCCCGGCACGCGGTTCGGCCCGCGCGGGTTGCGGATCGCGTCGACGGGCATCGCGTGGGAGCGCCCGTGGCCGTGGTCGTTCGATCCGTTCGACGTGCTGGCCGCGGTCGATTACGGTGATTGCGCGTTCGATCTCGGGCAGCCCGAATCGGTGCCGGGCGCGATCGAGCGGCATGCCGACGCGATTCTCGCGCGTGGCTGCGCGATGCTGACGCTCGGCGGCGATCACTTCATCACGTATCCGCTGCTCAAGGCGCATGCGAAGGTGCACGGGCCGCTGTCGCTCGTGCATTTCGACGCGCACACCGACACGTGGCCCGACCGCGGCGTGAAGCGCATCGATCACGGGACGATGTTCTATCACGCGGCGCGGGAAGGGTGGGTCGTGCCCGAACGGTCGGCCCAGATCGGCATCCGCACGACCAACGACGAACCGATGGGGTTCGACATCCAGGATGCGCGCCACGTGCATGGGTCGACGCCCGCCGCGGTCGCCGCGCGCATTCGCGAGCGCGTCGGCGATCGTCCGGTGTACCTGACGTTCGACATCGACTGTCTCGATCCGGCGTTCGCGCCGGGCACCGGGACGCCGGTCTCGGGCGGCCTGTCGAGCCATCAGGCGTTCGAAATCCTGCGTCACCTCGACGGCATCGACCTGGTCGGTATGGACGTGGTCGAAGTGTCGCCGCCGTACGATCATGCGGAAATCACGTCGCTGGCCGGTGCGACGATCGCGCTGGAGCTGATCTGCCTGTATGCGTCGCGCCGGCGGCAGAAAAAGGACGCGTCGATCGATGGATGACCTCACCTGGCGCAAGGCCGTTCCCGGCGACGCCGCCGAATGCATCGCGCTGCGGGCACGCACCCGCGAGAACGCGTTCACCGAAGCGCAGTTGCGCGCGCTCGGCATCACCGTCGAAAGCTGGGACGACGGTATCCGCGACGGGCTGTTCTCGGGCCACGTGTGCTGCGCGCGCGGATGCATGGTCGGCTACTGCTTCGGCAACACCGTCTCGGGCGAGATCGTCGTGCTCGCGATGCTGCCCGAGTACGAAGGAGCGGGAATCGGCAAGCGGTTGCTGCGGCATGTGATCGACGATTTCGCGGCGAACGGCATCACGTCGCTGTTTCTCGGCTGCTCGACCGATCCCGCGTCGCGCGCGTACGGGTTTTATCGTCACCTCGGCTGGACGCCGACCGGCGAGCTGGACGACGCGGGGGACGAGATCCTCACGTTTCAGGTCGGGCAGCGCGGCTGATCGGACGCGTTGTTCGGATCTCGACGCTTCCCCGGTTCGGACAACTGCTTGGTCAGACCACGCAATCGGGTCATTGCCGCATGCGCGCGCCGACCGCGCGACGTCGTGGCGCTGCGTCGCCACGACGCCAACGCGTGGCGGCGCGCGCGACATCGACGCCGCACGACACCTGCCGCACCTCCTCCCGCCGGCGCCATGGCAGCCACGCCTGGCCGGCCACCCCCGATCGAGCTTTCACTTTCCCGACGCCCGGCTTGTGGCAAAACCTGCGCAGGTAGACCGCGATTGCTCGGACAATTTCGAAAGTCGATCGATATCGGGTAATCACCGATATCTCGCAAGTTGTATATACAAGATCATCCGCTGGCAATGTCGGCACGCGTCGTGCCGCTTTGCGCGCCAGCGGGCAGACCCTGCGTGCGTGGCGCATGCCGGCGATCCACGGCGCCCCGCATTCGCCGAGCCGAAAGGGCGGCTCGCAGTTTCCCGTCTCGTTCAAACCATATGTGATCCTGAGTATTTTGGAGATTGACCCGTGTCAACGAATTCCAGTGGAAAAGCCGGCGGACTGATCGAGGTTCGCTCGATCGACTTCATTCCCGACGCCGAGCGCCACGGCGGCGTGCTGAGCCAGTTCACGCTGTGGCTGTCGGCGAACATGCAGATCACGGCCATCGTCACGGGCGCGCTCGCGGTCGTGCTCGGCGGCGACGTGTTCTGGTCGCTGGTCGCGCTGCTGCTCGGCCAGCTCGTCGGCGGCGCGGTGATGGCGCTGCACGGTGCGCAGGGGCCGCAGCTCGGTCTGCCGCAGATGATCTCGAGCCGCGTGCAGTTCGGCGTGTACGGCGCGATGATCCCGATCGTGCTGGTGTGCCTGATGTACATCGGCTTTTCCGCGAGCGGCTCGGTGCTGGCCGGGCAGGCCGTCGCGCAACTGCTGCACGTCGACGACGCGGCCGGCATCCTGCTGTTCGCGGCCGTGATCGTGGTGCTGACCGTGTTTGGCTATCGCGCGATCCATTTCGTCGGCCGGATCGCGAGCGTGGTCGGCATCGTCGCGTTCGTCTACATGTTCGCGCAATTGTTCGCGAACCACGACATCGGCGCGCTGCTCGCGAACCGGCATTTCTCGCTGCCGAGTTTCCTGCTCGCGATGTCGCTGTCAGCGTCGTGGCAGATCGCGTTCGGCCCGTACGTGGCCGACTATTCGCGCTATCTGCCGCGCTCGACGTCGTCGGTCGCGACGTTTCTCGCGGTCGGCCTCGGCTCGGTGATCGGCGCACAGGCGGCGATGGTGTTCGGCGTGTTCGCGGCCGCGCTCGCCGGCAGCCAGTTCGCGCACCATGAAGTGTCGTACATCGTCGGCCTGGGCTCGACGGGCGCCGTGGCCGCGCTGCTGTATCTCAGCATCGCGTTCGGCAAGGTGACGGTGACGGCGCTCAACGCGTACGGCAGCTTCATGTCGATGGCCACGATCGTCAGCGGTTTTCGCGGCAAGGGCGCGGTATCGTCGAAGAGCCGCCTCGTCTACATCTTCGGGATGATCTGCGTGTCGACGCTGATCGCGCTCGCGGGCCGTCATTCGTTCCTGAAGGAATTCACCGCGTTCATCCTGTTCTTGCTCGCGTTCTTCACGCCGTGGAGCGCGATCAACCTGGTCGACTACTACTGCTTCACGCGGTCGCGCTACGACGTGCCGGCGCTGTCCGATCCGGATGGCCGCTACGGCCGCTGGAACGCGATGGCCATCGCGATCTACGTGATCGGCATCCTGGTGCAGTTGCCGTTCATGTCGACGCACATCTACACGGGGCCGCTCGTCGATGCACTCGGCGGCACCGACATCTCGTGGATCCTCGGCCTCGTCGTGCCGGCCGTGCTGTATTACGTCGGCGCCCGCGCGTCGCGACGCAGCATTCCCGAGCGACTGATCCTGCCGCTCGAACGCGGCGAAGTCCACCACTGACGACACGTCTCGCGCATCGGACCGGCAAGCCGCCGGCCTGAGCGCGAAGCCGGGCGCAGCCTGCGCCGGGCGCTGTCGACGCAATCCCGTATCCCGCGATGGCGGTGCGGCATTCGTGCCGCGCCACGCATCGTTTCAACCTCTGTCCATTGAATAGTATGACTAAGCATAGTGAAGTGCGTGGTATCGATGGCCGCGCGCAGCCGGTGCACGCCGGTGTTCGTGTCGCGGTGGCGATCGCCTGCGTCGCCGGTTCGGGCGCTGCGCGCGCGCAGGACGGCGTCACGCTGTACGGCGTGATCGACGAATTCGCGCAGTACGTGAATACGGGCAACGGCTATACGGCCGCGATCAACTCGGGCGGCCAGTGGGGCAGTCGATTCGGATTGAAGGGCGGCGAGGATATCGGCGGCGGCCAGAAGATCGAGTTCGCGCTGGAAAACGGCTTCAATCCGAACGACGGCTCGCTCGCGAGCGCCGGCAGCATGTTCAACCGGCAGGCGTGGGTCGGCATCGCGGGACAGTGGGGCAAGGTGCGCGCGGGCCGGCAGAATTCGCCGCTATTCAACGATCAGGGCGGGCAGGATGCGTTCGGCGGCGTCACGCAGGCGTCCGGCATGGACAACCTGACCGTGTTCGCGTTCCGCACGAGCAACACGCTGTCGTACCAGAGCCCGGAGATCGCCGGTTTCCAGGGCGGGCTGTATTTCGGATTCGGCGACGCGGGCGGCGTACGTTCGGCCGGTTCCAGCCAGCAGTTCGACCTGACTTACGAACACGGCCCGTTCGGCGCGTTCGTCGCGGGCCAGTGGTTGAAGAACGCCGCGGCGACCGCGACCGATCGCACGCTCATGGCCGGTGCGTCTTACGCGATCGGCAAGGCGACCGTGTACGGCGGCTTTTCCGCAGTGAAGTGGGCCGACCTCGGGATCGATTCGCGCGTGTACGGGTTGTCGGTCAAATACCAGTTCAACCCTGCCAGCTACGTCGCGCTCGGTTACGCGTATCTGCACGACCAGTCGTCGCAAGGCAACAATGCGGATCAGCTCGGGCTGATGTATGAGTACGATCTGTCGAAGCGCACGAGCTTCTACGGTGCGCTGTCTTACCTGCGCAACCGCAACCAGGCCGGCTACACGCTCGCCGGTGCGGCGAACCCCGGCCTGCCGCTCGCGTACCCGGGCGCGAATGCGCGCGGCGTGCAACTCGGTATCGTGCATCGCTTTTAACGCGCGACGCGCCGGGGCCTTGGGCGCCCGGCGCGTGCTCCGGCCGCACGCGCGCCGTCATTTCCCGAGCCGCTCCGCGAGCGAGTAGCGCTGCATGCAGCGCTCCATCGCATCGAGAAACGCGTGCTCGGCCGCATTCATCTTGCGGTCGCGATGCCACAGCAGGAACACGTCGACATCGACGAGCCCGTCGTCGGGCGGTAGCCGCCACAGCCGTTGTTGCGCGATGTCGTCGCGCACGATGTGCTCGGGCAGGCAACCGATCCCATAGCCCGCGAAGATCAGCCGCCGCACTTCCTCGAGGCTCGGCGACGACGCGACGATGCGCCCCGTGAAGCCTCTCTGGTCGCGGAACACGGTGAGCGGCGACAGGCTGTCGCCGATCTGGTCGCTCGTGAACGACACGAAATTCTCCGCGAGCAGGTCGTCCATCCGCAACTGCGTCTGCCCGAACAGCCGGTGATGGCGGCCGCAGTAGATCGCGTAGCGCTGGCGCAGGAAGCAGCGCATCTCCAGCTTGTCGTGCGGCGTGCGGCACAGGCCGAGCCCGGCCGTGGCCGTTTTCTGCAGCAGCGACGACAGGATGTCCGACGAGCGCATCACTTCGATCTGCAGATCGATACGCGGATACGCACGATGGAAATCCGCGAGGAACTCGTCGTAGACGGGCGACTCGATGCGGCTCACCGTCAGCAGCCGGATCGAGCCGGTCAAGTCGGCCGTGCTGTCGTCGATTTCGGTCTCGAGGCGCGAGATGCCGCCGTAGATGTCGCTCGCGATCCGGTACACGGCTTCGCCGGCCGGCGTCGGCGCGAAGTGCGCGCCGCGCCGCTCGATCAGCCGGCGCTCGAGCGTCTCCTCGAGCCGCCGCAGCGCCTGGCTGACGGCCGGCTGCGTGACGTGCAGGCGCGCGGCCGCGCGGCTCACGCTGCGCTCCTGCATGATCACCAGATAGGTGCGCAGCAGGTTCCAGTCGAGGCGGTCGTTCAGGAACGGGGCGAGATCGGGGCGCATCGGGTCTCCGGAGCGGTCATTAGTTCGATTTATATCATGAATAATAACTTGAAATTTGACTAATGATTTGCGGTCGCCGATAAAGGAGGGGCGCCGCAGCGTGCGGCGCGAGGCCGCGACAGACGGCCGTCGTCACGATATTGCGCGTCGCCCCGCCGCGGCGTGCGTCAGGAGCCCGCATGACCCAGTCCCTTCCTTCCGCCCGCCAGCCGGGACGCGCCGCGACGGCCGCGTTCATCGGCACGATGATCGAGTGGTACGACTTCTACATCTACGCGACCGCCGCCGCGCTCGTGTTCGGCGAACTCTATTTCCCGTCGCACGATCCGTTCGTCAGCACGATGGCGTCGTTCGCGACGTTCGCGGTCGGCTTCTTCGCGCGTCCGCTCGGCGGCGTGATCTTCGGCCATCTCGGCGACCGCATCGGCCGCAAGAAGGCGTTGATGACGACGCTGATGATGATGGGCGTCGCGACCGTCTGCGTCGGGCTGCTGCCCGATTATTCGAAGGTCGGCATCCTCGCGCCGGTGCTGCTCGTCGCGCTGCGCATCGTGCAGGGGATCGCGGTCGGCGGCGAATGGGGCGGCGCGGTGCTGATGGCGGGCGAGCATGCGCCGCAGGGGCGCCGCACGTTCTTCGCGTCGTTCGCGCAGCTCGGCAGCCCGGCCGGGCTGATCCTGTCGCTGATCGCGTTCCGCGCGGTCACGTCGATGGACAAGGCCGACTTCCTCGCATGGGGCTGGCGCCTGCCGTTTCTCGCGAGTTCGGTGCTGCTCGTGGTCGGCATCCTGATCCGGCTCGGCGTGAACGAGTCGCCGGAATTCGCGCGGGTCAAGGAAGCCAACCGCACGGTGAAGCTGCCGGTCGCGGAAGTGTTCCGTTCTGCGTCGGGGCTCGTGCTGCTCTGCATCGGCGCGAACACGATCGGCATCGCGGGCGTCTATTTCACGAATACGTTCATGATCGCGTACACGACCCAGTACGTCGGCGTTTCGCGCTCGCTGATCCTCGACAGCCTGTTCGCGGTCGCGATCATCCAGTTCTTCGCGCAGCCGCTCGCCGCATGGATCGCCGAGCGCATCGGCGGGGCGCGCTTCCTGAAACTCGCGGCACTGCTCGCGATGCTGTCGCCGTATCCGATGTTCATGCTCGTGCAGGGCGGCACGTCCGCTTCGCTGGTCGCGGGCATCGCGCTCGCCGTCGTCTGCATGGCCGGCTTCTACTCGGTGATCGCGGGTTTCGTCAGCGACGTGTTTCCCGCACACGTGCGTTATTCGGCGATCTCGCTCGCTTACCAGATTTGCGGCGCGATCGCGGGCGGCCTGACGCCGCTCGTCGGCACGTGGCTCGCGCATCGCTTCACGGGCCAGTGGTGGCCGCTCGCGGTGTTCTACACGTGTCTCGCCGGCATTTCGCTGCTCTGCATCGTCGCGCTCGATGCGCGCCGCGCCGCGCGGCCGGCCGCCGCCGAAGCGCTCGGCTCGCATTGAACCTCAACGAACGAATCGATCGGGAATGCTTATGAACGACCTGCTGGAAATCGACGGCGCCCGCTTGTGGCGCAGCCTGGCCGACATGGCGCGCGTCGGCGCGACACCGCGCGGCGGCGTGCGGCGCGTCGCGCTCACCGATGACGACCGGCGCGGACGCGATCTGTTCGCGCAATGGTGCCGCGACGCGGGGCTGGCGGTGAGCGTCGATGCCGTCGGCAACCTGTTCGCCCGGCGCGACGGCGCCGATGCGCACGCCGCGCCGGTGCTGATCGGCAGCCATCTCGACACGCAGCCCGAAGGCGGCCGCTTCGACGGCGTCTACGGTGTGCTCGCCGCGCTCGAACTCGTGCGCACGCTGAACGACGCGGGCATCGCGACCGACAAGCCGCTCGAGATCGTGTCGTGGACCAACGAGGAAGGCGCGCGCTTCGCGCCGGCGATGCTCGGTTCGGCCGTGTTCACGGGCGCGTTGCCGCTCGACGACGCGCTCGCGACGCAGGACGCCGACGGCGTCACGCTCGGCGCGGCGCTCGACGCGTGCGGCTATCGCGGCACGCGCGCAACGGGCGGCGCGGTCGACGCGTATTTCGAGGCGCACATCGAACAGGGGCCGGTGCTCGAGGCGAACGGCACGACGATCGGCGTCGTCACGGGCGGGCAGGCGATCCGCTGGCTCGACGTGACGGTGACGGGCGTGGCTGCGCACGCGGGCACGACGCCGATGCCGTATCGCAAGGATGCGTATTTCGCGAGCGCGCAGATTGCGCTCGAGCTCGAACGGATCGTCGCCGCCTACGCGCCGCGCGGGCTCGCGACGATCGGGCAGGTCGGGATTCGCAACGCATCGCGCAACACGATTGCCGGCGACCTGACGTTCACGGTCGACCTGCGTCATCACGACGATGCCGAAGTCGATGCGATGGAGCGCGACCTGCGCGACGCATGCGCGCGCGTCGCCGCCGTGCGCGGCGTGCAGGTGGCGATCGATACCTGCTGGCGCAGCCCGGCGACGCCGTTCGACCGCGATTGCGTCGGGCTGGTCGCGCAGGCGGCGGCCGCATTCGGCTACACGCACGAGCGGATCGTGAGCGGCGCCGGCCACGACGCGATCCTGCTCGCGCGCCGCTGCCCGACCGCGATGGTGTTCATTCCGTGCGTCGACGGGCTGTCGCACAACGAAGCCGAGGACGCGTTGCCTGACGACGTGACGCGCGGCACGAACGTGCTGCTCCATGCGGTGCTGGCGCGCGCGGGCATCGCGACGCGCGTCGACGCGCCGGCCGTGACGCACGGCGCCTGATACGGCGAATCGACGAGGACCTTCATGAAAACCTATTTCCATCCCGAACAGCTGCTGCACCATCCGCGCAGCTACCTGTCGCGCGGGCAGATGCGCGAGCCGCAGGAAGTGCCCGAGCGCGCGGCGCGGCTCGTCGCGGCCGTCCGCTCGCTCGACTTCGACGTGCGCGAGCCGGCCGACCGCGGCGCCGCGCCGATTGCTGCCGTGCACGACATGAACTACCTGCGCTTTCTCGAGGACGCGCACCGCGACTGGAAGCGGATGCCCGACGACTGGGGCGACGAAGTGATGTCGAACGTGTTCGTGCGCGATCCGAACCCGCTGCGCGGCGTGCTCGCGAAAGCCGCGCGCTATCTCGCCGACGGCAGTTGCCCGGTGGGCGCGAATACGTGGCGCTCGGCGTACTGGTCGGCGCAGGACGCGCTGGCCGCGGCCGCCGACGTCAACGACGGCGCACGCGAGGCCTACGCGCTGTGCCGGCCGCCCGGTCATCATGCGCGCCGCGACGCGGCCGGCGGCTTCTGCTACCTGAACAACGCGGCGATCGCCGCGCAGGCGCTGCTCGGCCGCCATCGCCGCGTCGCGATTCTCGATACCGACATGCATCACGGGCAGGGTGTGCAGGAGATTTTCTACGGCCGCGACGATGTGCTGTACGTATCGATTCACGGCGACCCGACCAACTTCTACCCGGTCGTCGCGGGCTACGAGGAAGAGACGGGGGCGGGCGCCGGCGCCGGCTTCAACCTCAACCTGCCGATGCCGCACGGCGCGCCGGAGTCGGCGTTCTTCGAGCGGCTCGACGACGCGCTGCGCGCGCTCGCGCGGTTTCAGCCCGATGCGCTCGTGCTCGCGCTCGGCTTCGACATCTACAAGGACGATCCGCAATCGCAGGTCGCGGTCACGACCGACGGGTTCGGGCGACTGGGCGGCGCGATCGGCGCGCTCGGATTGCCGACGGTGATCGTGCAGGAGGGTGGCTATCACCTCGAGAGTCTCGATGCGAACGCGCGCGCGTTCTTCGGCGGGTTTGCCACGGGGCGCTGACCGGGCCGGCGGAATCGGACCGTCCGTCGAAAATGAAAACGGCCGCATGTGGACCACATCCCGAAAGTTGGACTAGATCCAGCCTTTGGGGTGTTTTTCATTGAACCGCCTGGACGTCAACAGTCCAGCTTCATGGATCGGTTCAATGGCGCGGCCGTGAAAATGCGTGCGGAAGGCGGCAGGCGGTCCGGGCGCGCAGTGCTCACGAATTCGCGGCGGCCGGCGCGCGGCGGCGCTGCGTGACCTGCAGCATGACGAGCGCGAGTCCGGCGGCGGCGATCAGCGCGCCGACGAGCGGCACCGCCGCGTAGCCGAACCCGGCCGAGATCGCCGCACCGCCGGCGGCGGCGCCCACCGCGTTGCCGAGGTTGAACGCGCCGATGTTGACGGCCGACGCGAGGCCCGGCGCTTCATGGGCCGCGCGCATCACGCGCATCTGCAGCGGCGGCACGACCGCGAACGTCGCGATTCCCCAGACCAGCAGCGTGACGCCGGCGCCCGCATGCGTGGCGGCGAGCAGCGGGAACGCCGCCATCGTCGCGATCAGCAGCACCAGGAAGCCGATCAGCGTGCCGTCGAGCGAGCGGTCGGCCAGCCGGCCGCCCGCGACGTTGCCGATCGAGAAGCCGACTCCGATCAGCACGAGCATCGCGGTCACGAAGCCGGGCGTCGCGCCCGTCAGGTGTTCGAGCGTCGGTGCGACGTACGTATAGAGCGTGAACATCGCGCCGGCGCCGAGCACCGTCGTCCCGAGCGCGCCGAGCACGACGGGCCGCGTCAGCACGGAGAGTTCGGCGCGCAGGTCGGGCATCGTGCCGGCTTCGCCCTTCGGCAGCGCGGCGAACAGGCCGGCGATCGCGATCACGCCGAGGCCGGCGGTCGCCGCGAACGACATGCGCCAGCCGATGAGGTGGCCGAGCCAGGTCGCGGCCGGCACGCCGCCGACGTTTGCAATCGTCAGGCCCATGAACATCGTCGCGACCGCGCTGGCCTGCTTGTCGCGCGGCACGAGGCTCGCCGCGACCACCGAGCCGAGCCCGAAGAACGCGCCGTGGTTGAGACTCGTCACGAGCCGCGCGAGCAGCAGCGTCGTGTAGTCCGGTGCGACGGCCGACAGCAGGTTGCCGATCGTGAAGATCGACATCAGCGCGATCAGCGCGGCGCGGCGCGACCAGCGCGCGAGCAGCAGCGTCATCAGCGGCGCGCCGACCATCACGCCGATCGCATACGCGCTGATCAGCATGCCGGCTTGCGGTATCGACACGTGCACGCCGTCGGCGATCACGGGCAGCAGGCCCATCGGCGAGAACTCGGTCGTGCCGATGCCGAACGCGCCGGCGGCGAGCGCGAGCAGCGGCAGGGCGGCGCCGCCGCGGGACGGGGAGGAAGTCGTGGGGTTCACGCGGTGAGCTCCTGTAAGCGGGGAACGACGGCGCGAGGCCGTCGAGGACAGCGTGAAGTGTGCCAGCATGACTTTTGCGGAAAAAGCCGCATCCGGGCGAAATTATCTTGATTTCATGTCAACAATGCAGCGTGCGGGCGAACGCATGGCGTGACCTGGGAGCCATGCTTCGGCGGGGAAGGCGAGCGCCGATGGCCGACGTCGCGCAATAGCCGGAAAGCCTTTCACCGCCGGGCTCGACGGCAAAAAAGCCCCGACCACAGGGGGACCGTGGCCGGGGCGGAAACGCATCCTCTCTTTGGCACGAGGGGTTGGATGCGCGCGCAGTATATTTCGGGCCATGACGATTCGAATCGGCGTTAAACGACTGTTTTTGGTGTCAATTTGAAAATTGCGGGGTCGTGGCGTCGTCCGTCGGCGTTCCGAAAGATTTTTCGAAGACGCGATGGCGTCGTTTAGTCCACGAAAACCGCAGAAACGCCGGGATCGCGGAAATGGGCCTTCCGTTCGTCGGCGTGGCAACGTGCGTCGTCCGATCGCGCGCCGATGCATCCGCCTTCGTTCAGCCCGATTCGCCGGCCGCCTCGCGGACCGCCGCCAGGAAACGCGCGACGACCGGCGACGGCGCCGCCGCCGCGCCGTCGAACACGAACTCGATGTCGAAGCGGCTCGCGAGTTCGTCGAGCGCGACGAGCCGGACCGTGCGCGGGCAGGTCGGCGACGCGCTTTCCGGCACGAACGCGCAGCCCATCCCGGCCGCGACGAGACCGATCAGCGTCGGGATGTCGCTGCCGACCTGCGCGATGCGCGGCGTGAAGCCGGCCTGCTGGCACTGGGTCATCAGGAACCGGTGGTGCGCGGCGGAGCGCTGCGCATCGAACCAGACGAACGGCTCGTTCGCGACGTCGGCCAGCGTGCGCGGCGCGACGAAGCGGCCGCCCGGCGGCGCGGGCATCGCCAGCACGAAGCGATCGCTCAACAGCCGTACGCCCGTCAGGTGCGGCGCTTCCTCGCGACGCCACGCCATGATCCCGGCGTCGAGCTGGCCGCGCATCAGCGCGTTCGCCTGTTCGGCCGACAGCATCGGCGCGATCGACAGTTTCACGTCCGGGCACGCGTCGCGAAACGCCTTCAGGACGTTCGCGACGACCGGCAACGGCAGGCAGTTCGGCAGCGCGCCGAGCCGCAGTTCGCCGAGCTGGCCGGCCGCACTGCGCAACGCGCGCTCGCGGCTGTCCTGCAGCATCGCGAGCAGACCGGTCGCGTCGTGCAGGAAGCTCGTGCCGGCCGCCGTGAGCGTGACGCCCGTCGCGCGGCGAATCAGCAGCGGCGTGCCGATCGCGTCCTCGAGCTCGCGGATCTGCCGCGACAGCGCCGGCTGCACGATGCCGGCCGCGCGGGCGCCGGCCATCACGCTGCCGGCTTGGGCGACGGCGACGAAGTAGCGCAGGTGACGCAGTTCGATCTGGCGCATGCGGTGTCCGGTCCGGTGAGTGGATATGCCTGCCAAGCATAGCAAACGCCATTCGATGGTATTGGAAAGCATGACGAGCGTGCCGTACGATGACCACCGTCGTTGCCGCATTCGCTTCGTCGCGCGTCGCGTGCGTTTTCCTCCGTCCTCATTGCGTCCCGTCCCATGCCGCTTCATATCCCGACTCCTTATATCCGCTCGCCCATCGCGTCCCGTCGGCTCGGCAAGGTCATCCGGCTGAAGCTCGATGCGCTGCAGCCGTCAGGCTCGTTCAAGCTGCGCGGCATCGGCGCCGTCTGCGAGGCGCGCCAGGCGGACGGGGCCCGGCGGTTCGTGTCGTCGTCGGGCGGCAACGCGGGCATCGCGGTCGCGTATTGCGGCCGCGAGCTGGGCGTGCCGGTGCGCGTCGTCGTGCCGGAAAGCACGTCGGCCCGGGCGCGCGAGCTGATCCGCGTCGAAGGCGCGGAACTCGTGGTGCACGGCGCGAGCTGGGCGGAGGCGAACGCGTTCGCGCAGTCGGCGCTCGGCGAGCACGACGCGTTCGTGCATCCGTTCGACGACCGCATCCTGTGGCAGGGGCACGCGACGATGATCGACGAGATGGCGGCGGTAGGCCCGAAGCCCGACGCGGTCGTGCTCGCGGTCGGCGGCGGCGGTCTGCTGTGCGGCGTGCTCGAAGGGCTGGCGCGCAACGGCTGGTACGACGTGCCGGTCGTCGCGGCCGAGACGGAAGGCGCCGACTGCTACGCGCGCTCGCTCGCGCAGGGGTGTCCGGTCGAACTGGCGGCCATCGCGAGCATCGCGACGACGCTCGGCGCGAAGCGGCCGTGCGACGCGGCGGTCGAATGGGCGACACGCCACGCGATCCATCCGGTCGTCGTGTCCGATGCCGACGCGGTGGCTGCATCGCTGCGGTTTCTCGACGAACACAGGATCGTCGTCGAGCCTGCGTGCGGCGCTGCGCTGGCCGCGCTGGAGCGGCCGGTGCCGGTGCTCGCGTCGGCAGCGGACATCGCGGTGATCGTCTGCGGCGGCGTGACCACGACCGTCGAGCATTTGCAGACGCTGCGCGCGACGTTGCGGTAGGCAACGGCGCCGGCGGACAGCACAGTCGCGAGACGGCGAGACGGCGGGCCGTCTGTGATCGTCGCGTGTGGTGAACTGCGGTTTTGGGCCGCGTGCGGCCAGCGGCGATGCGTCGGCGTTACCTCGCCGTCATCCCTTCAATCCCGCGCGGCCATGCGCGGCGGGCGTACGGCCGCATGGACGTGAACGGTTTCGGGGAATGACGCGGAAGGGAGGCGTACCGTCGCGCTACGGTGCATTCGCCCGGGCGCGACGATACGGGAGGGCGATCAGTGCGCGGTTGGCGCGCTCGCGCCGGACGGCGCGGACGATGCGAC
This sequence comes from Burkholderia sp. NRF60-BP8, assembly GCF_001522585.2. NCBI lineage: Bacteria > Pseudomonadati > Pseudomonadota > Betaproteobacteria > Burkholderiales > Burkholderiaceae > Burkholderia > Burkholderia sp. NRF60-BP8. The sequence continues at coordinate 1,301,409 of NZ_CP013373.1, forward strand.
CGGATCGGCGGCAGCCGGCGCAGGCGATGCGCTCGGCGGCGCCGATGCCGATGCCGACGCGGGTGCCGTCGCTGCCGCCGAAGGCGCGGACGCGGCCGACGACGGAGCGGCGGTGGCCGGCGCTGCTGCCGGACTCGGAGCAGACGCGGGCGCGGAAGCCGGTGCGGCCGTCGAACCTGAGGTCGACGAAGGGGCCGGCGCGGTTGCCGGCCCGGAAGCCGGCACAGGCGCTGATGCGGGAGCAGGCGCTGATGCGGGAGCCGACGCAGGCGCCGGACCGGCCGCCGAAGCCGGCGCAGGCGCGGACGCCGCTGCGGGCGCGGCGCCCGAAGCCGGCACCGACCCGGACGCCGCCGCCGGCGCGGCAGCGCGCGTTGCAGGCGCCGCGACAGCCGATGCCGCCGACGGCACGGCATTCGCACCCGACCCCGGCGCGACGCCCGGCGCCGAAAGCGGCACCGGCGCCGCGGGCGGCGTCGGCACGACCGGCGTCGTCATCTTCATCGGCTCGCCCTGCGGCGTCGGCGCGGGCTCGGGCAGCGGCGCGACGGGCTCCTTCTCGGCAGCCTTCACGGTCGCACGGTCGCGGCGCGCCGGATCGATCTTCAGGAAATGGTCGACGAGATTGAAGAAGCGCTCATAGAACACGCCGGCGGGAATCGTCTCGCTCGCGGTCTTGACGAGCGCATCGTCGCTCGACCCGATCGGCAGCGACAGCGAGCCGAACACGCTGAGGCCGACGCTGGCCGACGTATTCGACTTCTTCAGCGTATAGCGGTCCTGCACGGCGTTCACGTACGCGATGCTCGACGAGCCGTCCGCATTCGCATCCGCGCACACGACGTGAAACTCGATCACGACGTGCATGTCGTTGCTCGGCTGGAAATTCTTGCTGCCGTCGACGGCATCGTTGCGCGACGACGACACCACGTAGCCCTGGCTCAGCAGCGCGCGCCGCGCGGCCTCGCAGGCCGCGTCGGATTTCGAGTGGAACGTATGCGCATACGGGCTGCTGGTCGCGTCGAACTGTTCCTGCTGGTAGATCGGCTTGGGCGGCGACGAGCATGCCGCCAGCACGGTCGCGGCCGCGAGCGCGCACGAAACGGAAAACAGGCGAAATCGGTTGTGCATGGCGTCTTTCAGAAGGCTCGGCGAGAGGCGGCGCAAGGGTGGTGCCCGGATGGGCGTGCACACACGTCTCGTGTGGCCGGGGCGACATTATAGTTTCGTTTGATGTCGCGCTCGCTTCAGACGGCCGGCGCGCCGTGCGCCGCGGCCAGCAAGCGCGACGTCAGCGGATGATGTTCGCCGCGCCGCGAGCGGATCGCGTGGATTTCCTCGGTCACGTCGCCCGCCCGGCCGAGCCGCCTGAGCCCGCGCAACAGCGACGCATCGTTCGCGCCGAGTTCGCTCAGCGGAAACACGCCGAGGCCGCGCGCCGCGAACACGGCCATCAGCGCGCTGTCCTCGAACTCTCCGGCCACCCGCGGCACGATCCGCTCGCTTTCCAGCCACCGGTCGAGACGCGCGCGCAATGCCGAATGCGCGGTCGGCAGCAGCACCGGCAGGCCGGCGAGGCACTGCGGAAAGCGCTGCCGTGCGCTCGGCGTGACGAGTGCCGCGGGCCCGTACCAGTCGACCGGCGACGCGACGAGGCGCTCGCTCGTCACGCGCAGGTTCGACCCGGACGGCGCGCCTTGACCGGCCAGCACGAGATCCAGATGATGCAGCGCGAGTTCCGCGAGCAGCGCGTCGTGCTCGCCCTCGTGGCACAGCAGCCGCAGCGTGGGCGTGTCGAGCACCGGGGCCAGGATCGCGTGCGCGGCGAGCTTGGAGATGCCGTCCGCGAGGCCGACCGCGAGCCGCACGGTCGGCTGGCTGGCCGCCGCGCGTACGTCGTCGGGAATCAGCCGGCCCATCTCGAAGATGACCTCCGCGCGCGCGAAGGCGGCTTGCCCCGCGTCGGTCATCGCGACGCCGCGCCCGGCCGGCCGCAGCAACTGGTGCCCGAGCGATTTCTCCAGTTCGCGCACCTGCGCGCTGATCGTCTGCACGGCCATGTCCAGCCGGGCGGCCGCACGCGCGAAGCCGCCTTCCTTCACGACGACCCAGAAATAGTACAGATGTCGAAAATTCAGCATCGGAGCAGGATATATCGTAAAAACCGAACCTAATGTCAGATTCTCTCTGATTTTTCCGAAGTGTGGGGGCGGCATATCATCGGGCTTTCCACTTTCGTATCGGCCCATTCCATGGACTACCTGCTGACGCTTGCCGCCGACCCCGCCGTCTGGGCCGCGCTCCTCACGCTCGTCGTGATGGAAGTCGTGCTCGGCATCGACAACCTGATCTTCATCTCGATCCTCAGCAACAAGCTGCCCGAGGCGCAGCGCGCGCGGACGCAGCGCCTCGGCATCGCGCTCGCGCTGGTGATGCGCCTCGCGTTGCTGGGCAGCGTCGCGTGGATCGCGAGCCTCACCGAACCCGTGTTCACGCTGTTCGACCATGCGTTCTCGTGGCGCGACATGATCCTGCTGTCGGGCGGCCTGTTCCTCGTGTGGAAGGCGACCACCGAGATCCATCACCACGTGTCGCACGACGGTAACGGCGCGGGCGGGGCCGTCGGTGCGGCCGGCCTGACGGTGTGGGCCGCGATCGGACAGATCGTGATGCTCGACATCGTGTTCTCGATCGACAGCATCGTGACCGCGATCGGCATGACCGAGCACGTCCCGATCATGTTCGTCGCCGTGATCGTCGCCGTGGCCGTGATGCTGTTCGCCGCGCAGCCGCTCGCACGCTTCATCGACCGCAACCCGACGATCGTGATGCTCGCGCTGTCGTTCCTGGTCGTGATCGGCATGACGCTGATCGCCGAAGGATTCGGTTCGCACGTGCCGAAGGGGTACATCTATGCGGCGATGGCGTTCTCGGCGTTCGTCGAGGGCATGAACATGCTGGCGCGGCGCGCGAAGGCGAAGCGGGCGGCGCACGTGGCGCGCGACTGACGCGGCACGCGTGACGCCGGCCGCCGCAGCGGCCGGCTCTTTCACCTCATACGGATTCCGAATGAAATTCGAACGGAAAGGAGAAATGCGATGAAATGCCCTGTCTGCAAGACGCCCGACCTGCTGATGGCCGAGCGCCAGTCGATCGAGATCGACTACTGTCCGACCTGCCGCGGCGTATGGCTCGATCGCGGCGAACTCGACAAGCTGATCGCCCGCGAAACCGATGACGCGCCGGCTCGCCGCGACACGCCGGCGCAACGCGATGCGTACGCGCAGCACGGCCGCGACGACGGCTGGGGGCGCGACGGCCGCTCGCACGACGAGCGATACCGGCACGACGGCCGGCGTCGCAAGAAGTCGGTGTTCGACCTGTTCGATTTCGATTGAATCTGCCGTCCGCGCGCCCGAATGCGCGCGGCTCGATGCAACAAAGCCCCGCCCGGCATCGCGCCGGTGCGGGGCTTTTTCACGCGCGTCGTGTCAGGACGCGCATCGACCTTTACGCATTGCCGGCCGTCACGTCGATGCGGCGCGGGCGCGTTTCCTCGCGGCGCGGAATCGTCAGCGTCAGCACGCCGTCGCGCAGGTTCGCGTCGATCCGCGACGTGTCGAGATCGGCGCTCAGCACGAAGGACCGCGCATAGCGCGTCGCCCGCACTTCCGCGTGCCGTACGCGCAGCTCGGCCGGCGCGTCGATGTGCGTGGCGGCTTCGATCGTCAGCGTATTGTCGTGCACCTTCACGTCGAGGTTCTCGCGCGGCACGCCGGGCAGGTCGGCGCGCAGTGTGACGCCGCGCGAACCCTCGACGATGTCGACGGACGGGGTGATCGCGGGCCGGCGGGCGGCTTCGGCGGCGGCAGCGTGAACGGTGCCCGGGTGGCGTTCGGCCAGGGTCGGATTCGTGTTCATGTCGGTATCCTGAAGGTTTACTGAATGGTGATCGCGCGCGGCTTCGATGCTTCGCGCCGGCCGACGCGAATCAGCAGGCAGCCGTTTTCGTAGCGGGCGCTGACCTGGTCGGGGTCCGCGTCGCGCGGCAGTTCGACCACGCGGCGGAACGCGCCGTGAAAGCGCTCCTGCGCATACGTGCGCACGTCGTCGCCTTCGGTACGCGGCGCCGGTTTGCGCTCGCCGCTGATCGTCAGCAGATCCTTGTCGATCGATACGTCGAAATCGGCCGCGGCCATGCCGGGCGCGAATGCGACGATCTCGATCGCATCGTCGGTGGCGCCGACGTTGAGTGCGGGAAAGGCGCCGGGGCGCACCGCGCGGATGCCGGACGGGCGCTCGCCGAGCAGGCTCGCCATCTGCCGCTGCACGCGGGCGAATTCGTCGAACAGGTCGTTGCCGAAATGGATACCGCTCATGTTGGTCCTCCTGAACAGGGAACGCGGGAGACGTGACGGCGCGGCGCCTGCGGCGGGCGCGACGGGTGGCTCCACTGGATCGATACGGGGGCGGTGCGTTGCATGAGGCACTGCCCGACGACGCTTAATTAGTGGCCGCCGTCGCGCATTTCAAGAGGGATTGCGCAATCTGCGTCGACGCGTGCGCGCGGGATTCGATGCGACAATCGGCGCGGCATATCTGCAGACCAACCACACGGGACAACCATGGACATTCGACGTATCGCGATCGTCGGCGCCGGCGTGATCGGCGCGAGCTGGGCCGCTTTCTACCTGACGCAGGGCTTCGACGTCGTCGCGACCGACCCGGCCCCGCAGGCCGATGCGCGGCTGCGCGACGCGCTGGCCGCGTTTCTCGGCGAGCGGGCCGCCGAGCTTGCCGCGCGGCTGTCGTTCGACGCCGATCTCGTGCGTGCGCTGGACGGCGTCGACTTCGTGCAGGAGAGCGGCCCCGAGCGACTCGACCTGAAGCGCGCGCTCTATCGCCAGATGGACGGCGTGCTGCCCGCGCACGTGCCGATCGCGTCGAGCTCGTCGGGCCTGAAGATGTCCGAGATCCAGACCGCGTGCGCGAAGCATCCGGAACGCTGCCTGATCGCGCATCCGTTCAATCCGCCGCACCTGATTCCGCTCGTCGAGCTGGTCGGCGGCGATGCGACCGGCCAGGACGTGATCGCACGCGTGAAGCGTTTCTACGACGGGCTCGGCAAGCAGACGATCGTCCTGAACAAGGAGATGACCGGCCACGTCGCGAATCGGCTCGCGGCCGCGCTGTTTCGCGAGGTGTATCACCTCGTCGGCGAAGGCGTCGTGAGCGTCGCCGATGCGGACAAGGCCGTCGCGTGGGGCCCCGGCCTGCGCTGGGGGCTGATGGGGCAGTGCCTGACCTATCACCTCGGCGGCGGCGCGGGCGGGATCGCGCACTTCCTCGAGCACCTGTCGGGGCCGATCACGAGCTGGTGGGACGACCTCGGCACGCCTTCGTTCGATCCGGAAGTCGATCGCAAGCTGAACGACGCGCTGCGCGCGATCCAGGGCGAGCGCTCGATGCAGGAACTGGCGGCGGAGCGCGACCGGTTGCTCGTCGAGCTGATCGACGCGCGGCGCCGCAGCTTCCTGCCCTGATCACGACCCGATCGCGCGCGGCGGCGGCGCCGGTCACTGCTGCGACGTTGCCTGGGGCGCGGGCGGCACATGGGCCAGCCACGCGGGGCTCGCGGCCTGCACGAGTTCGCGATTGCGCGCGCGGGTCGCGGCGTCCGGCGGGTAGTTGCCGTCGTTCGTCGGTAGTTCGCCGTCGAGATAGGCCTGCTTGAGCTGGTCGACGACTTCCGCGCGCGTGAGGCCCGGTGCGGGCGCCGACGCGTCGGTCTGGGCAAAGGCGGGGGACAGCAGCGCGGCTGCAGCGGTCGCGGCGGCGAATCGCAGGACGTTCTTCATGGCGGGCTCCGATCAAGGGGACGGGGTATCGGAGGCGCGTGGCGATGCGCGGCGCGCCTCCGATGGGTCCCATTGTCGCGAGCGGGTGCTGCGCGGACGATGACGCGTGCCGGGCAAAGCCGTCAGGTGCGCACGGCGCCGTTACAACTCGGCCGCCGCCGCGATCAACGTGGCTTCCAGCGCGAGCGTCGAGCGCGACGCGGCCGCCGGGCGGTCGATCACGTATTCGAGTTCGCCGAGTTCCGGCAGTCCCGCCTCGAGCCGCGCGAGCCCGGCCGGGATCACGTAGCCGGCGAACGCGCTGACGCCGAGTCCCGCGCTCGCGGCCGCCCGCAACACCGCGATGCTGCTGCTCACGACGGCGATCCGGTAAGGGCGCCCGACGGCTTCGAGCGATTCGAGCACGCGGCGGCGCGACACGCTCGGTTCCGGATGCATCGCGAGCGGCAGCACGGCTTCGTGGCCGGTGATCGGCGAATCGGGGCCGGTGCACCAGTACAGCGGTTCGCTGCGGATCACGCGTCCGCGCCGGCTGCCGGCGATGCGTTTCGCGAACACGAGATCGTGCCGGCCTTCGTCGAGCGCGTCGAACAGGTCGCCCGACAGCCCGGTCGAGATCGCGAGTTCGACGTCCGGGTTGCGCTGCACGAAGCTCGCGAGCGCGGCCGTCAGGTGCGCCGACGCGAAATCCTCCGACATCGCGAGCCGCACCTTGCCCGACAGCGGCGGCCCGCATACCGACGTGACGGCCTCGTCCATCAGTTCGAGGATGCGCACCGCGTAGCGGAACAGCGCGTCGCCGTGCTGCGACAGGTGCACGTTGCGCGTGTCGCGCTCGAACAGCGGCCGGTCGAGCAGCTCCTCGAGGCGGCGGATATGCTGGCTGACGGTCGACTGCGACAGGCTCACGCGCTCGGACGCAGCGGTGAAGCTGCCGGACTGGGCGACGGCGACGAAGCTGCGCAGCAGCTCGGGCGGTAACGGACGCATTGCTAAATCCACTGAATCGGTTTCGACAACTTCATAAATGGCCGGATTTTGCGGCGCTAGTATCGGATCACGCGCCAGTGCGGCCTCCGCGAAGGGGGCACCGGACGCGTAGCCCGTGTCGCGCCGCCGGTTGCATCGGTCAGTCTAAGGCATCCGGCGTCCGGCCCGAACCCGCATCATCCCATCGACCCCGAGAACGCGCTCGCACGACGAGCCGCCGGGCCGCGGCGCCCCGCCGCAGGAGACGAACAGTCCGCCCGGGATCGGCGTGCGGGCCTGGCTCCCGCGCGCGTCAGGCGCCCGTCACGAAGAGACTGGAGACGACTCATGATCATCTACGGAACCGCGCTGCTGGCGTTCTGCCACCTGGCCGGACTGTTTCTCGGCGACCTGCTCGGCGCAGCCATCGGCGTGAAGACCAACGTCGGCGGCGTCGGCATCGCGATGCTGCTGCTGATCTGCCTGCGCCTGTGGCTGCATCGGCGCGGCTGGCTGCCGAAGGAGACCGAGGCCGGCGTCGGTTTCTGGGGCGCGATGTACATCCCGGTCGTCGTCGCGATGGCCGCGAACCAGAACGTCGTCGCCGCGCTCAAGGGCGGGCCGGTCGCGCTGCTGGCCGCCGTCGGCGCGGTCGCGGTCTGCGCATGCTGCATCGCGGTACTCGCGCGCATGGGGCGCGACGACACGGCCTTCGCGGGCGTGCCGCAATTCGAAGAACGATAACGGAGGCCGCCATGCTGCAGATGCTCGAAAAAACCGTCGCCCACAACGGGCTCGTCGCTTCGTTCGCGCTGGTCGGCCTGATCATGTGGCTGTCTTCGATCGCGTCGCGCAAGCTCACGTTCGGCCGCGTGCACGGCTCGGCGATCGCGATCGTCATCGGTCTCGTGCTCGCGTACGTCGGCGGCGCATTCACCGGCGGCGAGAAGGGCTTGGCCGACGTCAAGCTGTTCGCCGGCATCGGCCTGATGGGCGGCGCGATGCTGCGCGATTTCGCGATCGTCGCGACCGCGTTCGAGGTGCAGCCGACCGAAGCGCGCAAGGCCGGGCTCGTCGGCGTCGTGTCGCTGCTGCTCGGCACCGTGCTGCCGTTCATCGTCGGCGCGTGCATCGCGCGCGCGTTCGGCTATACCGATGCGGTCAGCATGACGACCATCGGCGCGGGCGCCGTCACCTACATCGTCGGGCCCGTCACGGGCGCGGCGATCGGCGCGAGCTCCGACGTGATCGCACTCAGCATCGCGACGGGGCTCGTCAAGGCGATCATCGTGATGGTCGGCACGCCGGTCGCGGCCAACTTCATGGGCCTGAAGACGCCGCGCTCCGCGATGATCTTCGGCGGGCTGGCCGGCACCGTCAGCGGCGTGAGCGCGGGGCTCGCCGCGACCGATCGCCGGCTCGTTCCGTACGGCGCGCTGGTCGCGACGTTCCATACCGGCGTCGGCTGCCTGCTCGGGCCTTCGCTGCTGTTCTTCACGACGCGCGCGCTGGTCGGCGCATAGCCGCCGAGTGCGATCCGGGCGGCCGGCGCGTGCCGGCCGCGGCGGGCCGCATCCATCGCGGCGTCCTCTGAGTCGCATTCGTCAACATCATCAATCGGCGGCGGCGCCAGGCTTAGAATGCCGCTGAACCATCGAAGCGGAGAACTGTTCATGACGGGATGGAATCACGCGCGGCAGGCGCGCGATGCACGCCTCGCGGCCGGCGCGGCCTACGCGCACGGCAAGCGGGTCGATGCGCGCGACACCGTCGCGTTGCTCGAGGCGGTGCTGCGGCCCGGCGACCGCGTCTGCCTCGAAGGCGACAACCAGAAGCAGGCCGACTTGCTCGCCACCGCGCTCGCCGACGTCGACAGCGCGAAGATCCACGACCTGCACATGGTGCAGTCGGGCGTCGTGCTGCCCGAGCATCTCGACGTGTTCGAGCGCGGGATCGCGAAGCGTCTCGACTTCGCGTATTCGGGCCCGCAGTCGCAGCGCATTGCGAAGCTGCTGTTCGGCGGCAAGATCGCGCTCGGCGCGGTGCATACCTACCTCGAACTGTTCGCCCGCTACTTCATCGACCTCACGCCGCAGGTCGCGCTGATCGCGGCCGTGAGCGCCGACGCCGACGGCAACCTGTACACCGGCCCGAATACGGAGGACACGCCGACCGTCGTCGAGGCCACCGCGTTCAAGGACGGCATCGTGATCGCGCAGGTCGACCGCATCGTCGACAAGGTGCCGCGCGTCGACATCCCGGGCGATCGCGTGCATTTCGTCGTCGAGGCCGGTCGGCCGTTCTACGTCGAGCCGCTGTTTACGCGCGATCCGGCCGCGATCACCGAAACGCAGATCCTGACCGCGATGCTCGCGATCAAGGGCATCTACGAGCCGTACGGCATCCGCCGCCTGAATCACGGGATCGGCTTCAACACGGCCGCGATCGAGCTGCTGCTGCCGACCTACGGCGAGAAGCTCGGGCTGAAGGGCAAGGTCTGCACGCACTGGGCGCTCAATCCGCATCCGACGCTGATTCCCGCGATCGAATCGGGCTGGGTCGAGCAGATCCACTGCTTCGGCTCCGAAGTCGGGATGGACGACTACATCCGTGCGCGCTCCGACGTGTGGTTCACGGGCCCCGACGGATCGCTGCGCTCGAACCGCGCGTTCTGCCAGACGGCGGGCCTCTATGCATGCGACATGTTCATCGGCTCGACGTTGCAGATCGACCTGGCAGGCCATTCGTCGACGGTCACGGCCGAGCGGATCGCCGGCTTCGGCGGCGCGCCGAACATGGGCAGCGACGCGCGCGGCCGCCGCCATCCGAGCGAGCCGTGGCTGAAGGCCGGCGCGCAAGCCGACCCCGACACGCCGGCGGCGCTGCGGCGCGGCCGCAAGCTGGTCGTGCAGATCGGCGAGACGTTCGGCGACAAGAACGTGCCGATGTTCGTCGAGAAGCTCGACGCGCTGAAGCTTGCCGACAAGCTGCAGCTCGACCTCGCGCCGATCATGGTGTACGGCGACGACGTCACGCACATCGTCACCGAGGAAGGGATCGCGAACCTGCTGATGTGCCGCGACAAGGACGAACGCGAGCACGCGATCCGCGGCGTCGCCGGCTATACGGACGTCGGCCGCGGCCGCGACCGGAAGCTGGTCGAACGGCTGCGCGAGCGCGGCGTGATCCGCCGCCCGGAAGATCTCGGCATCGATCCGCTCGACGCCGACCGCCGCTGGCTCGCCGCGCGTTCGATCAAGGATCTCGTGCACTGGTCGGGCGGGCTCTATGCGCCGCCGGCCCGGTTCCGCAACTGGTGAGGAAGAGGGCATGGAACAGTTGAACTATCGCTTCACCGCGCGCGAACGCGCGAAGGGCGAGCAGGCCGCGGCGCTCGTCGGCGTGGTCGCGTCCGGCAACCTCGAGGTGCTGGTCGAGCGCGTGCTGCCGGGCAACGAATGCGAGATCGACATCCGTACCGCGGCCGTCGGTTTCGGCGCGGTCTGGCAGGCGGTCGTGTCGGATTTCGTCGAGCGGCGCACGCCGGGCGGTCTGAAGCTGTCGATCAACGACGGCGGCGCGCGCCCCGACATGGTGTCGCTGCGGCTCGCGCAGGCCGTGCGCGCGATCGAGGGAGACGCATGATGAGCGACGTGATTCACGACGCGCCGGCGTTCGTCGCGAACGCAGCGAGCTGGTACGAAGCATCGGCGCGGCAGCGTATCGACGGGCTGCTCGACGCGGGCAGTTTCGGCGAATTCCTGGGGCCGGCCGAGCGCGTGACGAGCCCGCATCTGCCGCTGTTCGATCTGCCGCAGCAGTTTGACGACGGGATGGTGGTCGGCCACGGCCGGCTCGACGGCCGGCCGGTATTCGTCGCCGCGCAGGAGGGCCGCTTCATGGGCGGCGCGTTCGGCGAAGTGCACGGCGCGAAGCTCACCGGGTTGCTGCGCGCCGCGCGCGAAGTCGGCAAGCCGGTGCTGATCCTGTTCGATACGGGCGGCGTGCGGCTGCAGGAAGCGAACGCGGGCGAGCTCGCGATCGCCGAGATCATGCGCGCGCTCGTCGAAGCGCGTGCGGCCGGCGTGCCGGTGATCGGGCTGATCGGCGGGCGCGCGGGCTGCTACGGCGGCGGCGGGTTGCTCGCCGCGTGCTGTTCCGCGCTCGCGGTGTCGGAGCAGGGGCGCATCAGCGTGTCGGGCCCCGAGGTGATCGAGACCAATCGCGGCGTCGAGGAATTCGACTCGAAGGATCGCGCGCTGATCTGGCGCACGATGGGCGGCAAGCACCGGCGGCTGATCGGCGGCGCCGATCGCTACGTGGCCGATACGCCGGACGCGTTCCGCGCGGCCGCGCTCGCGCTGATCGACCGGGCGCCGGCGTTCGATGCGGCGATGCTGTGCGCGGAGCAGGCGCGCCTCGAAGCGCGGGTCGAACGGTTCGGCGCCTGCCAGGATGCGCTCGACGTGTGGCGCATGCTCGGCGCGGATCGGCCGGAAGCGATTCCCGGCATGTCCGACGAAGCATTCGCCGCGCTCGCCGACCAGTTACAGGAGCAGAAATGAAACGACCCCCACGCTCACTTCGTTCGCTGCGCCCCGAGGGGGCGCCTGCTTCCCTTGGGGCGGCCCGGCGGGAGGCAGCATGACGCTCGATGAAGTACTGAACGCGCTGTTTCCCGCGGGCCATGCGATCGCGCGTCATGGCGGGCTGCTGACGGGGCACGCGGAACTGGCCGGCATGCGCGTCGACGTGATCGGCGTTGCCGAGCGCCTGCCGTTCGGCATCGATGAGGCGCTGACGCTCGCGTCGCACGTGCTCGAGACGGTCGCGCGCGGCGGCGACACGCCGATCCTCGTGCTGGTCGACAGCGACAGCCAGCGGATGAGCAAGCGCGACGAATTGCTCGGCCTGAACGAAGGGCTGTCGCATCTCGCGAAGTGCCTGATGCACGCGGATCTCGTCGGGCACCGGACGATCGGCGTGCTGTACGGCCACACGGCCGCCGGCGCATTCATCGCGACCGCGCTCGCGACGCGTACGCTGCTCGCGGTGCCGGGCGCCGAGCCCGAGGTGATGGACCTACCGTCGATGTCGCGCGTGACCAAGCTGCCGATCGACGTGCTGAAGGAGATGGCGCGTTCGACACCGGTGTTCGCACCGGGGCTCGACAATCTCGTGAAGATGGGCGCCGTCGACGCCGTGCTCGATCCGTCCCGCGCGCTCGACGCGCAGGTCGGCGAATGGCTCGGCAAGCCGGCCGAGCGCATCGACCGGCGCGCGGCGCGCGGCAGGCCGATCGCGACCGACGTCGCCGCCCGCGTCGAGGCACTCGCGCGTGCCGCACGCTGAGCTGCCGCTGCGCCGCCATACGCTCGTCACGCTGACGGCGGGCGGGTGGGGTGCGGCATTCGCCCGCGACCCCGCGCTCGCGGGCGACCCGCTCGTACGCGCATGGGCCGCACGCGGCTGGCCGCTGATCGTGCGTCGCGCGTCGCCGGATGAAGCCGATGCCGGCCGCGTGCCGCTCGGCCTGCCGCTGCCGCCTTCGGCAGGCAAGCGGCGCATCGCGCTGAACGTGTCCGCCGACGCGCTCGCGACGGTCGGTCCGCTGCCGACGTTGACGGACGTGCGCGCCGCCGCGCCCGCGGCATGGCACGCGCCGTTGCGCGCGCTCGATGCGCTCGGCGCGCGCTGCGGCGTGCTGGGCCGCGTGTTCGGTAGCCTCGCCTGGCAGGCGCTGACGGGCGAGGCTTACCTGAGCGCCTCATCCGATCTCGACATCGTATTCCCGCTGCCCGACCCCGCGTCGCTCGCGCCGTTGCTCGACGGTCTCGCGGCGATCGACGCGCGCGCGCCGATGCGCATCGACGGCGAGCTGCTGCGCGACGACGGCGCGGGCGTCAACTGGCGCGAACTGCACGCGCGGTTGCCCGAAGTCGCGGTGAAGACCGCGCGGGCCGTCGAGCTGATGCGCGCCGACGCATTCGCCGGAGGCTCGCGATGAGCGCCCGCGGTGCCTGCCGCTTGGCGGCGCCGTCCGATGTCGAGCGCATCGCCGCGCTGGCCGAGCGCAGCCTCGTGCTCGAGATCGAGACCTATCCGAAGCCGGGCCTCGTCAGTCACGTCGACACCGGCAGTCACGCGGACATGGACGCGGCGACGTTCGCGTGCAGCGCGGCCGTGCTGCGACCGTACTTCGCGGAACTCGCCGACGCGGGCGCGCGCGACGCGGACATGGCCGTGCTGCGCAAGATCGGCCTGCGAGCCGAACACGCGATGCTCGCCGCGACCGGCGGCGTCAATACGCATCGCGGCGCGATCTTCGGGCTCGGGCTGCTGTGCGCGGCCGCCGGCCGGCGCGCGCGGCCGGGTGCGATGCCGGACGGCACCACGCTCGGTGCGTTCGTGGCCCGTCGCTGGGGCGTCGAGATCCTCGGCGGCCCGCGTTTGCCGGACAGCCACGGCGAGTGCGCCAGCCGTCGCTACGGTGTCGGCGGCGCGCGTCGCGAGGCGGCCGACGGTTTCCCGTCCGTGTACGCGGTCGGGCTGCCCGCGCTGCGCCGCGCACGGCGCGACCTGCCGGACGATCCGGAAGCCGCGCGGGTTGCCGCGTGCTTCGCGTTGATCGCCGTGCTCGACGACACGAATCTGCTGCATCGGGGCGGCCGGGATGGCCTCGATTTCGCCCGTGCGACCGCCCGCGCGTTCGTCGCGCGCGGCGGCGTGCGCACGCCCGACTGGCGGCTGCGCGCGGCGGCCGCGCATCGTGCGTTCGTCGCGCGCCGGCTGAGCCCGGGCGGCGCGGCCGACCTGCTCGCGATGAGCGTGTTCGTCGATGCGCTCGACGCCGAAGGGGATGCGCGATGACGCTGGCCATTCTGTGCTCGGGGCAGGGGGCGCAACGCGCCGACATGTTCGGCCTGACCGGGTCGGCGCCGCAGGCCGACGCACTGTTCGCGCATGCGGGCCGGCTGCTCGGCGACGATCCGCGCGCGTGGGTCCGGCAGGCCGGACCCGACGCGCTGCGGGAAAACCGCGCCGCGCAGATTCTTTGCACGGTCCAGGCGCTCGCGGCGGCGGCGCTGCTCGACGCGGCGTGGCCGCGCCGGCGTTGCGTCGCGGGCTACAGCGTCGGCGAGGTCGGCTCGTGGAGCGTCGCGGGGATGATCGACCCGCACGATGCGCTCGAGCTGGCCGCCGCGCGGGCACGCGAGATGGATGCCGCGAGCGGCGGCGACGAGCGGATGGTGTTCGTGCGCGGCCTGACGCGCCCGCAACTCGCGCGGCTGTGCGACGGTCGCGACGCGGCCATCGCGATCGCGAATCCCGGCGATGCGTTCGTGGTCGCGGGGCGGCGCGCCGATGTCGATGCCGTGGCCGACGATGCGACCCGTGCCGGCGCGCTGCGCGTCGCGCCCGTCTGCGTGCGGATCGCGTCGCACACGCGCCGGCTCGCGGCGGCCGTACCCGCATTCCGCGCGACGCTGGCCACGACACCCGTGCGTCGGCCGTTGCCCGGCACGCGGCTGTTTTCGGGGATCGACGGCGCGTCGGTGCTCGACGTCGACACGGGCCTCGACAAGCTCGCGAGGCAGATCGCCGAGCCGGTCGAGTGGGCGGCCTGTCTCGCCGCGTGCGTGGAGGCCGGCGCAACCGCGTTTCTCGAACTCGGCCCCGGCCGCGCGCTGGCCGAGATGGCCGCCGGCGCGTATCCCGCGTTGCCGGCGCGCAGCCTCGCGGATTTCCGTTCCGTCGAAGGCGTGACGAGCTGGCTCGCGCGCGTCGCGGCCGGCTGATCGGCACGGCGAAACCCGGCTGAAACCCGGCCGCCGGGCACCTGTTTCGCACCGTGTGTTGCGCCGGCGCAGCAGCGTCGTCGCCGCCCCTTGCCACGCGAAATGGCGTCGCTACAATGGCGCCCGCCATGAGACCAGCCGCCTTCATTCTCGCCGCGTTCTGCTGCGCGACGAGCGTCCACGCCAGCCACATTCCGTCCGACGCCGCATCGGTCGGCACGTACTTTTCGTATGACAACGCGGCGGCCGACGCGACCGTCGACCTGATCGAACAGGCGCAGCGCCGCGTGCTGCTGGCCGGCTATACGCAGGTGCCGCCGGCTGTCGCGAGCGCGCTGCGCTCGGCCCGCGCGCGCGGGATCGAAGTGCGCGTCGTGCTGGTGCGCCCGCCGCGTGCGGGCAGGTACAGCGGCGCCGGCTATCTGAAATCCGCGGGCATCGACGTCGCGATCGACTCCCGGGGCGGCGGCCCCGCGTCGCGCTTCGTGATCGTCGACGACAGCGTCGCGCTGACGACGCTGTCCGACGGCGCGGCCGAGCACGCCGACACGGTGAACGTGTTCCGGCGCGCACCCGAACTCGCGCAGTCCTACGCCCAGTCGTTCTGGCGGCTGTACCGGCAGGCCGGCGGCCTCTGACCCTTCCTTGCGGCGCGTCGCGCCGGTGTGACCCTGCTTGCATCGGCGCGAGCGATGCACCATCCTCGTTGACAGGCGCCGGCGCGGGTGGCGCGCACGCGGCGCAACGGCAGGGAGTCGATCGTGACCGAAAGCGGTTTTGCCGATCGCGCCGACGCGGGCCGCCAACTGGCCGACGCGTTGCGCGAATACGCAGGGCGAAGCGATGTGGTCGTGCTCGCGTTGCCGCGCGGCGGCGTGCCCGTCGCGTATCCGGTCGCATGCGCGCTGCGCGCGCCCCTCGACGTGCTGGTCGTGCGCAAGCTCGGCGTGCCGTTCGACCCCGAACTCGCGATGGGCGCGATCGCGACGGGCGGCGCGATGCATCTGCAACGCTCGGTGATCCGTTCGATGGACGTCTCCGATGCGCAACTCGCCGACGTGATCGCGCGCGAGACGGCCGAACTGCAACGCCGCGAGGCGCTGTACCGCGGCGCGGTGCCGCCGCAGGCGGTGGACGGACGCATCGCGATCGTCGTCGACGACGGCGTCGCGACCGGCGCGTCGATGCGCGTCGCGCTGCAGGCGCTGCGCGAGCGCCACCCGGCGCGCATCGTCGCGGCGGTGCCGGTCGCGCCGGCGGGCGCGGCGCACGCGTTCGACGGCCTGGCCGACGCGTTCGTCACGGTGTCGCAGCCGCTGCGGTTCTTCGGGATCAGCCAGTTCTACGCGCGCTTCGAGCAGACGAGCGACGACGAGGTGCGCGCGCTGCTCGACGCGGTGCGCCCCTGACGCGGCGTCACGTCCGACGGCTCCGGCGCGGGCGGGCTCGGCCGGCTTCCGCCAGCGCGAACACGCGCTGCAGCGCTGGATGGACGTTGCCGTGCCAGCGTGGCCCCGTAAACAGCCCATAGTGATCGCAATCGTCGATGTCGACGCGATGGCGCTCGTCGGCCGACAGGCCGCTGCACAGGGCGAGCGCCGCATGCGTCTGCCCGGCGCCCGTGACCGCGTCGCGGGCGCCTTCGACGGTCAGCAGCGCGACGTCGCGCAGCGCGGCGGGGTCGACGCGCCGGCCACGCACGCGCCACGCGCCGGTCGCGAGCAGCATGCGCTGGAACACGACGTCGACCGTGTCGAGAAAATAGTCGGCCGGCATGTCGAGCAGCGCCGTGTATTCGCGCAGCGCCCGCCGGGCGTCGGCAAGCCCGCTCATGTCGAAACGCGACGCCGCCAGCGCGTAGGTTTCGATCAGCGTCAGGAAGCGTTGCGGATACAGGAGCGCGATCTCGCCCTGCTGCAGATAGGTCGGGAACACGGCGCGGCCGTGCCCCGCGAAGCCGGGCGGCACGATGTCGATCAGGTGGCGCCGGCACCAGTCGAGCGAATGGGCGGCGGCCGCGGCGCCGAGCGCGCTGGGGTTCAGCCGCGCGTCGAGCGGGCCGCCGATCAGCGTGATGCTCGCGGGCGGCGCGAGGCCGCGTGCGGCGCGCAGCGCGAGTGCGCCGAGCGCCGGTACGGTCGCCTGGCACACGGCGACGACGTGCAGCGGCCGATCGTCGCGCTGGAGGGTGGCGACGAAGTCGTCGAGCATCGCGACGTACTCGTCGAGCCCGAAACGGCCTGCCGCGAGCGGCACGTCGCGCGCATTGCGCCAGTCGGTCACGCAGACGTCGCCATCGGCGAGCAGCGTTTCGGCGGTTTCCCGCATCATCACGGCCGCGTGCCCGACGAGCGGCGCGCACAGCAACACCGTGCGGCGCGCATCGGCGTGCGCGAAGCGCCGCAAGTCGCAAAACGGCGTGTGCGCGACGACCTGCTCGCCGACGTCCGGCCACGCGAGGTCGAAGCCCGGCGGCGCGGCCTGCGGCCCGAGCAGCGGTTCGAACAGGTCGTCGTAGCACGACGACGCGGCATGCGGCAGCGACGCCGCGGGCCACGCATCGAACGCGTATCGCGTCGCCGCGCGCCATGCGCGCATCCATTCCCGCTGCTGCTCGACGACGGCGTACCACATGGCGGACCCTGGGGCGGAAGGAGCGTGAACCTGCATTATGGTCACTGTGGACGGGCAGTGCGAGCTCGATGCGCGGCCGCGCGTGTCGAGCGCACGGGCACGCTGAGGCCAGCACAAGCCCGTTATTGGCGCGAACGGGTGCTAGGCGCTGCCGCGCGACGCTGCTACAGTCGGCGGTTCCATTTCCTCGAAACGGAGCGTTTGCGATGAAGCTGATCGGCATGCTGGATTCCCCGTTCGTGCGCCGCGTCGCCATCTCGGCGAAGCTGCTCGACCTGCCGTTCGAACACGAGTCGCTCTCGGTGTTTCGTCATGTCGAGCAGTTCAGGACGACCAACCCGGTCGTCAAGGCGCCGACGCTCGTGACCGACGGCGGCGCGACGCTGATCGATTCGTCGCTGATCGTCGACTATCTCGACCACCTGGCCGCGCCGGAGCGGCGCCTGCTGCCCGACGCCGTCGATGCCCGGCTGCGCGCGCTGGTGCCGATCGGGTTCGCGCTGGCTGCCGCCGAGAAGACCGTGCAGGTCGTCTGCGAGCAGGCGCTGCGGCCGTCGGACAAGCAGCACGAACCGTGGGTCGAGCGCGTGCTGAGCCAGCTCGAAGCCGCATACGGCGCACTGGAGCCGCTGGTCGCGGCCACCAACGGCTGGTTCGGCGGTGCGCGGCTGCTGCAGTCCGACGTGACGGTCGCGGTGGCGTGGCGCTTCACGCAATTCGTGGCCGCAGATTACCCGGTGCTTGCGCGGATCGATCCGGCCCGTTATCCGGCGCTCGCCGCGCATTCCGCGCGGGCGGAAGCGCTGCCGGCCTTCGTCGAAACGCCGCTCGCCTAGGGTTCGCGCGCCGGGCCGTCGCACATCGATGTTGGACGCCGCCGGCTCGTGTCCGGCCAGTCGCTGCCGATTGTTCTCGACGGCTGACAAGTGACTTCGCATTCGCGCTGTTTATCCGGAGGCGACCGATCCCTAGAATCCACTCCATCGAATTACGCGTTGCCAGATGGAGCCGATGATGAAAGCCCTGATCGAATCGAGTCTGTACCACCCGTCCGTCGTGTTGCCGCTTGCCGCGCTGGCGCAGTTGATGGTCGAGCGCGACTTCAATCTCGGCCAGGTCGGGCTGATCGTCGCGGCGCGCGGCGCGCAGGCGGCCGTGTCGCGCTCGCGCGCGCTGATCTTCTGCCGTCACTGCGAAGCGCACGCATGAGCACGTTCGCGGCGCGCGGATGAAAAAAAGCCCGGCCGGCGCAAGCCGGTCGGGCGGATCGGGTTCGATCGGGCCCCGGCTTCGGCCGGGGCTTTTTCATTGAGCGACGCTCATGCGCGTGCGGGCGTCGCGACGCCGTAGAGGTCCGATTCGTCGTTTTCCTCGCGCAACTGGCGCGCGAGCTGATGCGCTTCGCGGCGCGTCGCGACGGCCGGCGGCGAGCCCTTCAGCGGCTGGCGCGCGGTTTCGGCGAGCGCGACGACCGACACGACGCCGATCAACGCGGCGCCCATCATGTAGTACGCGGGCATCATCAGGTTGTGCGTCACGTCGACGAGCCACGCGGTGACGAGGGGCGTCGTGCCGCCGAACAGCGATACCGACACGTTGAAGCCGATCGCGAGCGCGCCGTAACGGATTTCGGTCGGGAACAGCGCGGGAAGCGCCGACGGCATCACGCCGGTGAAGCACGACAGCAGCACGCCGAGGATCAGCAGGCCGCCGAACACCGACGCCGTGGTGCCCGCATGGATCAGCATCAGCGACGGGATCGACAGCACCAGCAGGCCGACGCAGCCGGCGAGCATCACCGGCTTGCGGCCGATCTTGTCCGACAGGCGGCCGGCGTACAGCGTCATCGGCATCATCAGCACCATCACGATCAGCACCAGCACGAGGCTGTGCGATTCGTCGAAATGCAGCGTCGACGACATGAAGCTCGGCAGGTACGACAGCACCATGTAGTCGGTCACGTTGAAGATCAGCACGAGGCCGACGCACAGCAGCAGCGCACGCCAGTTGCGCAGCAGCGTCTCGCGAAAGCGCGCTTTCGGCACGGCCTTGTCCTGCGCTTCGCGCTGTTCGGCCTGGCGCTTGAACGCGGGCGTTTCCTCGAGCTTCATCCGGATGTAGAGACCGATCAGGCCGAGCGGGCCGGCGATCAGGAACGGCACGCGCCAGCCCCACGACAGCAGCGCGTCCTGCGACAGCGACGCGGTGAGCAGCGCGACGACGCCCGCGCCCAGCACATAGCCGATCAGCGTGCCGAATTCGAGGAAGCTGCCCATGAAGCCGCGGCGCTTGTCGGTCGAGAACTCGGCGATGAAGGTGGCGGCGCCGCCGTATTCGCCGCCGGTGGAGAAGCCCTGCACGAGGCGGGCGACGAGCAGCAGCACGGGCGCCATGATGCCGATGGACGCGTAGCTGGGGATCAGTCCGATCGCGAAGGTGCCCACGGCCATCATGATCATCGTGGCGGCGAGCACGCGCTGGCGGCCGATGCGGTCGCCGAGCGGGCCGAACACCATGCCGCCGAGCGGACGCACGAGGAACGCGGCCGCGAACGTGCCGAAGGTGGCGAGCAACTGCGCGGACGGGCTGCTGGACGGGAAGAACACCTTGCCGAGCGTGACGGCGATATAGCTGTAGACGCCGAAGTCGAACCATTCCATCGCATTGCCGATGGCCATCGCGCTGACGGCGCGCTTGAGCAGGCTCTGGTCGACGACGGTGATGTCGTCCACGGCGAGCGGGGCTTCGGCGGACGACGAAGCGGGGGAGGAGACAGCGGTCGGGCTGACGTGTGTTGCGGTCAAGGTCATGCACTCCTTTGACAGCGCCGGAACGGGCAGGCCGTCCGACACGGTTTGCCGGCGAGCGCGGGGTCGTGTGCTGCGCGTCGGGGCAGACCATCGAGCACTGACTGCGCAAGGCAGCAAAGGGCCGAGGGGCTGCTTCGACGCGGGCCCGATGGGCCGTCGCGACAGTGCGCTCATGAAGAATGGGCCGCGTGATGCAGGCGGCAGATGCCGGTGCGGACGAGGGTCCGGCGTTCCGGCAACGCCCCGGAGGGGCAACGAAACGAGAAAAGCGGGCCTGTCGGGCGGGCTTTCCTGTGGATGCAATTTCGATCGAGGCACCGGCCCGCATTGTGCGGACGGACTTCTCTCAAAATCGAAAAGACAGAGATTGAATGTTGAAACAGGCGACATGATAGCACGATGACGGACGATCGTGCAAATTGACCGGAGTCGCCCGTCTGGCGGGGGCGCCGGCGCGGCCCGCTCGGGTATGATCGGCGGCGCGCGGCGCGGCCGTACCGCCCGTCGCGACCGGGCTGAATTCGCGAGGAACCGGATGACCGAACTGATGAGGATCGCGGCGCTGTTCGCCGCTACCGCGCTGGCCGAAATCGTCGGCTGCTATCTGCCGTGGCTCGTGCTGAAGGCCGGGCGCCCGGCCTGGCTGCTGGTGCCGGCCGCCCTGTCGCTCGCGCTGTTCGCGTGGCTGCTGACGCTGCACCCGAGCGCGGCGGGGCGCACTTACGCCGCGTACGGCGGCGTGTACATCGCGGTGGCGCTGATCTGGCTGCGGGTGGTCGACGGCGTCGCGCTGACCCGCTGGGACGTGGCCGGCGCGGTGCTCGCGCTCGGCGGGATGGCGGTGATCGCGCTGCAGCCGCGCGCGTAGGCGCGGCCGCACGCGCGGCGGGGCGGGTGCCGCGTCAGGCGGCCTGCGCGGCGTCCGCTGCTTCCGCGTCGGTGGAGGTGGATTGGCGCCACACGCAGGCGCCCTTGACCGACTTGTCGAGCTCGTCGAGCTGCGTCTGGTGCGCGGCCAACTCGTCGTCGCTTGCTGCGATGACCGGCAGATCGAGCGCCGCAAGCGACACGCGCTGGCCGTTCGCCGCACCGCCGTCGGCGCCCGTGTCGTCGAGCATGTCGATCACGAGGCTGTCCTGGCCGCGCGTCATCGCGAGATACACCTCGGCGAGCAGCTCCGAGTCGAGCAGTGCGCCGTGCAGCGTGCGGTGCGCGTTGCTGATGCCGAAGCGGTCGCACAGCGCGTCGAGCGAATTGCGCTTGCCGGGGAACATCTGCTTGGCCTGCACCAGCGTGTCGATCACGCCGCCGCAATGCTCGGTGAACGGCGGCAGGCCGAGCCGCGCGAATTCGGCGTCGAGGAAGCCGAGGTCGAACGGTGCGTTGTGGATGATCAGCTCGGCGCCCTTCACGAAGTCGCGGATCTGGTCGACGACTTCCGCGAACTTCGGCTTGTCGCTGAGGAACTCGGTCGTGAGGCCGTGCACGGCCAGTGCGCCCGGATCGCTGTCGCGCTCGGGGTTCACGTAGATGTGCAGGTTGTTGCCGGTGAGCCGTCGGTTCAGCAGCTCGACGCAGCCGATTTCGATCAGGCGGTCGCCCGTGCGGGCGTTCAGGCCGGTGGTTTCGGTATCGAGAATGATCTGGCGCATGTCGGATAAATCGGCGGATAAATCGGGAAAGAGTGGAGGGCGGCCCGGATTCAGGCCGCGAGCGATTCGACGCCGCGATTCGCGAGCGCGTCGGCGCGTTCGTTTTCGGGGTGGCCCGCGTGGCCCTTCACCCAGCGCCATTCGACGTCGTGCTGCACGACGAGCGCATCGAGCCGCTTCCACAGGTCGGCGTTCTTCACGGGCGTCTTCGCCGCGGTGACCCAGCCTTTCTTCTTCCACCCGTGGATCCACTCGCTGATGCCTTTCTGCACGTATTGCGAGTCGGTATGCACGATCACCCGGCACGGCCGCTTGAGCGCCTCGAGCGCGGCGATCACGCCCATCAGCTCCATGCGGTTGTTGGTCGTGTTCGGCTCGCCGCCGAACAGTTCCTTTTCTTGGGTGCCGTAGCGCAGCAGCGCACCCCAGCCGCCGGGGCCGGGGTTGCCCTTGCAGGCGCCGTCGGTATAGATGTCGATGGTGTCGGTTGTCATGAACGTTCTTGGTGGGTGGTCGGGGAGGCCGCCGGCGTCAGGCCCGGTGCGAGCACGGGCTTCTTCATCCTGATCGGGCCGACGAGACGCATGCCGCGCACGCGCTTGACGGCCGTCACCATGTAGACGGCGCCGAAGATCGGCCACCAGCGGTCGCCGGCGGCCTCCATGAAGCCGTAGCGGGCCAGCCACTGATCGGTGGCGAGCGGCGGCCGGTAGCAGCCGAAGCGGCCGCGTTCGAGGTCGAAGCCGAGCAGCTTGATCCAGTCCTTGAGCCGGATGAACGCGATCTGGTCGCGCGTGGCCGGCACGAACGGGCGGTTCGCCATGCGCCCGAACGACTGCCGCATGCCCCACAGGCTGAGCGAGTTGAAGCCGGTGATCACGAGCTGGCCTTCCGGCATCAGCACGCGCTCGGCCTCGCGCAGCAGGCGGTGCGGATCGGACGTGAATTCGAGCGTGTGCGGCATCACGATCAGGTCGACGCTTTGCGACTCGAACGGCAGGTCGAGCAGATCGCACCAGGTCGTGCTGCGATCGGCCGGCGCGTGGGCCGCCGCGTGCGTTTCGCGCGCCCGCGGATACTGATACGGCGCGCTCGCGCCGCTCGCCGGGTCGAGCACCAGGCCGCGATACGGCATGCGGTTCTCGCGCAGCGCGTCGAGCTGCGGCAAGCCGAGCTGCAGCGCGTGGAAGCCGAAGACGTCGGACACGATCCGGTCGAGCTGCGCCTGCTCCCAGCCCAGCACGTAGCGGCCGGGCGGCGAGTCGGTCCAGGCGGGCCAGTCTATAATTTGACGGTCAGACATAACGATGATTGCGCGCCCATGAACGAGCTGGAATACGTGCCGGTTCCGGCATTCGAAGACAACTATATCTGGCTCGTCTCGGACGGCTGCGATGCGATCGCCGTCGACCCGGGTGAAGCCGCGCCCGTACGCCGGGTTCTTGCCGAACGAGGCTGGCGGTTGACCGCTATTTTACTCACGCACCACCACGCCGACCACGTCGGCGGTGTCGAGGCGCTGCGCAATAGCCAACCGGCCGATGCTCCGCTCGCCGTTTACGGCCCCGCGGCCGAAGCGATCGACGTGGTCACGCGGCCGCTTTCGGGCGGCGATCGCGTGACGCTCGACGCACCGGCCGTCGCATTCGACGTGCTCGACGTGCCGGGTCATACGCGCGGCCATATCGCGTATTTCCAGCGGGTCGGGCAGGGCAACGCGGCGCCGCACGTGTTCTGCGGCGACACGCTGTTCTCGTGCGGCTGCGGCCGCCTGTTCGAAGGCACGCCCGCGCAGATGCTCGCGTCGCTCGACGCGCTCGCGGCGCTGCCGGGCGACACCCGCGTGCATTGTGCACACGAATACACGCTGTCGAACATCCGCTTCGCGCTCGCGTGCGAGCCCGACAATGCGGCGCTCGCGGCGTGGCGCGACGACGCGCAGGCGCTGCGGGCGCGCGGCGTGCCGACGCTGCCCACTACGATCGCGCACGAGCGTGCCGTTAACCCGTTCATGCGGGCGGACAACGCGGCGATCCACGCGACGCTCGAGGCCGAGCTGCACGAAACGGTGACGGATCGTCTGGCGGCGTTCACGCTGATGCGCGAATGGAAAAACCGGTTTCGATGACGTTTTCCGGAGGACTCCAAAGCTCAAGCGGTGCCTGTAAAAATTGCTCCAAATGTAGGATTTCGCTGAGTTTTCGGTGTTTTTATTGACGTGAAGCACGCACTTCCGTAGTATCGCCTGCAATTTCCAGCCGTCGGAAGCCGAGATTTTCATGCGACTTATATTGAGTGCGATGGTGGTGCTACTCCTCGCCGCGTGTGCGAGCCAGCCCCCTGTCGCCAACAACGCCGCCGATTCGCAGGCGACGTCCAACTACCTCCGTAAATCAGCCACCGCCAAAGAAACTGTCGACGTCGACAAGCAATCCGTCGGCGACCTGACCAGTGCAGACTCCGATCTCTGGGCGCGCATCCGTCGCGGCTTCCAGATGCCCGACCTGCAGAGCGATCTCGTCGACATGCAGACGACCTGGTACACGCAGCGGCCCGATTACGTGCAGCGCATGACCGAGCGCTCGCAGAAGTACCTGTATCACATCGTCGAGGAGCTCGAGGCGCGTCACATGCCGACCGAGCTTGCGCTGCTGCCGTTCATCGAGTCCGCGTACAACCCGCAGGCGCTGTCGGTCGCGAAAGCGGCCGGCATGTGGCAGTTCATGCCCGGCACCGGCCGCACGTACAACCTGAAGCGCAACATGTGGCAGGACGAGCGTCGTGACGTGCTCGCGTCGACGAGCGCCGCGCTCGACTACCTGTCCCGCCTGCACGACATGTTCGGCGACTGGTATCTGGCGCTGGCCGCGTACAACTGGGGCGAGGGCAACGTGCAGCGCGCGATCGCGCGCAACCAGGCGGCCGGCCTGCCGACCGACTACCAGAGCCTGCGGATGCCGAACGAGACGCGCAACTACGTGCCGAAGCTGCAGGCGGTGAAGAACATCATCGCGAGCCCGCAGCAGTACGGCCTGACGCTGCCCGATATCCCGAACCACCCGTATTTCGTGACGGTCACGACGTCGCGCGACATCGACGTGGCGGTGGCCGCGAAGCTCGCGAACCTGCCGCTCGACGAGTTCCGCTCGCTGAACCCGTCGTTCTCGAAGCCGGTGATCCTCGGCGCGACCGAGCCGCAGATCCTGCTGCCGTTCGACAACGCGTCCGCGTTCGAGAAGAGCCTGAAAGCCTACAGCGGCCAGCTGTCGTCGTGGACCACCTACACGGTCAGCGAGCGTGCGCGCCCGGCCGCGATCGCCGAGAAGATCGGCGTCGACGCCGATACGCTGATGTCGGTCAACAAGATTCCGGCCGGCATGCGCCTGAAGCCGGGCTCGACGATCGTCGTGCCGCGCGGCGACGACGACGACGAGGACATCAGCGCCGACGTCGCCGAAAACGGCGTGCTCGCGATGGAGCCGGACGTTCCCGATACGCGCAAGATGCTGATCCGCGTGCGCCGCAAGCAGTCGATGGCGGCGATCGCCGGCCGCTACGGCGTGTCGGTCGGTCAGTTGAAGGCGTGGAACCGTACGCACCGCGATCTCGCGATGCCGGGCCAGGCGCTCGTGCTGCACGTGCCGGTCGGCCGTGCGGTGCCGGCGGAACCCGGTCCGGAACGGATCGCGACGTCGACGGGCGGTGCGCACATCGAGCGCGCGAGCCTGGCGGTGGGCGGCAAGTCGCACGGCGGCAAGCGCGGCGCCGCCAAGTCGTCGGCGAAGCCGGCGAAGGCCGCGCCCGCGAAAGCCGCCCCCGCGAAAGCCGCGCCGGCCAAGACCGCCGCGCACAAGGGCAAGAAGAAGTAAGCGCGGGGGTGCGCACGGCGTGGCGGCCGGTAACGCCCGCACGATTGCGCTATCATCCGACGAATTCGACGAAACGCCGTCACCGAGGTGACGGCGTTTTCGTTTGCGCGCGGCGCGGCGGCGCTGCGTCGCGCGTCTTCATATGACAAGGGGAAGCGATGTCGTCGGTGCAGGTGAGGGTGCTCGCGCTGTTTTCGGTCGGGTATTTCGTGTCGTATGTGTTTCGCGGCGTCAATCTGGGCTTCGCGCCGTTCGTCACGCACGAGCTCGGGCTGTCGGCCGCCGATCTCGGCCTGCTCACCAGCCTCTATTTCCTCGGCTTCGCCGGCGCGCAGATTCCGGCCGGCGTGATGCTCGACCACTTCGGCCCGCGCCGCGTGACGGCCGGCATGCTGCTGTTCGCGGCGGCCGGCGCGGCCGTGTTCGGCGCGGCGCACGGCATCGGCGCGATGATGGTCGGCCGCCTGCTGATCGGCGTCGGCGTATCGGTGTGTCTCGGCGCGGCGTTCAAGGCGCTCGCGCAGCATTTTCCGGTCGGCCGGCTGCCGCTCGTCAACGGCCTCGTGATGGCCGTGGGCGGTCTCGGCGGCGTGATGGTCGGCTCGCCGCTGACCTGGCTGCTCGGCTGGACGAGCTGGCGCGCGATCTGTTTCGGCCTCGCGGCGCTGACGGTGGTCGTGGCGGCGTCGATCGGCTTCGGGGCGCCCGACGCGCAGCAGGCACGCCATCAGGGCGGGCTCGTCAGCCAGTTCAAGGGCACGTGGCACATCCTGAGCAGCCGCGCGTTCTGGAAGATCGCGTCGTTTTCCGTCGTCACGCAGGGCGTGTTCTATGCGATGCAGTCGCTGTGGGTCGGCCCGTATCTGCGCGATGTCGGCGGGTTCGATGCGCCGCATGCCGCGCGCCTCGTGTCGGTGCTCGGCTTCGCGATGATGGCCGGCTGCGTCGGCTTCGGCGCGGCGGCGCGCGTGCTCGAGCGGCGCGGCGTGTCGGTCTACGCCACTTGCGGTATCGGCATGGCGCTGTTCGTCGCGACGCAGTTCGCGATCGTCGCGCGCGTGCCGTTGCCGCCGGCCGGGCTGTGGGCCGCCTATGGCATGTTCGGCGGCGTGGGCATCCTGACCTACGCGGTGATGGCCGGCCATTTTCCCGCCCATCTGATCGGTCGCGCGAACACGACGCTCACGCTCGTGATCTTCCTGCTGATCTTCGCGTTCCAGATCGGCGTCGGTGCCGTGCTGTCGCACTGGCCGGCGGTCGACGGCCGTTATCCGGCGGCCGCGCATTTCACCGCCTGGGGCGTGCTGCTCGCGCTGCAGCTCGCGAGTGCGGTCTGGTACGCGTGGCCTGCGCGCGGCACTGGCCAAGCGCACTGATCCGGCGGTACGCTGACAGGTAGGGCGGCCCCGGAAACGGGGCCGTAGCACGCCGCGCCGCGCCGCGGAGTGCGGCGCGACCGCGATCGGACGGCCATATCAATTGAAGATAGGCCCATTTTCAGGCTATAATTTGAAAGTTTGTGCTGATCAACCTCGCACCCTAGCGCCTACCTCATACATCCCGTTCATCCGCCGCACGCCGTC
Organism: Burkholderia sp. NRF60-BP8; assembly: GCF_001522585.2. Classification (NCBI taxonomy): domain Bacteria; kingdom Pseudomonadati; phylum Pseudomonadota; class Betaproteobacteria; order Burkholderiales; family Burkholderiaceae; genus Burkholderia; species Burkholderia sp. NRF60-BP8. The sequence goes on from NZ_CP013373.1 coordinate 1,328,583, forward strand.
TGTCGGGCGATGCCGCGAAGCCTCGTGCGCCATGCGCCGGGTTCGCGTCTCGACAACGCAGGCCGCGTCCAGCTAGCGACCGCGCGCGCCCACGCAGCGCGGCGCTCGCGCGGCAGGGTAAACAGGTCGGCAGCAGGGTGTTCCCCAAGGAGCCTCCCGTGTTGCCGTCTTTTTCTCCCGCCTTGCTTGCACTCGCCGACGGCACGGTCTTTCGTGGTTATTCGATCGGGGCCGAAGGCCATACGATCGGCGAAGTCGTGTTCAATACCGCGATCACCGGCTATCAGGAAATCCTGACTGATCCGAGCTACTCGCGCCAGATCGTCACGCTCACCTATCCGCATATCGGCAACGTCGGCGTGAACGCCGAAGACGTCGAAGCCACGAAAGTCCATGCCGCCGGCCTGATCATCCGCGATCTGCCGACGCTCGCATCGAACTTCCGCATGGACCGCACGCTCGGCGACTACCTGCGCGACGAAGGCGTCGTCGCGATCGCCGGCATCGACACCCGCAAGCTGACCCGCATCCTCCGTGACAAGGGCGCGCAGAGCGGCTGCATCCTGACGGGCTCCGACGACGAAGCGAAGGCGATCGAGCTCGCGCGCTCGTTCGAGGGCCTCGCCGGCATGGATCTCGCGAAGGTCGTGTCGACCGCCAAGCCGTTCGAGTGGAAGCAGACGGAATGGCGTCTCGAAGGCGGCTACGGCATGCAGGAAGCGCCGAAGTATCGCGTCGTCGCGTACGACTTCGGCGTCAAGTACAACATCCTGCGCATGCTCGCGGAGCGCGGCTGCCACGTGACGGTGCTGCCCGCCCAGGCCAGCGCGGCCGATGCGCTCGCGCTGAATCCGGACGGCGTGTTCCTGTCGAACGGCCCCGGCGATCCGGAGCCGTGCGATTACGCGATCGCGGCCACGAAGGAGTTCATCGAGCGCGGCGTGCCGACCTTCGGCATCTGCCTCGGCCACCAGATCATGGGCCTCGCGGTGGGCGCGAAGACGCTCAAGATGAAAACGGGCCACCACGGCGCGAACCATCCGGTGAAGGATCTCGGCGACGGCCGTGTCGTGATCACGTCGCAGAACCACGGCTTCGCGGTCGACGCCGATTCGCTGCCGGCCAACGCGCGCGTGACGCACGTATCGCTGTTCGACGGCACGCTGCAGGGCTTCGAGCTGACCGACAAGCCGGCGTTCTGCTTCCAGGGCCACCCGGAAGCGTCGCCTGGCCCGCACGACATCGGCTACCTGTTCGACCGTTTCACCGCGCTGATGGACGCGGCGAAGCAGCGCAACGCTTAACGTCATCGACGCAACCGAAGGACGGGAGATTCGCATCATGTTCGGCCACGCACTCGGCATCACGGATATCTGGACCTACGTGTTCGGCGTGATCTTCATCATCCTGCTGCCGGGGCCGAACTCGATGTACGTGCTGTCGCTCGCCGCGCAGCGCGGCGTGAAGGCCGGTTATCGCGCGGCCTGCGGCGTGTTCGTCGGCGATACCGTGCTGATGGTGCTGTCGGCCGCGGGCGTCGCGTCGCTGCTGAAGGCGAACCCGCTGCTGTTCTCCGTCGTCAAGTACGGCGGCGCCGCGTACCTGCTGTACATCGGCATCGGGATGCTGCGCGGCGCGTGGAGCAAGCTGCGCGCGCGCGGCGATGCGCCGGTCGAGGCGCCGCAGGCGGACGACGGCGAGCGGTCTTTCGACAGGCCGTTCCGCAAGGCGCTGATCGTGAGCCTGCTGAATCCGAAGGCGATCCTGTTCTTCATCTCGTTCTTCATCCAGTTCGTCGACCCGGCATTCCCGCATCCCGCGCTGTCGTTCGTCGTGCTCGGGGCGATCGCGCAATGCGCGAGCTTCCTGTACCTGAGCACGCTGATCTTCGCGGGGGCGCGGCTCGCCGAGCATTTCCGTCGCCGCCGCAAGCTCGCGGCAGGCGCGGCGAGCAGCGTGGGCGGCCTGTTCATCGGTTTCTCGGTGAAGCTTGCGCTCGCGACCATGAGCTGAGCGCCGCCGGCCGACCCACGACAACGATTACTTATTGAATTCACAAGCCATGCCAAAACGCACAGACATCAAGAGCATCCTCATCATCGGCGCCGGCCCGATCATCATCGGCCAGGCGTGCGAGTTCGACTATTCGGGCGCGCAGGCTTGCAAGGCGTTGCGTGAGGAGGGCTACAAGGTCGTTCTCGTCAACAGCAACCCGGCGACGATCATGACCGACCCGAATACGGCCGACGTGACCTACATCGAGCCGATCACGTGGGAAGTCGTCGCGCGCATCATCGAGAAGGAGCGCCCGGACGCGATCCTGCCGACGATGGGCGGCCAGACCGCGCTGAACTGCGCGCTCGACCTGCACCACCACGGCGTGCTCGAGAAGTTCGGCGTCGAGCTGATCGGCGCGTCGCCGGAAGCGATCGACAAGGCGGAAGACCGCCAGAAGTTCAAGGACGCGATGACCAAGATCGGTCTCGGCTCCGCGAAGTCGGGCATCGCGCACTCGATGGAAGAAGCGACCAAGGTGCACGCCGAGATCATGGCGGCCACCGGCGGCAGCGGCTACCCGGTCGTGATCCGTCCGTCGTTCACGCTCGGCGGCTCGGGTGGCGGCATCGCGTACAACCGCGAAGAGTTCGAGGAGATCTGCAAGCGCGGTCTCGACCTGTCGCCCACGCGCGAGCTGCTGATCGAAGAGTCGCTGCTCGGCTGGAAGGAATACGAGATGGAAGTCGTGCGCGACCGCGCCGACAACTGCATCATCGTCTGCTCGATCGAAAACCTCGACCCGATGGGCGTGCACACCGGCGACTCGATCACGGTCGCGCCTGCACAGACGCTCACCGACAAGGAGTACCAGATCCTGCGTAACGCATCGCTCGCGGTGCTGCGCGAGATCGGCGTCGACACGGGCGGCTCGAACGTGCAGTTCTCGATCAACCCGAAGGACGGCCGCATGGTCGTCATCGAGATGAACCCGCGCGTGTCGCGTTCGTCGGCGCTCGCGTCGAAGGCCACCGGCTTCCCGATCGCGAAGGTCGCCGCGAAGCTGGCGGTCGGCTACACGCTCGACGAGTTGAAGAACGAAATCACCGGCGGCCAGACGCCGGCGTCGTTCGAGCCGACGATCGACTACGTCGTCACGAAGATCCCGCGTTTCGCGTTCGAGAAGTTCCGCGAAGCCGATTCGCGCCTGACCACGCAGATGAAGTCGGTCGGCGAAGTGATGGCGATCGGCCGCACGTTCCAGGAATCGTTCCAGAAGGCGCTGCGCGGCCTTGAAGTCGGCGTCGACGGCCTCGACGAGAAGTCGACCAACCGCGACGAGATCGCGATCGAGATCCACGAGCCGGGCCCGGATCGCATCTGGTACGTCGGCGATGCGTTCCGCATCGGCATGACGGCCGAGGAAATCTTCGCGGAAACCGCGATCGACCCGTGGTTCCTCGAGCAGATCGAGCAGATCATCCTGAAGGAAAAGGCGCTCGGCGGCCGCACGCTCGCGTCGCTGACGTTCGACGAGCTGCGCTACCTGAAGCAGAGCGGCTTCTCCGACCGCCGCCTCGCGAAGCTGCTCGGCGCGACGCCGGAAGACGTCCGCAAGCGCCGCGTGGAACTGAACGTGCGCCCGGTCTACAAGCGCGTCGACACGTGCGCGGCCGAGTTCGCGACGAAAACGGCCTACATGTACTCGACCTACGAGGAAGAGTGCGAGGCGCAGCCGACCACGAACAAGAAGATCATGGTGCTGGGCGGCGGCCCGAACCGGATCGGCCAGGGCATCGAGTTCGACTACTGCTGCGTGCACGCGGCGCTCGCGATGCGCGAGGACGGCTATGAAACGATCATGGTCAACTGCAACCCGGAAACGGTGTCGACCGACTACGACACGTCCGATCGCCTGTACTTCGAGCCGCTGACGCTCGAAGACGTGCTCGAGATCGTCGACAAGGAAAAGCCGGTCGGCGTGATCGTCCAGTACGGCGGCCAGACGCCGCTGAAGCTCGCGCTCGACCTCGAGGCGCACGGCGTGCCGATCGTCGGTACGTCGCCGGACATGATCGACGCGGCCGAAGACCGCGAACGCTTCCAGAAGCTGCTGCAGGACCTCGGCCTGCGCCAGCCGCCGAACCGCACCGCCCGCGCCGAAGACGAAGCGCTCGCGCTGGCCGACGAAATCGGCTATCCGCTCGTCGTGCGTCCGTCGTACGTGCTCGGCGGCCGCGCGATGGAAATCGTCCACGAGCCGCGCGACCTCGAGCGCTACATGCGCGAGGCCGTGAAGGTGTCGAACGATTCGCCGGTGCTGCTCGACCGCTTCCTGAACGATGCGATCGAGTGCGACGTCGACTGCATCTGCGACGGCGAAGCCGTGTTCATCGGCGGCGTGATGGAGCACATCGAGCAGGCGGGCGTTCACTCGGGCGACTCGGCGTGCTCGCTGCCGCCGTACTCGCTGTCGAAGGAAACCGTGACCGAACTGAAGCGCCAGACGGGCGCGATGGCGAAGGCGCTGAACGTGGTCGGCCTGATGAACGTGCAGTTCGCGATCCAGCAGGTGCCGCAGGCGGATGGGTCGAAGCAGGACATCATCTACGTGCTGGAAGTGAACCCGCGCGCGTCCCGCACGGTGCCGTACGTGTCGAAGGCGACCAGCCTGCCGCTCGCGAAGATCGCGGCGCGCGCGATGGTCGGCCAGAAGCTCGCGCAGCAGGGCGTGACGAAGGAAATCGAGCCGCCGTATTTCAGCGTGAAGGAAGCGGTGTTCCCGTTCGTCAAGTTCCCGACCGTCGATCCGGTCCTCGGGCCCGAAATGCGCTCGACGGGCGAAGTGATGGGCGTCGGCCAGACGTTCGGCGAAGCGCTGTTCAAGTCGCAGCTCGCGGCCGGTTCGCGCCTGCCGGAGTCGGGCACGGTGCTGCTGACCGTGATGGACGCGGATAAACCGAAGGCCGTCGAAGTCGCGCGCATGCTGCACGACCTCGGCTACCCGATCGTCGCGACCAAGGGCACGGCTGCCGCGATCGAAGCGGCCGGCGTGCCGGTGAAGGTCGTGAACAAGGTGAAGGACGGCCGTCCGCACATCGTCGACATGATCAAGAACGGCGAGATCGCACTCGTGTTCACGACGGTCGACGAGACGCGCCAGGCGATCGCCGATTCGCGTTCGATCCGCATGAGCGCGCAGGCGCACAAGGTCACGTACTACACGACGATGTCGGGCGCGCGCGCGGCCGTCGAGGGCTTGCGCTACCTGAAGGATCTGGAAGTCTATGATTTACAAGGTCTTCACGCTCGCCTAAACTAAGCGGTCAGTTACCTGTCGAAGCAACACGTGCCGCGATTAGGCGGTGTTTCCAGTGCATCGGAAGCGCGCTTAATCGCGGTGATTTTTTTTATAGCCGTTTTTAGCGATTGAGCCGTTTATGAGCACCATTCCGTTGACAAAGCGTGGCGCAGAGCAACTGCGCGATGAATTGCAGCGCCTCAAGTCCGTCGAGCGGCCGGCCGTGATCAACGCGATCGCGGAGGCCCGCGCACAGGGCGACCTGTCCGAAAACGCCGAATACGATGCCGCGAAGGAAAAACAGGGCTTCATCGAGGGGCGCATCGCCGAACTCGAATCGAAGCTGTCCGCCGCGCAGGTCATCGACCCCACGGTGCTCGACGCCGATGGCCGCGTGGTGTTCGCCGCGACGGTCGAGCTCGAGGATCTCGAGTCGGGCGACACCGTCAAGTACCAGATCGTCGGCGACGACGAAGCCGACATCGATCACGGCCTGATCTCGGTCAGCTCGCCGATCGCGCGCGCGCTGATCGGCAAGTCCGAAGGCGACGTCGCGGCCGTGCAGGCGCCGAGCGGCGTGCGCGAGTACGAAATCATCTCGGTCAGCTACATCTGAAGCGGGGCGACGTGATGCCGCATCGCGTGTTCCGTCTGCTGTCGGCCGTGTGGGTCGGCAGCCTGCTGACGATCGGGTATGCGGTCGCGCCCGTGTTGTTCAAGACGCTGGAGCGGATGACGGCCGGTTCGGTCGCCGCCCAGCTGTTTCGCATCGAGGCGATCCTCGGCGTCGTGTGCGGCGTGCTGCTGCTCGCGTTGTCGAACCAGCAGGTGCGGCGCGGCATCAGCGAATATCGCCGCGTGCGCTGGATCGTTGCCGCGATGGTCGTGTGCGTGCTGGTCGGGTATTTCGCGCTGCAGCCGTTCATGAACGCGCTGCGGGTGGCCGCGATGGATGCGGGCACCGATATCGCGAATTCGCCGTATGCGAGCCGCTTCGGGATGCTGCACGGCGTCTCGAGCGTGTTCTATCTCGTCGAGAGCGTGCTGGGGCTGATGCTGATCTGGCGTCTGCCGGCGCGCGACGCCTGAGCGGCGCGCCGGGGCAGGGCGGCACGGGAATCCGTGCCGCACCGGCGTGTTACTTGCCCTGGAACGGCCGCTTGGTGCTGGCCTGGCGCTTTTTCGCACGCTTCACGGTGCCGCCTGCGGTCACGCGCTCGTTGCCGCGCACGGTGACCTTGACCGGCCGCGGACGGCGCACGGGGCTCGCGTTCGGCGACACCTTGACGACCTTGACGGTGCGCGGCGCACGACCCTTGCGGTCGTCGGCGGCTTCGGCCGCGCTCGGCAGCGCGCCGGCACGACGGCCGCGGGTCGGGGCCGCAACCGCCGCCTCGGGCTTCCAGATCACCAGCAGCTTGCCGATGTGCTGGATCGGCGCCGCGTTCAGGCGGTCGCAGATCTCGTCGTAGATCGCGACGCGCGTGTCGCGTTCGTCGCCGAACACGCGGATCTTGATCAGTTGGTGCGCGTCGAGGTGCACCTTGATTTCCTTCAGTACGGCGTCGGTCAGCCCTTCGGCGCCGATCAGCACGACGGGCTTGAGCGCATGGGCCTGGGAGCGCAGCGCGGAGCGCTCGGCGGGAGAAAGCGAAAGGGCGGGCATGGAAATGTCGAAATCTTAATAAGGGCGCGCCGACTGGATAGCGATCGCGGAACGTTACCGCGTCAGCCGTGCGCCGAAACCACGTAAAATCGCGGCTTGGGCCTGAAAAGGGGCCGCAGCCGCGCGAAGAAGACGCGTATTATCCGCTAAAAGCGCGGCTTCACGAAGCAATTGGCAGCAATCTCTCTCTCGAATGGCAAAAAACCGCTTCAACCAGCACTGGCTGCACGACCACATCAACGACCCGTACGTCAAAATGGCGCAGCGGGAGGGCTATCGCGCGCGCGCCGCGTACAAGCTGAAGGAAATCGACGAGCAGGACAAGCTGATCCGTCCGGGCCAGGTGATCGTCGATCTCGGCGCGACGCCGGGCAGCTGGAGCCAGTATGCCCGCAACAAGCTCGCGCAGGGCAAGAAGCGCGACGCGGCGCGCGAAGGCGGCATCGACGGCACGATCGTTGCGCTCGACATCCTGCCGATGGAGCCGATCGCCGACGTCCACTTCCTGCAGGGCGACTTCCGCGAGGACGACGTCCTCCACCAGCTCGAAGAAGTGCTCGAAGGCCGCGCAGTGGACCTTGTTATTTCCGACATGGCCCCCAACCTGTCCGGGGTGGCCTCGGCGGACGCGGCGCGCATCGAGCATCTCTGCGATCTGGCGCTCGAATTCGCGCAGAACCATCTGAAGCCGGACGGTGCGCTGCTCGTGAAGTGTTTTCACGGCAGCGGCTACAGCCAGATCGTCGAGAAGTTCAAACAGCAGTTTAAGGTCGTCGCGCCGCGCAAGCCCAAGGCATCCCGCGACAAATCGTCCGAAACGTTCATTTTGGGTCGGCAACTGAAGCACCCGCGCTGATGCGCAAACGGGCTCCGGCCCTTGCCAGACAAGCGAAGCGCTATCGCGGCGGTTGTCAATGCTTATGGCAGGGGTGGTCGGACTGGATTAGAATGACCGAGGGGCGCCGCAAGGAAAATGTAGGCGCTCGTCTACGAGTGAAGGAGTGGTGCTTTGAACAACAATATGTTTTCGAAGGCAGCGGTGTGGCTGGTGATCGCACTGGTGCTGTTTACGGTGTTCAAGCAGTTCGACAAGCCCCGCGTCCAGGAAGGCGTGTCCTATTCGCAGTTCATGGACGACGCCAAGAACGGCAAGGTCAAGAACGTCATCGTTCAGGGGCGCAACCTCACCGTCACTCCGGCTGATGGCCAGAAATACCAGATCGTGTCGCCCGGCGACATCTGGATGGTCGGCGATCTGATGAAGTACGGCGTGCAGGTCAGCGGCAAGGCCGACGACGAGCCGAACGCGCTGATGTCCGCGCTGTATTACCTCGGGCCGACGATCCTGATCATCGCGTTCTGGTTCTACATGATGAGGCAGATGCAGGGAGGCGGCAAAGGCGGCGCATTTTCGTTCGGGAAATCGCGTGCGCGGCTGATCGACGAGAACAACAATGCGGTGAACTTCTCCGACGTCGCGGGCTGCGACGAAGCGAAGGAGGAAGTGTCCGAGCTCGTCGACTTCCTGCGCGATCCGCAGAAATTCCAGAAACTGGGCGGCCGCATTCCGCGCGGCGTGCTGCTGGTCGGCCCTCCGGGTACCGGCAAGACGCTGCTCGCTCGCGCGATCGCGGGTGAAGCGAAGGTGCCGTTCTTCAGCATCTCGGGTTCGGACTTCGTCGAAATGTTCGTCGGTGTCGGTGCGGCCCGCGTGCGCGACATGTTCGAGCAGGCGAAGAAGCATGCGCCGTGCATCGTGTTCATCGACGAAATCGACGCGGTCGGCCGTCATCGCGGCGCCGGCATGGGCGGCGGCAACGACGAGCGCGAGCAGACGCTGAACCAGATGCTCGTCGAGATGGACGGCTTCGAGGCGAACTCGGGCGTGATCGTGATCGCCGCGACCAACCGTTCCGACGTGCTCGACAAGGCGCTGCTGCGTCCGGGCCGTTTCGACCGTCAGGTGTATGTGGGCCTGCCGGACATCCGCGGCCGCGAGCAGATCATGCGCGTGCACCTGCGCAAGGTGCCGATCGCGAACGACGTCGACGCGGCGGTCATCGCGCGCGGCACGCCGGGCTTCTCGGGCGCCGATCTCGCGAACCTCGTGAACGAGGCGGCGTTGTTCGCCGCACGTCGCGGCAAGCGCATCGTCGAGATGCAGGATTTCGAGGACGCGAAGGACAAGATCTTCATGGGTCCGGAGCGCAAGTCGGCCGTGATCCGCGAGGAAGCGAAGCGCGCAACCGCGTATCACGAGTCGGGCCACGCGGTGATCGCGAAGCTGCTGCCGAAGGCCGACCCGGTGCACAAGGTCACGATCATCCCGCGCGGTCGCGCGCTGGGCGTCACCTGGCAGTTGCCGGAGCATGACAACGAGACGTATTCGAAGGATTACCTGCTGGACCGCCTCGCGATCCTGTTCGGCGGGCGGGTGGCCGAAGAGCTGTTCATGAATCTGGTCAGCACCGGCGCATCGGACGACTTCAACAAGGCCACGCAGACGGCGCGTGCGATGGTTGCGCGTTTCGGCATGACCGACGCACTCGGGCCGATGGTCTACGTCGACGACGAGAACGATGCGTCGCCGTTCGGCCGCGGCTTCACGCGCACGATTTCGGAAGCGACGCAGCAGAAGGTCGACTCGGAAATCCGCCGCGTGCTCGACGAACAGTACAACCTCGCGCGTCGCCTGCTCGAAGAGAACCGCGACAAGGTCGAGGCGATGACGGCCGCGCTGATGGAGTGGGAGACGATCGACGCCGATCAGATCAACGACATCATGGAAGGCCGTCCGCCGCGCTCGCCGAAGAGCTCGCCGGCTGTCGGCGGCGATTCGTCGGGCGGCGGCAGCGCCGAGGTCAAGCCCGGCAGCGCGCCGGCGCCGGCTACGCCGGCGGCATAATCTCCGCTTTAGCACCGTTCACGGGCTGGTGTGGCTTCACACCGGCCCGTTTTGCATTCATCCACGCTAGTTGCTCGTGTCCGATTCCGCAGTGTCCCCGTTCATTCCCGCGCCGCTCCGGTGCGGCCGCTTCGAACTGACGTTCGAACGCCCGCTCGTGATGGGCATCCTCAACGCCACGCCCGATTCGTTTTCCGACGGCGGCCGCTTCCTCGCGCGCGACGATGCGCTGCGCCAGGCCGAGCGGATGATCGCCGACGGCGCGGACCTGCTCGACATCGGCGGCGAATCGACGCGCCCCGGCGCGCCGCCCGTGCCGCTCGACGACGAGCTCGCGCGCGTGATTCCGCTCGTCGAGGCGCTGCGGCCGCTGAACGTGCCGCTGTCGATCGATACCTACAAGCCGGCCGTGATGCGCGCGGCGCTGGCCGCCGGCGCGGACCTGATCAACGACATCTGGGGGTTCCGCCAGCCGGGTGCGATCGACGCGGTGCGCGACGGCAATAGCGGCCTGTGCGCGATGCATATGCTCGGCGAGCCGCAGACGATGCAGGTCGGCGAACCCGACTACGGCGACGTCGTGACCGACGTGCGCGACTTTCTCGCGGCCCGCGCGCAGGCGCTGCGCGACGCGGGGGTGGCGGCGGAGCGCATCTGCGTCGATCCCGGCTTCGGGTTCGGCAAGGCGGTCGTCGACGACAACTATGCGCTGCTGGCCGCATTGCCGGACACGGCACCGGCGCGACCCGACGGGCGCGCTTATCCGATTCTCGCCGGCATGTCGCGCAAATCGATGCTCGGCGCGGTGATCGGCGGCAAGCCGCCGATGGAGCGCGTCGCGGCGAGCGTGGCGGCCGCGGTGTGCGCGGTCGAGCGCGGCGCCGCGATCGTGCGCGTGCACGACGTCGCGGCGACGGTCGATGCGCTGAAAGTATGGAAAGCCGTGCGCGCAGCCGCGCGGCAACGATAAGCAAGTCAGAAAGACGAAGGAGGAAGGATCCCATGGGACGTCGATATTTCGGCACGGACGGCATTCGCGGCACGGTGGGCGACGCGCCCATCACGCCGGATTTCGTATTGCGTCTCGGCTATGCGGCCGGCAAGGTACTGGCCAGCTCGGCCGACGTCGCGGCAGGCTCGCGTCCGACCGTGCTGATCGGCAAGGACACGCGCGTGTCGGGCTACATGCTCGAAGCCGCGCTCGAGGCCGGATTCTCGGCGGCCGGCGTCGACGTGATGCTGGCCGGCCCGATGCCGACGCCCGGCGTCGCGTACCTGACGCGTGCGCTGCGTCTGTCGGCCGGTGTCGTGATCAGCGCGTCGCACAACCCGTATCACGACAACGGGATCAAGTTTTTCTCGGCTGACGGCAACAAGCTGCCCGACGACACCGAGGCTGCGATCGAAGCGTGGCTCGACAAGCCGCTCGAGTGCGCGCCGTCGGACGGGCTCGGCAAGGCGCGCCGCCTCGACGACGCCGGCGGCCGCTACATCGAGTTCTGCAAGAGCACGTTCCCGGCCGCGTTCGACCTGCGCGGGCTGAAGCTCGTGATCGATTGCGCGCACGGCGCCGCGTACCAGGTTGCGCCGCACGTATTCCACGAACTCGGCGCCGACGTCATTCCGATCGGCGTCGCGCCGAACGGCTTCAACATCAACGACGGCGTCGGCGCGACCGCGCCGGATGCGCTGGTGCGCGCGGTGCGGGCGAACCACGCCGATCTCGGCATTGCGCTCGACGGCGACGCCGATCGCCTGCAGGTCGTGGACGCGACCGGCCGCCTGTACAACGGCGACGAGCTGCTCTACGTGCTCGTGAAGGACCGGATCGCGACCGACGGCAAGGTCGACGGCGCGGTCGGCACGCTGATGACGAACCTCGCCGTCGAAGTCGCGCTGCAGCGCGAGGGCGTGAAATTCGTGCGGGCGGCGGTCGGCGACCGCTACGTGCTCGAGCAGTTGCGCGAGCACGGCTGGCAGCTCGGCGCGGAAGGGTCGGGCCACATCCTGTCGCTCGACCGGCACTCGACCGGCGACGGCATCGTGTCGGCGCTGCTCGTGCTGGCCGCGCTCAAGCGCAGCGGCCGCACCCTCGCGCAGATGCTCGACGGCGTCACGCTGTTCCCGCAGAAGCTGATCAACGTGCGGATGAAGCCGGGCGCCGACTGGAAGGGCAGCGCGTCGATTCGCGCCGCGATCGATGCAGCCGAAGCCGCGCTCGCCGGCAGCGGCCGTGTGCTGATCCGCGCATCGGGCACGGAGCCCGTGCTGCGCGTGATGGTCGAAGCGCAGCAGGCGGCCGATGCCGTGCGCCATGCGGAGACGATCGCCGACGCGGTGCGCGCGGCGACGACCTGACCTGCGCCGGGGCGCGCAACGGTCCGACGGACCCGCGCGCCGGCTGTCGATGAATGTGCGTACGGCGCCCTCGGGCGCCGTCGTTTCGTCTGACGCAAAGGTTTGCCTTACCTAATAGAAGCGACGTTCGGCACACGCGCTGTTCCGACCGAATCATGCATTCGACCCCAAAATCATGACTCTTGCCCGGGCGGGTTTCCCGTCCGGCTGACGGTGCGCTACGATGCGCCCGCACGCCCGTGGGAAAGGGCGTGCCTCCCGCCCTCTCCGAGCAACGCAATTCTTGCCGCCCGCGGCGCTCCCGCGCCTCGCCGCGCCACCCCGATACTCCCTTTCAACCAGTCATGTTACTGTCACGCCAGTTTCATCGATTGTCACATTACCGTCATGAGGAGCCCCTAACCTTCGCGGTGCCGTAGTCATCCGCTCACACACTGGAGGTCTCATGAAATTGATGCAAACCGCGATTGCCGGCCTGGCTGGCGCGCTTTTCGCCGTCGCCGCCCACGCTGCCGACATCACGGGCGCAGGTAGCACGTTCGCGATGCCGATCTATACGAAATGGGCTGCGGACTACCAGCAGTCCGGCGGTTCGAAGGTCAACTACCAGGGCATCGGCTCGTCGGGCGGCCTGAAGCAGATCGTCGCGAAGACGGTCGATTTTGCCGGTTCGGACGCACCGCTGAAGGACGAAGAGCTCGCGAAGGAAGGCCTGTTCCAGTTCCCGACGGTGGTCGGCGGCGTGGTGCCGGTCGTCAACGTGCCGGGCGTGAAGGCCGGCGAACTGACGCTGTCGGGCCCGGTGCTCGGCGACATCTACCTCGGCAAGATCAAGAAGTGGAACGACCCGGCGATCGTCGCGCTGAACCCGAAGGTCAAGCTGCCGGATACGGACATCGCCGTGGTCCGCCGCGCTGACGGTTCGGGCACGAGCTTCATCTGGACGAACTACCTGTCGAAGGTCAACGACGAGTGGAAGTCGAAGATCGGCGAAGGCACGACGGTCAACTGGCCGACGGGCACGGGCGGCAAGGGCAACGACGGCGTCGCGGCCTTCGTGCAGCGCCTGCCGGGCGCGATCGGCTACGTCGAGTGGGCGTACGCGAAGAAGAACAACATGACCTACACCGCGCTGAAGAATTCGACGGGCACGGTGGTCGAGCCGAAGACGGAAACGTTCAAGGCGGCAGCCGCAGGCGCGAACTGGTCGAAGTCGTTCTACCAGATCCTGACGAACCAGCCGGGCAAGGAAGCATGGCCGGTCGTCGGTGCGACGTTCGTGCTGCTGCACGCGAAGCAGGACAAGCCGGAGCAGGGCGCGGAAACGCTGAAGTTCTTCAGCTGGGCGTTCAAGAACGGCGAGAAGGCAGCCGACAGCCTCGACTACATCTCGCTGCCGGCGTCGGTCGAGACGGAAATCCGCAAGCAGTGGAAGACGAAGGTGACGGACGCTTCGGGCAAGCCGGTCGCCGCCGAGTAAGCCATCCAGCGGTTCGCTGCCCGGCCGTGCCGGTCGGGCAGTGTGTGCGGTAAAGCCGGGCGTTACGGCGCCCGGCAATCAAAAGCAGGCACCCATGTCTGATATTTCATACACGTCCTCCCGATCGCCCGACAGTGCACAGCGCGCGCCGAGCCGTCTCGGGGATGTCCTGTTCGGCGGCCTTGCGCGGCTCGCCGCGATCGTGACCCTGCTGTTGCTGGGCGGGATCATCGTTTCCCTGATCATTGCGTCGATGCCGACCATCCAGAAGTTCGGCCTCGGCTTCCTGTGGCAATCCGAGTGGGATCCCAACTCGGACATCTACGGCGCACTCGTGCCGATCTACGGCACCATCGTGACGTCGATCATTGCGCTCGTCATTGCAGTGCCGGTCAGTTTCGGCATCGCGTTGTTCCTCACCGAGCTCGCGCCCGTGTGGCTGCGCCGTCCGCTCGGCATCGCGATCGAACTGCTCGCCGCGATTCCGTCGATCGTGTACGGCATGTGGGGGCTGCTCGTGTTCGCGCCGATCTTCGCCGAATACTTCCAGAAACCGATCGGCCGCCTGTTCAAGGACGTGTGGGTGCTCAGCCCGCTGACGTCCGGCGCGCCGATCGGCATCGGCATCCTCGCGGCCGGCGTGATCCTCGCGATCATGATCATCCCGTACATCGCGTCGGTGATGCGCGACGTGTTCGAGGTCACGCCGGTGCTGCTGAAGGAATCGGCATACGGAATCGGCTGCACGACCTGGGAAGTGATGTGGAAGGTCGTGCTGCCCTATACGAAGACCGGCGTGATCGGCGGCGTGATGCTCGGCCTCGGCCGCGCACTCGGCGAAACGATGGCCGTGACCTTCGTGATCGGCAACACCAACCTGCTCGACAGCGTGTCGCTGTTCGCGCCGGGCAACAGCATCACGTCGGCGCTCGCGAACGAATTCGCGGAAGCGCAGCCGGGCCTGCATACGTCCGCGCTGATGGAACTGGGCCTGATCCTGTTCGTGATCACGTTCATCGTGCTGTCCATCTCCAAACTGCTGCTGCTTCGTCTCGAGAAGGGAGAGGGCAAGAAATGAGCGAGCCCATCATGAATTTCCCGGGGCCGGACGGCGCCGCGCTCGACGCGATGCGCAACCGCCTGCAGCGCAAGCGCAAGGCCATCAACGCGATCGCGCTCGCCGCGTCGCTCGGCGCGATGGCCTTCGGCCTGGTGTGGCTCGTGTGGATTCTCTACACGACGGTGCACCTCGGCGTCGGCGGCCTGTCGCTGCAACTGTTCACCGAATCGACGCCGGCGCCGAACACGGAAGGCGGCGGTCTCGCGAACGCGATCGTCGGCAGCTTGCTGCTGTGCGGCTTCGGCACGCTGGTCGGCACGCCGATCGGTATCCTCGCGGGCGTCTATCTCGCCGAATACGGCCAGAAGAACCTGCTGGCGAGCACGATCCGCTTCATCAACGACATCCTGCTGTCGGCGCCGTCGATCGTCATCGGCCTGTTCGTGTACGCGATCGTCGTCGCGAAGTCGGGGCGCTTCTCGGGCTGGGCCGGCGTGATCGCACTCGCGCTGCTGCAGATCCCGATCGTGATCCGCACGACCGAGAACATGCTGAAGCTCGTGCCGAATGCGCTGCGCGAAGCGGCCGTCGCGCTCGGCACGCCGAAGTGGCGCATGGTGCTGAAGATCACGCTGCGCGCGTCGGTCGGCGGGATCGTGACGGGCGTGCTGCTCGCGGTCGCGCGGATCGCCGGCGAAACGGCGCCGCTGCTGTTCACCGCACTGTCGAACCAGTTCTTCTCGTGGGACATGAGCCAGCCGATGGCGAACCTGCCGGTCACGATCTACAAGTTCGCGATGAGCCCGTTCGCGGAGTGGCAGTCGCTCGCATGGGCGGGCGTGTTCCTGATTACGCTCGGGGTGCTCGGACTGAACGTCCTGGCGCGCTCGATCTTCTCGAAAAAGTAACGGCGGAGCAATCCGATGAATATGGCAGAAAGCCACCTGAATCCCGTCGAGCGCAACGCTGCGCCCACCGGCACGCACGATGCGGCGAACGGCCGTCCGCTCGCGCCGCTGAACGCGAAGATCGAGGTCAACAACCTCAACTTCTTCTACAACAAGTTCCATGCGCTGAAGAACATCAACCTGCGCATTCCCGAAGGGAAGGTGACGGCGTTCATCGGCCCGTCGGGCTGCGGCAAGTCGACGCTCTTGCGCACGTTCAACAAGATGTTCGCGCTCTATCCGGAGCAACGCGCCGAAGGCGAAATCCTGATGGACGGCGAGAACCTGCTGACGACGAAGCGCGACATCTCGCTGCTGCGCGCGCGGATCGGCATGGTGTTCCAGAAGCCGACCCCGTTCCCGATGTCGATCTACGACAACATCGCGTTCGGCGTGAAGATGTTCGAAAAGCTCACGCGTTCCGAAATGGACGACCGCGTCGAATGGGCGCTCACGAAGGCCGCGCTGTGGAACGAAGTGAAGGACAAGCTGAGCCAGAGCGGCTACGGGCTGTCGGGCGGCCAGCAGCAGCGTCTGTGCATCGCGCGCGGCATCGCGATCCGTCCGGAAGTGCTGCTGCTCGACGAACCGTGCTCGGCGCTCGACCCGATCTCGACGGGCCGCATCGAAGAGCTGATCGCGGAGCTGAAGAGCGACTACACGGTCGTGATCGTCACGCACAACATGCAGCAGGCCGCACGCTGCTCGGATTACACGGCCTACATGTACCTGGGCGAGCTGATCGAGTTCGGCGAGACCGAAAAGATCTTCATCAAGCCGGTGCGCAAGGAAACGGAAGACTACATCACCGGCCGCTTCGGTTGATGACGGAGAACAACAGTCATGTCGGATAAACATCTGTCGAGCCAGTTCGATGCGGACCTGAATGCCGTGTCGTCGAAAGTGCTGGAAATGGGCGGCCTCGTGGAGTCGCAGATCGTCGGCGCGATGCACGCGCTGAACGAATTCGATCGCGAGACGGCCGAGAAGGTGATCGCGGCCGAGGAAACGCTGAACGCGATGGAAGTGGACATCGACCAGGAGTGCGGCAACATCATCGCGCGGAGGCAGCCCGCCGCGCGCGACCTGCGTCTTCTGATGTCGATTTCGAAAACGATTACGAACCTCGAACGCGCCGGCGACGAGGCCGAGAAGATCGCGAAGCGCGTGCGCCGCCTGGTCGACGAGCCGGCCGCGCGTGCGGTCAACATCGCCGAGATCAAGGTGTCGGGCGAGATGGCCGTGACGATCCTGCGCCGCGCGCTCGACGCGTTCGCGCGCCTGGATACGGTGGCCGCCGCGCAGATCGTCAAGGACGACAAGGAGATCGACATGGAGTTTCGCGCGTTCGTGCGCAAGCTCGTGTCGTACATGCAGGAAGATCCGCGCACGATCTCGGTCGGCCTCGAGTACCTGTTCATCGCGAAAGCGATCGAACGGATCGGCGACCACGCGAAGAACATCGCCGAATTCATCATCTACATCGTGAAGGGCACCGACGTGCGGCACCAGCCGCGCGACACGCTCGATCGCGAAGCCAACAGTTAATCGACTCCGTACAGGAAGAACAGAGGTGCCGATGCCCAGCAACATTCTCGTCGTTGAAGATGAGCCCGCGATTTCCGAACTGATCTCGGTGAATCTCCAGCACGCCGGTCACTGCCCGATCCGCGCGTACAACGCCGAACAGGCGCAGAACCTGATCAGCGACGTGCTGCCCGATCTCGTGCTGCTCGACTGGATGCTGCCGGGCAAGTCCGGTATCGCGTTCGCGCGCGACCTGCGCAACAACGAACGGACCAAGCACATCCCGATCATCATGCTCACCGCCCGCGGCGACGAGCAGGACAAGGTGCTCGGCCTCGAGATCGGCGCGGACGACTACGTGACGAAGCCGTTCTCGCCGAAGGAATTGATGGCGCGCATCAAGGCCGTGCTGCGCCGCCGCGCGCCGCAGCTGACCGAGGACGTCGTGTCGATCAACGGGCTGCGCCTCGATCCGGCCACGCATCGCGTCGCCGCGCACGGCGACGGCAGCGAGATCAAGCTCGATCTCGGCCCGACCGAGTTCCGCCTGCTGCATTTCTTCATGACGCATCCGGAGCGCGTGCACAGCCGCACGCAGTTGCTCGACCAGGTGTGGGGCGACCATGTGTTCGTCGAGGAGCGTACCGTCGACGTGCACATCAAACGATTGCGCGCGGCCTTGAAACCGGCCGGCTGCGATGCGATGATCGAAACCGTGCGCGGCAGCGGCTACCGCCTCGCCAAGCACGCGTAACGTATTCGGGCATGCCGTGTGCCGCGGCATGCCGTTCATTCTTTCGGACGCTGAATCATGAACATCATCTGGGCGCGCTTTCTGGTGTCGCTCGTGCTGCTCGTGCTGATCGGCGTATTGGTCGGCGTCTTCGCCGGCCCGACCGCGGGCCTTGCGTTCGTGGTCGTGATGCTGGTCGCGCAGGGCTTTTTCAGCACCTTCCATACGCAACGCCTGTGGCGCCTGCTCGATGCACCGGTCTACGGCGAGGTGCCGAGCGCGCCGGGCATCTGGGGCGAAATCTACTATCGGCTGCACAAGCTCGCGAAGCAGTGGCATGCGCAGGTGCGACAGGTCGAACAGCAGCACTCGCGCTTCATCCAGGCGATCCAGGCCTCACCGAACGGCGTCGCGATGCTCGACGACCACGACCAGATCGAGTGGTGCAACGCGATCGCCGAAGTCCATTTCGGCCTCGATGCGAAGCGCGACCTGCGCCAGCACATTACGAACCTGGTGCGCCATCCCGACTTCGTCCGCTATCTGAATGCGCAGCATTACGACGAGACGCTCGTGATGCGCGGCATGGGCGATTCGCGGCAGAACGTGCTGGCCGTGCAGGTGTTTCCGTACGGCGAGAACCGCAAGCTGCTGCTCACGCAGGACATCACCGAGCTCGAGCGCACCGACGCGATGCGGCGCGACTTCGTCGCGAACGTGTCGCACGAATTGAAGACGCCGCTCACCGTGCTGTCGGGCTTCCTCGAGACGATGCGCGAGCTGCCGCTGAACGAGGAGGATCGCGCGCGCTATCTCGACATGATGGAGCAGCAGGCGTCGCGGATGCGGCACATCGTGACCGACCTGCTGGTGCTCGCGAAGCTGGAAGGCGAGAGCAAGCCGCCGATCGATCACGCGATCGACATGCGTGCGGTGTTCGATCATCTGAAGGAAGATGCGCACACGCTGTCGAACGGGCATCACGACATCGCGTTCTCGATCGACGAGACGCTCGGCGTCACGGGCGCGCAGACGGAACTGTTCAGCGCGTTCGCGAATCTCGTCACGAACGCGATCCGCTATACGCCGGACGGCGGCAAGATCGTCGTGTCGTGGCGGCGCGAGGGTGCGCAGGGCGTGTTTTCCGTCACGGACAGCGGCTTCGGGATTCCGGCCGCGGACCTGCCGCGGCTCACCGAGCGCTTCTACCGCGTCGATCGCAGCCGGTCGCGCGATACGGGCGGCACGGGCCTCGGGCTCGCGATCGTCAAGCACGTACTGCAGCGGCACGACGCGCATCTGTACGTGCAGAGCGAGGAAGGGCGCGGCAGTACGTTCACCGCACGGTTCCCGGGCTCGCGCATCATCGCGATCCGGCCGGCCGCTTACGAAGCATGATCGCTTAGCGGCCCGGCATCAAAAAAGCAGCCCGCGGGCTGCTTTTTTTGGGGGGCGAAGCGGCGCTCGACCCGCATCGCGCCGGCGGCTCACGAGCAGAACTTCGCGAGTAACCCGAGCTGTGCGTTGCGGATCGTCTTGCCGGTGCGACGGCGGCGATAGTGGCCGTCGCTGTGCATTTGCCAGGCCGACTGATTGTCGCCCAGGCACACCGACAGCCCTTCGGCGATCACGCGCCGCTTGAGCTTGCGCTCGCGGATCGGGAACGCGACTTCGACGCGGCGGAACAGGTTGCGGTCCATCCAGTCGGCGCTCGACAGATAGACGTCCTCGGCGCCGCCCGCGTGGAAATAGTAGATGCGGTGGTGTTCGAGGAAGCGGCCGACGATCGAGCGCACCGTGATGTTTTCCGACAGCCCCGGCACACCGGGCTTCAGCGCGCAGACGCCGCGCACGATCAGGTCGACCTTGACGCCGGCCTGCGACGCTTCGTACAGCGCGGCGATCACCGACGGCTCCAGCAGCGCGTTCATTTTCGCGACGATGCGCGCGCGCTTGCCGGCTTGCGCATTGACGATCTCCGCGCGGATCGAATCGATGATGCGCGGATGCAGCGTGAACGGCGACTGCCACAGCTCGTGCAGCGTCAGTTCGCCGCCGATGCCGGTCAGTTGCTGGAATACGTGATGAACGTCCTCGCAGATCTTCTGGTCGGCCGTCATCAACCCGAAGTCGGTGTAGAGGCGTGCGGTGCGCGGATGGTAATTGCCGGTGCCGAGATGCACGTAGCGGCGCAGCGACGCCTTGCCGGCCTGCACGACGCGTCGCACGATCAGCATCATCTTCGCGTGGCACTTGTGGCCGACCACGCCGTACACGACATGCGCGCCGACGGCTTCGAGCTGCGACGCCCAGTTGATGTTGGTTTCCTCATCGAAGCGTGCGAGCAGCTCGACGACGACGGTCACTTCCTTGCCGTTGCGCGCGGCTTCCATCAGTGCGTCCATCAGCGGCGAGTCGGTGCCGGTGCGGTAGATCGTCTGCTTGATCGCGACGACGCTCGGGTCTCTCGCGGCCTGCTGCAGCAGTTCGAGCACCGGCTGGAAGCTTTCGTACGGGTGGTGCAGCAGGATGTCGCCGGCGTCGATCGCGTCGAACATCGTCGGCGCGTTGGTGATGGCGGCAGGCGTCGATGCGGTAAACGGCGTGAACTTCAGGTCGGGGCGGTCGACGAGATCGGGAATCTGCATCAGGCGCACGAGGTTCACGGACCCGGCCACGCGATAGCAGTCCTTGTCGCCGAGTTCGCTTTCCTCGAGCAGGCGTCGCACGATGTGCAGCGGCGTGTCGGCCGACACTTCGAGGCGTACCGCGTTGCCGAGGTGGCGCGCGGGCAGTTCGCCCTGCAGCGCGACACGCAGGTTCGTGATTTCGTCTTCGTCGACGAACAGCTCGCTGTTGCGCGTGATGCGGAACTGGTTGCAGCTCTTCACGACGAGTTGCGGGAAGAGTTCGCCGACGAAGCGCTGCATGAACGAGCTCAACAGCACGAAGCCGTGCTCGAAACCCGACAGCGCATGCGGCATGCGCACCACGCGCGGCAGCGCGCGCGGCGCCTGCACGATGCCCATCACGGCCTGGCGACCGAACGCGTCGCGGCCTTCGAGCTCGACGACGAAGTTCAGGCTCTTGTTCAGTACGCGCGGGAACGGGTGGGCGGGATCGAGGCCGATCGGCGTCAGCACGGGCAGCAGCTCGTCGAGGAAATAGCGGCGCGCCCATTCGAGCTGCTCGTCGTTCCACGAGTCGCTCGCGTGGAAGTAGATGCCTTCCTGTTCGAGCGCCGGCAGCACGGTTTCGTGCAGCATCGTGTACTGTCGATGAACGAGCCGCTGCGCGCGTTCGACGACGAGATCGTAAGCGTGCTGTAACGACATGCCGTCGGGCGTGAGCGCGCCGGGGTTGTCGCGGATTTGTTCCTGCAGGCCGGCCATCCGGACTTCGAAGAATTCGTCGAGGTTGCTGCTGGTGATGCAGATGAAGCGCAGGCGCTCGAGCAACGGCACTTGCGGGTCGGCCGCCTGGGCCAGCACGCGCTCGTTGAAACCGAGGATGCCGAGTTCACGATTGAGAAGCGGGTAACGGACGGACATCGGCAGAGTAGGGGGGAATTCAGGCGATGAATCGAAAGGACGCTCGGAAACTCTCACGGTACGATGACGTGCTGATGACAGCAATGGTTTTTATATCGGGAAATTCTACGCCGTAACCGTTTCGTCGCATAAATGTTTCGGCTATATGGAATCGAGCCGTGTGCATGCCCGTGAAGCGTGGCAACGGCAAGCGTTCCACGCTTAAAATGTCGCCTTTGATTGATCGCCCGCGGTTGCCGGAACGGCGGCCGCGGAAGAACGCGCACGGAGCCCCCTTCTGATGGTTACAACTCCCCACTTGCTGGCTGCCGTGGATCTCGGCTCGAACAGCTTCCGGCTGATCGTCGGGCGCGTCGAGGAAACGCCGGCGGGCAGCCAGATCTACCCCGTCGACGCGCTGCGCGAGCCGGTTCGGCTGGCCGCCGGCCTGTCGAGCGACAAGATGCTCGATCGCGCGTCGCAGGAGCGTGGCTGGGAGGCGCTCAAGCGGTTCGGCGAGCGCCTGCGCGATTTCCATCCCGATCATGTGCGCGCGGTGGCGACCAACACGCTGCGCGTCGCGAAGAACGCCGCCGAATTCCTCGGCGAGGCCGAGGCGGCGCTCGGGTTCCCGATCGAAGTGATCGCGGGCCGCGAAGAGGCGCGCCTCATCTATGCGGGCGCCGCGCACTCGGTGCCGGCGAGCGCCGGCAAGCGGCTCGTCGTCGACATCGGCGGCGGCTCGACCGAATTCATCATCGGTTCGCACTACACGCCGATCGTGATGGAGAGCCTTTACATCGGTTGTGTAAGCCATAGCCGCACCTTCTTTCCGGCCGGCAACGTCGACGAATACACGATGCGGCAGGCCGAACTCGCGGCCAAGCGCGAGATCCAGATCATTTCGAGCGAATACAAGAAGGCCGGCTGGGATCAGGCGATCGGGTCGTCCGGCACCGCACGCGCGCTCGCGGAACTCGTCGAGGCGAACGGCTTCAACGATCCGGGCATCACGCACGGCATTTCGCGCGGCGGCCTCGAGCGGCTCAAGCGTGCGCTGATCAAGTCGGAGAACGTCAACCGGCTGAAGCTGATCGCGCTGAAACCCGACCGCGTGCCGGTGCTCGCGGGCGGCCTGGCGATCATGCTGGCGGTGTTCGAGGAGCTGGGCGTCGACTACGTCGATACGACCGACGGCGCGCTGCGCCTCGGCGTGCTGTACGACCTGCTCGGCCGGACGCAGCACGAGGACATGCGTGCGGTGACCGTCGAGGGTTTCATGCGCCGCTACGGCGTCGATCGTGCGCAGGCCGAGCGAATCGGCGCGCTCGCCGGGCGCTTCTACGACGAGCTCGAGGAAGACGACGAGGAAGCGCGCGAGGAAGGGCGGATGTTCCTCGGCTGGGCGGCCGCGCTGCACGAGATCGGCCTGTCGATCTCGCACAGCGCATATCACAAGCATTCGGCCTATATCGCGAGCAACGCGGACATGCCGGGTTTTTCGCGCACCGACCAGGCGCGGCTCGCCGCGCTCGTGCTCGGCCATGCGGGCAAGCTCGGGAAATTGTCGCAGGCGCGCGAGGTCGAGTGGCCGCTGCTGTTCTGCCTGCGGCTCGCGGCACTGCTGTGCCGGCGCCGGACCGACGCGGGGCTGCCCGACATTTCCGTTTCGCAGATGAAGAAGGGCGGGTATGAGGTGCGTCTGCCGAACGCCTGGGTCGAGCAGAACCCGTTGACCGACTACAGCCTCAGCCAGGAGGCGGCGGAGTGGGAGAAGGTCGGTATTCCGTATCGCGTGGTGTATACCGGCGCGTGACGGGGCGATAGCGGCCCGGAAGGCGCTCGGGCTCCGGGTGGAGCGATGCCGGCGGCGCGCCCCCTCAGGCGCGGCCGCACCGGCGTGCCGGCGATCCGCTCAGTCCGACGAGCAGACGATCGCGGTCAGGAACGGGAACGCCTGCTTGACGGTCGCGTCGCTGCCGGCCTTGCGCACGGCTTCCTCGACCGAACTCTTCGTGCCGCGCACGACGACCCCGTAAGCCCAGTCGCCGATCGGCGTGCCGTCGCCCGGACGGAAGATCGGGTCATTCGCCTGGTAGCCGAGCACGACATAGACGCCGAAGCCGTAGGCCGTCAGCGGGCGGCTCGTGCGGAACGCATTGACCGAGTTCGATTCGACGTGCATCGGCTCCGACTGGATGTCGCCGGCGGCGAGCAGCGGCGCGACGAACTTGTGGCCGGTCGAATGGCAGTCGAGCGCGTCGTCGAGCGCTTTCGCCGATGCGGAGCCGACGGTGGCGAGCACGAGCAGCGACGCGCAGAGGGCTGGCTTGAGAACGTTGTTTTTCATGCGCGGTTGCGGGTTGTTCACACGTATTATCGCGTGTTCCAGCAAGTTCCGTGCGCGGGCTTGGCGGTGTATGTGTAGGCGGGGCGATGGGGTGGTTGAGCCGGGGCCGGGCCGTACCGGGGCGAGTCCCGAAACAGGGAGCATCCCAGCGAACGAGACATGGCAAACAACGCGCCTGCGCGCCCCCACGTAGTAGGTTAGTGAACCTCAA
Source organism: Burkholderia sp. NRF60-BP8 (assembly GCF_001522585.2). NCBI lineage: Bacteria > Pseudomonadati > Pseudomonadota > Betaproteobacteria > Burkholderiales > Burkholderiaceae > Burkholderia > Burkholderia sp. NRF60-BP8. Next base: position 1,352,646 of record NZ_CP013373.1, read on the forward strand.
GGCTGGGGCGAAAGCAAAACGAAAGAAATGGCACGATCTCCTGTTATTTTGTGAATTATTTGCGGATGTCTCCGCAAATAATTGTCAAACAATCGCCCGACAAGTTCTGTCCGCGTCACGAAACTGCCTTATTCCGGATAAAATCGCGCGAGCGGCAATATTCGCGACCGCAGACCGTCCTTGCCTTGCATCTTTGCGACGGTCGAACCTGAGAGACAAGGACAAGAACCGATGGCACTCGGACTGACAGATTCGGGGAGTTTGAGATACAGCGACGTCTTCGACGCGATTAACCGAGGCCTCATGCAGCACGGCCGTTTGCTGACGCTGCGCACCCCGTTGGGCGATAACGCGCTTACGCCCGTTCGCGCGAAAGGCTGGTCGAAGATCGGTCGCGATTACCGCTGGACCGTTGATGCAGTCTCCACGCGTGACGACATCGAATTGCTCGCTCTAATGCATCAGCAGGTGTCGTTGTTCATCCAGCAACCGGCAGCCGCCAATTCCGACGCGGAATATCGGCCGATCCACGGCTTTGTCTATCAGATCAGGCGATTGGGAGCCGATGGCGCGCTTTCGCTTTACCAGATCGAGTTCGCGTCCGCCTTGTTCTTCTTGGGTGAAGGTCGAGACGATTACTACTGGCTCGATTCCGACGCGGTCCAAAGCATTAGCACAGTCTTCGACAAATACCCTCAACTGCGCGGGCGCTATCGATTCAATCTCGGTAGTCAGCCAAGTACCCGCACGTATACGCGGCAAAGTGAATCGGACCTGAACTTGGTCCATCGGCTTTTGGAAGATGAGGGCTGGTACTTCTATTGGGAGCATGCGCCGGTCAAGGAGAGCGAGCCGCCAAAGACAACGCTTGTGATCGTGGACAGGATCTCGGCGCTACCGGAGGCTCATGATGTCGCGTATTCCCGAAGCAATACAGGCGATGAGATCAATGGCTTGACGCAGTGGGTGATGCAACAGACTGCTCAGCCTATGGAGTTCAGGTCTACCTCTTTCGATCAGGATCGACCGGCTTCGAGCTTCGCGGCCGGGAGCTTGATGGAAACGACTACATACACCGTCCAGCATTACCGTGACAAGGAAACCCTTAGTATCCCGGACGTCCCGGCGACAGTGTACGAACCGACGACGTTGGGCTACCCCGACTCAGACAGTGGTGCTCGCCGGGCACAGATTCGGACGCAAGCATGGGATGCGATGGCCCGTCGTTTTATAGGCGTCGGTGGGGTGCGCTGGCTCGATTCAGGTTCGCGGTTCGTTCTGAATGATCATCCTCGTCACGATGCCCCCGATTCGAAAGACCGAGAGTTTCTGGCGGTCGATATGCACTGGTTCATCCTGAACAACGTGCCGTTCGCCCGGCAGTCGGAAGCGTTTCCGTTCAGCCTGCAATCGGAGTTCGATCGTGTTCAGGCGGAATACGAGCAGGCGTCGGTATCCCGGCCTCGTGCCAACGATGGTTCGGTGGGTTTCTTCTTGATGAAGATGGAAGCGCAGCACACGGATGTTGTGTATCGCAGTCCGCTCGAGCATAAGAAGCCGACAATGCAAGTCGAGCACCTGCTGGTCGGCGCACCGGACGGCGAGGAAGCGTGGACGAACAAGAACAACGAGATACGTGGCCGGTTCGCATGGGACCGGCAGAGCAAGCCAGACGACTACAACACATCGCCGTGGTTGCGGGTCATGCAAGGCGATACGGGTGACGGCTATGGTGCAGTTCACGTGCCGCGCAAGGGCGAATGGGTCGCGGTCGGTTACTGGCAAGGGGATTGTGATCGCCCCTTCGTGATGGGTAGATTGCCTGGGGGGACGACTCAGCAGCCGTGGCATTCGGACGTACTGAAATCAGGTCAACAGTCGCGCGGCTTCGGCAATACCGGTGCCTACAACGCCCTGATCCACGACGATTCCACGCATCAGGGCGGGCAGCGCCTGACGAGCTATACCGGGGGAACCTACCATCTATTTCATCAAGGGTACTTGATCGATCAGACGGGCAACACGCGAGGCGGGTATCGCGGGATTGGCTACAAGCTTCATACCGACGCATTCGGTGCCATGCGCGCTAATCAGGGGATGGCGATCAGCACGCAGCACAAGTCCCCGGACGCCGAACAACTGGACGTGCGGGAAGCACGCCAGCAACTGGCCCGTGCGGGGAATTTGGTCGATTCGTTGTCGGAAGCCAGCAAGGGGCATCAGGCGGCGGACCTCAAGACCGGTCAAGATGCGTTGAAGCATTTCACGGATGCACTCGAATTGCCGCAGACACCGGAGGCCAAGGGCGGTCGCACGGCAGGTGGCGGCACGGGCACCGCGAACGCCTTCAAGGAACCCGTGATGCTGCTGGACAGTCCGGCCGGAATTGCCGCGTCGACGCAGCAGTCGGTGCATCTCGCGGCGGACCAGCTCATCAACCTCGTCAGCGGTCAGACCACGACCGTCGCGTCGGGACAGTCGTTGATCGTCGCGGCGCTCAACTTGATCAGCATCTTTGCGCAGAACGGCGGGATGAAGGCAATCGCCGGTAAGGGCGACATCGATATTCAGGCGCATGCCGGCGTCATCGATTTGGCAGCCCAACTTGCATTGCACATCCGGTCCGTAACGGATGTTATCGAAGTCGCCTCCGGTAAGGAAATCCGGATTCTGTGCGGCGGCGCGATCATCCAGATCAGTCAGGACGGCAGCATCAATATCCACTCACCGGGCAAGATCGACTTCAAGGCCGCAAGCTATTCGTTCGCTGGCCCCGCACGGGTCGATATAACGAACCCGGCGTTCAAGGATTCGCCGACGCAGAAGCTGTCACTGAACACGTTCGCGTCGCCCTCCTCAACCGGTGTTATCCCGGTGGGAATGCCCTATAAGCTTTACGCCGATGGCGTTCTAGTCAAACAAGGAGTATTCGATAAGTCCGGGCAGTTGCCTATCGACCACCATGTGGTGACACAGAAGTACACACTTGAACTGGCGAACGGCGTCAAACATGAGATTCCCGTTCCCGGTGAGTATCGCGACGCTGCGAACGGCAAACTGGCGAATCAGGGGTTTCCGTTTCACGAAGGACTGGCTGAAGGCGAGAGTGAGGCCCCGGACCGTGCCAAACACCGGCAACATTATTTTGAACTGCTCAACCCGTCTTCGGAAGCATAGGCCATGGCGAATCTGATCAAATCCATAACGACGCCGATTGCGCTGAATCATACGAATTCAGGAAATATCACGCTGCCCTGGTTTGTGCAAAACACGGAATACAATCCGACGTGGGCTACGTTTAGGCCACTCGTGAACGGCAAAGAGGCATTTGGCGCGGTGTATGACGCGATCCACAACGCGAAGCACTCAGTCGATATTATCTGTTGGGGATTTCAGCCGTCGATGTATTTCAGGCGTGGCGAGCGTGGTGTGAGAACCATCGGGAGTCTGCTGGTACAGAAGGGCAAGGAAAATGTAAAGGTCCGGTTACTGTGCTGGCATGACGACTGGTATGTATCTCAGTGGGGTGAGAACAACATGCCGGGATACAACATGCAAACTTGGATCAAGGCCGTCACGCCAGACTGGGTATATAAGAAGCTCTCGCTAATGTCGCAAGACTACCAGACCACCGGTCAACGAATCTACGATACGTTTTGGTACTACTGCGCCAATCTGAACAACGTAAGCATGACCGGCTCGTGGCACGAATCTCTGCAGCGCAAAGTTAACTGGTTGACCCACTACCCGCTTACCTTCTCGAACGTTGAATTTGCTACGCGTGACTTCGACTTAAAAGCTCGGGTCGAAAACGCGTGGCGACTCTACATGCGCGGCAAGGACTCCACCCGAGATACGCGCACCAAGGTAATGAATGCTGGCTTAACGGCTATCGCTACGCCGACCCATCACCAGAAAATGGTGTTGATCGACTACGAGGAGCCGAGTCTTGCAACAGGGTTCGTGATGGGGCACAACATGCTCGATCAGTACTGGGACAAAGACGATCACAGCGCCAAGCGCAGTGAACCTGAGCAAGGACGTTGCGGCCCGTTTCCTTGGCAGGATATTTCAAGTCGCGTGACTGGCCCCATTCTTCAATATTTGAATGCGAATTTTTGTCAGGCATGGGACGCTGCCACGGGGCAAAGTCTTGGAAAGGCCCGCGCCGGTATGGAAAAGCGTCTGACGATGCGCGCCGGGCCAGACGCCGGAGCGAAGGTGATGGCGCAAATAGTGCGCACAAAGTCGAAGCAATCGACATCGAAGGGCGTGGTGACCGATATTGGAGCCATGTACCTCCAGGCCGTGAATAACGCGACGAAGTACGTTTTCATCCAGAACCAGTACTTCCGATGGGTACCGCTTGCCGATCAGATTAAGGAGGCGGTGAAACGGCAAATCAAAGGCGGACGCGACCCAGGTTACCACGGTCCGATTCATCTTTTTGTCATCACGAACTCCAGCGATGAGGGCGTGGGCCCCGGCTCGTTCAACACCTATCGTATGCTCGATGCACTGGGTCAGAGCAATTCGATTCCGGGTGTCGTACGCGAGCTAAACAAGCAATCGCTTGAAGTACAGCAGCAGACACTCGAAGCGAAACTTGCCGCCGAGCAAGCCGCCGAGCAGAAAATTGCTACACAGGGAGTGGATTATACGTCGTCAGCGGTGCAAGGCGTCATGACGTTCATACAGCAAAGCAGGTTGCGCCAGCAGGACCTGCAACAGCAAATCAATGAGTTGAAGCGTCAAAATCAGGCTATTGTGGACAAGACGCGCGATCAAGACAAGCTGGAAAAAGATGACGCAGACAAAATCGATATTCCGACGAAAGATATAACCGGACTGAAGGTTCACGTGTGCACGTTAGTCGCGCCCGATTCGCCGGCCGGCGGCTGGGTTCCGGTGTACGTTCATGCGAAGTTGATGACTGTTGACGATGCATTCACGACTATCGGTTCAGCAAATATCAATTCCCGCAGCATGGAGGGCGATAGTGAGTTGAATATCTGTACAGACCAGCAAGATATCGCGAAGTCGCTGAGGCTGCAGTTGTGGAGTTTGCATACGGGCGACGCGAGTGATCAAGAGGACCCAGTGAAAGCATTCAAGAATTGGGGGGATATTATCGTGCGCAATAAAGTTAACAAGAATCAAAATCTGCCCCCGGTTGCTTCTCTCGTCGGTTTTTTGCGCACGTCAAATGCAATCAACCGTAGCGACTGATATATGATGAAAAAATTTTTGATCGTTGTTGCTGCGCTCACGTTATGTGCTTGTACCAAAAAGGATAATTCAGTGGCATCCTCTCCTGACATGGGCGCTGTTCGCGCCAATTTGGCTTTTACATGCATACATCAGGCAGATCGTCTACCACCGCTTGATCCAAAGGCTGACAATCTGTTTCGGTATGCACGCTATCTTGAAAAAAAAGATGGGCCAAAGGATTACGATGATGTTGCCCGGTATTATCGAATCGCTGCGGCGCACGGGCACTACAAGGCGAATCAAAATTTGCAATCGCTCCTTTCGGAGGGGCTAGCGAACTCGCCGGACCCGCGCTCAGAGTCTGTCGATCTCGCCATGTCGCTTGTTAGGCAGAATATTCCAAGTGGATATTATTCTGTTGGTCATTATCTAGAAATTGGTTATGGTCTAAAGCAGGACTCCGAGGCTGCTCTACGTTACTTTCGAAAAGCGGCTGACCTTGGTAATCCTGAGGCGCAATATTACATTGGTGACAAGTTATTGCCGAATGATAATGCTCCTGATGTCGCGCGGCAGATGCTGGCGTGTGCTGCTGATCAAGGCTTTGGTCAAGCAGCAAGCTTGTTGGGCGTGGACCGAATGGCTGCTCAATCGTATTCCGATGCTATTGCAGAATTTCAGAAAGGTGTTGCGGCAGGTGATTCTCAATCAGCTTCCTTTCTGGAAAAAGGCTTTAGAGGGCCACCGGAATCCAATAAGTTGTATTACCTCGGACTTGCGAACGATCCCGAGCGTTCGCGTCGCTATGAGCTAATCGGCGAATTCATTGATCGTAACGATGGCCGTAATCCCAGAGTTCCGGAGATTGACAAGATCGTACCGCTCCCGCCCGCGAAGCTCCCGGCGTGGGATGGTACATTCCAATGGCAAAAGGAGCAGGACGTCGCTGTCCCGCCACAGAAGCCTTCGGACGAGATGATCAATGAGATGGCGAGGGCTCAAAATCTCGATCCGAAAACCGGCCTGCCGCTTGAACGGAAAGCCAAGCAGATTTCGCAACAAGAGCAATCGCAAAACGTTGCGGCACGTCTGCCATTGGGGGCCGTCGCGCGTACCGGCCAGCAGTGTCCGGAAGATGGCGTATGGTGTGCGAAACTGGAGGCTGGTCAGGTTGGCGACGTGGAACGCAGGTTTCTTAAGGGTGACGTGTTGCCTTCCGTCGTCGTGCACGAACCTCGACGGCTAGCGGTCCTCGACAGCATGTTGGGTACACGTCAGCGCATGGCCCCTGTTTCGTGGGAACTCGTTGCATACCTTGATCAGTCGTGACTCGGTTCCTCGCTGGAAGACTACAAGCGGATGGCCTCTTCTGTAATCGACAGGAAGATCGTTCAACGTGAACCAACCGAATGAAGCGAAGAGGCGTGCGCACCCCGTGACGTTGACAGGGTTGGGCTGGTTGCTGTTCGTCCTTGGGCTGCCGTGCTGGGCCCTTGTGAGCAGTGCACTTCATGTATTCGCTCCGTATGCCGATTGGCCCAAGATGATCGGGATGATTGGTGTACCAGTGCCGTTGCTATTCGTCGCAGCTTGGAAGTACGACCGCGAGTACACGGGTGAAATCGGTCCTATTCTAGTGGGGTGGTGCGTGGGCGTTGGGATGGCGAGATTGGCCTTTTTAATCGGAGGCTTGGCTCCACATGGCTGACTGCGTGGCACACCTTTATTCGACCGTTTGGGGATGTGACTGAGGTAATGGCAAATGACCCGATACTTGATTCTCGATGGCGATCATACGACCGTGGCGGGAACCGTTCGTGTGAAGGCAACACCGTTTGAATTGGACGGCAGGCATATCGCGCACGAAGATGACGACGTAATTTGCCCAGCTTGCAAATCGATCGGCAAGATTCAATGCGCCGGTCCACGACTTCCAATGACAGGGCCGGATGGACGGCGCGTCGCGCTGAGCGATGACCTGTGTATTTGCAAGTGCACCCCGCCACCGAAGCTCGTTGCTTCACAACAGGCCATGTCGGTCGACGTGTGATGCCCCGCGTCGACGTAGCGGGAGCCGCTGGAACGTCAGCATATCGGGACGATACTGGATGTAGTCTTGTGCGTACTCGCTATTGCGCCGGAGGAGTTCCCAAGACCAGGTCGATGGATCGCGGAAGGTCGCTTTGGGATATTGTTCGGCATTACGCCAGTCGGCGCGGGTGATGAAAAGACGGTGCTGGGCGAGGACAAGGCGGTCAGCCATCGGGCGCGGTTCCTGATGGAAATCACCCCAGATGGTAGCAATAGCCCGACGGAGCTCCAAAGAAAAAGGGGTTAGCATCAGCTAACCCCTTGATTCCTTTGGTCGGAGCGAAAGGATTCGAACCTTCGACCCTCTGATCCCAAATCAGATGCGCTACCAGGCTGCGCTACGCTCCGACGAGCCAAAGATAATAACGTCGAATGACCGATTCGGTCAATCACGATATGCGGGTAAATGCCCCGGCCGCGAATCGGCCGCGATTTGCGACAATTCTCGTGAGATCGGCCGCCCCGCGCGCATGCGCGCGCGTTCGCTCGCCGAAGCAAGGAGAACATCATGATGAACTTGATCCTGTGGCGCCACGCCGAGGCCGAAGACTACGCGACGAGCGATCTCGCGCGCCAGTTGACCGTGCGCGGCCGCAAGGACGCGCAGGCGATGGCCAAATGGCTGCGCGGCCGGCTCGAGACGAATACCGTGATCCTCGCGAGCCCGGCGGCGCGCACCGTACAGACCGTCGAGGCACTGACCGACCAGTACCGCACCGTCGACGCGCTCGCCCCGGGCGGCAGCGTCGACGACGTGCTGGCAGCGGCCGGCTGGCCGGAAGGCATCGCCCCGACGGTCGTGATCGTCGGCCACCAGCCGACGCTCGGCAGCGTCGCCGCGCAATTGATCGCCGGCGGCGACGACAGCTGGAGCGTCAAGAAGGGCGGAATCGTGTGGTTGGCTAGCCGCACGCGCGACGGCAGCCGGCAGGCCGTGCTGCGGGCCGTCCTGACGCCCGAACTGGCGTGAGGCCCGCCCGAATGGGTTTGAAGGGATTGATCATACGGTTTTGCGAGCTTTCTGCTAAAGTCAATTCGGCGACACGTCATTGAAAGGACACGGTCGTGCCACATAACGGTCACGGCCGATTACTACATTGGCGGGCATGTCGTCCTATTCCTTACGACCAGGAAAGCCTAATGCGAGAACTGCCGACGCCTACGCTCCCTTTTGCCTCGCTGCCCCTCGACACGTCGCGGCGCCACCTGCCGCGCGCCAGTGAAACCGTCACATCGGAGTATCGCCTGCGCGCCGCATGGGCGCGTACGGAAGACGAATTGCGCGAAGCCCAGCGCCTGCGCTACAGCGTGTTCGCCGAAGAAATGGGCGCGCAGGTCAGCGGCCCTTCCGGGCTCGACGTCGATCCGTTCGACGCGTATTGCGATCACCTCCTGGTCCGCGATCTCGACACGTTGAAAGTCGTCGGCACGTATCGCGTGCTGCCGCCGCACCAGGCGGCGCGTGTCGGCCGCCTGTACGCCGAAGGCGAATTCGACCTGTCGCGGCTCACGCACCTGCGCGGAAAGATGGTCGAGGTCGGCCGCTCGTGCGTGCACAGCGACTACCGCAGCGGCGCCGTCATCATGGCGCTGTGGGGCGGCCTCGGCGCGTACATGATGCAGAACGGCTACGAGACGATGCTCGGCTGCGCGAGCGTGTCGATGGCCGATGGCGGTCACTACGCGGCGAACCTGTACCAGTCGCTGTCGGCAGGCTCGCTGACGGCGCCCGAGTATCGCGCGTTCCCGCACACGGCGCTGCCGGTCGACGAACTGCAGACGGGCACCGTCGTCGCGCCGCCGCCGCTGATCAAGGGTTACCTGCGTCTCGGTGCAAAGATTTGCGGCGCACCGGCCTGGGATCCCGACTTCAACTGCGCGGATTTCCTGACGCTGTTCCGCCTGTCGGACATCAACGCGCGCTACGCCCGCCACTTCCTGGGCTGAGCGGATCGAACCGCGTCGCACCTTCCGAGGCGCGGCGCGCGCAAGCGAACGCCGTCGCGTGGCCTGTGCCGCGCGACGGCGTTCGTGTATCCGATCAATGTGAGCGTATCGGGCCCTGATAATTTCAGCGATACGCGAAGACCCCCGTGCCGCAGGGCGGCACGTTCGCGACGGCCGGAGGAGGGCCGTACGGCGGCGGCGCGCTCAGTGCTTGCGCCGCCAGTCGAGCAAGTGGTGTTCCGCCATCCAGTGGTGGATCATCCCTTCGCCTTCGTGGCTGCGCTTGTATTCGCGCGACTCGAAGTACGACAGCGCGACCAGCACCATCACACCGATGAACAGGCCGATCAGGCCCGCAATTTCCTCAGACGACATGGCAGCCTCCTATCAACGGCACAGCGCCATGCGTACATAGTAGGACATGCACGGCGCAACCCTGAAACCGGATTTCCGCTAGACTCGGCGCGGTCCCGGCGTGCGATGGGCGCGCCGTTTTCTGGAGCCCTACCTGATGACCCGTTTCATGCTGGCCGTGCTGGTCGCATCCCTTCTTGCCGCCTGCAGCAGCGATCCCCGCCAGGCGCGCCGCGGCCACCCGCCCGAGGATCCGGCCGACTATCGCGGCGTGCCGACCGACATGACGCCGCCGTCGATGCTCGACGCGCCGTCGCCGAAACCCGTGCAGTAACGGTCGCTCGGCCCGCTGTCACGCGCGGGCCGCGGATGCGGCTTGCGGGTCGGCGCCAATGCGCCGTAACAGCGCCGGCAGGTAGCGCGCGAGCGTCACGCCGCGCGCCGCCATGAATACCAGCAGCGCGAACCAGAGGCCGTGATTGCCGAACGTGTCGACGGCGGCGAGCGTGGCCGCGACGAAGATCGACAGCGACACGACCATCGCGCGCATCAGCGATTGCGTCTGCGTCGCGCCGATGAACACGCCGTCGAGCAGGAAACCCCAGACCGACACGATCGGCGAGATCGCGGCCCACGGCAGGTAGCGCAGCGCGACGGCGCGGATCTCGGCCTGGTCGGTCAGACGTGCGACGATCCAGCCGCCCGCCACCCAGTAAACGAGCGCGAACAGCAGCGCACCGAGCGCCGACCAGAACAGCGTGACGCGTACGGCTTGCCGGAAAGCGTGGCGATCGCGCGCGCCGGCCGCCGCGCCGACGAGCGCCTCGGCCGCATGCGCGAAGCCGTCGAGGCCGTACGCCATGAAGGTCTGAAAATTCAGCAGCAGCGCATTCGCGGCGAGTGTCGCGTCGCCTTGTTTTGCGCCGAGATGCGCGAACCATCCGAAGGCGCCGAGCACGCACAGGGTGCGCAGGAAGATGTCGCGATTGAGCACGATCAGCCGCTTGAGCGCCACCCGGTCGGCCAGCGCGCGTACCGCGAGCGGTGCAAGGCCGCGCGGCCGCAGCCGCCACAGCATCCACGCGCCGAGCGCGAAGCCGCACGCGTCCGCGGTGGCGGTCGCGGCGCCGATGCCGGCGATGCCCCAACCGAAGCCGTACACGTAGAGCAGCACGGCGCCGATGTTCACCGCATTGATGAACACCTGTGCGACGAGTGCGAGTCGAACGCGCTGCACGCCGAGCAGATAGCCGAGCACCACGTAGTTCGCGAGCGCGAACGGCGCACTCCAGATCCGTGCGTGGCTGTATGCGAGCGCCGTCGCGTGGACGGCGTCGCTGCCGCCGAGCGCGGACAGCGCGAACGACAGCAGCGGCGCCTGCAGCGCCAGCACCGTGGCGCCGAGCGCGAACGCGACGATCAGCGCGCGCAGCAGATTCAGGCGGATCCCGGCGTCGTCGCCGGCGCCATGCGCTTGCGCGACGAGCCCGGTCGTTCCCATCCGCAGGAAGCCGAAGCCCCAGAACACGAAATTGAAGAACAGGCCGCCGAGCGCGACGCCGCCGAGATATTGCGCCCCGTCGAGGTGGCCGGCGACGGCCGTGTCGACGGCGCCGAGGATCGGCTGGGTCAGGTTCGCGACGACGATCGGGAACGCGAGCGCGAGCACGCGCCGGTGCGTGACGACGGCCGCAGCGCCGCCGGCCCCGTGCGGTAACGCGGATTCGGACATGGCGGATGCGTCAGGCGCGTTCCTGCACGCAGACCCACGGCGAGACGACGACCGCCCACAGTTCCGGATTGCGCGCCGCGTAGTCGGCGGCGGTCTCGGCCGGCATGCGCGCGACGAGGCCGGACGACAGCCAGCGCGTGACCTGTTCGGTGTCGTCGCTGGCGACCGCTTCCGCGACGCTGACGAGATCGAGGTCGCGCGCAACCGACAACAGCTTGCCTTGTGCGAAGAAGCGCTCGAGATCGCACCAGTCGATCTTGGCGGTCTCGCCGAGGAGTTTGGCGTAGAGCGGGCTGTGCGACGCGCCCGTGGCGGAGTGTTGATCAGAGGACATCGAGTTCTTGGAATAGCTGCGTGGCGCCACTATAAACCATCCGGCCGGGCCGGCCGAGCGAGCGGGCCGCTCACGCGTCGCGCAGCGCCCGGCGCACGATCTTGCCGGTGGCGGTCATCGGCAGGCTGTCGACGAACGCGATCGCGCGCGGATACTCGTGCGCGGCGAGCCGCGTGCGCACGTGTTCCTGCAGCGCGTGAACGAGCGCAGCGTCGCCGGCGTGGCCGGGGTTCAGCACGACGAACGCCTTGACGATTTCGGTGCGCGTCGCGTCGGGCACGCCGACGACGGCCGCCATTCGCACCGCCGGATGCGTGAGCAGGCAATCCTCGATCGGGCCCGGGCCGATCCGGTAACCGGCGCTCGTGATCACGTCGTCGTCGCGGCCGACGAAGCGCACGAAACCGTCGGCGTCGATCGTGCCCGTATCGCCGGTGAGCAGGTAGTCGCCCGCGAACTTGTCGCGCGTCGCGCCGGGGTTGCGCCAGTATTCGAGAAACATCACCGGATCGGGGCGGCGCACCGCGATGCGGCCTTCGACGCCGGGCGGCAGCGGTGCGCCGTCCGCGTCGACGATCGCGACCGCATGGCCGGGCACCGCCTTGCCGATCGCGCCGGGCTGCGCATCGAACAGCGCCGCGCACGACGACAGCACCATGTTGCATTCGGTCTGCCCGTAGAACTCGTTGATCGTCACGCCGAGCGCGTCGCGGCCCCACGCCGTCAATTCGGTGCCGAGCGATTCGCCGCCGCTTGCGACCGATTTCAGCGACAGCGCGTAGCGTTCGCGCGGCGCCGCGACGGCGCGCATCAGCTTCAGCGCGGTGGGCGGCAGAAACGCGTGGGTGACGCCGTGCCGCGCCATCAGTGCGAACGCCGCCTCGCCGTCGAATTTCTCGAAGCGGCGCGCGAGCACCGGCACGCCGTGATGCCATGACGGCAGCAGCACGTCGAGCAGCCCGCCGATCCATGCCCAGTCGGCGGGCGTCCAGAACAGGCGTGCGTCGCGCGGGAAGCACTGCTGCGACATCTCGACGCCCGGCAGGTGGCCGAGCAGCACGCGATGCGCGTGTAGCGCGCCTTTCGGCTTGCCCGTCGTGCCGGACGTATAGATGATCACGGCCGGATCGTCGGCGGCCGTATCGACCGGCACGAAATCCGGCGATTCGGCGGCGAGCGCCGCGTCATAGCGCAGCACGCCCGGCGCATCGGGCGCATCGTCGCCGACGCAGTAGACGGTATGCAGTGCCGGCAGTCGTGCGCGCAGCGGCGCGATCTTCGCGTAGCCGGCCGCGTCGGTGACGAGCGCGGCGGCCTCGCTGTTCGCGAGCCGGTACTCGAGCGCATCGACGCCGAACAGCGTGAAGAGCGGCACGGCGATCGCGCCGGACTTGTACGCGGCGAGATGGGCGATCGCCGTTTCGGGGCCCTGCGCGAGAAAGATGCCGATTCGGTCGCCGCGCCGCAGGCCGGCGCGCGCAAAGCTGTTCGCGAGCCGGTTAGAAGCATTCTTCAGGTCGTCGAACGTGATGCGGGAGACGTCGCCTTGCGCGGTTTCGTGGATCAGCGCGAGGCGTCCGCTGCCGTCGGCCCATTTGTCGCACACGTCCACGCCGATGTTGTAATGCGTCGGAATGTCCCAGTGGAAGCGGGAGAGGAGGTGGTCGTAGCGGTCGGCGGCGGGCAGCATCGCATGGTCTCCTGGGCGTCGGCGTGGCGTCGGGTGAACGGCTTACATCAGGATTTCACGCAGACGAATTCACAATGGTGTTCGCTGATAGGGAATGTTCTGACTCGTCCAATAGTGACGGCTCAGTGCACGATTCCACAATGACGCATAAGATCAAGACAAAACAGTGGTGTGACCATGGATTTGCTTCTGATAGCTGCGGGGTTCAGCCTGATCGGAATCGGTGTGCTGGTGGCGTTTGCTCGTCATGTCGATCCGTTGTCCGGCCGTTTCACCGGACGTCTGCGCAAGCGCTGACTCGATTTTTTCCGTTTTCGCCGCGACGGCACGCGATGCGCGCCGGTGTCGCGTGTCGTCCGTCGCGCGCTCAGCGCGCCGGCAGGTAGCGTGACGGATCGATCGAGCGGCCGCCATAGCGCAACTCGAAATGCAGCGCGACGCGATCGCTGTCGCTGTTGCCCATCTCGGCGATCGATTGCCCTTGCGTGACCGATTGACCTTCCTTCACCAGCAACGCGCGATTGTGCGCGTAGGCCGTCAGGTAATCGGCGTTGTGCTTCAGGATGATCAGGTTGCCGTAGCCGCGCAACCCGTTACCGGCATAGACCACGACACCCGGTGCGGCCGCAACCACCGGCGTGCCCGGCGAATTCGCGATGTCGATGCCCTTCGATTTCGAGCCGTCGAACGTGCGCACCACGTTGCCGGCCGCCGGCCAGATCAGCGCAATGCTCGTGGCCGGTTTCACGGCCGATTCGACCGGCGCGGAAGGGGCCGGGCGCGCGCGGCCCGCGCTGCCGGTGCCGGTGCTCGATGGCGTCGATGCGGTGGCCGTGCCGGGCGGCGGTGCGACGCGCAGCACCTGGCCGACTTCGATCGCATCGGGGTTCGTCATCTGGTTCCAGCGCACGATGCTCTGTACCGACGTGCGGTTGTCGCGCGCGATCTTGTAGAGCGTGTCGCCACGCTCTACGCGATAGAACCCGGGGCCGACGGGCGCGGAGCCGCACGCGACGAGCAGGGCGGCGCAGGCGGCTGCGAAGAGTCGCTTCGTTGTTGTTTCGAACATTGAACCTCGCAAAACCCTGCCGCGCGTGACGCGGCAGGCAACACAAAACGTCCGATTTTAACGGGTTCGACCCGCGCACCGCAGTTTCGGTCGCAGGCGGGCCGCCGCGCCCCGGTTCGATGCGTGCCGAATCAGCCGGCGAGCGGGGCGACGCGGATCCGCAGCGTGGCCGTTTCGGTCGCGCCCGGTGCGAGCATGCGCAGCCCGAGGCCGTTGTGGATCGCATCGGGCAGGCCGAGCCACGGCTCGACGCAGTAGAAGTCCGAATCCGGCTTTTCTGTCCACGTCGTGACCGCGTACCACGGGATCGAGCCCGGCACGTCCAGCGCGATCTCGATCGTGCGACCGCGGCCCGGCATCACGATGCGCACCGGCGCGGACGGCTCGCCGTCGAGACAGTGGAAGCGATCGAGGATGTCCGGATTGTCGAGGCGGTAACGGGCTTCGCCCGGTTCGAGCGGGCTGATCGAGCCGTCCGCGCGCTGTTGGCAACGGCGGGTCGGCGGCAGCTCGAGGAGGGTGTCGGCCCGCTCGCCATGCGGCAGCGCGAAATAGAAATGGTGGCCGGCGTAATAGGGCAGCGGCGTATCGCCGCGATTGGTCGTCGTCAACGCGGCTTCCAGCGTGTGCGCGTCGGCCAGCCGGTAGGTCGTTTCGAACCGGAAATCGAACGGGTAGCTCGCGCGCAGCGTGTCGTTCGCGTCGAGCGTCATCGTCAGCGCGGCGCCGTCGGCCGACGGGTGCGCGTCGAACGGCAGGTCGCGCGCAAAACCGTGCATCGGCAGATCGCGAACCACGCCGGCGGCGTCGCGCCAGCGGCCGATTTCACCGTCGACGCGGTGGCGGCCGAGGAACGGGAACAGCAGCGGATTGCCGCCGCGCACGCGGGCGAGGTTGCTCCAATCGGCGGTTTCCGGCCAGAAGATCACCGGTTCGCCGTCGACGTGCCAGGACAGCAGACGGCCGCCGAATTGCGGAGCGACCCGGACGAGCGACGGGCCGGCGTGAAGTTCGTGAATGTCGTGTTGCTGGAAGATCGGCATGGCGAATCGGGTTGGAAGTGACTGGAGCAGCGTGCGTTCCATTATCGGGCCGCGGGCGGTCGGGGAAAACCCTTCTCGGGAAATTGCGAGTTTTTAACACTGTCGACGGTCTGGATAATGCGTCTAAACCGGTGATGTTGCCGGGTCATGACACTTCGCGGAGGGGGCCATGGATCTGGCAATGGCAATGGGAATCGCACTGTTCGGCATGTTTACCGGTAGCACGGTATTATTTTTCTATCAGCTCGGTCGCTGACGGCAATTTCTGCCGGCGCCTGCAGGCCCGCCATGCAAATGGCGGGCTTTTTGCTTTCTTGATGCTTACAAATTGCAAGCGTTTGTGTGCATTGCCGCAATATCCTGCCAAATGCCTTGGCGCAGTAATCCTGGCTGGGCATAATCGGGGCGCGTTTTCAGGACGCGCATCGCGTCGTCCGCTTTCCCTTCCGCTTAATCTTCACTAAAAGGACCGACGCGTGAGCCTCTGGTTTCTGGTATTCCTGAGCGTCCTGCAGGGCGTAACCGAACTCTTCCCCGTCAGCAGTCTTGGCCATACGCTGCTCGTGCCGGCGCTGTTCGGCATGCACATCGACAAGCACGCGCCGCAACTGCTGCCCTTTCTCGTCGCGCTCCACCTCGGCACCGCGCTGGCGCTGCTGTGGTACTTTCGCGCGCGCTGGATCGCGCTGATCGGCGGCTTCTTCGCGCAGCTCGGCGGCCGCAAGAACGACGACGGGCATCTGATGTGGGCGCTGATCATCGGCACGATCCCGACCGGCATCGTCGGGCTGCTGCTCGAGAAGCGCATCGAACGCGTGTTTCACGATCTGCGGATCGTCGCGATCGCGCTGATCGTCAACGGCGTGTTGCTGTGGCTCGGCGATCGCATTCAGCGTAGCCGCGCGCATCGGCCGCCCGAGAAGATGACGTTCAAGCAGGCGTTCTTCGTGGGCCTTGCGCAGATCGGCGCGCTGATTCCGGGCTTCTCGCGCAGCGGGTTGACGATGATCGCCGGCAACGCGGCGGGGCTGACGGCGGAGAAGGCGGCGGAATTCTCGTTCCTGCTCGGCACGCCGATCATCTTCGCCGCGGGCGTGCTCGAATTGCCGAAGCTGTTCCATGCGCGCGATCAGCTCGCCGATGCGCTGCTCGGCGGCGTGCTGACGGCGATCGCCGCATACCTGAGCGTGCGGTTCCTGATGCGCTATTTCGAAGGGCGCGGCCGGCTCGCGTCGTTCGGCGTGTATTGCGTGATCGCCGGCGTGTTCTGCCTCGGCTGGTTCATGCTGCATCCGCAGCCGGTTTGATGCCGCGGGCGCTGGTCTCGCGTGATCCGGCGCGATGATCGGGTATAATTTCGGGCTCGGCTCCATGCCGGGCCCGTTTTTGTTTCAGGGGTTTGAGTGTATGTGGTTGCGGGCGGTGTTGCTGCTCGTTGCTCAAAAGCCCGATGCCGAATGCGGTCCGTGGCAGGCCGTGTCTTTTCTCCCCGACCGCCCTTAGCTCAGTTGGATAGAGCAACGGCCTTCTAAGCCGTAGGTCACACGTTCGAATCGTGTAGGGCGGGCCAGTAAATCAGCATGTTGGCTGATATTTCCATACTGCCCTTGTCGAATCGGCATGTTCGTGCAACCGCTATGTAACCCAATTGGGTCAACGTAGATGCACATCGATGCTCTTTTGTTCACCGTACGGCCGCCAACCGTCCCGAATCGAGTCTGAGTAACGGACATCACGTACATCCGGACCTGCGAGGGCTGGCTGTGTCTGGCGGCTGTTATGGATCTGTGCTCGCGCCAGATCGTCGGTTGGGCTACGCGCTCGACAATGGCCAGCGATCTGGTTTTACAGGCGCGGTTGGCTGCGGTTTGGAAACGCAAACCGGGACCCGGCGTCATGGTGAATTCTGATCAGGGCGGTCAATTCACGAGCGATGACCCGCAGTCATTCGTGAGGGCGCACCATGTGATGCCAAGCATGAATCGGCGCGGCAACTGCCAAGACAATGCCGCAGCCGAGAGCTTCTTCAGTGCCCTAAAAAAGGAGCGAATCAAGCGGCGCGTCTATCCGAGTCGGACGACGGCGACCTCGGACCTGTTCGATTACATCGAAATGTTTTATAACCCGGTTCGTCGGCATGATCTTTCACCGATCGAGTTTGAGCGGCGCTATGCGTTAAACGGCTCGTGAGTGTCCATGAAACTCTGGCCGGTCCAACTCAGGCTGTAAAATCAGTCATCCCGGTGGATGACGTCAGCCATGAATCGAGGTAAATAAACGAACATGACGAAGTCAGCTGAAGCGATGAAAGCGGTGTTTTTCTGCCTGCTTGGTGTGGCCTTACTCGCAGGTATGGCCTATTCGATCGTCGATACGCGCGCCTTTCTCAAGGACGCTGAGGTTGCGAATGGGCAGGTCGTTGCGTTAAATGCCGGCGGTAGTCATCCCGAAATTGCATTCGTGACCTCCACCGGTGAGCATGTCTCATACGCTCAAGGCGGTCTCGTGTTCGGTATGAAAGTCGGTGACGCGGTGCAAGTGCGCTATCTCGCGTCTTCGCCCAAGACATCTGCAACCTTGGATCGATTTTTGGCGATCTGGACCGTACCGATCTTCCTGGGTTTCTTTGGTGTGAGTGCGGTGTTAGGGGGCTTCCTTAGTTTTCCTCGGTCTTGACCTTCTGGAATAAGTCCATGTCTTTCTTGCGACGTAGTCAATGGGAGTACCAGACCGGTTCGACGTTCGGTGCGAGCATCGAATTCGTTATGGGCTCGGGCGGTGAGATTTTGTTGAAGAATCCAGCGGGACAGTTTCAGCGATTCTGGTACGGTGGC